>JBIIBO010000019.1:0-32966 GCA_044239355.1 Ilumatobacteraceae bacterium
AACTGAGGTGCGATGTGTTCCATGGAAGAACGGTACCCTCATTGCGGGGGCGTACGAGTACCTGGTGGGCTTCACTGTCTTCAAAACAGTTGGAACGGGTGAACCCCGTTCGGCGGGTTCGATTCCCGTCCGCCTCCGCCAATCACCACCTGTGGCCGCGAATGCGCATGTCTCCTGCACGACGGGTGAGCCCGTATTTATCTACACATTCGGCTAGGGGCACGGCATGTTTACGGGTAATTCCCAACACATCGCGAAGCTGTGAGACGGTAAAGCCTTCTGGTGAGACCTGCCAGAGTTTTTCAAGTTCTGGTCGCAGCGATTCCAAAGTGTCGCGATGGAATGCCACGGCATCGTGTTCAAAGACCACTCCTTGTTGCACCAACTGACGCACCACATTGCGATCAAATTGTGCACTCGAAGGTCCAGTGAGTCCATCGTTGCGAATCTGTTGTGCAAGTGGATGAGCGGAGAGTAGATCTGCACCGCTACGTCGTGCAATACCCGCACTGACCACAACATCAGGCAACAACGTGATGAGATCACGCTCATATGTGTGTAGTGGTGCCATATCTATTTCGCCGTGCTCGTTCAATTGATGAGCAAGTAACTGCAGCGCAGACTCCACAACATGGGGAAGTGCAAACCATTGCCCTGCAACTGGTACCAGAGACGTTCCGGTGAGCAGTTCGGCCTCGGCGAGAGAGATGAAGCCACGGCCTTCCATGATGGATTCAATACTGCCATCAGGTTGTGCACGTGAGATACGAGCCTGTGGATCAACATCAAGAACCACTCCACCGCCAATTGTTGAGTTGGTACTTGTATCTCGAAGTAAGAAGCGATCACCTGGTGCCAACGGAAGTGGACGTTGCCAACGAAGACGAATCTTGCCATGCGACGCAGAGGTTATTTCTTGGGCAGAGATGATGCGCACAGTGGCTGACTGAAAATCAGTTCCGATATGCACAGTAAAACTTCCGCGGTGAGTGAGCGGTCGTACAAGTGTGGGCAAAGTGTGAATGAGTGCATCACAGAAAGTGGTGGTGTGCCATGTATCTGGTGTCACGAGAGCATCGCCGCGCATAAGCGAGTCCGCGTCTACGCCCACGAGATTCACCGCGCATCGCGTTCCCGGATCGCATTTATCAACATGTGAGCCATGCACTTGAATCTCGCGCACACGCACAGCTTCGCCAGTGCGCGCAACGATGAGTTTGTGATCAAGATGTAATGGTGCAGAGTCCAGCGTGCCTGTCACCACTGTGCCTGAACCCTTCATGGTGAAAATGCGATCAATAAAGAGTCTCGTTGCATGTGGCCGTGTGGTCCGTTGGCTGAAATGAGTCAAGGCAGTTAATGCCTCAACAAGATGGGAAAGGCCGTCTCTAGTGAATGTGGATGTCTCAACGATGTCTGTCCATGTAATGGTGCTGGAGGTGATTCGTTGTTGAATCTCTGCGATGCGCAATTGTCGCTCGTTGGCATCTACGCGGTCGCACTTTGAAAGTGCAATGACACCGTGGGTGATTCCTAAAACTTCCAGAATTCCAAGATGTTCTTCGGTCTGGGGCTTCCATCCTTCGCCTGCATCAATTACCAAGAGTGCGACATCTACTCCACTTACTCCAGAAATCATGGTGCGAATGAAATCTGTGTGTCCCGGAACATCAATGAAACTCAGAGTTGTTCCAGTCTCAGTGCGCACATGGGCAAAGCCCAAGTCGATAGTCATTCCTTTTCGTTGCTCTTCAGCAAGTCGATCAGGATGGATTCCAGTGAGTGCCCGAATTAATGAGGACTTTCCATGATCAACATGACCCGCAGTGGCGATGACGGCCATTGTTAAGCGAGTTGTTGCAGTGCGTCAATGATGACGGCGTCATCATCTGGGTGCACGCTACGCAGGTCAATAAATGTGGCGCCATTAAATGCGCGCGCAATGACAGGTAGTGCACGGCCTCGTAAGGTCTCGCGGTGATCACCGTTGATCGCAATGCCGAATGATTCAACAGTTGTGCCAGGAGCAGATCCCGCACCCACAAGTGCATCTAGTGCAACAACTTCACCTCGACCTACACGCTGCACTATTGATTCTGCGCGTGTGCGTAGTGATGCAGTGGTTTGGGTAAGCATGAACCAGAACGGAATGTCATCGCACACAGTGCGGGCGCAATATGACAACAAGGTGGATTGCAGCATCTGCATGGTGTGACTGCCTGGCCGCAATGCGCGCATGAGCGGATGTGCGGCACACATCTCTACGAGATCTTTGCGTCCCGCGATGATTCCACATTGTGGGCCACCTAATAATTTGTCGCCACTGAAAGTGACAAGTGCTGCACCATCGATGAGTGCCTGCGTTGCAGCGGGCTCATTGGCCAACCATTGGGGAACTTGTGGCAAATGGCCTTGTAGCCACGGGCATGTGTTGTCCAATAAGCCAGAACCAATATCGGCGACAACAGGAACGTCGGTCGTTGCTAACTCGCGCACCGAGGTGCCTTCGGTGAATCCTTCAATAGAAAAATTCGAGGGATGAATTTTCATTAACAATGCGATGTCGTTGCGCGATGATGCAATTGCCTTTGTGTAGTCACTGAGTCGTGTGCGGTTTGTGGTTCCCACATCAACAAGGCGTGCGCCAGATTGTTCCATCACATCGGGAATACGAAAATTGCCACCGATTTCCACGCTCTCACCTCGAGAGACGGCAACATCTCGACCATGTGCCAATGCAGCCAGCACCAACATGACAGCGGCGGCATTGTTGTTCACCACAATTGCTGCTTCGGCTCCAGTGAGTGTGGAGATCAATCGTGATACTGCATCGTGACGTGAACCGCGCTCGCCGGTGGACATGTTGAATTCCACATTGTTGGCTCGCGAAGTCTCTGCTGTGCGAAGCGGTGCCCGGCCCAGATTTGTATGTAAGAGAACACCTGTTGCATTCACTACATCGACCAACAGGCTTCGATGCAACTCATGGGCGTATTGATGAGCGTTGTTCACAACATCAGTGGGGTGGGATTGAATGGCTCGGCGTGCGCAATCCACAAGCAATGCATGGGGAAGGGGCACGTCCTTGGCCAGTGAACGAGCAAGAGCATCCACAGAAGGTGGGCGAGTGGGCTCAGTGGACATTGAATTCAAACTAGTAGTTTCGTGTCTATGTCTTCTAGTGCGCCTGCCATCAAATTGACCGAATGGACATCGTGTGGTGGCTGCGCTGCAAAATGGGGCGCATCTTTGCTGGCCGACATGGTTGCAGAGTTGCCCACCGGATTTGATTCCTCTCTATTAGTGGGACTTGCACCTTTTGATGATGCAGCGGTGTACAAGATCACCGATGACGTCGCATTGGTGAGCACTACTGATTTTTTCCCACCATTGGTGGACAACCCCTATGACTTTGGCGCAATTGCAGCAGCAAATGCATGTAGTGATGTGTTTGCCATGGGTGGTCGCGTGGTGCTTGCCGTCAACATAGCTGCTTTCCCTGAACACTTGCCGCGGGAAGTGATTGCGGAAATTTTCGCTGCTGCATCAGACACAGTTGCCCAAGCAGGCGGAACAATTGCAGGTGGCCACACCATTCGTAATCCTGAACCCATCTTTGGTTTAGCGGTACAAGGCGTGGTGCATCCACAGCACATTTTTAGAAAAGCCGGTGCACAACCAGGCGATATTGCCGTGTTGTCCAAACCATTAGGCACTGGTTTAGTGACGGCACAAGGAACAGAGGCACAAAAGCAACTGGCAATCACCGGAATGCGCACCTTGAATCGAGCTGCAGCTGAGTCTTTGAAAGAACATGCCGATTTTGTGCACGCAGTTACCGATGTGACCGGTTATGGATTAGCGGGCCACGGTTGGGAGATTGCAGATCGCTCAGGCGTGGTGTTGCGCATTGATACCTCGTTGTTGCCGTTATATGACGGCGCACGAGAGATAGCCGATGCTGGACATAGAACTGGTGGTGATCCACGTAATCGCACATATGTAGGTGAACGTCTGATGACCAATATTGACGATGCATCAGTGGCGCTATGTATGGATCCGCAAACTTCTGGCGGTCTGCTCGCAGCGGTTCCCGCCCATGTGGCTCACCAATTGGTGGAACAAGGCACATGGACTGTGATCGGTGAATTTGCCGACGGTGCGCCGGCTGTGCAGTTGACTGCTTAGCGATACCCTCTCGATTATGGCTCAATTGCGACTTTTTGCTCAGGCTCGCGAAGCCGCAGGTGTTGCCCAAGTGGCTTGCGACGGCGCCACAGTAGAAGAGGTATTACACAATGCCATTGCGTTGTTTGGCCCTGCCTTTGCCGAGGTGGTCAAGATGAGCAAAGTGTGGGTGAATGGGGAAGAAGTGCCTCGTGAGCACATCGTGCACAATAATGATGAGGTAGCGGTGTTACCGCCAGTATCTGGAGGCATGTGATGTCAGAGAACACACCATCATCAGTGGCAGATATCCGCGCGCGTCGTCAAGCATTACAAGCCGAAGAAGATGCGATTTCTTTTGTACGTCGCTTGGCACAAGGGCGACTTGATCTTGTACGGGATGAACAACGTCGGCGCACTCAAGGAACAGATCTTCCGACTGCATCCTTAGAGGAACGACTTGCTGAAGTTTTTGGTCAACAACACGGTGGAGGCAGTGCACGTCCGCCACGAGAGACAAATGTTCCTGCCGATCATCACCTCGTGAAAGAACTTGATCAGGTCTGTGAGCATTACTCGTTCGAAATGATGGACACTCTCGATGACAAGTCGCTTGAAGAACTAGGTGGTTCGTTAGAGATGTTTGAAAAAACGTGTTCACAGATGCGCCACGAGATGTTTGATCAGATCGATGCGCTGACCGCAGAACTTGTGAAGAAGGTTCGCGAAAGTGGTGCTGGATCCGTTGTAAAGGATTCGTGACCTCGATGCCAAAAATTCCTGGCGATGCGCTGCATGACGTGGGCGAGTTCATTCGACTGCAACGCGAGAATGCACAAAAAAGTATTCGTGACCTTGCACGCGCAGCAGGTGTATCAAATCCGTACCTGTCACAAATTGAGCGCGGTATTCGTCGACCATCGGCAGATATTTTGCAGCAGATTGCACGTGCGTTAGAGATCTCGGCCGAGACGTTGTATGTGCGGGCAGGAATTCTGGATGGCACGCCACCAGAGGTGAGTTCGGTGGTGGAAGCAGTGACGGCCGATGAATACCTCAGCGCTGAGCAAAAACAAAGCCTGTTGTCGGTGTATCGCTCATTTCTTATTGCTCATGGGCCCACAGAGCCCACTGAAGGGAATCAATAAGTCCCTAGATAGGTTGACACCTGCATGCAACGTGTCGCTGTTCTCTCGCTTCACACCTCTCCATTGGCTCAGCCAGGTGTTGGAGACGGTGGTGGAATGAATGTCTATGTGCGCGAACTTGTCTCTGCGTTGGCTCATGCTGGAGTGGATTGCACCACCTACACGCGCGCAACAAGTCGTGATGCGGCGCGTGAGATCAATATCGAGCCCAACCACAAAGTGGTACATATTGAAGCGGGAGATTTCGATTTAGATAAGGGCGAACTTTTTGGAGTAGTTCCTGAATTCACCGACAAAGTGCTTGATCACATCACCCGTAGTGGGGGCACAGATGTTGTGCATGCGAACTATTGGCTCAGCGGCCTGAGTGGGCATTTGCTCAAGCATGAACTAGATGTGCCTCTTGTGAGCACCTTTCACACCTTTGCCCGTGTGAAAGCTCTTGGTGGCGATCCTGAATCTCAACTTCGCGAACAGTCTGAAACCGAAATCATTGGATGTTCAGATGCCATCTGTGTGAGTTGCACCGAGGAAGAACGCCAGTTTGTAGATCTCTATGGCAACCCGCCGGGAAAAATAGAAATTGTTGCACCCGGTGTTGAGCATGCTTTTTTTGCCCCAGGCGACAAAGGTGGCGCACGTCGCGCACTCGAACTGGGCAGCGGCCCGGTGTTGTTATTCGTCGGACGTATTCAGCCACTCAAAGGTGTCGATGTTGCTGTGAAATCACTGGCTGCTTTGGGTCGTCGTGATGCAACATTGCTCATTGTGGGTGGCGCAAGTGGCGAAGAAGGCGACATTGAGATGGGCCGAGTGCGTGCACTCATCGATGAACATGGCCTTGGTGATCAAGTGCGATTTGTTCCCCCGCAACCGCACCACATTTTGTCCACGTACTATCGCGCAGCCGATGTTGTTCTTGTGCCAAGCCGTAGTGAAAGCTTCGGATTAGTTGCACTTGAAGCAGCAGCGTGCGGCACTCCAGTAGTGGCAAATGCCGTGGGCGGTTTGCTCACCATTGTGGAACATGGACGAACTGGTTACTTGGTGGCCGATCGCCAACCCGATGTATTCGCACGCCACATTGACACCATTTTGACTGACGCAAATGCCGCAGAGCGTATGTCGGTGGCTGCTGCAGAACGGGCGCGTCATTACACATGGGGCTTTGCTGCGGCACGTTTGCGTCGTACTTATGCAGATCTCACATCGCGTGATCGAGTGGTGTGCAAGTAATTCATGAGCGAGCTGTTTGGCTTTCATGAACTGGAGTCTCTAGAGACACAGATTTCTGCGTGGCTGCACGCGATGAAAGAGCGCAATGACGCAATCGTTGCAATTGATCGTGGTGAACCAGATGAACGCCGGTGGTATGTGCGTCTTCACGGCGAAGAAAAAGAATTCACCACCGTGTGGATCACGCTTGGACAACGCACTTTGCGCTACGAGACCTATGTGATGCCTGCACCGGAAGAGAATGCGGAACAACTCTATGAACATCTTCTGCGACGCAATGAAACATTGACAGGTGCTCATTTTTCTATTGGGATTGAGGACGCAATATTTTTGCGCGGAGAATTGCCACTGGGATTATTGCGTGAGCAAGAGCTCGACCGAATAATTGGCACGTTGTATGCCGCGGTGGAACGAATCTTCCCTGTCATTATTCGTATTGGCTTCGCGAGCCGATTCGCCGAATAATCCATCACCGGGGCATTTCCTATACGAGTGCAGCGATGTCCACATGGTCCTCGTCGAAGCGAAGCGGTCGGGGAAGCCGCTTTCGCTTTGGCACTCGCCGTTAGTCTCCACATATGACATCTCGCGAGGCTCGGCTAGTTCTTATTGGTGGCGGAAACATGGGTTCTGCCTTATTGGGCGGACTCATTGCAGGTGGTTGGACTCCCAGCGACATCGTCGTGGTGGAAATCAATGATGAAAAGCGTGCCCAGTTAGAAGCCACCTACGGCGTGCGCACCAGTGCTGTAATCGTTTCGGGTCAGGGAGCGCTCGTTGCGGTAAAACCAGGCGATGTTGCAAGCGTGTGTGCCCAGTTAACAGCTGTAGGGGTGAGTCGGATTGTGTCCATTGCTGCAGGAATTTCTGTTGCTCGTTTGCAACAAGCCTCTTCGCCCACAACTGCTGTGATTAGAGCAATGCCCAATACACCTGCCCTTGTAGGCGAGGGGATTACCGCACTATGTCCCGGTGCAACGTGCACACCAGATGATGTTGCGTGGGCAGAATCACTACTGCGTGCAGTGGGTGTTGTGGTGCGTATCGCAGAAGATCACATGGATGCATTCACGGCAGTTGCAGGGTCAGGGCCGGCCTATGTGTTTCGTCTTGCAGAATCGCTTCTTGCCGCAGGTGTGGAACATGGACTTAGCCCAGAGGTGGCGGACGCCATTGTTCGTCAACTGTTCAAAGGGTCAGGCATTTTGTTGTTCGAGTCGCAAGATTCGCCCGGCGAATTACGCCAGAAGGTCACGAGTCCAAATGGCACTACGGCAGCAGGATTGGCCGAATTCGAGAGCGCTCGAATAAGTGAAATAGTGAACAAAGTCGTGTCGGCCGCGGCGCAACGTAGTGCAGAAATGACGCGGGAACTCTCGTAAAAATTTCCAAAAATTTCTTGGCCATATTTTCATTTTCTGGTGCATCGTGGTGTACATTTTGTGACACAGGTCACCAGAGACGGGGAACCGTCAATGGGAGTCGCGCCCCGCAAGGGCTGCGCCGAAGGGGCCGGTGCCGTCGGGGGGTTGGCACCGGCCCCTTTCGTTTATCTTCAAACTTGAAATCTCATGACAACTGTGGCCGCACACTCAATATCGTGAACCTATGACCCATCACATTTCGTTGCTGACCGATTACGGATTGAACGATGAATTCGTGGGCGTTGTGAAAAGTGTGATTTCAGATATCGCACCGTCTGCACGTCTGATTGACATCACTCATGGTGTCAAACCGTTTGATGTGCGTGGTGGCTCCTTGGCGCTGGCGCGTGCAATTCAATATGTGCCCGATGGTGTGATTGTGGCAATTGTTGATCCCAGTGTGGGATCTGCGCGGCGAGCAATTGCAGTAGAGGTTGCACAAGGTCGTGGCATTTTTCTTGGTCCCGATAACGGATTGTTGGGACCAGCAGTAGCTCTGGCCGGTGGCGCCGAACGTTCATTTGAACTCACCAACACCGAATTACACATGCACAGTCACGGCACCACATTTGCGGGTCGCGATGTATTTGCACCTGTAGCGGCATTTCTTGCAAACGGCGGCGCATTAGAAGATGTAGGACGCGAGATTGATGTTGCCTCTCTCATGCCTGGTTTGGTCCCTATTCCCACACAAGAAAAACATGCGGTGCATGGGGAAGGTTTGCACTGCGAAGTTTCGTGGGTTGATGTGTTTGGAAATTGTCAACTCAATGTCGGCCCAGAAGATGTTGCTCCATTTGGTGATGTACTTCGGTTAGTCATTGGTGAAGATGTACGCAGTGCACGCGTTGTCACTCATTTTGCTGAGATAGATGGTGGAGCAATTGGGGCTGTGGTGGATTCCTACGGGATGATCGCACTTGCTGTTGATCGGGGTTCTGCCGCTGAAGCCTTGCGTCTCCAAGAGGGTGATGAAGTGCTTGTTTTTCAAGGCCAAAGCGACATTTCCACCTCGTCCGTCACCCTTCGTTCCACCAAGTAAGGTTCCTACCGATGCGTCCAGCAACCACATTGTCCATTGCACTTCTTTTGGGAGTCATTTTTGCAGCTGGCATTGTTCAACTCTTGATGTTGCGGTAATGAAAGTGATGTGCCGATTATGAACCTTGCACAAATTATCGAAGGTCATGATGGGAATAGCACAGCCTTAATTAGTCGCGGTCGTTCCACCAGCTATCAACAACTTCGTGATCAAGTTGGATCAATGCGAGGTGCACTCATTCGTCGAGGTGTGCAAAAAGGCGATGTGGTGGTGTTGCTATGTGGCAACAGTCGTTACTTCGTAGTGTCTTATCTTGCCGCGGTGGGAATTGGCGCAATTGTGACACCACTCAATCCCACAAGTCCTGCGCCAGAAATTGAAAATGAACTTCATGTGGTTGCTCCTACGGTGGCAGTTATTGAGCCGTCGGCCTACGAAGCATGGAAGAACATTCCATCGGTTACCACTTCTGCAGTACGCATTGTTATTGCAACTGAAGGCCACCTCATAGAAGGTGCAGAAACCATCGATGAATTCCTCGTGGGTGATTCAGTACCTGCAGTAGATGTTGATGCATCTCATCCAGCTGTGTACATGTTTACAAGTGGCACTGCAGGATCTCCGAAAGCTGCAATCCTCACTCACAACAATTTGTTGACCAATATTCGTCAAGCAAATGTTGCCGAACACATTGGCACCACTGATGTGGTATTTGGTGTGTTGCCTTTGTTCCATATTTTCGGTCTCAATGTGGTCATTGGTACAACACTGGCTGGCGGTGCAAGTTTGGTTTTGGTGCAACGATTTGATCCTGTGTCCACAATGGAGACCATTTCAGAGCGTGGAGTAACAGTGTTGCCAGGCGCCCCAAGTTTGTGGGCTGCACTGGGTCAACTTGATCACGAATCCCCGCATGTCTTTGGCACTATTCGCCTTGCTTTGTCGGGTGCAGCAAAACTTCCTGAGCAGATCAGCCAATCGTTTAGTGCACGATTCGGATTGCAGATTCAAGAGGGATATGGGCTCACCGAAGCATCGCCAGTGGTGACGACATCTATCGGAATGGAATGGATACCTGGATCTATTGGTCGGCCTGTTCCTGGAATTGAACTTCGAGTTGTTGATGAAAACGGCAGCGACGTTTTGGTGGGCGATTCTGGCGAGATTTGGATTCGTGGTGAAAACATTTTTGCGGGCTATCTCAACGATGCTGAAGCAACTGCGCGTGTTCTGACTCGCGATGGTTGGCTGCGCACCGGCGATATCGCAGTTGTTGATGAAGCAGGTCATCTCTACATGGTGGATAGAGCCAAAGACTTGATCATCGTTTCTGGATTCAATGTGTTCCCTGCAGAAGTAGAAGGCGTACTTGCGGCGCACCCAGATATTTCAGAAGTTGCAGTAGTGGGCACGCCGCATCCACATACGGGTGAGGCCGTGCGTGCATATGTCGTTACTCGGAATGGAATTCATCTCGATGAAGATGCAATTATTGATTACTGTCGCACGAAATTGGCACGTTACAAATGCCCATCGAAGGTGCTGTTTGTAGATTCTCTTCCGCGCAATGTCAGCGGGAAGGTGCAGCGCTACGCGTTGAGGTAGCACCTTGTGTTGCATTACTTGCAACAAGGAAACCCGCAAACAAAATCACAATCCCCACAAGCAAAGTGATGACGAATGCTCGATCTTCACCAAGGCGTCCTGAAAAAGTTCCACTCATCGACAACGTGGCTGCTCCGGCGGCAATCAAAATGTTGCCTCCGGCTAATCGTCGTGCAGAACTCACTTGGCGAATGGCCGCGTGAGTAAGAGCGGGATTAGCTCCTCGCAATACGCGCCATGCAGACCACAATGCACCACCAAAAATCACAATGGCGGGAATTGCAGAGCCCACCGCAGCCAAGATGCGTGGTAGCGGTTCGAAGTGATCTTTCCCGGCTGGTAATCCGATGGGGGAAATCTGGCCGTTGATGGGTGCTGTGAGAACTACCCCTATGGCAAAACCACTAAACACCAGCAAGACACGAGTGACCACAGCACCGGCTTTGGGGCCTGCGAGGAGATAGACCGTGCCCAGGGCGAGCCATGGAACGTTCACAATGGCGCCAAACATAAAGAAGACGCGAAATGATGCGTTGGACCATCCGCTTCCCTCAGCCCACCACAACGCCAATGAGGCCACTACGAACAGGGCCATAGCAATTGTCCAGGCCAATTCGTGTGGTTTGTGTCGGCGAAGCCAGCGGTCAAGGGTGCTCAGCCCGAAGGCGAGGGCCACTATGGCAGCGCCAGCAGCGAGAGCCGTGTTCAAGGTCACGCTAAAAGAGGCTAGAGGGAACTCGGAGGAGTTCGTGAATGAGTGAACAAAGCAATAGCGTAAGGGTGATGTCGGAATCCCCTCGCCGCAAAATCCCAGAAGCCGCTCTCGGTCGTCTGCCTATCTATCTGCGCATCCTTGTTGAGCTTTCTCACGACAAGGTCACGCAGATCTCTAGCGAGCAACTCGCAGAACTTGCTGGCGTCAATGCGGCAAAGGTGCGCAAAGACTTGTCCTACCTCGGCACCTATGGGACACGTGGTGTGGGTTACGAAGTGCAATTTCTCACCTATCAAATTCAGCGTGAACTTGGCCTAAACCAATCATGGCCAGTGGTCATTGTGGGTGCGGGCAACTTGGGTCAGGCATTAGCCAATTTCACTGGGATCTCGGAACGCGGATTTCACATTGTGGGTGTTGTGGACAAAGACGAAACCAAAATTGGCACTGTTGTGGGCGGCGTGCGTGTCAAACATGCTGATGAATTGGTTCAAATCGTGCAGTCCAAAAATGTCAGCATTGGAATTATTGCCACTCCTGCACCACAAGCCCAAGACGCTGCCGATGCTTTGGTGAAAGCGGGCATTGGTTCCATCATGAATTTTGCGCCCACCGTGTTGTCAGTCCCACGCGATGTCAATGTGCGGAAAGTTGATTTGGCTTTAGAACTTCAAATTTTGAGTTACTACGAACAGTGTCGCAATAACGGATTGCGCTCTGTACCCAACGGCAGCCAATCAGATTCAGTCAGCGCATAGGCCGTTATGTCCATCGTTGTCATCGGAGTAAATCACCGCACTGGTCCAGTTGAACTGCTGGAAAAGGTCATGATTTCCGATGGTGGAATGCAAAAGGCTTTGCACAGTTTGATTGTGCGCGATGACATTCGAGAAGCAGTGGTGTTATCCACGTGTAACCGCACTGAGGTCTATGCAGTCGCAGAACGTTTTCACGGTGCATATTCAGACATTCGTGATTTCCTCTGCGAGACAAGTGGTATTACAGCAGACGAAATAACACCGCATCTTTACAGCCAACACGACGATGATGCCATTGTGCACTTATTTGAAGTTGCATCGGGTATTGATTCTGCAGTGTTGGGCGAAACAGAAATTGTGGGCCAAGTGCGAGGCGCATGGGAAACAGCAATGACAGAGGGCTCTTCGCGAAATACTCTGAACTTGTTGTTCCGTTATGCACTCGAAGTGGGAAAGCGCGCACGCACCGAAACCGCCATCAGTCGTTCAACCGCATCAGTGTCACATGCCGCTGTGGAGATGGCTCGTGAAATTCTTGGAACCATTGACGAAAGAAAAGTTCTTGTCATTGGTGCTGGAGAAATGGGAGAGGGAGTTGCAACTGCTCTTGCTCGCGCCGGTGCAAGCAGTGTCACGGTCATTAACCGAACAGCATCACGCGGTGAAACACTGGCGGAAAAAGTTGGTGCTCGAGTTGCAGCTTTTGATGATCTAGGAAAAGAACTTGCAGTGAGTGATGTAGTTGTTGCATGTACTGGAGCAGGCGGAACAATCATCGATGTTGACATGGTGAAACAGGCTCGACCATCAGGTGAATCACCTTTATTGATTGTTGATATTGCTTTGCCTCGCGATGTAGATGCATCAGTTGCGACACTTGAGGCGGTCACACTGCGAGATCTTGACGATCTCAGTAAGTGGGCACAGCGAGGTATCGAGTCTCGCGCAGCAGAAGTTGATCAGGTCAAGTCCATTATTTCTGAAGAAGTAGATCGCTTTGCTCTTGATCAGGCACAACGTCAAGCTGCTCCCTTGGTTGCCCAATTGCGTGAAGTTGTAGAAACGCTTCGCGTTGCTGAGTTGGAAAGATTTGGCACGCGCCTTAGCGACATGAGTGATGAACATCGCGAAGTTGTGGAATCCATTACTCGTGGCATTGTGGCAAAACTTCTGCATAGTCCATCAGTTCGTCTACGAGAAGCTGCCGGCACGCCTCAAGGCGAACGTCTAGCTGCAGCCATTCGAGACCTATTTCATCTCGACTGAGTCGATTTCGGCTAAGAAGTAATCATGTCTTTGTTGCGTATCGCTACACGTTCTAGCGCCCAAGCACGAGCACAGTCCGAATTTGTTGGACAGTTACTAACTCAGGCATTGCCCTCCATCACGATCGAATATGTCTACGTCGATACCCAAGGTGATCTCAACGCAACAACTCCGCTACACCAAATGGGTGGTCAAGGCGTCTTTGTTAAAGAGGTGCAGCGCGCAGTGATTGATGGACGAGCCGACATAGCAATCCATTCTGCAAAAGATTTACCTTCTCAAAGTGCCGAAGGGTTAGTGATTGGCGCAATCGGTCAACGTCGTAGCCCAAATGATGCATTAGTGGGTAAATCTCTCGACCAATTAGCCCACGGTGCCACGATTGCTACTGGCTCTGTGCGTCGACGCGCCCAGTTGCAAATTCTTAGGCCCGATCTTTCGTTTATAGACCTGCGCGGAAATATCCAAACACGGCTTTCGAAGATTCCAGAAGGCGGGGCGATTGTGATGGCCGTCGCTGCATTGGAAATTCTCGGACTTACTGATCAGATAGCGCAAGTTTTAGATGTTTCTGTTGCAGTTCCGATGGTGGGTCAGGGAAGTGTTGCTGTGGAATGTCGTGACAACGACACCGCAACTCAAGAACTTCTTGCCGCAATAGATCACAGTGAGAGCCGACGTGCCGTGGAAGCTGAACGTGCGTTTCTTGCTGAACTAGGTGCGGGCTGTTCTTTACCCGTTGCGGCACATTTGTCTCACGACGGTGTGTTCAGAGCGTTTATGGCGAGCGACGACATGAGTGATGCGGTGCAAATTGAGGGCTTTATTGGTGATTCCGATGATCACCGAGTCGTGGGAATTGCAATGGCTCAAGAATGTCGCGCCAGGTTGTCATCAAAGGGTTCATGAGGTGACCACACCACTTCAGGGGAAATCTGTGGTGATCACTCGATCACACAATCAGAACGAATCATTGCGTCTCCTGCTTGAAGCACAAGGTGCCGAAGTAATTGAAGTTCCACTTCTGGCAATCACTGAACCTGATGACGAAGGTCGTGAACGTGACACAGTTCTGCAACGCTTTCATGAATTTGATTGGATAGTTGTGACCTCGCCAAATGGGGCAGATCGGGTTGCCCCATTTTTTAGTGCAGCTATTGCTGCGGGCGACACTGATCATTTTCCACATATTGCGGTTGTGGGTGCAGCAACTCAGCGTTCACTCAATGTGGCTGCACATCTTGTGGCTGATCCAGCTCGCGCTGATGTTTTGGTGGAAATGTTTCCTCCAGGTGATGGTGAAGTTCTCGTAGTGCAAGGAAATCTTGCCGATGATGTCGTGGGACGCGGCATTGTTGCAAAGGGGTGGAATGTGACGCAAGTAGTTGCGTACCAAACTGTGCAATTACAGCCAGAACCCCACAAGCGCGATGTTGCGGTATCTGCCGATGCTTTGTTATTGGCATCGTCTAGTGCTGCATCGGCTTGGTGTGATGCCTTTGGAACTATGTCTCCTGAAGTAGTGGTCGCAATGGGTCCGTCCACAGCAAAGACGGCCAATGCATTAGGCCTGCATGTCACCGCGATTGCTCACGAACAGTCACTTTCAGCTCTAATTGACGCAACATCGGATGCCTTTGGGGCGCGATAAGGCTTCGTGGCTGTCGAGGTGGCTATTCCTGCCAATAACATCGAAGAGTGACTTTTCCCACCTCACGTCCCCGCCGTTTGCGTTCTTCTACTGCAATGCGAGAACTCGTTGCCGAAACTCATTTACGAGTATCAGATTTCGTTGCGCCGCTCTTTGTAAGAGAAGGAATCACTGAGCCACAGCCCATCGTGTCTCTACCTGGGGTGGTTCAACACACCTTGGATTCCTTAGTTGTCGAAGTAGAGCAGTTACGCGATCTTGGCGTGCGCGCCGTCATTTTGTTTGGTGTGCCTGAACACAAAGATGATGTTGGGTCCGGTGCATATGATCCCAAAGGAATTGTCCAAGTGGCTCTGCGTCGTTTGAGTGAGGTAGTGGGCGACGATGTGGTGTTGATGGCGGACTTGTGTGTTGATGAATACACCTCGCACGGACATTGTGGAATTGTCGGCACGAACGGAGATGTAGACAACGACGCAACTCTAGAAATTTATTGCCAAGCGGCAATCGCTCAAGCCAACGCTGGTGCACATGTTGTTGCGCCTAGCGGGATGATGGACGGACAAGTAGGCGCAATTAGAAGTGCGCTCGATGATGCCGGCCATACAGAGGTTGCGATTATGGCGTATTCAGCCAAATACGCCTCGGCCTTGTATGGCCCATTTAGAGACGCTGTTGATGTGCAAATTACCGGTGGTGGGCATCGCAAGGGATATCAACAAGATTGGCGCAATGCACGAGAATCCATGAGAGAAGTGTTTGAAGATATTGAACAAGGTGCAGACATCGTGATGGTGAAACCTGCACTTGCATATCTCGACGTCATTGGTCAAGTGCGTGCATCTGTCGATCACCCTGTTGCTGCGTATCACGTCAGTGGTGAATACGCGATGATTAAGGCAGCAGCAGAGCGCGGTTGGATTGACCACGATGCAGTTGCGCTAGAGCATCTCACAGCCATTAAACGAGCAGGTGCGGACATCATCTTGACGTATTTCACTCGCTGGTTTGCAGAACGTATTGCGCAACAAGGTCGTCATGGCTGACCAGATTCCCTATTGCGATGAAGTTGCATGTGTTAAAGCCCAGTGCAACCCTGTTGTGTGTCGGGGTGAAGGTATTGCATCAAACCAATTAATTTTTGAGCGTTCGTCACGTGCTATTCCTGGCGGTGTGAACTCTTCGATTCGCGCATTCAAATCTGTCGGTGGCAACCCCTACATCGTGTCGCGCGCCGAAGGTGCAAAGGTATTCGACGTTGAAGGTCGTGAATACATCGATCTTGTGCAAAGTTACGGCGCAATTATTTTGGGCCATTCGCACCCCAAGGTTGTGGAAGCAATTCGTAGTGCAGCCGGTGATGGAACTTCCTATGGTGCTCCTACAACGCGTGAGATGAAATTGGCAGAAGCTATTTCCGAACGTGTTCCATCATGTGAGCGCGTACGTTTCATGAATAGTGGAACCGAAGCCACCAGCACCGCAGTGCGATTGGCGCGCGGCGCAACTGGTCGCAAACGTATCGTCACATTTCATGGAAATTTTCATGGAGCAACAGATGCATTACTGGCAGCGGGTGGAAGTGGCATTGCCACATTGGGATTGCCTGGAACAGCGGGCGTTCCCGAAGAAGCGGTAGCCAATACATGGGTGTTGCCCTACAACGTGGTACCTCAGCTTGATGAAGATGTTGCCGCGGTGTTTGTGGAACCTGTGGCGGCAAACATGGGAGTGGTGGCGCCTGCCCCAGGATTCTTAGAAGGTTTACGTCGTGAATGTGATCGCGTGGGTGCGCTGCTTGTGTTTGATGAAGTCATCTCTGGATTTCGTCTTGGCCTAGGCGGGGCACAAGCAAAGTTTGATGTTCGCCCCGACCTCACATGTTTTGGAAAAGTAATTGGCGGAGGTTTGCCAATTGGTGCCGTGGGTGGTCGTCAAGATGTGATGGAAAATCTCACTCCATTAGGAACTGTGTTTCATGCCGGCACATTGGCGGGCAATCCTCTTGCCACCGCTGCGGGTTTAGCTACTTTGCAACAACTTGGACAAAGTGAATACATGGAATTGCTTGCTCGTGCGCGGCACTTGTCGGCGGTATTGCGCGATGCGTGTGCATCGCAGGGCATTCGTGCTCAGTTTCCTGTGGTGGGCACGTTGGTGGGTATGTACTTTGGCGATGCGTTAAGTGATGCGCCCACCAATTTTGAAGAGGCAAAGACCACCGATGAAAAATTGTACGCGCAGGTCTTTCATGCATTACTGAAAGCTGGTGTTGCAATGCCGCCAGGTGCATACGAAGCACTGTTTGTCGGGCTCGCTCATAACGATGCAGTTATGGATGACTTGGCCGAACGTGTTGCACTTGCTCTAAGGAGTTTGCAGCGTTGAATCGATCACGCCTTGTGTTCGCAGCGGTGATTGCGTTGGGGGCATTGTTCTTTGGAAACATTGTCGCCAATGTGTTTCGAGATGACGGACAAATTTCTCCCGATCGTGTACTGCGCAAAATAGATCTCGTTGCATCGGTGAATTCAATAGAGAAAGATCCGAATTGGTCTCAAGATGGCCCGCGTACTTCGGGTGGCCAAATACGTTTGGCGTTGGATGATTTGCGAACTGTTTCTATTTTTGAGTCAACAATGGTCGACGATTACGCAATGGTTCCTGCATGCACAGACTTCGTGACGCCGAATGCATGTGTTTTTTTGGCAGACATGTTGGGAGATGCTGTGGTGTGGTTTGCACTTGTGCCGGCCGATACTTCATCAGGACAAGAATTCCTTACATTGCCTGGCCTGATCGATATGCGTGATAACGGCAATGAAGGGGTTCTGCGTAATGGTTGGGTACTTAATCTCACCAACGGAGTACGCCGCGAATGTGGAGATGTAGATACTTCATCATTGCGTGACTTCATCACGCGTTTTCCAGATGCTCAAAGTACGACAGTGGTCAACATGATTACCGACAATGTTGTCACTGTGTCGTGCGTGCAATAGCACGCAGAGCACTACTTCGACTTGTTAGCTCTGGGGTCTGTTCCCACCGCAATCGGCGTGGGCATTAAGTCTTTGAAGTCATCTGCAACGGTGTCAAATGTTGATGAACCGTCTTGAAGTGCTTTGAAGATGGGTGATTCAGGTGAACACCAATGTTCGTATTCTGCTGCCCATTGTTCATCGGTGGGGTCAATGCCGGCAAGGTCATAACGAATGTGGCAGACCACTCCGAGAATTTCATATTCGGTAAGTGCACCGCCTGCGCTTTCACCTTGCTGAGGCATAGCTGCACCGTTGTAGCCGAGCAATGTGTGTACTCCACCTTCGCGGTTGGGGTCTCCATAACTGGCAAGTCCAGCCGCAATGTATTTTTGGCTTCCGTTGTACACAAAGTTGAGCATGTCTTCAATGTGGGGGAACGTTTTCACAGCGTTGCCCTGATAGAGAACTTGTCCAGCACCGCCAGATCCATTTGCACCGTGGCATCCTGCGCAACCGCCGTAGACCTCGATGCCTTTAGCAATGGGGCCTTCAACTTTTTTCTCTTCAGGAGAAAGGGCCACTAGATAGAGAAATGCCCAAATAGGCAAAAGAGAAAGTCCGGCCATTGCCCAAAATGGAATCTTGCGACGTGTCTTGGCAGCCACCACGTACGCGGGGTCTGGTGCTGCCACTTTTGCTACTGGGGCAGCTTTTGGTGAAGCAGCAGAATCTGTTGTTGCTGGTGTTGCAGGTTTTGCAACCGCGGGGGATGCGTCGCTCGATGATTCACCAGACGCAGCCTCGCGGCGCGCCTTGGAACGATTCAACAGGTGCTCGGGGATCTCGGTCACTGCTCTTACCTCTCGGAAGACCTCGTCGGACACCTCAGGTGGGCGGATTACCCACCTATTACACGGCGCCAGACTTCTCCACGATAGACAAAAACTGACCCCTCACCGCAATCTTTGTCCACTGAGGGCACTATGAAATGTGTTCAGGTGTCGAGACTTTCATCACAAAAGCACAATCATCCTTTTGCACAAAAGCACAAACTTCCACTTGGAGGTGGGTCAGTAGGTGACAGAAGTCGTTCTCCACAGATTGGGTCCAAACGCTGTTGCGATGGCTAGTGTTCATAGTGCTTAAGCACCCGCCCCGTGACCGGAGAAGTAGAACAGTCCATGCTCGCGATTGACATCCTCAGATGGCCCGGAATGAACCAGGCCTTTCTGTTTTCATTAGTACTGACAACGGCTCTGGCACTTGTTGCCATGCCGTTCGGAAAGCGTCGCCCTAAAGGGGCTCCCGTGACATGGGGCGAAGCAATGGTCGGATCGGTGTACGTCTTTTTCGTGATGTTCCTAGCTTTCGGAGTTGTTCCGCATCAATTCATTGTTCATGCAGACAACGACCTCGGATGGCGCAAAGACAAACTGCTCAATGGCCCATTCGACATCTTGCAAGCACAAGTCAATGGCGGCAATTTCCCATTCACAGTCAGCTATGAAGCGGTGCGCGACATCCTCGTTGTGGTCATTCACGTGTATTTCATCGGTTTGATGATTTTCCTCTTTGTGTGGTGGCAAAAGCGCCACGACAAGGTGAGTAAAGAACTCGAAACATCTTCATATGGTCGACCATTGGTGAAGGTGAAGAAGGCATAACAGCCATGGCACGTACCGACGCAAACCCACCAATGCCTGAGTGGTCCACCGAATACCAATTGGTGGAAGTAGATGCGGATTACCTGGGTAAGGCTGTCAAGCCGAAGCAGTTCATCCACATTGACCAAAGCGAATGCATTATGTGTGAGGGCTGCGTCGACATCTGCCCATGGAAGTGCATCCACATGGTTACCCCTGATGCAGTTGCCGAAGCACAAGGAACTGAACTTCCTGGCGACGACCCATCAGACAATGTGATTTTTATTATCGACGACGATGTGTGCACGCGTTGTGCGCTGTGTGTTGATCGCTGTCCTACTGGCGTCATCATTTTGGGCAAGGTCGGCGCACCTTCTCCAGAAGGTGACAGTCATACACGTACAAACAATCATGGCTATGGCTATGGAATGCGACTCTGAGGTGAATGAATAATGGCAAAAGTACTTGACAATCCCCGTCCCACCTTGAAAGAGCGTGCAGCAAAAATTGGTGCACAACTTCAAGGCAGTCAGGCTTGGAACTCAATCTTCCGTCCTGGTTCGATCTTTCGTAAGGGTTACACGGACAGTCCGCGTAACCGTTCGTATGTGATCATGAACTCGGTGTTGTATCACTTGCACCCAGTGAAGGTGAAGCGACATGCAGTCAAGGTGAGTTACACCTTGTGTCTTGGAGGCTTGAGCTTTTTCGTCTTCATTTTGTTAACGGTGACGGGCATTTTCTTGATGTTCTTCTATCGACCAACGGGAGCTAATGCATGGCAAGACATTCAAACTTTGCAGACATCGGTGACATTCGGTTTGCTCGTGCGCAACATGCACCGATGGGGCGCTCACATCATGGTGTTGAGCGTGTTCTTGCATATGGCCCGCGTGTTTTACCACGGTGCATATAAGCCACCGCGTGAATTCAACTGGGTAATCGGAATCGTTCTTCTCACATTGACACTTCTGCTTTCGTTCACTGGCTACTTGTTGCCTTGGGACCAGTTAGCGCTATGGGCCGTTGCAGTGGGTACCAACATGATGGGCTATTCGCCAGTCATTGGTTCACAAGTGCGATTCGTTCTTCTTGGTGGTGTGGAAATTGGCAATGAGACACTTCTGCGTTGGTATGTGCTCCACGTGTTGTTGTTGCCATTCGTCATCGTGATCTTCATGGCAATTCACTTCTGGCGCGTCCGTAAGGACGGCGGAATTTCTGGACCTCTGTAAGGGAAAGGGAGAAACACAATGACTGAAATCCCAGAACACCTCTTAAAGCGAGCACAAGCTGCTCGCGATAAAGCAGCAGCCGAGACTGAAGAAGTTTCGGGTGGCGCAAGCGACTCTCGCATCCCTGATCACCTGTTGGAGCGCAGTAAAGCTGCTCGTTCAGCAGGCGATGCCGGTGCAGTAGCAGTAGCGGACAAAGCCTCTGCAGTAGTTGCTGCAGCACCAGCAGGATCGGTTCCCGTGGGTGCAGGACCTGGTGGACACACACAACGTCTTCTCACTGTGGTGAAGTCAGGCTCTATTCAAGAAGCAAAAGCAGCACCTGTTGACAAAGTCCACACCTGGCCACATTTGTTGGCAGTGGAATTTGTTGCCGCACTTGCGCTCACTGCTTTCTTGTTTGTGTTCTCTTGGATTGTGAACGCACCACTTCTGCAAGCTGCAGACTTCAATGCAACTCCAAACCCATCGAAGGCACCTTGGTACTTCTTGGGTCTGCAAGAACTCTTGACGATGTTCCACCCGATGGTTGCAGGCGTAACGCTTCCTGGTGTGGGTCTATTGGCATTGGTGCTTGCGCCGTACCTTGATCGCAATCCTTCAAATAAGCCTGAAGACCGTAAGTTCATGACATCGATGATGACCATGTTCCTTATGTTCTGGGCGGTCTTGGTGATTATTGGATCGTTCTTCCGCGGTCCAGGTTTCTTGTTCATCTTCCCGTGGCGAGATGGAATTTTCTTCGAGTTCTAAAAGAACTCGGTTGGCAGCATTCGACGTATAGGCAAAGAAGTTAAGGAACGAATTGTTATGAGTACAGGACTGATAATCGCAGTGGTGGTGATTGCAGCAGTGGTGTTTGGCGCCATTGTTGTGATGACAACTGCTCGCAGTACCGATGTTCGCGGTGCTGGTGCACTTTCACGTGAAACACGCGCAAGTGACCGCAAAGCAAAAGTAGGAGCAACCGCTGCTACTGGCCGTGAAGTGGAACTAGCTGCTCGCTCAACTGACATTGTGAAAGCTGCTCCTGTTGAGATTGCACCTTTCGTCGCTCCAGACGCAGAAGCCATTGGCGTTTCTCGTCGTATGTTTTTCAATCGCACTGCGGTCACATTGATGGGCGCCAGCATCGGCGCTTTTGGTGCATCGGCAATTGCATTTTTGTGGAAAGGCGCAGAAGGCGGTTTTGGTTCAAAGATCAATGCGGGACGCTTAGATGACGTGGTTGCCAACATCAAAGCCAATGATGGATTTTTGTACTTGGCTGAAGCGCGTGCATGGGTGACCGAATATCCAAAAGGTTCTTTGAGTAAAGCAGAAGCCGTATACGGTGCCCAAGCTCCCGTTTTTGCAGGAATGCAAGCTGGCGTTGTTGCTTTGTATCAGAAGTGCCCTCACCTCGGATGCCGCGTTCCGGATTGCAAGAGCTCACAGTGGTTTGAATGCCAATGTCACGGTTCGCAGTACAACCGAGTGGGTGAGCAAAAGGGTGGTCCTGCCCCCCGCGGAATGGATCGTTTTGCAGTATCTGTTACCAATGGCCAATTGGTGATCGATACCGGTGCTGTGTTTGCTGGTCCATCGCTTGGCGTGAATACCACGGGTCAAGAAGCAGAAGGCCCACACTGTGTTGGCGCGGGAGGCCACTAAATCATGATTGCTGCAACATCAACATCTATTGCTTGGATCATTTTGCTCCTTGCTGTGGGCGGCTGGATTCTCTATGGAATTTTCAACCTCCGTAAAGGTCGCGACGAAATTGGTTCTGAACAGTTTCTTGCTGCGAACCGTAAGCCCTATTACGACGATGAAGAACTAGAAGGACCTCGTCTCGAGCGCGTGCAATTGCTCGGCCTTGTCTTCTTGGTGATCATCACAATTTCTTTGCCGCTCTATTGGATTCTTGAACCCAATCGTCAAGCAGAAGCACAATTTGGTTTTGAGAAGCGTTTCGTCAAGTGGGGTTCAAAATTGTTCGCCTCAACAGCTGACGGCGGATATAACTGCGCAGGATGTCACGGCGGTATGAAAGCCGGTGGCGGTGTTGCAGCTTTTGCAGTCACCGATCCAAAAACCGGTGAAGTCAAAGCTGTGAACTGGTCGGCTCCAGCTCTCAACACCATTAACTATCGATTCTCTGAAGAAGAAGTGCGCTTCATCTTGAACTACGGACGACCATTCTCGCCGATGTCTGCATGGGGCACCGTGGGTGGTGGACCATTGACAGATCAAGCAGTCACCACATTGATTGATTACATGAAGTCAATTCAGATTCCACAAGCTGGTTGCACGGAGACTCGTGCGTATTACAACCCCACATGTGACACAGGTTCGTTGCCTGAGGAAAACAACAAAGAAATCATGAGCGAGGCAACTCGTTTGGTTGACACAGGTGTGTACGGATCTATTGGTGAAGCGTTGTTCAACCTTGATCTTCATGGCGGTGCATACAACTGTGCGCGCTGCCACACAAAGGGTTGGACATATGGTGATCCACAAGCAACTGGTGGTGGCGCATTTGGTCCCAACCTCACAGGTGGTTCATCTGTGCGTCAGTTCCCTAATCAAGCCGACATGATCAACTTCATCAAGAACGGTTCTGAGTACGGAAAGCGTTACGGAGAGCAGGGTCAAGGAAGTGGTCGCATGCCAGCCTTTGGTCAGATGTACACAGATGAGCAAGTAAAGCTCATTGTTGAATACGTGAGAGGTCTCTAATGTTGTCCACTCTTCTTGCAGTCAACTTCCAGCCCACTATTCGTGGAATTGTCGTTGTTCTCATCATGTTCATGTGCCTTATTGGTACGACGTATCTCATCATGGCCACCAACGTGGGAGCACGATTGGGTTTCTTGATCACAGCAGCTGCGCTTGCAGGCTGGATGATGTCAATGTCCATTATTTGGGCGGTGTATGGAATCGGCCTAAAAGGTCCAGAGCCTTCCTGGAAACCGAACAACCCCATCACGATTGTGCGCGATGCTGCACTTCTTGATCGTGCTGAAGTGTTGGATAGTCCATTGGATGTTGACGGACTCAGTGCGACTGCTGCAGGGGAAAAAGCACGAGATGAATTAATCGCAAAGGGTTGGACGCGGCTCGAGGATTCAGATCCACGTCGTGGTCAAGCCGTTGCTGCGTCAGACGACATCTTGCAGGTTCAGTCCGGAGAATACGAAGCAGGAACTTATATTGCTGTGAATGTGTTCGATAAAGGTGGCGAGCGGTACCCCAAGATCAATGAGACTTTTGACTTCCTTGCGTTTTTCCATAAGCCTCGTTATGCCATCGTGGAAATTGCCCCACTGATTGAACAACGAGTGGAGCCAGGTCGCGCACCTGCACGTCCTCAGATTGATACCTCTAAGCAGCACAACTACGTGGTGATGATTCGTGACCTCGGCGCTGAGCGTCGACCTGCGTTGTTGATTGCGTTTGGATCGGGAATCATTTTCTTCCTGTTGTCTTGGTCGCTGCATCGTCGCGAAGCAATCTTGACGAGAAACCTCGCCCTCAAACCAGCAAAGGTCTGATGTATGGGCCAGTACCTTCCAATAGTTGTATTGACGGTTCTGGCAGTACTTTTTGGCGTATTGAGTTTGTTTGCATCGCGTCTCTTGGCGCCTCGTCGACCAAACACCGCTAAAGAAGCACCGTATGAGTGTGGAATTGTTCCCGGACGTGAGCCGCCAGAACGCTTCCCCGTGAGTTTTTATGTGATTGCAATGTTGTTCATCATGTTCGACATTGAAATTATTTTTGCTTATCCCTATGCAATTGATTATCAGTTCCTTGGGACTTTTGTGTTCTTTGAAATGGCTGCGTTTAGCGCAGTGTTCTTTATCTCATTTGTCTACATGATTGCTCGCGGCGCACTTGATTGGGGCCCTATAAAGCGAGTTAATGAGATTGCAGACATCGCCGATGGTCCCACATTGGCTCCGCGTCGAAGCGTAAAAGTTGTGGGCCGAGAAGGCCGCGAAAGCGGAACTGGTCGGGCAGCCTGATGAGCGCAGTACAAAAAATTATTGATGACGGACTTGGCGGCATTGAACATAACTTTGTCACCGCGCGTGTTGAAGATCTTGTGAAGTGGGCACGTTCGCGTTCTAGTTGGGGGGCAGGGTTTGGATTGGCGTGTTGCGCAATTGAAATGATGGGAACAGGTGCTTCTCACTACGACCTATCTCGATTCGGGATGGAAGTGTTCCGCGCATCTCCACGCCAAGCCGACATCATGTTTGTTGCCGGACGCGTGAGCCAAAAGATGGCCCCAGTGTTACGTCAGGTATACGACCAAATGATGGAACCTAAGTGGGTCATTTCCATGGGCGTGTGCGCATCTAGTGGTGGCATGTTCAACAATTACGCAATTGTGCAAGGCGTAGATCAGATTGTTCCCGTGGATGTGTATGCACCTGGTTGCCCTCCAACTCCTGAGACACTCATCCATGCAATCGAAACTCTTCACCAGTTAATTGAAGATGGTGAAATCATGCATCGCCGTGCAGCAACGGGCGCAGGCGCTCAAGTTGAACTCACTGCAACACCTCTCACATCTGTATCTGTCGGACTTGGGACTAAGTAGTCATGACCGAGTCAACTGCACACGAGACAACTGCCCCAGAATTAGTCCACGGTTGCCCTGTGGTGGAATCCTTTGGGCAAAAAGTTGTATTTGTCCCTCGTGACAAATACATCTCAGTGGTCAAAGCTCTTGTTGTCGACGGTTTTGATGTGTGTGTTGATCTCACAGGTGTGGACTACCTCACACACCCCGCCAGAACCTTGCCTGCAGATATTGCTCCAGAGCGATTTGAAGTAGTTGTCAACTTGTTGTCGTTAGAACAACGTCAAAGACTCAGACTGCGTGTGCAGGTTGCAGAATCCAATACAGTTCTTCCCTCGTTGTTTGATCTTCATCCCGGTACCGAGGCTCACGAACGTGAAACTTTTGACATGTTCGGTATCTCTTTTGAAGGCCATCCCGACATGACGCGTATTTTGATGCCAGAAGATTGGGACGGACACCCTTTGCGTAAGGACTACAGCGTCGGGGCAATTCCAGTGCAGTTCAAAGGCGCCAACTCATGACCGCCACACAGAATCCGAAAGTTGTTGCTGCGGGCACAAGTGAAGGTGGGCAAGAACTTCGTTCGCGAAGTGAATTGAGTGCCAAGGAATTGTTCCGTGAAGTGGGCGCTGTTCTTCGCATGAGTGAAGCTGATGCTGCTGCTTTAGCTGAGATGCAGACAGAAGCACCCGAGGATCAAACAATGATCATCAACATGGGTCCCCAGCACCCCAGTACTCATGGTGTGTTGCGCTTAATGCTCGAACTTCAAGGTGAGACCGTCCTTCGTTGCAAGCCAATTATTGGTTATTTGCACACGGGCATGGAGAAAACGGGAGAGTCGCTGACCTATATGCAAGGTGGCACCAATGTCACCCGTATGGATTACCTCTCGCCACTGAATAACGAACTTGTATTTTCAATGGCCGTTGAGAAGTTGCTGGGCATAGATCAAGACATTCCCGAGCGTGCCGTGTGGATGCGCATGTTGCTTTCTGAATTGAACCGCATGAGTAGCCACCTTTTGTTCCTCGCAACAAATGGTATGGACCTTGGTGCAATCTCGATGATGTTGTACGGCTGGCGTGAGCGAGAAGAAGTACTTCGCTTTTTCCAAAAAGTGACCGGTTTGCGCATGAACCACAACTTCATTCGACCCGGAGGAGTCGCTGCCGACTTGCCAGCTGGTTGGCGCGATGATGTGCTTGAAATCTTGGAAAGTCTTCCTTCGCGCTTGGAAGAGTACGACATCTTGATGACGGGCCAACCCATTTGGCGCGAGCGCTTGCAAGGTGTGGGCGTGATTACTGCTCGTGAGGCAATGGCTTTGGGAGCAACTGGGCCAATTCTTCGTTCAACAGGAATTCCTTGGGATCTTCGTCGCGATACTCCGTATTTGCGTTATGACGAGGTTGATTTTGATGTTGTGGTGGGCGAACACGGCGATGCATACGACAGATACGCCATTCGCTTTAATGAAATTCGTGAATCAATGAAAATCGTGTATCAGATCCTTGATCGTATGCCTTCAGGTGACTATCGCATTCAGAACAAAAAAGTGACACCGCCACCACGTGCACGAATTGATGAATCAATGGAAGCTCTCATTCACCACTTCAAGATTTTCACTGAGGGATTCAAAGTTCCCGAAGGCGAAGTGTATGTAGCGATTGAAAGTCCACGTGGAGAGATTGGTTGCTACATCGTGAGCGATGGTTCACCCACTCCATATCGAATGCACATGCGTGCACCTTCGTTTGTCAACGTTCAAGCATTGCCACACATGATGCGCGGCGGCTTGGTTGCTGATGCTGTAGCCGTTATTTCATCAATCGATCCAGTTCTAGGGGAGGTTGATCGCTAATGGCTCGGCTAACAGAGGACAATATTCGTCTTGCGCGCGAAATCATCGGTCGCTATCCACGTGCACGTTCGGCGACAATTCCATTACTTCATCTCGCCCAACAACAAGATGGTTACGTCACGAACGACGCAATGGCGCACATTGCTGATCTCGTAGGCGCGACACCCGCCGAGGTCTACGGAACAGCTTCGTTCTACGAGATGTTCAAGTTTGAACCTGTGGGTAAATATCTCATCAACATTTGCGGAACAATGTCATGTGCATTGATGGGTGCTGAAGAGTTGATGCACCATGCAGAATCAACCCTGGGGATTCATATGGGTGCAACGACACCTGATGGTTTGTTCACTTTGGAAAAAGCCGAATGTCAAGCAGCGTGTACCGAAGCTCCTTGTCTGCAAGTGAATTACCGGTATCGATTCCGCGTGACATCTGAAAATTTTGACACTCTCGTAGATCAACTTCGTGCAGGCGAACTGGAAGGCGAGATTCCCTCTCACGGCACAGTGGCTGTTGTGCGTCAATCCATTCCAGTTGATAGGGCAGTAGGTGCAGTTGATCCCAAAGATGTGACGCAAGGTCCAGCATGGCTTGATGGAAAGGCTGCGCTATGACAAGCAATCCCGGCGGAACGTGGGCATTTGCCCCAGGGTTTTATGAGGGCGATCGTCCCAAGATTGTGACCTCGCGTTTTCAATACGAAGACTCTTTTACTTTGCAGCGCTATCTCTCGACTGATGGTTATGCAGGTCTACGCGCTGCGCTGTCACAACCAGCAACGCAAGTACACGATGAAGTCAAGAGCGCAACCATCTTGGGCCGTGGCGGTGCAGGTTTCCCTGCGGGTAATAAGTGGGGACTCACTCCACAAGGTGTGTGGCCTCGTTACTTGGTGGTGAACGGTGACGAAAGCGAACCGGGTACATACAAGGACCGTTTGTTGATGGAACGCGATCCGCATCAACTCATTGAGGGATGTTTGATTGCGTGTTACGCAGCGGGCTTATCTCAGTGCTTCCTCTATATCCGTGGCGAAATGGCTCTAGCGCAAGAACGCGTTGCTGCTGCTCTTAATGAGGCGTATGCAGCCGGCTATGTCGGCAAGAACATTTTGGGCACGCAGTTTTCAGTGGACATCGTGTTGCATTGGGGAGCTGGTGCATATGTGGTGGGCGAAGAGACCGCATTGATTGAAAGTTTGGAAGGCAACCGAGGAATGCCTCGCTTGAAGCCTCCGTATTTTCCTGCAGCAAATGGTCTGTATGGTCAGCCAACAATTGTGAACAACGTGGAAACGTTGGCAAATCTTCCTTGGCTTTTGCGTAATGGTGCAAGTGCCTACACAGCAATCGGCACTCCCACTTCACCAGGCACTCGCATGGTGGCAGTATCTGGGCACGTCAAGCGCCCAGGCGTGTATGAAATCGTCAATGGCACTACAACTTTCCGTGATCTTTTGTATGGAGACGAGTTCTGTCAAGGAATGCGCAATGGAAATGAATTGAAGGCCTTCGTTCCAGGTGGTGGATCTGCGCCATGGTTTACTGCTGATCAATTAGATCTTCCGTTCGAAGCAAGCCAAGTGGGCCCTGCAGGTTCAATGCTTGGATCTGGTGCGGTAATGGTGATGGATCACACCACAGATATTCCACGTGCCGCGCTCACACTCACTCGTTTTTATGCGCATGAATCATGCGGCAAGTGCACTCCATGTCGCGAAGGTGGCACATGGTTAGAGCGCATCTTGTCGCGCGTTGTAGACGGCAAAGGCACCGATGCTGATCTTGATCAACTACTAGAAGTGGGCGAGTCAATTTGTCCAGGAACTTTCCCTCATGCATCAAACGAGAAACTTGGTCTGTCTGCGGTTCCATTTCCCTACAAGATGAACACCATTTGTTTCGTGGGGCCATCGGCGTACGTACCAGTTCATTCTGCGCTCACTTTGTTCCGTGAAGAATTTGAAGCACGAGTGACGAAGCGTGTGCATATTCCTCTAACGGTGGTAAGCCAATGACAACTATCGATATCGACTCATCACAAACACCAATGCCAGAGCCTGACCCCAATGCGGTCAGCATCACTATCAATGGTCGTACCGTTGCTGCACAAAAGGGTGAGTACATCATCGCGGCTGCTGATCGCGTAGATGAGTACATTCCTCGTTTTTGTTATCACCCACGTATGAGTTCGGTGGGAATGTGTCGCCAATGCCTTGTTGAAGTGGAAGGACCACGCGGCCCCATGATGGTGGTCAGTTGTATGACTCCGGTTTCGGAAGGGCAAATTGTTCGCACAGATACCGATCAGGTCAAGCGCGCACAAGAAGGAATGATTGAACTGTTGTTGGCCAATCATCCTCTTGATTGCCCAGTGTGTGACAAAGGTGGTGAATGCCCGCTTCAAGATCAAGCCTTTAGTCATGGAGCAGGCGAGAGTCGCTTCGTTGAAGAGAAGCGTCACTACGAAAAGCCCATCCCCATTAGCGACCTTGTGTTCTTGGATCGTGAACGCTGCATTTTGTGCGACCGCTGTACACGTTTTGCCGATGAAGTTGCGGGCGATGCCCTGATTAGCTTCACTCAACGAGGCAACAACACACAGGTAATGACTTTTCCTGATGAACCTTTTGCCTCATATTTCTCTGGCAACACAGTGCAAATTTGCCCAGTGGGAGCTCTTACTGCTCAGCCATATCGTTTTAAAGCGCGCCCATGGGATCTTGAACAACGCGAAAGTACGTGTACCACATGTTCAGTTGGTTGCCGCACTGTTGTGCAATCAAGTCGCGATGAATTGCTGCGTTATCAAGGCGTTGATAGTGACCCAGTGAACTGGGGTTGGCTGTGCGACAAGGGTCGTTTTAATTTCCAATCCGTGAATTCACCCGACCGCCTAGTGACTCCACAGATGAAATCTGGGGAGTCATTCGAAGTCGCATCATGGTCGAGTGCGTTGGATGCAGTGGCGCGCACTGTTCGACATGCACGACCTGGATCAATTGCAATTCTGGGCGGTGCACGAGGTACAAACGAAGATGCCTTTATTTGGGCCCAACTTGCCGATGCGCTTGGTGTATCCATGCGAGATGCACAGTTAGACGATGGATTGCCCAGCGAAGTTTTCTCGTATCCGCAGGCAACCATTGACGCAATGGCCGCAGCTTCGACTGTGGTGCTTCTTGCCCCAGACCTTAAAGAAGAATTGCCTGTTCTCTACATTCGCCTTCGCGACGCGGTACAGAAAAAAGGTGTACGCATTATTGAGGTGTCGCCAACTGAAACTGGTATCACTCAACTCGCATGGCGCAGTGTGCGTTCGGAAGCTGGAACTACTGCAACAGCACTGAAGTCGTTGTTGTCAGATGCAGACGTGGCTGCACAATTGGCGAGTGGCCCAGTAGTTATTGTTGCTGGTCGAGGGAACTTGGCTGAATTAGCTACACACACAATGTCTGCAATTGATGCAGTCATTGCTCATACTCCTTCTGCAACTGTGCTTCCTGTTTTGCGCCGTGGAAATGTGCGTGGTGCACTCACGGTGGGATTAGCGCCACAATCGGGACGTGATGCTGCTCACATTCTTGAAGCAGCATCGAATGGTCAAGTGGATTGTCTGATTTTGTTAGGTGCTGACCCACTTAATGATGTTCCCGATGCAGATCTGGCCCGCCGTGGAATAGCAGGTGCAAAATTTGTAGTTGCAATTGATACTTTCTTGACGCAAAGCGCGGCTCATGCAGATGTGGTGTTACCCGCGGCTGCCTATGCCGAAAAAGACGGCACGACAATGAACCTTGAAGGCCGAGTAACCAACGTTGCACAGAAAATCACACCACGGGGTACATCACGTGTTGATTGGATGGTTGCGGCCGAACTGGGACTCCTACTTGGACATGACATGGGTGTCACCACATTGGCTGACGTGCAGAAAAAAATGTCGAAGTCTGTGGCTGGCTTTGGTGCAACAACAACTGCTGTTGCAGTGAAGCGTGATGGCATCGTTGTACACAACGCCTCTGCATCGACAAGTTCAATGCCTGCGCCAGTGGTGTCACCAAGAAATTCATACGATTTCCGCATCAGTGTTTCTCGCAAGTTGTACGACAAGGCAGTGGCAACAGTGACAAGCCCTTCCATGTCTCAGTTAGCACCTGGTGCTGGCGTATGGATTCACTCGTTAGATCTTGATCGTGTGGGAGTCACCGAGGGAACTTCAGTAAAAATCTCTAATGCACACAGCAGCATCATGTTGCCAGTGTTTGTGTCGGATCACATTCCTCGCGGAACTGCAAGTATTCCGTTTAATCAACCAGGAGCCGATATCCGCGAATTAATTCGTCGGTCAGATGATGTCGTCGATGTAAGAATTGAGTCAATGTGATGAGTGCATTGCTTGCAGTTGATCCATTACTAGAAGGCGATCTTTTCTGGACTCCTTTGATCATCGTTCTGGTCAAAGTCCTCATTGTGTTTGTCTTAGGTCTTGTGGCCACCATGTTGATGGTGTGGTTTGAGCGCAAGACAATTGCAGGAATGCAAAACCGAGTGGGGCCCAACAAGGCCGGTCCTTGGGGTCTGCTGCAGACGTTGGCCGATGGAATCAAGCTCTTCTTCAAGGAAGATTTATTGCCAGAGCGCTCTGATCGTTTCGTCTTTCGTCTCGCCCCGTATTTGTCATTAGTGCCGGCATTCTTAGCTTTTGCAGTTATTCCATTAGGTGGGGACTACCGCGATGGCAACGGTGGAATGGTGACATTGTTCGGAGAGCAGACTCGTTTGCAATTGGCAGATCCACCTGTGGGAGTTCTTTTTGCCCTCGTGGTCTCTTCCATCGCGGTCTACGGAATCATGTTGGCGGGATGGTCAAGTGGTTCGAAGTATCCATTGTTGGGTTCGGTACGTGCTTCAGCCCAGATGGTTTCTTATGAAGCTGCACTTGGTTTGTCTATTGGTGCAGTCCTTATCGTGTCGGGAACTTTGTCCACGGCGGGCATTGTGGACATGCAGTCATCGATAGGCAATTGGAACATCGTTGCCACGGGTTTCGTGCCGTTCGTCATTTTCCTCATTGCTGCAACTGCGGAATTAAACCGCGCTCCGTTTGACTTGGTGGAAGCAGAACAAGAACTTGTCGGTGGATTCAACACCGAATATTCGTCAATTCGTTTTGCTTTGTTCTTCTTGGCTGAGTTCATGAACGTCATCACCATGTCTGCGCTCATTGTGACACTGTTCTTTGGTGGGCCTCAACCCATCGCAATAGGTGACACTGTGTTGGATATTCCGTTGATTCCTAATGCATTGGAAGGAACGGTGTGGCTGATGTTGAAAGTTGTCGCGTTCTTGTACTTCTATGTGTGGTTGCATGCAACTCTTCCTCGATTCCGTTATGACCAGTTGATGAACCTGGGTTGGAAGATTCTGATTCCTGCAGCTTTGGGATGGTTTATTCTGTTGGCTGCTCAACGTGTGGGAAGCGATGCGGGCTGGGATCAAACAGTTGTGACGGTCTCCACCGCACTTGTTTTGATCATTGGCTATGTATTACTGAACGCCGCACACAAGGTGAGTCGCAATAACCGCGAGAAAAACGGAGCGAGTTTCTAATGGGTTACTTAGGCGGATTTTTGGTCACCATTCGTCAGCATGGTGC
>JBIIBO010000031.1:0-8785 GCA_044239355.1 Ilumatobacteraceae bacterium
ATGGCGTTTCAGGCACAGTGTTCACCGCTCATGTCCTCCCCCTTGGTCATCTGTGCAGTATGTCACAGGTGCACATGTGAATCAAAGGTAGCGGGGAGAAGTTTTCGCTTGTGAAATAAGGAATTTGCGGGGTTTTTGTTGCACTGTGCAAGGGTCGTGCCTTACTCGGGGGTAAGACCAGCAAATCATTCTTCACTAATGCACAATCTGTCCCTACGGTTCGAGGACGACCCAGCCTCGTTTTTGCAGCTCGGCGGCCAGAACTTCTGAGGGCACCGACTTCAATGATCTTTCTGCTGCAGTCACTTTTGGCGAGGTGGCTCGGATGGTAGGAGGCGCTGGCTCCGGTGTGGCGCCGGCATTTTCTGCAATCTCGGCCCACTCCTGGAGCTGAGCAATAAAGGCATCGGCTTCGTCTCGGGTGAATTTCCCGCCCGCTTGGCGTTGGGTGAAGCTCATCGGGCCTCTGGCATCACGGAAATCTGTATGGCCCGCTGCATTCAAGAGACTGAGGAGTTCTTGAATTTGCTTGGCCGATGCCGGTGGTCCCGAAGGTTGTCCAAATGCCATACCCCCACCGTAGTGACGGGGTCGGTCACTGAGCGATCAAGCTGGCAATTGCCCACACTGCTGCAACGAGACCGATAATTCCCATAAACAGACTGCGCGCAACTGGTGCCTTTTCCAGATCGCCTTCGCTGCGCTCACGTTGCGGTGGGCGCACAATGGCAAAAAGGTTTCCAAATGCCAGCGCCCCGCCTAAGGCCAATACCAAATAAATAATGAGGTTCTCGCCAAGAAACATGTGGTCAGGCTACTCGGAGGTCTCGGTGGTGCCGTCGCTGGTGATTGCACGCGACAACATATGAGCACCAATGGGCACAGTAATGAACTGAAATGCAACGACCACGGCGATCTTGGTGATGGAACTGAGATTATCCATTTGCACAGCAGCACCCACAGCACAACACAACACGCCAAGCGTTGCAGGTTTGGTCGCTGCATGCATGCGACTTGTTGTGTGCTGTAAACGATGCAGTCCAACAGCGGCAATCAACGCCATCGACACACCCACCAAGAAAAAGACAATGGAGACAACATCGCGCGCAGTGTTCATTGTCCAGTTCTTTCAATAAAGCGTGCAACTGTCACTGCTGTAAGGAAACCTAAAAGGCCCAACACGATCGCTAGTTCCAACAACAAGCCATCACCAGAGAAAGAGGCGCCCACAAGCAAGCCACATGTAATCAACGATGCCAACACATCAATAGAGATGGCCCGGTTCGCTAATGAGTTGGGACGCGCGATCCACCACGTAGTGAGAGCGCCTGCAACAAAAAGCACAACAAGAAACACCCTCAACACATTATTCATAGCGACTCTTTCTTGTCGTGGGACATCAAGGCGACAGCGCGCTGAAGTCGTTGTTCAAGTGCGCGTACTTGTTGAGTGAACTCTTTTTCGTCTATCTCGCCCAAAACATGCACCTTGAGCGTGAATGTTTCTTCATCTATGGCAACCGTCATTGTTCCTGGTGTCAAAGTTAAAGAGTTCGCCACAAGTGACGCCACCAATGCAGATGTTGTGGAGAGTTGAACAGCGACAACTTTTGACGCAAGACGCTCTGGAGTGGGGCGCAACACGGTGATTGCCACCGTCCAAGATGATGTCAACAAATCGCGCAGTAAATGTCCCAAAAACTTGACTGCTCCCACGGGGTGAAATCTGTGGTGTGCATCGGTGACTGAGGGAAAGAGAAACATGATGAGAAACGCCACCACTACACCAGACAAAAGATTCGCCACACTGAGTTCGCCCCACAACGCGATCCATGTCACGATGAGTGCAACAACACGACCCATCATGATCCCATCACCGCCTTTACATATTGGGAGGGATCAAACAATTGATCGGCGGCTCCTACCGAGAAGTCATATAACGGGCCTGCAAGCACCGCGATCACCAATGTTGCACCTACTAAGGCAATGCTTGTGGCAGACATGATCTTGTGATGGCGCATGATTCCTACGCGGCCCACAGGCGGAGTGGGGCGCACCTCGCCCCAGAACAAGCCCATCCAAATTTTTGTCATTGACACAAGTGTCAACAAACTGCCCACAATGGCAACGGTGATGATTGTGTAGTTTCCGTTTTCCAAACCAGCACGCACAATCGCAAACTTGGCTAGGAAACCTGAGAACGGCGGAAGTCCCGCGAGGCTGAGCGCCGGAATAATAAACAGCACCGCCAAGAATCCTGAACGCTTTGCTAAACCATCAATGTCGTCAAAGGCACTCGATCCCGTTTCTCTTTCAATAATTCCTTCCACAAGAAACAAAGATGTTTTTACGGGAATGTGATGCAAGAGATAAAACACCGTGGCAGCAAGTGCTGCTTGAGTTCCTAGGCCCACACCAAGAATGATGTAACCAATTTGGCTCACGATGTGGAAGCTCAGCACTCGCTTCATCTGCGCATGCGAAATGGCTCCAAGAACTCCCACGATCATTGTGAATCCTGCAACTACAAGAAGAAGCGTCGACTGACCTCCAGGGAACAACAAAGTTTCGGTGCGGATGATTGTGTAGACACCCACCTTGGTAAGCAGACCCGCAAAGACAGCGGTCATAGACGACGGTGCAGATGGATATGAGTCTGGTAACCAGAAATACAAAGGAAAGACTGCGGCCTTAATGCCAAATGCCACCAACAACAATAAGTTCAATCCCACCTGCACGCCATCGGGAAGTGCAGCAAGGCGCGCAGGCAGCTCGGCCATGCTCACGGTGCCTGTTGCCGCAAAGACCAAACCAATGCCCAACAACAAAATGGTGGACTCCACCACGTTGAGAACTACGTAGGTCACCCCGGATCGAATCTGTTTATTCGTTCCTTCAAGAGTGAGAAGCACATAACTTGCAACAAGCAGCATTTCAAATGCCACAAACAAGTTGAAAAGGTCTCCTGCCAAAAATGCTTGAGCAATTCCGGCAGCCAACACCAGATACACAGGGTGATAAGCAGCCGAATGTTCATCGGATGCTTGTTGGCCTATGGAATACACCAACACCAACGCCACAATTGAAATAGAGACAATCAACATCAGTGCTGCCAATCGATCAGCCACCAAAGTAATTGCAATCTGTGAAGGCCAACCGCCTAGGCGTGACACCACAATTTCATCATCGATGGCAACCTTTGCAACCACCACAATGCTGGATGCCAGCGAAACGCTGAGTGCAGCAAAACTAATAAGTCGCTGAATAAACAGGCGCTTCACCAACATGGAAAGAGCAGCGCCCAACAACGGAACAACAATGGGTAGCGCGAGTGCGATGTTCATTGAAAATCACCTGGCACTTGTGTTCCATCACGAACAAGTTTTGTAGATGTCACGCGCTGATCTTCATCATCATCTTCTACGTCATCATTGCCATCAATTGTCCAGCCACGCCACGCAAGGGCGAGTAGAAAGGCGGTGATGCCAAAACCAATCACAATGGCAGTCAAAATAAGAGCTTGTGGCACTGGGTCTGTGAATTCGCCTTCGCGACCAATAATCGGCGCTTCACCACTGCGCCCACCAATACCCAAGATGACGATGTTGACGCCATTGGCCAACATTCCCACTCCCAAGATGATGCGCGTTAATGACCGCTGCAAGATGAGGAAGGTTCCAGAGGCAAACAACACACCCATCAAGACAATTAGTGCAGCACTCATAGCTCACCTTGCACTTCATCGTCGTGAATGGGATCTGCGCCAAGAGAGATTAACGACAGAAGCACAACTCCAATTACTAGGAAATACACGCCAATATCGAAAATTGATGAAGACACCAATTTCACTTCGCCAATTGCCGGCACATCCCATTTCCATATTGCTGATTCCAAAAGTGCATCACCATATGCAAGTGGTACCAAGGCAGTCGCTACCGCAATAGCTAATCCCACACCGATATATGTGGTGGGATTCAGCGCTCGGTGCCGCCTGTTTGTCAGTGGTGTTCCTGCGAGGTAGCGAATGATGAATGCTGCCCCGGCAATAAGCCCACCAATAAAACCGCCACCGGGTGCATTGTGTCCACGAAACGTGATGTACACAGACACCAACAACACCACCGGGAAAAGCCATCGGTCGGCCTCGGTCAAGATCACTGAACGGCGCCCAATCATTGCGAAGCCTCCGCAGTTGCGGCTCTACGTTGGCGTCGTGCCATGTTCACCAAGTTCGCCACGCCTAGTGCAGCAACAGCAAGCACTGTGATTTCGCCCAAAGTATCTACGCCGCGGAAGTCCACCAAGATCACGTTGACCACATTGTTTCCTCCACCTTCAGGAAACGAACGGGCAATGTACTCATCCCCCACAGAAGGCGCTTGTCGAGAATTGCCCACAAGTAGCCCAAACACCGAGACGCCCACGCCCACAGCAACAGACAACACGATGTGTCCTGTGCGCACAGCACCTTTCACCGAGCGTTCAAATTTTGAAGGCAGTTGTCGAAGTACCAACAAGAACACCACCAACACAATGGTCTCCACCAAAATTTGTGTGAGCGCAAGATCTGGCGCTCTGTAGAGAGCAAAAATAACTGCGATAGCAAATCCCACTCCACCCAAGAGAAGCGCTGCAACAAATCGGTGTGCAGTAAACGTGACCACTCCAGCAAACACAATGCCAAGAACTACAACACCCAACTGCAGTGGTGAATCGGCAATCACTACGTTGTCGAGGTGTGGCCATTGATCTGACACCAATGAATACGCCAACACTGCGCACATCACACTCATCATCACCACGATGTACGTTTGTAACGAACCGTTTTGTGAGTATTTAGTAATTTTCTTTGACCCAGACAAGATTCCATCAAGAAGCCATAGATACACCTTGTCGCCTGTGACGGGAAGAGAACGTGCAGTTAATGCAAAAGGAACGAGAGAGCCAATCACTGCACCTACTGCCACCACAATCACCGAAACCACCAGTGCAGTGTTGATGCCAGGCCATAGAGCCAATTTTCCAGAAGAAGCAGGACTCAATGTTGTGGCCACTGCATCAAAAAGATGACCGGTCTGTTTCGCAAATACTCCTGCAACAACAGACGCAATCGACAACAGCACTACTGGGGCAACCAACAAAAAACCGGGCGCGTGATGTACGTGGGAAGGTGCACAATCTTTTTTGGTGCCAAAGACACCTCGAATAAATCGCACACTGTAGGCAGTAGACAACACTGCCCCCACCACCACAAAGCCAAGTGCAACATTTCCTACTGCGCCTACGGTGTCATCTGCTTTCAGCAACACTGCAAGCGCTTTTTCTTTTGTGGCAAAGCCAAACAACGGAAGAACTCCTGCCATGGAAGCTGCAGACAACGTGGCAAGAGTTGCCACTAATGGCATCTGACGACCCACTCCACTTAAGGTGCGAATATCGCGAGAGCCCACTGCGTGATCTACTGCTCCTACAGATAAAAACAAAGCTGCCTTAAAGACTGCATGCGCAGCCAAGTGCACAACTGCTGCATATGTTGCCCCTGGAATTCCTATGCCAGCGAGAATGCCTAAAAATCCCAACTGCGACACGGTGCTGTGTGCAAGAAGCAATTTTGCATCTGTTGCATACATTGCGCGCACGCCACCAAGAATCATTGTGATGCCGCCAGCCAACACCACTAGCCAACGCCAGATGTCGAGATCGCCAAAAATTGGAGACATGCGCGCCATCAACACGATGCCCGCTTTCACCATGGTGGCTGAATGCAGGTATGCACTCACCGGGGTGGGGGCCGCCATTGCCCCCGGTAACCAAAAGTGGAAGGGGAACTGGGCCGACTTGGTGAAGGCACCCACCAACACCAAGATTGCTGCCGCGGTGATCACCGTTCCGGTGGGTCCTTTTTCGGCGAGTTCCTGAAAAGACGTGGTGCCCACTTCAACTTGCAAGAGGGCCACTCCCGCCAACAAACTGAGCCCGCCGGCGCCAGTGACCAACAATGCACGCAACGCAGACGCGCGCGCCACCCCGGATTCAGAATTGAGACCTATTAATAGGAAAGACAACACGGAGGTCAGTTCCCAGAAAATGAACATGGTGAACAGATCTGCACTCATCACCAATCCGCTCATCACCCCCGCAAAGGCAATAAATAAGCCAGTAAAACGAGCTGTGGTCTTATCGGGGTCGAAATAGGCCGCTGAATACGCCAGAACTAAGGCCCCGAGTGCCGAAATGATCAACACCATCATCACAGCAAAAGAATCCAACCGAAGATCGATGCTGAGGCCTAATTCCCCTAACCACTCCCACTTTTCAGTGCGGATGCTTGTGCCGTCTGGTGTTGTGCCCCACCGCACGGTGGCAATCATCGTGGCGAGGAAGACGCCCACGCCAAGGCCTGCACTCACTCGAGGGCGTGTCTGTAAAAACGTCAATGCCGCAATGGCAACTATGAACTGGGCAAAGAGAAGTACAAACATGGTGAGAGGTTGTGTGCCGACCAGACTTCCCGGCTATTCCACACGAAATACTAGCAACGCAAGCATCTCACTCGGGTTCATCAACAAATTGCGTGTAGGCCTTGTTGAACAGCAACCGTAATGTTCCAGTGGGACCAGAACGATGTTTGGACACAATGACGTCGGCGAAGCCTTGGTCATTCAGTTTTGTTTCTGAATTCGCGGCTTCTTCGCGATACAAGAACATGACCACGTCAGCGTCTTGTTCCAGTGATCCAGATTCACGAAGGTCCGACATCACAGGTCGACGATCTTGTCGTTGTTCAATTCCACGACTCAACTGGCTCAGCGCAACCACTGGAATGCCAAACTCGCGCGCCAACATTTTTAATCCGCGGCTAATTTCAGCAACTTCAAGCTGGCGGTTCTCATTGTTGCCGCCACCCATCAATTGCAAATAGTCAATAACCACCATCGCGGGGACATCATCGGCAACCTGCACACGACGTAGCTTTTGGCGAATCTGCATCACTGTGATTTGCGGAGTGTCATCAATATAAAGAGGTATCTCCAAGCGATTCATCGCATGGGTAATTTTTGTCCAGTCAGACTCTTGCAAACGCCCAGAGCGCATGCGGTCTGAGTCCACTTGCGCTTCAGCAGACAAAATTCTCTGTGTAAGTTCCGTCGCCGACATTTCCAGCGAGAAAAACATTACGGGGCGATTGGTTGTGCGTGCTGCCGTCACTGCCATACCAAGTGCGAACGCAGACTTACCCATTGCAGGACGCGCACCCACAATGTTTAATGTTCCTGGTTGCATACCAGAAAGCAATTTGTCCAACTTGGTGTATCCAGTACGCACGCCAGTGATATCTGTGCCGGAATCAAATCGTGCTTCAAGAATTGCTGTGACTTCAGAAGTCAACTCGTGCAACTTTTTGAGTGAGTCGGTGAGTTGTTCATCACCAATGTCAAAAACAATTTGCTCTGCTTTATCGATTGCAATGCGAATATCTGCCGGCGCCGAGTACCCAAGATCTGCAATATCACTTGCGCCTTTGATGAGACGGCGCAACGTTGCGGTGTCGCGCACAATGTTGACGTAACGACTCGCACTTGAAATAGATGGTGTGGCATTTTGAAGATCGAGAAGAAAGTTCAAACCACCCATGTCGTCAAGCAAATTGCTGCGGCGCAATTCTTCTGACACCGTCACTGCATCGATTGCCTCACCAATAGAGGACAGCGCTCTAATGGCGGCATAGATATGGCCATGCGATGGTTTGTAAAAATCCTTGGGATCTAATTGGCGCTCAATTGCCAGACCCACTGGGGTCTCATCCAACAACATCGCACCCAACAACGATGCTTCTGCATCAAGGTTGTGTGGAGGAGTACGACTATCGGTGCGCGGCGCAGGGCGATTCGAAGTGCGTTCAGGCCGGTCGGCATAGTCAGTCATAGAAGACCTCTACCTTGCCTGTAAATGGCTGTGGATTGCTAGTGGATAACCCTGCGAAATCCTTGTGGATTGTGCTGGGGATAGCACTTGGCTGCTGTGGATAACTGTCGGTATGTACTGGCGATTAGCCAGCAACTACAGAAAGCTTGACGGTGCATTCCACATCGGCATGCAAACGCACAATTGCGCTGTGTGATCCCGTGGTGCGAATGGGCTGAGCCACAATCTTTTTGCGATCCAGTGACACGCCAGCTTGTGCGACCAATGCAGCTGCAATATCTGCGGTGGTCACCGAGCCGAACAAGCGACCTTCATTGCCAGACTTTGCCTTCACCGTAAATGTCTTTGAGGTGAGAGTTTCTGCCACGGTGCGAGCGGACTCGCGATCGTTTGCTTCACGCAAATCGCGTGCTCGACGCATTGCGTTTGCCTGATTCACTGCACCATCAGTTGCAACAAGTGCAAGACCGCGGGGCAACAAATAGTTACGTGCATGGCCATCGGCTACAGCGACAATGTCGCCACGACGTCCTACGCCAGCAATATCTTCACGAAGAATTACGTTCATCTCAGGCCTCCACTTCGGCTTCTACGACCTCTGTCGCAACAACGTTGTCGTTCTCTACTTCTTCTGCGATATCAACATTGGCGTATGCAGAAGTAATTGTCTGATCTGGCATTTCCAGAGTTGACTCGTCTTCACGATCATCACGACCAACGCGAGGTGCACGTGTAGATACGGTGCGCTTTGTGTATGGCAACAATGCCATCTCGCGTGCGTTCTTGATTGCGTTGGCCAAATCGCGCTGTTGTTGCACGTTTGCGCCACTCATGCGCTGACCGCGAATTTTGGAGCGGTC
>JBIIBO010000032.1:0-8193 GCA_044239355.1 Ilumatobacteraceae bacterium
GAAGTGTTTGGTGGCCAGCCCTACCCCGTTCTTGATGATCGCATCACGATGCACAAGTTGCCCAGCCTGGATATTTTCAATGACCAATACCCAGGTCGTTTGCCGGGCTATTGGGAAATTAAGACATGGCCCGACTTTGTAGAGACTGCACGATTCCTTGGTGGACAATTCTCTGAACCACTTGCATTTTCAAAGCGTGCCTATCGCGAGTTACGCACCCGCGTCAATGATTTCGATCTTGTGCATGACAATCAATGTCTTGGTTGGGACATTTTGAAGATTGAAAAAATCATTCCCACGATCGTCACATTGCATCACCCCATCACTAAAGATCGTGAATTGGAAATGAGCCATGCTCCCAATTGGTGGAAGCGTCGTTCGTTGAAGCGTTGGTATTCATTTGTAGAAATGCAAGGAAAAGTTGCCAGCAAGATGCCACGCATTGTTGTGGTGAGTGAAAACAGTATTAACGACATCAACAAAGACATGGGCGTGTCACGTGATCGCATGCGTTTGGTGCCAGTGGGTGTTGATCCAGAATTGTTCCGTCCAATGCCCGAAGTACAGCGTGAACCTGGTCGCCTCATCACTACTGCATCTGCCGACGTGGCTTTGAAAGGCTTGTCGTATTTGCTGGAAGCAATGGCAAAACTTCGCACGCAACGCGATATTCGATTGACCATTATTGGTAAACCACGTCCAGGGCACAGTATGGATCTCATCGAATCGTTGGGATTGAAGCCCTACATTGATTTTGTTTCTGGTGTTCCCGATGAGCGCATTGTGGAACTGTATGCACAAGCTGAGTTAGCAATTGTTCCAAGCCTCTATGAAGGCTTTAGCTTGCCCGCTATTGAAGCGATGAGCACAGGTATTTGTTTAGTAGCCACTGACGGTGGCGCCCTGCCAGAGGTCACTGGCACAGATGGTGACACTGTGTTGCAATGTCCTGCAGGAAATGCAGAAGCACTAGCTGCAACCATTGCACGAGGTCTCGACGATGCAGACTTGCGCACACGTGTGGGACTAGCTGGTCGCGAGCGTGTGGTGTCGCGTTGGAGTTGGCGCCATTGTGCCGCATTAACTGTGGACCAATACCGCGAAGTTCTCGAGATGCCCCACAATCAGGCACGCCGTCACAACGCCCAAAGAAAGGCTCGTTGATTTCTATGTTGACTGTCAGATTCGATCGCCTCGGCCTACGTCCAGGTGACATGTTCTTAGATGCTGGTGCTGGTTTTGGCCGACATGCCTATGAAGCTGCACGTCTTGGTGCCACCGTGTACGCACTTGATTGGGGTCAAGAAGAAGTTGTGGGCACCCGAGCCATGTTTGGCGGAATGATTGACGCACAAGAAATTCCTGCCACAAGTTTTGGTGGCGTCTTACGCGGTGATGCCACGCAGTTGCCATTCGAAGACAACACTTTTGATGCAATCGTGACCTCAGAGGTATTGGAACATATCCAAAACGACGTCACCGCAATTTCAGAGTTTCATCGTGTGCTTAAGCCAGGCGGATCGCTTGCCGTCACAGTGCCTACATGGTTCCCTGAAAAGATCAACTGGATGCTCTCTGATGAGTACTACGCACCAAAAAGCGTGGGTGGCCATGTGCGCATCTATTCCGCAACTGAATTAAAGGCAAAACTGCGCACCGCTGGACTCACTGTGCGAGGAAGCCACCATGCACATGCACTGCATTCACCATATTGGTGGTTGAAGTGCGCTGTTGGCCCTCGCAACGAAGATCATCCATTGGTGACCAAGTATCGCAAGCTTCTTGAGTGGGATATTTTTGAGAACCCACCTGTGATGCGTGTTGCGGAAAAAGTGTTGAGCCCCGTCATGGGCAAAAGTTTCATTGTGTATTCCACAAAACCTGTCTCGGTGAGTGCACATTCATGAACAGCAACCGTCCACACCTCCCTGGCATTCTCACCACTGCAGACCTGTACAAGACTGCAGATTCCATTCAAGCCTTACAGTTATCGAATGGCATGATTCCTTGGTATCCCAATGGCCATTGTGACCCTTGGAATCACGTAGAGACCACCATTGCGCTCGACATCATGGGTCGCCACGATGGTGCACTTGCTGGATACCGATGGTTGGCAAACAATCAAGATGCTGATGGGTGGTGGTTTAACTACTACATGCCAGATGGCTCCATAGAAGACGCAAAACTTGATACCAACGTGACTGCATACATTGCTGTGGGCGTATGGGCACATTGGCTGTGTACACGCGACACCGCCGCAGTATCTGCCTTGTGGCCAACCGTGCGCAAAGCATTGAACTGGGTGCTCGACATGCGACGCCACGACGGAACGATTTTGTGGGCGCGTGAAGTGGATTCCCAGCCCTGGGATTATTCCTTGCTCACAGGTTCATCATCAATCCGCCATGCGTTGCACTGTGGTGCAGCACTGGGTGATTTGCTGGGCGACCCTCATCCTCAATTTATTGCAGCAGCAGATGCCATTGACCAGATCATCAACACCAACCTTGATGCTTTTGAACCCAAAGAACGTTGGGCAATGGATTGGTATTACCCCGTGATGACCGGTGCAATGACAGGCATTCGTGCCAAATCTCGCTTGGCAGAAAAATGGGATGACTTTGTTCTTGATGATCGTGGCGTGCGTTGCGTGAACGATGAGCAGTGGGTAACGGCTGCAGAAACAAGTGAGTGCGCCATTGCACACTGTGCAGTGGGTGATCGCGAAACTGCACGTGAGTTGCTGTTGTGGACAATGCCGCACCGTCGTGACGATGGCGCGTATTGGACCGGCATTGTGTATCCATCAGATCCCGACAAGACCATGGTGCACTTCCCTGCCGATGAATACAGCGCCTACACGGCTGCTGCCATCATCATGGCTGCCGATGCAATTAGTGGTGGTTCACCTGCGTCTACGTTGTTCACAGCACCATTGCCGCGACGCAACGCCTACCAACACGTTCGCGCCCTCTAAAGAGTTTTCCTTACAAGCGGCGCAGGACGCGCAACGATCCAGTTGCCGTAACCTCAACAAATTTTCCACTTGCTAACGCAGGTAGGTAAATGTTTTCATACGGCGGACGTCCACCATCTTTGGGGTCTGGAAAAACATCATGAATTGCAAGTATTCCGCCTTGTGCAACATGTGGAGTCCACAGTTCGTAATCCAATGTTGCTGGTTCAACTCCATGGCCACCATCAATGAACAAAAACGCAATCTTGTTCATCCATGTACGCGCGATGGTAGGTGAATCTCCCACCACAGTGACCACAACATCGGTGAGTCCTGCATCAATCATCGTGCGTCGAAAATGCGGAAGCGTATCCATGCGTCCGGTGTATGGGTCGACTAAATCTGGTTCGTGCCACTCCCACCCAGGTTGATTTTCTTCGCTTCCCATGTGGTGGTCCACTGCATAGACCACACGTTGCGTACGTCGACCAGCGCCACCTAACCACACTGTTGAACGGCCGCAATACGATCCCACTTCCACAATGGGACCAGCAACGGTGGCCGGCACACTCACTGCGGCAGCAAAAAGTGCATCACCTTCGTTCTCGGGCATAAAGCCCCGAGCCCCAAGAGCTTTTTGGCGTAATCCATCATCAAGCATCACTTTCATAGACAGATGTCCTTGTGGGCCTCAATGTGATGGAGAAGTTGCATGTTTCGACCCTACTATGGGGCAATGGCTGGTCCTCTTGACGATCTCGTAGCACTCCTTGACCTTGAAGTTATTGAAGTCAATATCTTTCGAGGACACTCGCCAGAGGAAAACCGCGTGCGCGTATTCGGAGGCCAAGTAGCAGGCCAATCACTTGTGGCGGCATCTCGCACTGTGGACGAAAATGCACGACACGTACATTCGCTGCACGCCTATTTTCTTCGACCTGGCGATCCAACCGCACCAATTCTTTACCAAGTAGATCGTCTGCGCGATGGTCGCAGTTTCACTACTCGCCGTGTAGTGGCTATTCAACATGGAGAAGTAATTTTCAACTTGCACGCAAGTTTCCATGCACCAGAACCTGGACTCGACTGGCAAATCACTTCCCCTTCTGGGCTTGAAGATCCTGCAACATTGCCCGACTTCAAAACTCGAATGGCTCCATTTAAAGAACAGATGGGCGAATGGTATGACCGTCCCCGCCCTATCGACCTTCGATACGTGGGTGGATCTCCCTTAGAGCGTCGCGGTACCGAATCCAGCGGACAACAAGTGTGGCTACGCGCTGATGGAACACTCCCCGATGACCCTGTATTGCATGCATGCATCGTCACATATGCCAGCGACATGACATTGCTGGACACCACTTTGTTGCCACACGGACTTGGCTGGAGTGAAGGCGGTATTCAAATGGCAAGCCTGGACCACGCCATGTGGTTCCATCGTCCTTTTCGTGCAGATGATTGGTTGCTCTATGACCAATTAGCTATCTCTACCTCGAACGCGCGAGGTCTTGCAGGTGGATCTATCTATACACAAGATGGTCAACTCGCAGTCACCGTTGTGCAAGAAGGCCTCATTCGCATTAAGCCAGAAGAATGAAACGTGCTCTAGTTGTTGCGCTACTACTTGTAGCAGCTACAGCGTGTACGAATACAACAGAACCTGATTCATCGTTAGTTACCTCTACAACTGAACCGGTGACACCCAACGCCGAAGTGATGTACACAGTGCGCGAGATAGCCAATGTTGTAGGTGCAGTCGACATTGTGGAACGCGATCCCGCCGACGATTGGATCTACATCGTCAGTCGCAATGGAATTGTGGAGCGATGGAACAGAAGTAGCAATACACGTATTAATCAAGTTCTTGACATCAAAAAATTCACCACTGGCGAGGGTGAACGCGGCCTACTTGGTGTGGCATTTCGTCAACGCAACAACATATGGACTGCATTTGTGAACTACACAAATCTTGAGGGCAACACCGTGATTGCTGCATTTCCTGTGCGTGCCGATGGAACGTTTGACACTTCAACGCCTGCAGGGGTTGAAGTCATCACTATTGAGCAGCCTTATTCAAACCATAACGGAGGTGGCATTGCAGTCGGCCCCGACAACATGGTCTACATCGGCATGGGAGATGGAGGCAGTGGAGGCGACCCTGAGCGTTATGCACTGAACACTGCATCGTTATTGGGAAAGATGTTGCGTATCGATCCCCTTGATGCAGGCGGATACGACATTCCCAGCGACAATCCGTTAGTGAATACTCCAGGGGCTCGAGGTGAAATCTGGTCTATAGGTCTACGTAATCCTTGGAGATTCTCCTTTGATACACAGGGAAACTTGTGGATTGCCGATGTAGGTCAAGGAGAACTTGAAGAAGTCAGCGTTGCCGCTTCTGATGGCACAACCCCTGGAGGTCGTGGAGTGAGTTTTGGCTGGAGCGCCTATGAAGGTTCTGTGCGCTTCAACCAAGATGTGTCCTCAACCGATGCCCTCATGCCCGTGCATGAATACACACACTCAAACGGGGCGTGTTCTATTTCTGGTGGTGCAGTGGGAACAAATACTGCAACGCCTAGTCGAGCCGGTTGGTATTTCTATGGTGACTATTGCACAGGAAAAGTGACAGCGATTTTGACCGATGGTATTACCACTGTGTTGGAAGAACCTGTCAGCGAAGGCTTCGCAAGTATTTCTGCAGTGCGCACAACATCTACTTCGCTCTACGTATTGAGCCTTGATGGTCCGGTGTCTGAAATTCGCGCAGTGCGCAAATAATTATTAGCGACGAGCACCCATGAACATGCCACGCAAAGCTTGGTAGTTCTCAATACAGTGACCTGCACCCAACACCACTGCTTCTAGAGGTTGAGGCGACATCTTCACGGGAACTTCTGTCTCGCGTTGAATGCGTTGTGCAAGACCGCGCAACATGCCACCGCCACCCACCAAATACATACCGCGCGACAAGAAATCTTGAGCGAGTTCTGGTGGCGCTTTAGCTAAGCAACGCTTTACGGACTGCACCATTGCGGCCACGGGTTCATCAATCGCAAATCGCACCTCTTCGGCCGTAAGACGCACTGTCTTGGGCAATCCGGTGACTAAGTCTCGTCCTCGAATATCTGCACTGCGATCCTCGGGGCCTGGTTCGGCCGAACCAATTTGAATCTTGATTTCTTCTGCAGTGCGCTCACCAATGGCCACCCCATGTTCGCGACGCACGTAGTTTTGAATTGCAGCGTCAATATCGAAGCTTCCTACTCGCACTGCTTCTAGAGCAACAACGCCACCCAAGCTGATCACAGCAGTCTCTGTGGTGCCACCGCCGATGTCGATGACCATATTGCCTACGGGCTCATCTATCGGAAGGTTTGCGCCAATAGCTGCTGCCATGGGCTGTTCAATAAGTTGAGCATCTGAGGCTCCTGCACGACGTGTTGCATCGGTAACGGCACGTCGCTCTACCTCGGTAATTGCTGATGGCACACAAATAACCACTTTGGGCCGCGTAAAACGTGACACGCCCACACGTTGCAAGAGCAAACGAATCATGCGTTCAGTGATATCGAAGTCTGTGATGGCCCCGCCGCGTAATGGTCGAACAGCCACGATGTAACTAGGCGTGCGACCAATCATGTCCCATGCATCATGCCCTGTAGCCAACACTTCTCCAGATTGACGGTTTACCGCAATCACTGAAGGTTCATTCAGAACAATTCCTTTGCCCTTCATGTACACCAACGTGTTGGCCGTACCTAAGTCAATTGCAAGGTCGCGTGCCATTAGCGAAACCGCCTGTCATCGTTGTCGTTGTGTTGCACAGAATTGCGCCGTGACTCCGGAGAGAGCGCATCAATGTGTCGGCGGAAATTTGCGATGCCATCATCAATTCGGCTTTTGCGATTATCGAAATACACCAACACCAATAATGCCCCGCCAGATATACACGCCAAGATTGTAAACACCCAGGTGATGGCAGACAGAGCAATCATTGTGAGTTCCCCACAGATTGTGGCGACACAATCTCATGTGCGCCAGTTCCCCAGTCAGATCCACCGGCCCAGTTTTCTTTTTTCCAAATCGGTGCGCTTTCCTTTAACGCATCAATTGCAAAACGGGCGGCTTCAAATGCAACGGGGCGATGCGCCGAAGACACAGCCACCACAACAGAAGACTCACCAAGTTGCAATTCGCCCGTGCGATGCAACATTGCAATGCGCCGGGCATCAGGAAAACGATGTCGAGCTTCGGCCACGATGGCCTCGAACGCGGGAACTACTGCTTCGCTATAGGCCTCATATTCCAAGGACGTGACATTGGTGCGCCCATCTGCATGGTCACGCACCGTGCCAGAGAACAACACCACAGCTCCACAATCGGGACGCACACACCATTCATAGATGGCGCCTATTGGCAATTCATCGGGGGTCACCGCACACCAATGCTCTTCGTGTCCAGGTGCCTCCATATCTTCATCGTATCTCTCCCGCCTAGACCAATACCTGCGTTGCTGACTCCACTTTGGATTTTGGGAGGATTACTGTGAGTCTTCTGTGACTGACGACGAATTTGATGTTCCACACCCCGCGCCAGTATCGCCACACGATCGCTCTTGGCGCCACCCTGCCGAACATTCACTCGCAGAGCGACAACAACACCTCGCAACCACACCTCCACTTGGGCGACGTCTTACTGCTCTTACTGCTGCAGTCAGTGTGGTGTCATCTGTGGCAGTACTTATCGTGGCTGTGCCCCGAGGAATCTCCACAGTCGAAGATCTAGAACCAATCCCAGAGACCTCAGTTCCCATTGTCAAAGGCAACGTCCAAGCATTTGCCACCATCGTGGATGCAAGTGACAGAACTACTCCGGCGATTCCGTTGGGTAATGGGTGTTGGTTGGTGTCGGCTGCAGACCTAGATGCGCAGTCACCAAAGTGGATCACAACACCTGAGGGCCAACGCATCTCAGTCAACACAGTTGGAGAAATAAAAGAGTCAGATCTTGTCATCGTGAAATCTTCAAGTTTGCAGACACCGGTGATGCAAGTGACCTTTGAAGGACCGACAAGCGACACTTCAACGGAGAACTATAAGAAGTACAAAGTGATGGACACTGCGACCAACACTCTCTTTTCACTTGCTCCATCATTAACCCTGACCCCGGCAGCCCCAGATATCCCAGTCATGACACCGGCGCCCATTCGCAATCTGGCAGTAGTGGTCGATGAG
>JBIIBO010000020.1:0-29921 GCA_044239355.1 Ilumatobacteraceae bacterium
TTCCCCGCCAACAATTGCGTATTCGACACCATTGATGTTCTGAATTGCAACCGCGTCAAATGCACCCGAACTCACAATCGTGGTCATGGCGCCTGTAGTGGCGTATTTGACGAAGCCGACACTACGCCCCACAAAGATTTCTCCATTGCTCGCAATCGCGATCCCTCGTGCATCGCGGTCTGCAAGTGAAGACGGGAAAGTTGTATCTCGCATTCCGGCCTGAGTAGATGCAGATGCGATGCGCACACCCACAATCCCGTCAATGGAGATGACGAAGAGCGAGGTCAACAAAACAGTGGCAGCAGCCAGCGATGCCAACCGCCTACGGGCAGCCTTCAGCCCTTGAACAACTGTTTTAATGGTCTCCATTATTTAATGGAGGCTATCTATCTTCGGAAAGACTTAAAAGACCTAGGTAGGGGCCCCGAGACGATTCTTGTGTCGGCGGCACCTAGACCCAAAACGTCCCAAGCACCCCTGAAGAATCCCCTCGTTGGGATACCTATATATGGGTACCCCGTCCCGGGATCATCTAGATGTTGTGTGCCTCAGGGCTTGATTGCGAAATGTCGCATATCTAGCCCCGAAAGAGGCCCAGTATCGCTTCTGTAGAAATCTTGTCCCATTCGTCGAGATTCACTCGTTCGGGATCCAGTTCGGCCATCACGCGACTAGTGAATTGCCCCGTCAGCCAATACCCCAAGGCCACCACGTCAAGTTTTTTATTCACCCAGCCTTTGGCTTGTGCATCGTTAAGTACGCGAGCCAACTCTGCGACGACCTCGGCGTTGATCTCGACGACCGCTTCAGCAATCACCTCACTACTTTGGGCCCTACCCATCACACTGACGCGCGTCAGTCTCATGTCATTGCGCTCGGGAGCAAAAGAGAGCGCGAGAACCTTTCGCACCGCTTTTTCAAACTCGTCCCGAGTATCCACCAGGCTCACCGCTGCAGCAAAAGGAATAAGAACTTCAAAGTAGCTTCGTCGGTATCGAACAATTTGCGCTTGTTCCACCAGCGCAGTTCGATTCTTGAAGAAGTGATACACCGATGGTTCACTCACCCCCACCATTTCGGCCACCTGTTGCAAGCGCAAACCGTCTTCGCCGGACTGATCGATGAGTTCCACAGCTGCCGCAATCAGAAGTGACCGGGTGTCTTCTTTAGGCATGTCCTCAACAGTAAATGGACATTGAATCAACTCAATTGAACACGAAAAGTAAGAAACATTTTCTCACGGCTTCTTCGAGCTCATCATCCCCACGACCGTGTATCGGACAACCGATACCCCAGTCCCCTTGGATCTACCCCCATCACTCGCCCACCTACAGAACAACTGCCCACGACTCAGAACGGGTGGGGCCTGGGGCCCCAAGAGCACAAGGACCCCTCGTACTCCTCCTAGCACGGGGGAGGACTGGCTGGTTTTGGGGGACGGCCTTAGGGCTATTGGAGAAAAACCACTAACCTTCTAGGACTTGGCTCCCACAGGGGTGGAGCGCACAACGCATGAGGCTAGGAAACAGAATTCGATGAGACGTGTGAAAAAGGGCGAGCTCTTTCTAGGCGCAATTGCTGGACTGACATTGATGTGCATGGGGTCCTCTCCTGCCCAGGCCGCCGATGCAAACGAAACAAACATCATCGTCACTGTGATTGAAGAAAAACTCAATGAAGGTGAAATAGAGAGAATCCCTGTGGAAGGCGTCACAGTCACTGCCACAGGAGCCTCTGGAGTCGTCACAGGGATCACCAACGACGACGGCGTCATTTCATTGGCCGTCATCAGAACTGGTGAATACAAAGTGGCCATCGATGTCACCTCATTACCAGACGGTGTCACTCCCCAATCCAATCGCCCCACTGAGTTGACAATCAACTTTGATACTGGCGCCACCATTGGCACTGGCGAAAGAAAAGTGTCTCTCTTCGTGGGTGATGACAATGCAAGTACTTCAGGACGATGGGATCAGTTACCTCAAACACTGGTGAACGGAATCAAACTCAGTTTGATAATCGCTATGTGTGCAGTAGGTCTTTCTCTTATTTACGGCACCACCGGATTAACCAACTTTGCACATGGTGAAATTGTCACCATTGGAGCGCTTACTGCATTTTGGTTCAACAAATACGGTTTTGGTCTTCATCTTCTTCTTGCTGCTCCATTTGGTATTGCAGCATCTGCACTTGCGGCCGGACTTTTTGAACGCCAGGTGTGGAGGCCACTGCGTCATCGCGGCACAAGTCTTACCTCAATGATGATTATCTCCATTGGTGTCGCAATCTCTGTGCGTTACATCTACCTGTTCTTCTTTGGCGGACGTAACCGTCGTTACAACGAGTTTGTCGGAACTCCAGAAATTGACTTTGGACTATTTGGAATTACACCTCGAGATCTTGGCATCGTGATTATCTCTGCAGTGACCGCAGTTGGTTTGGCAGTTTTCTTGTCCAAAGCCAAACTTGGCAAGGCAATTCGCGCAGTATCCGACAACCCTGATCTGGCTTCCGCAACAGGAATCAATACCGATCGCATCATTTTGATTGTGTGGCTCATTGGCGGCTCATTAGCTGGCATGGGCGGATTGATGTTGGGAGCGAGCACAGGTGTGCAATGGGACATGGGCAACATCATCTTGTTATTGATGTTTGCCGCCATCACCGTGGGTGGTCTAGGCAACCCATATGGCGCACTTCTTGGATCGTTTGTGGTGGGAATGTTCACTGAACTATGGACATGGGTTTTCCCGAACGTGGTGGAACTGAAAACACTGGGCGCACTCTTGGCCTTGGTATTGGTTCTTCTTGTTCGACCACAAGGACTTCTCGGACGCAAGGAGCGCATCGGATGAGTTGGGATCTCATACTTTCAAACTCGCTGTATACAGCAGTGAGTGCAAACGCCATTGCCTACATGTTGGTGGCCCTGGGCCTCAATGTGCACTTTGGATACACCGGTTTGTTGAACTTTGGTCAAGCCGGCTTTGCCGCCATTGGTGCATATTCGTTGAGTATTCCCATTAGTCGCTACGACTGGCCATGGCCGTTTGCGTTGTTGCTTCTTGTGGTCGCTTCCATTGTCTTGGCACTTCTATTGGGTATTCCTACATTGCGCCTACGTGCGGACTACCTCGCTATTGTCACCATTGCTATTGCAGAAATCATTCGATTGTTCTTGAACTCTGTGCGCTTTACGTGGCTCACGGGTGGCAATGACGGCTTGCAGGGTTTCTCACGGTGGATGGAAAATCTCAATCCATTTCCAGAAAGCGGCGTCACATTCTGGGCACAAAAAGTGGATGGATACCGCTTGTGGCTCATGTTGAGTGGATGGGTTCTTCTCACCATCGTTGCAACTGGTGTGTATTTGTTGATGCGTAGTCCTTGGGGTCGCGTCCTCAAGAGCATTCGCGAAGACGAAGATGCTGCGCGAAGCCTTGGCAAGAACGTGTTTGCCTACAAAATGCAAAGTCTGATGTTGGGTGGATTTATTGGCTCACTTGGCGGCATGTGGTTGGTACTCGATAAGCAGTCCTCACAACCACAGGACTTCTCCACCACGTTTACCTTCTTTGCCTACACCATCATTATTTTGGGTGGAATCGCGCGCGCAAAAGGGCCCATCATCGGCACGATGATTTTCTTGTTCCTCATTCAGTTCGTCGACATCACACTGCAGCAGGCCACAAAGACCACACCAAGTGATCCCACGCCACTGCTTCCCACATGGCTTGTGGATCAAAACAACTTCTCACAGGTGCGGTTCATTGTTGCTGGTCTCGTGCTCGCCATTTTGGTGGTAGTGCGACCACAAGGAATCTTTGGAGACAAGAGAGAGCAGGCCTTCGATGTCCGCTAACGCAGTGAACTACGAACCTATTCCAGGGTCTGTCAAAGACGATGCAATCCTTGTTGCAGATTCGGTGCGTCGTGCCTTCGGAGGTCTTGTGGCAGTCGATGTGGCGCACGTAGAAGTGCCCCGCAACAAGATCACTGCGCTCATCGGCCCTAACGGCGCAGGAAAGACAACGTTCTTTAACCTGCTTACAGGTTTTGATACTCCAGATACTGGAGACAGTGTGTTTAACGGCAACTCCATGAACGGCATGGCCGCCCATAAAGTTGCACGCACTGGGATGATTCGCACATTCCAACTCACCAAGGCACTGTCGCGTATGACTGTGATTGAAAACATGCGTCTTGGCGCAGCTGATCAAAAAGGTGAAAGTTTCTGGCGTGGATTTTTTGCTCCTCTGTGGCGATCACAAGAGGATGTAATTACCACCAAAGCTGAAGAACTGTTGGCTCGGTTCAACTTGGCGCACATGCGCGATGAACTGGCCGGTGGACTCTCTGGTGGTCAGCGCAAATTGTTGGAAATGGCCCGTGCGTTAATGGCAGAGCCCGAAATGGTGATGTTAGATGAACCGATGGCCGGCGTGAATCCTGCACTGAAGCAAAGTTTGCTTGAACACATCAAGGCACTGCGCACCGAAGGTCGCACCGTATTGTTCGTGGAACACGACATGGACATGGTGCGCGAGATCAGCGACTGGGTCATCGTGATGGCCGAAGGTCGCATCATCGCAGAAGGAACTCCCGATGACATTGGCTCTAACCAAGCAGTGGTGGATGCATATCTGGGAACACACCACGACGTTGACTTGGGAGGTCCACAATGAGCGCAAATGTCATCGACGTAGAAAATGTGATTGCTGGGTACACCCCAGAAGTGAACATCTTGAATGGTTGCAACCTCACTGTTGCGCCAGGCGAGTTCGTAGGAATCATCGGACCCAATGGTGCTGGTAAATCAACTCTCCTTAAGGCAGTTCTTGGTCTTGTCTCTATTCGTTCCGGAAAAGTACTTCTCAACGGCGATGAGATCACTGGCAAGAAGCCTTACGAGTTAGTGGCACGTGGTGTGGGATTTGTTCCACAAACAAACAACGTGTTCCCAAGCCTCACAGTGCGCGAGAACTTAGAGATGGGTTGCTTTTTACGCTCCGAACTTCTCGATGAGCGCCTCGCATACGCCATTGAACTATTCCCGCGGCTTGGTGAGCGCCTCGACCAACGATGCGGATCACTGTCTGGTGGAGAACGCCAAATGGTGGCCATGGGTCGTGCGCTGATGTTGAAGCCCACTGTGTTGTTGTTGGATGAACCTTCTGCAGGTTTGTCCCCTGCACTACAAGATCAAGTCTTCATTCAATGCAAGGCCATCAACGCAACGGGTGTTGCCATCTTGATGGTGGAACAAAACGCCAATCGTTGTTTGCAAGTAGTTGACCGTGGCTATGTCCTTGATCAAGGACAGAATGCCTACACAGGCTCGGGACGCGAATTGCTGAAAGACCCAAAGGTCATTGAGTTGTACCTGGGCACACTGGCCAAACAGCGTTAACTCACTCACATATCGCTCGGCCGTTGTGCCGACATGTCACAGGACAAAAAAGAAGGGCCCCGGGCAATTGCCCGGGGCCCTTCCTAGTTTTTATGGATTACTTACCAGCAGTGAAGTTTTCACCGAGGGCGTTACCCATGTTGCCGTCACAGCCATAGACCTTGACGCTTTGAGGACCAACACCCTTTTCCACCATGGTGGCAAGGATCTTTGATGTCTCATCGAATCCGATGATTGCAATTGCATCTGGGCCAGCGGCCTTGATTGCATCTACTTCAGCATCGAATGCAGTTGCCTTCTCGTCGTAAATCTTTTCGATTACAACTTCAACACCAGCGGCTTCAAGGCTCTTCTTCAAGTCCTCTGCAAGGCCTGTTCCGTAAGAGTCGTTACGTGCAATGATGGCAACTTTTGAAGCACCATCAGAAGCAATAACGTCTGCGAGAACTGCACCCTGAAGGATGTCAGAAGGTGCTGCACGGAAGTACAGACCCTTGTCGTCGTAGCTTGAGAAAGCCTTAGATGTGTTTGCAGGTGAGAACTGAACAACTCCAGCTGCTGCGATCTTGTCGATCACAGTCAATGACACACCAGAAGATGCTGCACCGATGATTGCGTCAACGTTCTGCGAAAGCTGAGCGTCAACTGTCTTCGAAGCAGTGTCTGTGGTTGTGTCACCAGAGTCACCCTTGATTCCCACTACGTCCTTACCCAGTACTCCGCCTGCAGCATTAACGTCTGCAAGTGCGAGGTCGAAACCTGCAAATTCGGGTGGTCCGAGGAATGCGAGTGAGCCGGTCTGAGGAAGGATTGTTCCAATCTTCAGTTCGCCATCACCTTCGCGTGTTCCCACGACTGGTACTTGGTCAACGTCGGCATCAGCTGGTGCTGCTGCCTCAACAAATGTGGTCTTTGAGTCATCGATGCGGTTGTCATCACCGAAAACTTGTACACCGTAAGAAGCTTGTGTTGGCTCTCCGTTACCAGAGAACTCAAGTGGTCCAGAAACACCGTCATAGTCGATGTCTGTGCCAGCCTTGACAAGTTCCAAACAAGTTGCATAATCGGTGCACTTTTCGCCACCGCGTGTCACGCCATTGATTTCGCTAGCGAAGCCAATGCCGTCTGTCTTTGCAACTTCTACAGCAAGTGCAATAACGATGACAGTGTCATATGTTTCTGCTGCGTAGCTGTAGTCCTTGAGTGCAGGATCGATCTCCAAGAGACGACCTTTGAACTCTTCGGACAACTCCACAAGCGGAAGGGTTCCCTTCATGCCTGCAAGCTCGCCACCAGATGCTGGTGCATCGGTGCCTCCGTCGCTGCCGCCACATGCCGCAGCGATAAGGCTGAGGCTTACGGCGAGTGCCGCAATGCGGCGCCCTGTTAATTTCTGCATGTATTTCTCCCCGCAGATTGGAATTTAGGCCCGGTTGGACCCAATTTGGATAAGTGCTCAAGCATAGGCAGGCAATGAGTAGGGACACAACAACCCCTAATTGGATTACACCCTGAGGAAATAAGGAGATACCCAGCGGTATCGCTGGCCCTAAAGGTTTGGACTAGGCCAAGCGGCGAAAGAGGCCATCGAGGATGTAGCCAATGCAGCCAATAAGGAGAACATTGCCCCCGAGAGCCGCATAATCCAGCTGATCACGGGCATTCAACACTGCAAATCCAAGGCCAGAATCGACCCCCAGCATCTCAGCTGGGACCAACACCACCCAGGCCACCCCTAAAGCGAGCCGCAGGGCGGTGAGCACATGGGCCCTCACTCCGGGAACCACGACCGACCGAACCACCTCTCGGGGTTGGGCCCCAAGTGAGCGGGCCACATCTCGCCAGCCTGGGTCAAGAGCCTTCACGCCGGCCGCTGACCCCAAAGCCATAGGCCACACTGCGGTGATTGCAATGAGAAACACCACCGGAGCAGTTCCCACGCCGAAGGCAACAATCACCATCGGTGCCCATGCCAAAGGCGAAATCATCCGCAAAAAGTTCACTATGGGTGTACTTGCTTCCTCAACTCTTTTAAAGGTCCCCAACAAGATTCCCAGTGGTACGCCCACCACCACTGCGATCAGTAACCCCAGCAACAATCGAGTCAGTGAAGTTTGGATGTTGCTCCACCCCGTGGACGAGCTCAACGTGTCGATAAGCGATGGCACTGCATCAAACGGCCCGATGCGCGAGAGAACTGGGTTAGTGGACCAGATGGTGGCAGTCAGCAACCACCACAGCCCCACCGCACAGACCACCGTCGCGGCACGCAGAAGAGAACGTTGCAACATTAGGGAGCAATTGTCTCAACGCGTTCAAATGATGCCAACTTGAATTTTCCAAGTCCACCATTTTTTTCGATAGCGCTCTTGGCCAATCCTTCTGCCACCAATTCTTGATGCGCTTTTGCATCATCGATGTTTGCCAAGAAAGCGGTGTCTCCCACAATGCGTGTCTCACGCAATGCAGCAACTAATTCTGTGGTGTAGGACGGGAATGCATATGGCTGGAAACCAATGCGATCTGAATTCCACTCCGAGTTCTGGATTGCACCGTTTTGCAGATACTCATCTGTGCCGTAGTGCGTGAGGGCACGCTCGATGGCAGGCAACGGCTGTGGCAAGTACTTGCCATCAGAAAGTTGTTGTGCTGCAGTCTTTCGATCCTGAGCAATAGCAAGTTGCGATGCAGCCAATGCATTCACAAGACCCTGTGCGGCTTGTGGCTTGTTGGTCACAAAATCTTCCGACACTACGGTCACGCAGCACGCATGGTCACGCCACACATCACCAGTGAAGCGCAAGATTTTTCCAGCTCCAGTAGTTTCTGCCAACGCATTGAAAGGATCCGCCACGATAAATCCGGCAATCGACTTTGATGCAAGTGCCGGCACCATGTCAGAAGGGGGAAGCACTATCAATTTCGTTGTGCGATCGGCTGCTGAAGGATCTCCTTCGAGAATGGGCTCGAGATTGTTCGCGCGGAGAATCTTTTGCAGCACTACGTTGTGGATGCTCCACCAAAATGGAATCGCCACGGTTTGCCCTGCAAGATCTTCGACTGAGTTAATGGATTCAGCGACAGTGAGCGCAGAACCATTGGTGTGATTCCATGCAACAACTTTGAGAGGAATCTCTGCACCAAAACGCAACTGCATCGCTAATGGCATCAACATGTGCACCACGTCGAGTGAATTCGCTTGAAACGCTTCCACGAGGTCTGCCCATGAACGGAACAATGTGGGTGATGAGGGAGAAAAACCTTCGGACTTCAATGATCCATTCGCATGTGCCACAAGAAGTGGTGACGCATCTGTAATGGGCAAGTACCCAATACGAAGATCACCAAAATTCAATGTAGATGGATCAACAGTTGTGGCAGGCGAAGAACCAGAGTCACCGCATGCAGCAAGGATGGAGCTTCCTGTGGCAACAGCTAAACCAGCAGTGCCTGCAATCTTGAGAAAACTACGGCGGTTAGGGAGTGTGGACATGATGTTCCTTTGCAATATTTGTGAGTGAAGTTTTTGAATTAGGCAGTGAGAGTGGAAGCGACGTCAAAAAAACATCGTTCAATCTCTTCACGTACCGCACTTTGTGGAATGTGATCGCGATGACGAACATCAGACGACCACACTGGCAAATCACCTGAATCATCAGTGAGAAGTGCGATTCTGTCGGCTACGTACAACGCCTCCGACAAATCATGAGTGACAAGCACAACGGTGGGTGCAAGGTCAGCGCGGTGTTCAACTAACCACTCTTGAAGAGATGACCGAGTGGCAACATCGAGCGCAGAAAAAGGCTCATCTAGAAGAAGCACATCTGGACGGCTAGTAACGGCGCGTGCAATTCCCACACGTTGTTGCTGTCCACCAGAGAGTTCATGGGGTTTGCGATGCGCATATTCCTCAATGTCAAGAGATGCCAACACCTCCCGTGCGATTGCACGACGTGCTGATTTCTTTTTCGTATACAAAGGGTGAGAACGATAGGTCAGACTCAACGCCACGTTGTCGAGCGCAGTCAGCCACGGAAACAGGCGCGGCGACTGAAATACGGTTGCAGTGCGCAGTTCTCCATGTACTCCTTGGATGCGCTGAATATCGCCGTTCGTATAAGGGATCAGCCCACCGATTGCGTTGATCAATGTGCTTTTACCTGTGCCACTTTTTCCTACAAGCGCAAGAATTTCGCCGTGATGAATAGACAGCGATATATCACTGAGCACCTGCACAGCAGGGCTGCCTAGTGCGACCGAGAGATTGTTTACTTGGATTGCTGGAGTTCCCATTGCAACTGTGCTTCTGTGGGTGATTGAACTGGAATAAAAAGGCCCTCGCGCACTCGGCGTGAGGTTTGGCTGGCTGCTTCGAAACTGCGACCGCCACATACTGCAAGCTCCAACTGTGTTGCAGATACTGCGATGTGTCCGGCTTCAAGTCGCAGACGCACAGGATTCAGCGGAACTTCGCCATTGCGGTTTTCAAGCCAGATAGTCAACGCTTCGAGGCGATGACACAAGCGAGCAAGTTCATCGCGCTGAGAGGAAACCCTCTCACCCAATGATTGAGCAACGCCACGCAACTCACGAATTGCACCCAAGGATGCAGATGCAAGTCCGATGCAAAATGCACTTTGAAAAGCCAAGAAAGTAGGGCGCACCGAGCGAACAAACTCAAGAAAGTCCACTTCAATGAAATCGTCTTCAGCGACTACAACATCCACTAAACGAATAGCACCTGATCGTGATGCATCGAGCGCCATCAGTTGAGGAGTCGGTAGAACTTCAATCCCCTCACGCAGACGATTCAACACAACAATGCGACGTGAATTGCCATGCAACATCCCTGTGACGATGATGGCGTTGTCATACAGATTGCTCGCCCACGGAATGAATCCATTTGCGCGCAACACTCCATTGTCATCTTCGGTGAGCTGCACAGTGAGTTCTTCTTGACCACTTGCGGCACGGAATGTTCCGGCCATCGCAGTTGATCCCACAGCCTCAAGTGACCGCAACGCCTCAACTACATGGCCGTGTTTATCGGCACTGTACGTAGCTACGTATTCAAGGGTCATGCGATGTGCCCAAGCACTAAAGGCCGTAGACATGCACATGCTGGCAACATCAGACAGCACGCGAGCTTGATCGAGATATGAACCTTGACCTACGGAAAGCCCTAAGTCCAAAAGTCCGGCCGCTGCAAGTTCACCAAGTAGTTCTCGGCGATCAGCATTGACATTTGCATCAACCTCACCCGCGGACGCAGCAATACTTTGCAAGAGCCGAAGGACACTTGCATCAGTACGCACTGCGTTATCGGTGAGATGTACGGACATGTCAGTCACCAATTGACGTATCGAGTTTGTGGAGACGATCAATAGGGGTGCTCACAACTTCGCGAGCGCGCACTACTGCTTCTTCATCAGGTGCGTCATAGAAACACAAGCACTTCAACATGTCTTCGCGTACGTAGGTGCGCTGAAATGTTGTCTCGGGCACTTGTGCATACAACGGAGACTTTTCCTTTTTGCGCGCAAGGTAGGCGTCCATGGTGATGCCCTCTGGAATATCCCACTCCACGAGATAACCGGTAGGTGGGCGACTTTGCTTGATCTGATCAAGGTCGGCTCCTACCAATCGAACCGGCGCAATGCCATCGAACTCAAATCCAGCATTGGCGAGTGATTCCTTCACTCCTCCAGCGTTGGCGGCCTCAATGATGGCAAATACATGTGATTTATCGGCGGTGACCTGAACTTCTATGAGTTCTGCATCCACACCAGAAATGGTGCTCTTCAAAGTCTCGAGAACTTGATCGATTGCGCCTTGCGGCGAGAATTCAACGAGAAACAGGCCCATAACGGCTCCTTGGGGTATTGCTGACTACTTTCGTCAACAATACAGCAATTCCCGACAATTCCACTCAGAATTACCGACATTTAGGAAATCTCAGGAAACTCCGTTGATTTCACATGAAAAACCCTCTCAGGGGTCCGATCAGCCGAAACGGCCGGTGATGTAGTCCTCGGTGCGCTTATCAGATGGCTTGGAGAACATTTTCTGGGTGCTGTCAAATTCCACAAGAACCCCCGTGCGGCGGTCACTCTCAGTATTGATCTCGGTGGTGAAGAACGCTGTGCGGTCACTCACTCGAGCGGCTTGTTGCATGTTGTGCGTCACGATGATGATGGTGAAATCTTGTTTGATTTCCTGCATCAAGTCTTCAATGCGACTGGTGGCAATGGGGTCAAGCGCCGAACATGGCTCATCCATCAAAATCACATCTGGCTCAACGGCAATACATCGTGCGATACACAAACGCTGCTGTTGGCCACCAGACAAGCTCATTGCTGATGCCTTCAGGCGATCTTTTACTTCATCCCACAATGCAGCACGCTGTAATGACGATTCCACAATGGCGTCTAGTTCAGCTTTTTTCTTGATGCCATTTAAACGTGGTCCAAATGCCAGGTTGTCGTAAATGCTCTTGGGAAATGGATTGGGCTTTTGGAACACCATGCCCACGCGACGACGCACTTCCACTGCATCAACGTCTTTGCCATAAAGATCTACTCCGTGATAGCGCACTTTGCCTTCAACACGTGCACCATCAATAAGGTCATTCATGCGATCAAAGCAGCGCAACACTGTTGACTTACCGCAACCAGAAGGCCCGATGAATGCAGTGATCTCTTGGCCGCGAATTTTGAGGTTGACATCGCGTACAGCACGGAACTCGCCGTAGTACACCGAGAGGTCTTCAGCCTCACATACAGGCACGTCGAGGGAGTTATCTTTTTCCATTTTTCCTACCACCTTTTTTCGAATCGATTGCGCAACAAAATCGCTATTGCGTTAATCAACACAACAAGTACTAAAAGCACCAAAGACGCCGCCCCCGTCACCGCTTGGAAATCAGCTCCGGTCTGTCGGGCGTAGGAGAAAATGGCCACTGGCATCGAAGTGAAACCACCCTGGGTGATTTGTTGCCACAATCCTTGATTACCTGTGGTGAGAAGACCTGTTACTCCACCCACAAGTAACAACGGCGCGGCCTCCCCTGCTGCACGCGAAAGCGACAGCACGGTACCCGTGAGAATCCCAGGAGCTGCTGCCGGCAATACGTGAGAGCGAATTGTCTCCCATTGAGTGGCGCCCACACCAAGGGCACCTTCGCGAATAGAACGCGGCACTGCACGTAGGGCTTCTGATGCGGTAATGATCACAATTGGCAACACCAACACACTTAATGTCAACCCACCTGCAATGACAGTGCGACCACCTGTAAGACCACCGGCGAATTTCACAAATACCGCAAGACCCAAGATGCCATACACAATGGATGGCACGCCGGCAAGGTTGCGCACATTGATCCGAGTAAGTCGAGCAAGCAGTGATTTTCCTGCGTACTCCTCTAGATACACAGCACATGCAACACCAAGTGGGAATGCAACCAACGACACAATGATTGCCATCGTTAATGTGCCACGCATTGCCTGCCACACACCAGCATTTGATGCATCCGATGCATCAAGACCACTGCTTAAAAAATCACCAAAACGTGTGGAAAGAATTGGCCACGCATTTTCCAACACACTCAAAATCAGTGCGAGAAGAATAATCAGTGCAGTCGCCAAAGATGCCAACAACCCCACCTCGATGAATGAATCACCAAGATGACGTTTTCCCGAGGTCAATCTTTCAGTCACTGTTGCAGCGCTTTTTGCTCCATATTTCTCAGGATTAGAAAGCCCCATGCTCAGTACTCCTCTCGCACTCGGCGCACCAAACGGTCACCGACGAGATTGAGCAAGAACGTAATCACGAACAACACAAAACCGATGAAGTACAAGCTTTGGAAGGCCAAACCACTCCCTGCCACCTGGTCACTTCCAAATCCCAATGCCGCCATTGCTGCAGTCATTGTTTGACCTGGTTGGAAAGGATCAAGCGAGAACAAGCCGCCACCTACAGCACCTGCGGCAATTGCCACCACCATGGTTTCACCGATTGCGCGTGACATGCCCAAGATAAGAGCAGCAACTACACCAGAGATTCCTGCAGGAAAGACCACACGAAATGTTGTGGAGACTCGCCGAGCGCCAAGACCAAATGATGCTTCACGTAATGCGTTAGGCACTGCACGCAGAGCGTCCTCTGCAACAGAAGTAATAATGGGGATTGTCAAAATTCCCACAGCAACACCAGCTGCTGCAATATTGAAAGCCTTGTTGGCGCCATCAAAAAAACGCACAATCAAATTGGGATTAATAAAGCTGATGGCGAAGTATCCAAGCACCACGCTTGGAATACCCGAGAGAATTTCAACAATCGGTTTAAGAACTTTACGTACTTTGGGTCGAGCGAACTCAGACAAATAAATCGCCGATCCAAGACCGACTGGCACCGCAATCAACATCGCGATACCTGTCACCATTAACGAACCCATGATGAGGGTTTTGATGTCAAAAAAATCGCGGCGCGGAAACCATCCAAGTGACCACAAGGCGTCTTTAGGAACATCGATAAAGAATCGCCACGCATCATTCACCAAGGTGTAAATAATGAGAAGAGTGATAATAAAAGTCGTCGCAGCGGCCGAGAGAAAAAAACCCTTCATCGCAGTATTCGTCGTCTGACGTTTCCGCGAGAGCTTGAAGGTAATGGGGGCTGAGCTCACGCTCTCATTCTCCCTTATTTCCACTACTGCGTACCAATTTGCTCTTACCCCGGAGGTATCTGGGGTGTCAGAATCTTCATTCTGACACCCCAGATTGTCCCCAGATTCCTAGGAACTTATTACCTCACGCCGGAGGGGGCGTTTGAGTTATTTTCCGCCGTCGCGGGTGCCAACTGTTTTGGCTGTCCATACTGCGCGAGTGGCTTCAAGGTCTGCTGCCGCAAGTGACACGTAGGGCACTTGGCCTGCACCAGAGCCGATGACACCGAGGCCTGCATCGCTCATGTAGAAATCAACGAATTTTCCAAGTGATGCATTTGCTTCTGCTTTTGCCTTGTTGACGTAGATGTACAACGCACGTGCAATCGGGAACTCACCTGATGCAATGGTCTCATTTGTCGCTTCGACACAACCTTTGCCGCCATCAACCTTCAATGGCTTAATGGTGTCGAGGTTTTCCTCTACGAATGCAAAACCCACCCAACCAAGTGATGTGTCGTTTGCAGCAATGCCTTCGATGATCACGTTGTCATTAGGGCTTGCGGTGTAGTCAGGGCGAGCCTGAGCATCTTCTACTTCCAATGACTTTGCAACTGATCCAAGAACAATTTCGACGAATGAGTCATACGTGCCTGATTCTTCACCAGGAGCTGTCACCGTCAAGTTTGCATCTGGGTACGGGGCATTAATGACACCGTTCTTGTCGCCAATTTTGGTCTTCAACTCAGCGGCTGCATCGTTTGCATCACTCCAGCTGTTGCGACCAATTGCATCTGGTCCGAGCAATACCCAAAGGTCAGAGAAACTCACACATTCAACTGCGTTGTTCTTCACCGAAGTGATGACCGAGAGTCCATCAATTGCCACTTTGAGTTCAATGAACTCAACACCGTTTGCTTTACAGGTTTCTACTTCTGCGGCTTTGATGGCGCGAGAGGCGTTCGAAATATCTGTTTCGCCCGCACAGAACTTGGCGAATCCATCTCCGGTGCCAGGGCCTTCCACCTGAATGGCTACATCTGGATTATCAGCACCAAAGGCCTTTGCCACTGCTGTAGAAATTGGTTCAACCGTGGACGAGCCAGAGATAAATATTCCACTCGCGGTATCGCTACCTGAATTGTCTGAAGAACTGTCGCCACCACAGGCGGCCAGCGGAAGCGCGAGAGCGGCAACTGCTGCTAGGGACCAGTGCTTTAATTTCATGTGTTTTTCTCCAAAGTAGGAAGTGATATGCCGGATGTGCCAGCACCTGAAACCTAAATTGGCAATGTTGCGGTGACCTGAGATTTAGGTGAACTGCAGGTGAACAACTAAACCCGTCGCTCCTACCCGCGTGGTGGCCTTAGGCAGAAGGCTTAAGCAGGGCAGCGAATCCCCGAAGCAACATCGCTGAAACGGAGTCCCTGGAAGGTGGATTTTCCATGAACTCCATGAGAACAATCCCATACGACAGTGCCTCTAAATAGACGGCCGCAGCACGTGGATCCATATTCGGGTCAGCAATACCTAGTTCTTGGGCCTTGGCAACAAGCCCATGTAGTTCATCAACTACAGACGTCTCAAGAGCAGTAAAAGCTTCACGGAGCTCTGGATGCGACATTGATGAGGTGATCACACTGGAGCGCACCAGTCGCACCTTGGCACGTTCTGGGTCAGCAATGGCGTCGGCAATTTCTTGAATCTGCCCGATGAAATCAACGACCCCACTTGGATTGTCAAGAGCTTTCGCCAATGCAGCAAGGTCCATTCCAGGCTGATTGCGTAGTCGTTCAAATTGAGCGGCTCGAATGAGACCATCACGATCTTTGAAATGGTGATAAATCGCACCATACGACACGCCTGTTTCAGCGGCGATGTCTTTGATGTTCACTCCTGATTCGCCACCGATTTTCAGTTTCTCAATTGTTGCTTCCATAACAAGGTCAATTTTCTTCAACGCACGATCTTGTTCGCCACGTTGCCGGTTTTCCTTGACGGGAATGAGACGCTCTGGAATCGACACCATAATGAAGGTATCGGCAACATCAAGGAATCAAAATGAGCGCTTTACAACACTGGTCTGAGGCGTTGCCCACTTGGGCAATTCCTGATGAAATCATGCAAAAAGCCCCTGAATCTCCATGGATACATCCTGTTTCAAAATTCACTCCTGAAGGAAACCTCCATGTTGATACTCCTTCACGACTTCGAGCACTTGAGGCACTCGCTGACAATGCCACAGTTCTTGATGTGGGTTGCGGCGGCGGGCGTGCAGCATTTGGATTGGTTCCACATGCACACCACGTGGTTGGTGTTGACCATCAACAAGGAATGCTTGATGTCTTTGCCCGTGAAGCATCGGCTCGTGGTGTCACCCATGAAGTCATCCTTGGTGATTGGCCCGACGTAGCTGCTGTTACACCAGTGTGTGATGTGGTCACCTGTCATCACGTGTTCTACAACGTCGCCTATCTTGCACCGTTCGTTCATGCGCTTTCCTCAAATGCTCGACATCGTGTAGTTGTGGAACTACCACAACATCATCCACTTGCATCACTGTCGCCCATGTGGAAAAAGTTTTGGAATATCGATCGTCCTATCTCCCCTATCGCAGACGATGCGTTAGCAGTAGTGACTTCCCTTGGCTACAACGCCCACCTAGAAAAGTTCACGCAAGAAATACCTGCCCATGAAGTCACCGAAGACGATGTGCGTTTTACGCGTATACGGCTGTGCCTCACAAGCGACAGGGATCCCGAGATTCGTGACTATCTAGAGCAATATCCATTGACTCGACGAGAAAATGCCACGTTGTGGTGGGATGTGTAACGAATGCATCACACTCGCATGCGACCATAGAATCCAATTCCACATTCCCATACACTTCCTCACTAGGGGGCCATCATGCATTTAGAAATCGACCGCACCGATATTCGTCGTCTTCGTGTCGCTGAGACAACTCCGCCTTCACTCAACGACGGTGAAGTATTGCTGCATCTTGAGAGATGTGCTCTCACCTCCAACAACATCAGTTACGCATTAAGTGGAGACTTCCTGGATTACTGGGGCTTCTTCCCCACGGAATCAGGCTGGGGTCGATTGCCTGTCATGGGATTTGGAGTAGTTGCAGAATCTGCACACCCCGATATTGCAGAAGGAACTCGCTATTTCGGTTTCTTTCCCGCCGGAGATCACCACGTTGTTCACGCAGAAAAGACCAGTGGTGGCTTCGTAGACATTGGCGAACATCGCACAAAACACGCCATGGCCTATCGCGCATTTGATGAAGTATCTCCCACATTGGGCGACACAGACAATGCATATCTTTTATTGCGCGGCCTATTTGTTACATCGTTTCTTGCAGAAGATTTTCTCTTCGATAATGCAATGTTTGGGGCAGGTCAAATTGTTGTCTCCAGTGCCTCCAGCAAAACTGCAATTGCATTTGCACATTGCATTCGCGCTCGGGGTAACACCCATTGCATCGCTCTTACCTCTTCAGCTAACACATCTTTTGTGGACACCGTGAACCTTTACGACGAAGTTGCAAGCTATGACGACATTGAAACGTTGGCGGAATGGGCACCTACTGTCTATGTAGACCTTGCCGGCAACAACTCGGTGACCGCCCGAGTGCACAATCACTTCAATGAGGCATTGCAGTACTCAATGACAATTGGCGCAACACACTGGGATCAAGGTGGCAAAAGAGATGCACTTGTTGGTCCTGCGCCACAATTCTTTTTTGCACCCACCCAGTTAGCAAAGCGCGGCAAAGAGTGGGGCCACGAGAAACTCAACACACAGCTTGAGACATCGCTGTCTACTTTCATCCAAGACTCTCAACGATGGATGGAAGTGGGCGAATCACACGGCATCGATGGGTTGCAGAAGGTGTACAGCGATCTTGTTGCAGGAAACATCGCACCACAAGCCGGACACATTTTTATTCCTTAGAACTCAATAGCCAATCAAGGGGGCATCATGAGCAAGTATTCACCAAGTTACGGTCAGGTCAACACCGAATACGCAAAACGTATGTTCACCACAGCACCCGACGATGATGGTCCTGTGTGGATGGTGAACCTCATGAAATACCGCACCGAGGCAACGTATGCCGATGGCACCAAAGGCGTCTCAGGCAAAGAGGCTGATGATCGATATGCACCCACAAAGATTTTGCGAGAAATTGGCGCAGAGATTCCCTTCTTTGGAGATGTCATTGCAACTCCTTTCGGCGATGGAACGCAGTGGGATCGAGTGGCAGTGGTGAAATATCCCACACGTCGTTCATTTCTTGAGATGCAAAATCGTAAGGATTTTCAAAAGAAACATGAACATAAAGATGCAGGTATGGAATTCACATTTGTGATTGGATGCCAACCCGTGTCTCCACAACCCGCAATGCGACCCGATACATCAATCTGGCCCAATGTTGAACACCCACCTACCGATGAAGATGGCCCCATCATGGTGGTACACGTGATTCGCTACGAAGACGGTGACCAAAACACACACATGGAGCAGTACCACAACACCGCCGCCGGACCCGCTGCCAAAATTGGTGGTGGTGCAGCCGCGTGGTTCAACGTGGAAGGAACCATCATGGGTGATGGTCGTCGTTGGGATGAAGTGCGCTTTAATGCATTCCCCTCTATGAAATCGTTCATGTCAGAGGTGTTTAATGACCCACAGCGCCAAGAAGCCGCGAATGAACACCGTGCACGCGCCATCGCCGATACCTACACCTTGATTGTGCGCCCCACCATCGACACATTCACCACACAAGGCCCTGTGTGATCATGTCGTCAGTTCCATTTCTTCACACACCAGCAAGCAACTTCACACACTTGCAAGATTTCCCCTATGCGCCCCATTTCATTGAGATAGACGGCATGCAGATGCACTACATCGATGAAGGCCCACATGACGCGCCGGTGATGTTGTTGATGCATGGCATGCCCACATGGAGTTATCTCTACCGACACATGATTCCGTTGTTCTTGGAAGCTGGATATCGCTGTATTGCTCCCGATCACATGGGGTTTGGTCGCAGTGACAAGCCGACTGATCCATCGTGGTACAACATCGCCCGTCACACTCACAACATGGCCACATTGATTCAGCAACTGAATGTGAACAACATCACCATTGTTGTTCAAGATTGGGGCGGACCTATTGGTCTTGCACAAGTAGCAACAATGCCAGAACGATTCACGCGACTCGCCATTTTGAACACATGGCTTCACCATAAGGAATACGAATACTCCGAAGGAATTCGACAGTGGATTTCTCAGTGGATACCTGGTGGTCTTTTTGAACAGACAGTTCCCGACAAATTCACCTTGGGTGGATTAATGGCAATGGCAACCAGTCGTGCCACACCAGTAGAAACAATTGTTGCAGTCATGCAAGGACAAGAGCCTTACTACAGCGATGATGCGCTTCCCGTGGTGCATGCATACGACGCACCATTTGCAGGACTCGGTAGCGATGCAGTCACAGGCCCACGCCGTTTCCCCATGTCAATTCCATTACATGATCCAGTTGCCGGCAACGCCGTAGAGCAAGAAAAACACTTTGCTGCCATTAACGCAACACAGATGCCTGTGCATTTCATCTGGGGAACTAATGACAATGTCTTCACCCTTGATTGGGGAAAGAAATGGCATTCCCTCATTCCTGGATCAACATTTGATGCAGTAGAAGGTGCACAACATTTTCTTCAAGACACACATGGCCCAGAAATTGTGCGCCTCTTGTTAGGTCACATCAAGAGCAACGCCTAACTCGGCGTAACTCATTTCAAGAACTATTTAGTGCCTAGTGGCTTAAAGAAGCCCTCTGGCGCCACTACGTCATCACGAGTGAGCTCACTTGTGGATGCTTTACCAAGACCCATGAGCGAGGAATCAATTCCTCCGCGCAATACGTCAAGAACGTTTTCTACACCTGCTTGACCATTTGCAGCCAAGCCCCACAAATATGCGCGACCAATCATCACAGCACGTGCACCTAATGCAAGTGCTTTCACCACATCACTACCGCGACGAATACCGCCATCGAGCAACACTTCAATCTGGGATCCCACGGCATCTGCTACCGCGGGCAACGCACGAATTGGTGCAGGTGTGCCATCGAGATTGTTTCCACCGTGGTTCGACACTGACAATGCAGTTGCTCCAAGATCCACAACTCGCTTTGCGTCATCAACGCGGCTGACACCTTTCACCATGAAAGGTCCGCCCCATTGTTGGCGCAACCATGCAATGTCTTCCCATGTGGGAAGAGGTGTTTGCATCCACTCGTAGTAGGCACCAAAAAATGTCGGTGCCTTCTCGCCAGGCTTTTGCATGTTGGGTGCAGTGAGATCGGGAATACGGCCAGTCTTTGCAAAGGTCCACAACCAACTTGGCTTCACGATGACTTCAGGAGCAAGTTTCACCATTGCTTTCAGGTCAATCTTTTCTGGAATCCATGGGCTTCCCCAATCACGACCATTGGAGAATGACCAATCGAGAGTGACGATCAGTCCCTTGGCGCCGGCTGCACGTGCGCGCTCCATACGTTGCACCAATGTGTCTTTGTCGCCACACCAATACATCTGGAAAAACGTTTTGTCATTTGCTGCGGCAACATCTTCCACAGACTTGCTGGCAAAAGAACTCAGCCCCATAGGAATGCCGCGATTTTGTGCTGCACGAGCAATAGCAACTTCACCTTGAGGGTGCACTGCTTGTACACCTGTGGGAGAGATAAGAACAGGCATGGAAATTTCTTGACCCATCACCGAAGTGTTCATCGTGCGAGTATTTGCAAGTCCAGCAATGTGCGGAGCAAAACCGAGTTGGTCAAACGATGCCAAGTTGTCGGCACTCGACAAACCTTTTTCCGATCCGGCAATAAGGGCACCATAGACCGACTTAGGAAGATACGCCTTTGCGCGACGCTGTGCTTCTGCAACTGTCTCAAACCATTCGTTCGCCATGACCTGACACCTTCTCAGATTGGGGAATTCTCAGTGTACCGAGGCCTATCGCTTGACGGGATTACTAGAGATTCATTGTTGTTGAGACAAAACATCAAGTAGTTCCTGAGGTTGGCTCACCACAACATGGGCCCCAGCCCCGTGGAGTTCTGCATGGTCACCAAAGCCCCACAGCACCCCAGCAGCACGAGTTCCCACTTCACGACCCGCATCAATGTCGTGATGACGATCACCAATCATCCAACATTGGTCAACAACTGGCCGGCGGCCCACAGATTTCTCCGCATTTATCAACGCTTTTTCCAACAATCGAGCCTTGGGTAGCGGCGCATCATCTGCAGGCCCCACCACCGTGATCATGTGATGGTCCACCCCTACTGTGCGTACGGCGATGTCGGCTTGCGCTTGTGGTTTTGCTGTCACCACAGACAGATGCCAACTCTGCGCCAGCACATTGAGTACTTCGGCCATGCCATCAAAAATGGGAGTACGCGGGAGATGATGTTCGCGATAGATCTGTCGATATTGGTCGATAAAAAAATCCACCCGATCAAGACCCACACCACGTGCAGTTAAAAGTTCGGGCATAGTTGTCTGAAGTGGTGGCCCAATAATGCGACGAACTTCAACAGATGACAATGCATCTAACCCTGCAGCGGCAAATGCCTCATTCATCGATGCTGTAATTCCAGCCCCCGAATCTGCAATCGTTCCGTCAAGGTCGAAAAAAAGAAACCCGCGTTTGTCCACGAAGACACGATAGGTGTGCTGGCTCGCCTAACTTTGTGATGTGTCCACCGCAACATTGCTACTTGTTCTCGACATTGTGGGTATTGCCGTGTTTGCAGTTTCTGGTGCACTCGCGGCGGTGAGTAAAAAGCTCGACATCTTCGGTGTCATCTTCTTGGCTGTGGCAACCGCACTTGGCGGTGGGTTTATCCGCGATGCATTGTTAGGCGCTACTCCCGCAGCAGCTCTGACCGATTGGCGATATTTGGCCACGCCTGCAATTGCCGGGCTCATCGTGTTTTATGTGCATCCATCAGTTGCGCGATGGTCACGATTGTTTTTACTTGTCGACGCCGCAGGACTCGGATTGTTTGCAGTCGCCGGAACACGCAAGGCCATCGACTTTGGAGTGGGACCACTTGGTTCATCTGCAATCGGCATCTTGACGGCCATTGGTGGCGGCATGATTCGCGACATTCTCGTACGTGAGATACCTCATGTTTTGCATCGCGAGATCTATGCCACCGCTGCCCTGCTCGCCACACTCGTAGTAGTTATTGGCGATCGACTCAGCCTCAACGACGTGGTGGTGGCGGGTGCAGCGATCTGTGTGGCCTTTAGTCTTCGCGTGGTGAGCCGCTGGAAGAACTGGGCCGCCCCCACAGCCAAGGCCGTCAACCTGGAATAATCTCCAATATTGGGAATCGTTCTCATTCTCGATATGGTGGGGGTATGAAATTTTCCCGTCGCATCACAAGTCTCCTTGCAGTATCTGCTTTAGTGCTGGCCGCATGTGGTGGCGAGTCATCTAGTTCGAACTCCAGTACACCGGCTGGCGATGTACTCACCATCGCGACATCCTTTTATCCGCTCAGCGAAATTGTGGAGAAGGTCACCACAGGAATGAGCGTGGAGATTGTAAACCTCACTCCCCCAGGCGTTGGCGCACACGACCATGAACTCACTGCAAGCCAACTCGATGATCTCACCACAGTTGATGCAGTGTTCTATCTCGGCGGCGGACTACAACCCAGCGTGGAAAAAGCAGTTGCTCAATTGGATAACACCATCACCGTGGTGGACCTCATGGATCATGCACAAACCATTGATGCAGTGAAAGAAAAAGACAAAGACGGCCATGATGACCACAGCGAAGAAGAAGGCGCGCACAGTGAAGAAGAGGGGCACGACGACCATGCACATGGCGACACAGATCCGCACGTGTGGCTAGACCCCGCCAACATGATCTCGATGACGAAAGCAGTTGTCGCCACCTTGTCCACCTTGGCATCTGATTCCAAGACCACATTGGATACAAACAGTGCTTCCTATATTGCAGAACTCGAACAACTCGGCACAGCTTTTGACACTGCATTTGCAAATTGTGCATCACGTGCCTTGGTGACTTCACACGATGCGTTCGGCTACTTTGCTGCACGCGCCAAACTCGACACCGTTCCCATTGCAGGGGTGAACCCAGAGAATGAACCTTCCGCGAAAGAACTTGAGGCCATTGCCAAGGTTGCACGCGACGCGAAAGCAACCACTGTGTTTTTTGAAGCACAGCTTCCTGAAGGGCTTGCCAAAACAGTCGCCTCGTCCATTGGAGCTGAAGTCGATGCAGTAGACCCCATTGAAACCATCTCGTCTGCAGATCTCAATGCCGGTAAGAACTACATCAGTATCCAGACACAAAACATTGAGAACGTCACAAAAGGTTTACGCTGTTCCTGATGACATCTGCAGTGCTTGAAGCTTCCCATGTGGGAGTTACTTACAATGAAGACTTCCGTGCACTTACCGATGCATCTTTCTCGGTAGGCGCAGGAGAACTCATCGCAGTTGTCGGCCCCAATGGTGCCGGCAAGTCAACGTTGTTCAAGGCCCTTGCAGGATTCGTTGACCATGACGGCGATGTTGTGGTGCACGGAAAGCATTGCCATCACCTCGAACGCCAATCGATTGCCTATATTCCGCAACAAACAGATATCGATCTCCGGTTTCCCATCACTGTTGCCGAAGTTGTCATTGCAGGCCGTCGCCGTTTTCATGGCCGGCGAATGCGCACTACTCAGGCCGACATCACGCACGTGATGACATGTCTGTCGCAGGTAGATCTTGGTGGAATGGAAAATCGATCTCTGGCCACGCTGTCTGGTGGGCAAGTCCAACGTGTGATGTTGGCCCGCGCACTTGCACAAGAAGCAGATGTCTTGCTGTTGGACGAAGCACTCTCAGGTGTGGATGCACTGCATACCGATGAACTCATCACACTGTTCGGAAATCTTGCAGCAACCGGAACCAGTATTTTGGTGTCTACCCATGATTTGTCACTTGTGCGAAATCGATTCACACGATGTCTCACAGTGAACAAGCGACTTGTCGGTGATGGCCATCCATCAGTGGAACTTGCCGACAACAAACTGGAACAACTGTTCTCATCAACGACCCAAGAAGAAGTTCTATGAGTTGGCTACTCGACCCATTCCAATCGGATTTCTCCCAGCGCGCAGGTCTTATCTGCATCATGGTGGGAGTGCTGGCCCCCACGGTGGGAACATGGATTTCTCTGCGCCGTTTGGCCTACATGGGTGATGCCATGTCGCACAGTGTTCTTGGTGGAGTTGCTCTTGGCTTTGGTTGGTTCGGATCACAAGCAGTATTACCTGGTGCACTTGTGGCCGGCATTTTTATGGCGGTAGTCATTCACTTCTTGTCACAAAACCGCCGCGTGGGACACGATTCAGTCATTGCTGTTGTAGGCAGTGGCATGTTTGCCTTTGGTGTGCTTGCGCTCAGCAAAGTAGACACCACCGTATCGATCACACATTTTTTGTTCGGCCAACTTCTCACCGTCAATACAACGGATCTTTGGACAACATTGGCCCTCACACTTCTTGCGCTCGGTTTTGTGTGGTATCGATTCGATGACCTTAAGTTCGCAACGTTTGACCGCGACCATGCCACACAAATCGGCATTCGTGTGCAGCGCTTAGATATGGCGATGCTTGTTCTCTTGGCTATTTGTGTCGTGGTGTGTCTCAACACTGTGGGTATTGCACTGACTGTCTCACTACTCATTACCCCTACTGCTACCGCAAGGCTTTTTTTCAATAATGTCTCGGCAATTAGTAAAGGCGCTATTGCAATTGGACTTGTGGAGGTTGTGGGGGGATTCATTGTTGCGTACCACCTAGATCTTGCTCCAGGGCCCACAATTACTCTTGGGGCCACCGCAGTGTTCATTGTTGTGTACATCATTCGCTTTGCAACTTCTGATCGCACCTATGTGCACCACAGCCACGAACACGCGCATTAGTTCACTTACTTTTTTACTCGTTGATGTGATGTAAATACCTCTTCGGTATTTCCTCTTCAGATACCTGAATCAAAGCATTAGGTTGCAGTCATGGCTATTGATACACCAGGTAAGCGTCGGATTGTTGTCGGAGTTGATGGGTCACCAAACTCTGCAAAAGCACTTGATTGGGCAGTTTCTTTTGCCCATTCAGGAGACACGGTCATTTTGTTAGCGGCATGGAGCCCCATTGTGGTTCCTGCCGAAATGGCAATGTCGTACACCTTTGATGACACAGGCGCAAAGAACGTTCTGGAAGACGAAAACAAGCGAGTCGCACAAAAAGCTGCCAGCCGTGGTGTTGCCTTGGCAATGCATTTTGAAAACAACGACCCCCGCAATGCATTGCTTTCAACTGCAGCCGATGTCATCGTGGTGGGTGCACGAGGACATGGTGGCGTGATGGGGCTACTTCTTGGTTCCGTGGCCGATTATGTCTCGCGACACTCAAAAGTGCCTGTGGTCATCGTTCCAGCCGGAGAGTAAGTACCGTGTGAGGTCATGAACCTCGACGACTTTGAGAGCACAGGACTCGATCTCACCACTTTGTTGCTGTGCGACTATGCAAACATCCGCGAAGGAATGTTGAACATTGTCAGTGGCGGAATTACCCGCATTGCCACATCCACTGGCTTTCCCTCACAAATTGATGCCCATCTTGCGATGTCGGTCTATGTGCACCCTCATCGCATTAATGAAACACACAACGGTCGAATCATTTTTCGCTATCCCGACACAGTGGAAGAAATTGCACGCATTGAATTTCAATTTCACGGAGATGCTCAACTCAACCCCGGTGAGGGTCTGAACTTTCACTTTGCCCTACCCCTGCAAAGCATCACAGCCACGAAACCTGGACAAATAGATGTCTCAGTCACCGTGGATGAATCACCTTTGGGACTGATCAGTTTTTGGATGTCGGATGCCTCAGGCGCTTCGCACTAGCGACGCGCCAGTATTTCATCATTAAAGATGACGTGTCTCGTCTTTCGCTAAAACGCCTCAACTTCACGAGGTTATTGTCGGCACACGCTGCGACAGGTCAAAGACGCCCGACAACATTGCATGTATGAGATGAGAAAACTCTTCATCACTCACGCGCGATCCGCCATCTTCGAGGTCATTAAGAATAAAACCAAGTGAGTAACTGTGGACCAACATGGCCAATGCAGCAGACGACACCACAATTTGGCCGCCCATCATCTTGCGTTGCACTTGGTCCATAAAGGTGATGAGTTGGTCGTAGATGGCTGTTTGTGCAAGACCCAAACGAGTGCGCAATGCGGGAATCTCCATTGATGCGGCCAAAATTTGTACACGTGTCCAACGACTCGAGCGTCGGAAATCTTGTCGGGGCAAAGCAAGCATTGCCACCAGATCATCAATTGTGGGCGATTCCAACGACAAGAAGTATTGCTCTGAATGATCGAGACTTTGCAAAACGAATTCTTCAAACATGGCACCAAGTGCTTCGGCCAAGATGCCATCTCGGTCACCGAAATACTTGTAGATAAGAGGAACTGACACCCGCGCACGTTCTGCCACATCTTGCACTCGTAGGCCCAGAATGCCTTTGATCTCGATTTCTTCTTGGGCGGCAGCCACAATGCGCTCGCGAGAATTTGATGGCCGAGAACTCACACCGCAACCTTACCCTCTTGGGAAACATCAGATTTCACTGGGTATTAATTGACAGTAACAGTGGTTTTCCGAGTGAAAGTGTTCCCTTTTTTGGGCACCATAGTCACCGAGATGGTGCAACGCCCTTTACGCACCGCACGGATACTGGTGTTGGCAAAGACACAATATTGCGCACCTCGCACAATGCTGATACGTAGCTTGCCTTTCGATGTTTTGGGAATTGCCATTGACACGGCCTGGGCAATTTTGGAGGCACTCACACTGCGGCCACGACGTAGACGTAGACGTGTAATGACTGGCTTGGTCTGAAGTGACTCAGAATTCGATGACGGTGTGGAAGTTGTTGTGGGGGTCGAAGAGGAAGTAGATGACGAGGTTGACGAGGTGGTGTCAGATGATGGCGCCGGTGGAATTGTCGTTGTCGGAATTGTTGTTGCAGTTGCAGCTGTGGTTGTGGTTGTAGCTGTTGTTGTGGTTGTCGTGGTCGGCACAACATTGAGCACATTGACCGCTGTTGCGGTATAGCGATGCGTTCTGTTCCCCAAGCCAAGTTGGCCTTCGCTGTTGTTACCCCAACATCGCACTTCACCACTTGCCATCAATGCACAGCCGTGAGATGCACCAAGCACAAGATCAACCACTGTGTTATCGAGGCCGCTGACCACTCCGGGAATCTCACGTTCAGTTGGCGATGTGGTGCCAGCACCCAATTGCCAGCTTGAGTTCTCACCCCAGCAGCGTGGCTCTGCAGTGCGCAATCGAACGCACGTGAATCCGCCCCCGGCAATCACGTCATCGATAGTCACTCCAAATTCAGTTCCTATAGGAGTCACATTTTCTTCATTGAAAGGCGATACACCAAGTTGACCGAATGAGTTATCACCAAAACAAGAGACTGAAGTAGACAACGCAACGCAGGTGTGATCATTACCTGCGGATACTCGTGATGCTGTGCCTGACCCCACACCGAGTTTTTGCGGTGTTGTGACATTGGCGCCCGGAGTTCTGGCTTGTTTTCCATTGGATGTTCCACCCCAGCACCACACTCTGTTGTTGGTACTGATTGCGCACATATGTGCTCGCCCTATTGCGACATCGCCCACCGTGAATGACTGCGGGATGCTCAATACAGCACTAGGAGTTCCATTGACATTGTTATCCGAACTTCCTATTCCTAATTGACCCGAACTGTTGAGCCCCCAACACATCAATGCGTTATCTGTCAGTAGTGCACATGAATTTTCACCTCCAGCGAAAATCGCCTGTGCCGCGACAGAGAGATTGACCTGTGTTGGAACACGACGCACAGCATCAACCGAATCGGAAACTTGCCCACTCGGATTAGCGCCCCAACACCACACAGTTCCATCTTGTGCCAACACGCATGTGTGTGAAGTACCCGCAGCAATCTTCACTGCCACTCGCCCACCAGGTATTGCGTCTACATGCACAGGAGAAGTTGCTCTGCTCTCAGCTGCGCGGGCCAATGCACCCAATTGTCCAGAGGCATTGGAACCCCAGCACCACACGGTGTTGTCGTTGTTAATCACACATGTGTGAGCAGAACCTAACGCCATGCGATCTGTGACGACCACCGTTGCACTGCTCTGTTGTTCATGTTGCACAAGCCCCACAGCCAACATCACCACGACGAGAACCGCCGCAACGCTCCGTCGAATTGAATCCCCAGTGAGCCCCCTCACGAAGGGGACATTACAGAAGTTAGGGAGGAGTGTTAAGAGCCTTGTTCGGCTTTTTCTGCTTCGGCAATTTCGGCACGGATGGCATCCATATCGAGGCCTTCAGCAGAGGTGATGATTTGCTCGAGTGAATGCTCGGGCAAGGCTCCAGCTTGGTTGAACAGCAAAACCCCATCACGAAATACCATGATTGTGGGGATAGAGCGAATCTGCAGAGCTGCTGCAAGGCCTTGCTCCGCTTCGGTGTCTACCTTGCCGAACCGAATAGCGGGGTGTGCATCAGATGACTTTTCGAAAATGGGGCCAAACATTTTGCAAGGGCCACACCACTCTGCCCAGAAATCCACAATTGTGATCCCTTCGGCCAAGACCGTCTCTTCAAAATTCTGTTCTGTCAATGTCATTGTTGTCATGATGATGTATCCGTCTCTTGTAGTGAAATGTATTTAGTCAGTAACCACGGGAAGTGAAAGTGCCTGAGCGGCTTCTTCGACCGCACCTAGGTCAACCACATTTGTGAAGCCCGCATTCCGCATAATGTCTACCGCCACAGCCGAGCGGTTACCGCTTCGGCAATAAACGCTGTAGGCGGCTTCTTTGTCCAAAGATGCAATCTGGGACTCAAAATCTGGATCGGAGACATCGATATTGACGGCTCCTTTTACATAGCCCTCACTGAATTCCTCAGGTGTACGCACGTCAATCACCTTGCCAGCAGGAACCAATGAAATCACTGTGGTGGTGTCGTCGCTGCTGGTGGACGAACCGCCACATGAGGCAAGTACTGGGGATGCGACGAGGGTCAAGCCGACAAGAACTGGGAGGAGTCGAGTTTTCTTCATACCCCCTAGGGTATCAGATGGGGCCACTGCCCACTTCATGAAGAAGTCCAATTCTCTCCCGAGGAACCAGTCATCGACCCCATGACTTTCACACAAGAATTCCCTGTAACACAGCCGCGTTTACTGTGTTTTCCATCAAGCAGGCCACTGTCATAATTCCAGTGCCGCCTGGCATGGGAGTTAGTGCCCGTGCAAGACCCATTGCAGCGCCGGGGTCAACATCTCCCACAATCCCATTTTCCGTGCGCGAGATTCCCACATCAATAACAACTGCGCTGGGCTTGATGTGTTGTGCAGTTATTGAATGAGCAATTCCAGTGGCAGAAATCAAAATGTCGGCACCACGACATATCTCTTCAAGTCGTTGCGTGCGTGAATGCGCCAACGTGACTGTGCAATCAATACCTTTGCGTGCGAGCAACACCGATAACGGATAACCCACCAAGGTGGAACGCCCCACAACAACTGCATGTTGCCCAGTAGTTGCAATGTTGTAATGCTCAAGAATTCTCAACACACCAAGTGGCGTGCATCCAATGTGACCTGGCAAGCCACGCACAAGACGACCTAATGATTCACTGGTAA
>JBIIBO010000021.1:0-29737 GCA_044239355.1 Ilumatobacteraceae bacterium
CTGCTATCGGGTCCTTTCGTACCTCAACCCATTGAATTCGTGGGTCGCGGCGATACCAGCGCTCTTGGCGTATGGCGAACTGTTGAGTGCGCAAAATGGTTGCATCAATGGCTTGTTGTTGTGTCCAGCGCCCCTCAAGACACTCGATTACTTCTTTGTATCCGAGAGCCTGGCGTGCAGTCAGCGAAATGGCGGGCTGTACTTCTAACAACGCACGCACCTCTTCAAAAAGGCCGGCTTCCACCATGCGATGTACACGTTGAGCAATTCGGGCCCGCAACTCATCGCGCTGCCATCTAATACCCACCTGCACGATGTCTGTGGCAGGAAACGTGGTCACTCCTTCGCCAAAAGAACTAAACGGTTGACCACTTCCTACGCACACTTCCAAAGCGCGAATAATGCGTCGTCTATTGGTGGGCTCCATCTTGGTGGTGGCGGCTGCATCTAGTGACTGCAAGCGACGAAACAACACTGCAGTGTCTGGTTCTGTTTCCAGCTCAGCACGCACTTCGGGCCATTCACCGGGCAGGTTCAAACCATCCACGACTGCAGTCACATAAAGCCCGGTTCCTCCGACTACTAATTCTCGTGCGCCAGCGGTTGCAATACGTTCACGTGCGACTTCTCTATCTTCCACATAGCGCGCAACTGTGTATCTCTCGTGTGGGTCAGCAAGATCTAATCCGTGATGAACAACTCGTTGTTGGTCATCCACTGTGGGCTTTGCTGTGCCGATGTTCATCTTGCGATACACCTGCATGGCATCTGCTGCCACAATGTGCACGCCACCAAGCGTTGTCGCAGCCTCCATCGCCACATCGCTCTTACCGCTTGCAGTGGGGCCAAGTACCACCACCGGTGACATTGTCGTCATCTCACACCGACATCAAAGGAATACGAATCTTGTGCGTCGCTTCGTGGAGAACCTCAACAAGATGGCCCTTGAGGTAGTGCGCAGCCGCATCTTCGATTTCAACACTGCAATAGGTGCCCGGGCGCAAAGGCTGTGGCACGGTGAAGTGCACCAGCTTGAACTGACGCGTGCGACCCGACATGATGCGCGGGTCTTGCTTGCTGGGACCGTCAACCACGACTTCTTCAACACGGCCAATGCGTTCACGGTGCTTCCGCAATGCACTGCGCTCAACAACCACTCGCAGACGATCAAAACGATCCCCCACTTCAGCCGGATCACAGAACTTCTCCACCATTAACGCAGCTTCAGTTCCTTCACGTGGAGAAAAGATGAACTCAAACACCGAATCGAAGTCTGCTTCGGCTGCTACTTCCATGGTGCGAACAAAGTCGGCTTCAGTTTCGCCCGGGAACCCAACGATGATGTCACTTGTAACAGCAACGTCCGGCATCAATCGACGCGCTTCGGCAAGACGTTCGAGATATCGATCTGCGGTATAGCCGCGATGCATGAGAGACAACACGCGATCAGAGCCCGACTGCAATGGATAATGCAACTGCTCACACACTGCTGCTGTTTGCGCCATGGCTTCAAGAACGTCGATGCGCATGTCCTTTGGGTGTGGGCTGGTGTAGCGCACCCGACGGATGCCATCAACTGCTCCAACTTCACGTAGCAACTGAGCAAATTGCGGACTTGCAGAAACATCGGCACCATCACGACGCGCAGCGAGCGAAAGATCACGACCGTAGCTGTTGACGTTCTGACCAAGAAGAGTCACTTCTGTGATTCCTTGAGCAGCAAGCGACGCCACTTCACTCACAATGTCGGTGAAGGGACGGCTGATTTCTTTACCGCGCACTGACGGCACGATGCAATACGCACACGTGTTGTCACAGCCAATCTGAATTGTGACCCATGCGTTATACGAGGTCTCACGTCGCGCAGGCAAAGCACTGGGGAATAACGCATGGTCATCCATCACAGCTTCTTCAAGAATTTCGGTGATGGGACCATGCTCAGCAGCCCACGCCAGTAGTTCATTGGTGCGATGCACATTGTGTGTTCCCATGACAACGTCGACCCATGGGGCGCGAGTTTGGACAATGTCTTTGTCCTTCTGAGACAAACAGCCACCCACAACAATGCGACGGCCAACTTTGGCGTCTTTCCATGTCTTGAGATGACCCAGAGTTCCGTACAACTTATTGTCGGCATTCTCGCGAATACAGCAGGTGTTCAGCACTACAACATCAGCGTCAGCGTCATCTTCTGCGCGCGTCATTCCGTCAGACTCTAAGAGCCCTGCGATTCGTTCGGAGTCGTGTTCGTTCATCTGACACCCAAAGGTGCGCACAACATACGACTCTGGAGTATTGCCTTTCACCCATCTCAGGCTACCGAGTCGGTTTGGGTGCATACCCCAATAAATGCCGGAGGGCCGACCCCCTGGGAGTGGGATCGGCCCTCATACGAGTGGCAACTCGATTGTGTGTGCGACGATTTAGTCGAGCTCGATGGGCTCTTCGTCTTTCTCGCTGAATTCTGCTTCTGCTTCACCATTAAGGCCAGCGATGGCACGAATCTTTTGTTCCATATCCACCATTAACTCAGGGTGATCATGCAGATAGTTCTTTGCGTTTTCACGACCTTGACCAAGCTGTTCACCTTCGTAGGTAAACCATGCACCGGACTTCTTTGCGATGCCCATTTCGACAGCTAAGTCCAAAAGTGCGCCTTCACGACTGATGCCCTTTCCGTACATGATGTCGAACTCGGCCTGACGGAAAGGTGGTGCCACCTTGTTCTTCACAACTTTGACTCGCGTACGAGATCCTGTGACTTCTGCGCCATCTTTAATGGCTTCAATACGACGAATGTCGAGACGAACCGATGAATAGAACTTCAACGCACGTCCACCAGGAGTTGTCTCTGGTGATCCGAACATGACACCAATTTTTTCACGCAGCTGGTTGATGAAAATACAAATGGTGTTGGACTTATTGAGGTTCGCTGTCAACTTACGCAATGCCTGGCTCATCAAACGAGCCTGCAAGCCCACGTGACTATCGCCCATGTCGCCTTCAATTTCTGCACGTGGCGTCAATGCAGCAACAGAGTCGATGACCACAACATCGAGCGCTCCAGAACGAATCAACATGTCAACAATTTCAAGTGCTTGTTCGCCAGTATCTGGTTGTGAGATCAACAATTGGTCGATGTCCACACCGATTGCTTTGGCATAGACAGGATCCATTGCGTGCTCGGCATCGACATAGGCGCAAATTCCGCCGTTGCGCTGAGCTTCAGCAACAACATGCATTGCCAATGTGGACTTACCCGAGGACTCTGGACCATAGATTTCGACTACACGACCACGTGGCAGACCACCGACTCCAAGGGCGAGGTCGAGGGGCAATGCACCGGTGGGAATGGCCTCAATTGCCATGGAACCCTTTTCGCCCATCCGCATGATGGAACCTTTTCCGTATTGCTTGTCGATCTGGGCTAGTGCCGCATCGAGAGCCTTGGCACGTTCTGGTGTTGGTGTAGTCATGGTTGTTTTCCTTTGTGGTGATCCGCGGTGTGTGCCGTGGAATGAGTGACTGTATGCAAGGGGTGTGTTCGAACAACAACACTGTAACTACGAACACCTGTTCGGTCAAGCATTGTCGGTGGCCCTATGTGCACCAGTGCCCACAATTTCTGGAAAACCCCACAAAACAAGCCTTTGCGCCTGTGGCAGGGGGAAATATTTTTATCTCCGGGAGTGTTCCGAGAGCCACTTTTCGGCTTCGGCAATGTCCTCTTCGGAGGGGGCCCGAATCAAAAGATCGACTCCTTGCCACACCGTGTATGTCATGGGATATGTCACCACGGGCACACTGACCGCCAACACAGCTGCCACGATGAGAAGGGGCGCGAGCGCAATACCAAAAATAAGTGACACCACCATCCATCCGAGGATGGTTCCGAAAGTCATAAACACACCCATGGTGGCTGCGCCAAGTTCAAATCCTTCGTATCCACGTTCCCAACGAATACCACAGGTTTGACAGTTATCACTTTTGCGATACCACGTTGTAAAAAATGATCCTTTACCGCCACACCATGCGCAACGACGAAACAATCCACGCAACAGCATTTTTACCAATGCAGGTCGCCGATGATTATGCAATGAGTTCGTCAACGAATTCTCCAAAAACAGATGCGTACCGAAGAGATTCTTCTTCGGTGTGCACTACAGAGATGAGCCATTGCTCATCAAGACCTGGCGGAAGCAAAATGCCACGATTAATTCCATGCATCCACTGAGCAAATGCGATATCAAAATCTGTGGCCTTGTAATCGCGATAATTACGAATGGGTTCTTGTGCCCACGTAATGCACCCCTTGGCACCAAACTGAACAGTGTGTGCGGGTAGATCAGCAGCTGTGATGATGTCATCACACGCTTTCACTAATTGTGCGTTGCGGGCAACAGTGGCTTGTGTTGCTTCAGGGGTGCACACTTCGGCGAGAACGGCTTGTGCCGCTGCCATCACTAACGGATTGCCGTTATAGGTGCCTAGGTGCAATACACGACCAGAAGTGATTTGATCCATGCACTCTTGAGTGCCTCCAAATGCACCAATGGGCAAACCGCCACCAATGCTTTTCGCCAAACACACCAAATCGGGCTGCACGCCCAATGCTCCAGTGGCACCAGCCCATCCAGCAGTGATTCCGGTTTTCACTTCATCGAAAATCAACATCGTTCCGTATTCACGGGTGATGCTACGCACATCCTCTAAATATCCCGGCTGCGGCATGCAAATACCAATGTTTTCCATGACGGGCTCCACAATGAATGCGGCAACATCATTGTTTTTTACAACACGAGCAAGAGCTTCAGCATCGTTATATGGAATAACAATTGTGTCCGCCAACACAGCCGGGGTGATTCCTGCTGTAGCAGGAACAGGCGTGGGCATATGCGCAGGGCCTGCAACATCAAGTGAAGGCTTCATAGAAATCATTACTTCATCGTGATGACCGTGATAGCCGCCTTCTACTTTGACGATTTTGTGACGACCAGTGATTCCACGGGCAACACGAATTGCATCCATAGTGGCTTCGGTGCCCGAGTTGGTAAAGCGCCACATTGGCAACTTGTAACGCGCAGCAAGCAATTCGGCCACATCTGCATTTGTTTCACAAGGTGTCACAAACAATGTTCCATTATCTAATTGTTTTTCGATTGCTCGCCGCACAAGTGGATTGACATGACCTGCAAACAATGACCCAAACCCCATGTCGTAGTCGACATACCTGTTGCCATCGACGTCTTCCATCCATGCATCTTGAGCACGGCGCACCACCAATGGATGCGGATCGTACGCCTGGAAACTAGAGGGAACGCCAAGCGGTAAAACTTTTCGTGCTCGCTCGTTGGCGGCTTGTGATGCCTGAGTATTTGCGGCATACGCCTTCAGCTCTCGCCGAGTTATTTCCTTAGCTCTGCCTGCTAAGTCTTGGCGCAACGTTGGATTCGTTGCTGACATGATTATCACCCCGATTAACGGTCAAAAACATCCTATCGGAGCCACCGCATTGGGCAGGGCTCTCGCCAATTTCACTGTGTTGGGTTGGATGTTTCGCCGCTTTATGGCACACTGAATCCACGCTTGGTGGGCGTAGCTCAGTTGGTTAGAGCGCCAGGTTGTGGTCCTGGAGGTCGGGGGTTCGAGACCCCTCGTTCACCCCAATCGTTGCCATTGCTGTGCGTACAGACACCTGTACACACAAAGAAGGTTGAACGAAGACTTGGTTCAACCAAGACTTGGCTATTCCGTATGCGGCTCGCCTAAGATGTCATCTTCATCGCGCGCCTTTAGCTCAGTTGGTAGAGCAACGGACTCTTAATCCGCAGGTCCTGGGTTCGAGCCCCAGAGGGCGCACCACAACACCGTGAGACAAGGTGGGGCAAGTTCATGGCCGCATTCGACATCGTTACCTTTTCACTGCAGTCAGAGATCTCTGACGACACGTTCATCAAGATCGATGCCCAGATGCAGGAATGGTCCTACGTACATCTTCCAGGAATCATGCGTCGCACCGTGGCGCGAGATTCTCAGGGCCAATGGATTGTCGTTCAACTTTTCGACAATCTGGATCAATGCGGCACCGAGCATTTCACCCGGGCTGAGCACCCCGTGTCTGACTGGTCAGCATGTATTGACCACGCCACCGTGATTGCACGCGCCTACAGCTTGTTGTAACGAGTTCCCTATTGCTGCACAAGAGTGACAGCGTTGCCTTCCGGGTCGGTTATTCCCGCCAGTGATGCACCACCTGGGATGTCGAATCTCTCCAAGGTGATGGTGCCCCCAAGTGATACCGCTTGTGCAAGTGATGCTGCGAGATCGCGAACTTGGATGTACAAGGTGACACCTGGGTGACTGCCTTGACGAATGTGACCGCCAATACCGTTTTCTGGGCCACCAATACCGGCAGGAATCTGGCGAATAAAACCTTCGCCAATATCCCAGTGAAACATCTGCGAATAAAAAGAAGAAAGTGTCTCAGCATCACGCGCTTGTATCTCAAAATACACAACGGGTCGTGCCCAGTCTTTTTGCGCGGCGTCATCCATGCCGATGTATGTTATGCCACTTGATTCTGATTACCTGATTCATCTGGATCAATGTCTTGGCTCTGGGTTATCGAATTCGATATTTGTCCACTCGCAGACAAAATGGCGAGATGTGTCCTGTTTCTTGCCCCTGATTCAGTCAGTATTCGGCTCACACGATTGCGAATCGTTTGCGTGGATAAGAAAAGTTCCTGAGAAATTTCTTTGTCAAACTTTCCTTGAGAAATCAGCAGCAATATTTTCCGATCGGTCTCATCGGTGATGACCCGCAATAACTGATGTTCTCCACCTCGAGAATCAAGAATTCCATTTTGCATAGGGACATCTCGTTGCAATTGTGCATATAGATCCACCATGCGTTGTCCAATTGCATCTCGATCCATCGTGAGATCAACGGCATCATAGATACCCACCTGACTTGCCTCCATGAGAATGGAAGTCGATACCGGAATAGCCGTCACCAGCAGTGCACAAAACTGAGGAACACTGTCAAAAGTTCCCTCGCGCCACAATCGTGACCACTCGTCAAATCGCCCTTTACCAAGAATGACTATGTCAACATTTCCTGAGGTCAAGTGCTTACACGCCTCATCTGTGTCTGTCACAAGACCGACGAGTTCATAGTTTTTCTCACCAGTGGTTGCAATACGAGCAAGATCTTCAAGAAAACCCTTGCTAATCCACATCAACACCCTCAATGAAGCCCCCCCCCCCGAAGTTGGTCACTGCGATGATACAAATACCGTAACGAGAGCCTGTGAGATAGTTGTAGAATGAAAGTACTTATTTACTTTCTCGAAAGCCCTAGCGAGTAAAGGCTGCCACGACTTCTACGTGGTGGGTCTCGGGGAAGATGTCGAGAACCTCTACCTCTCCAATGCGGTATCCCGCATCGGTGAGAAGTCGTGCATCTCGAGCGCCAGCTACTGGATCACAGCTCACCAAAATCACTGTGGGTGCACCGGTTTCGATGATTGCCTGCGAGCCATGCTTGCCCAACCCTGTGCGCGATGGGTCAGCAATAACGACATCTGCTTCTATTGCTTCCCATGTATCGACATCTGCTTGTTCAATCACTGCTGCACACTCGGCCAAGTTACGCACAGCATCACGACAAGCAGACGGTGAAGATTCCACGAGATGCACCGCATCGAAACGTTCCTCTAACGCAAGACTGAACAGTCCCACGCCACCATACGCATCGAGCATCAATCCGCCATTTATTCCCAAGGTGTCAAGTCGTCGTGATACCGAATCGATAATCAGTTCTGCGGCCTCTGGTGATGATTGAAAAAATGATCCCATCGACACCACATAGGAATGCTCGCCGACACGTTCGGTAATTTTGGCTCTTTCACCAGTTTTGAGCCCAGCCGGCAACCCATTTGCAAGCGTGCCTTCATGGCACCACACGCCAATGTCGCCGGTGCGCGCGCCCACCCGAATAGTCACTTCACCTTCGCCACTGATGACAGGTCGAGAAATAAAGTCGTTAATCATTGGATGGGCCACCATGCAAGAACTCACGGGAACAATTTCATGGGAATCCGATGCGCGAAAACCAAGCCCGCCATCCGAGGTGGAGACCATGCGCACCGTTGTACGCCGCGCAGTGTCGGTGAGCCGGCGAAGTTGAGGGTTCACCTCAAGACGTGCAGTGCGCGCGTACGCCTCTTGCACAATGGCCAGTTTGGCTTGACCTTGATATCGCCTCTCAAGGTGCTGCCAATCACAACCGCCACAACCTTGAGCAACATGGGGACAAGGAGGCACTTGGCGTTGGGTCGCGGGTTCAAGAACTGCCAACACTGTTCCACGCCCAAAGTCGCGCTTTGTTTCAGCAATCTCAATTTCCACGCGCTCGCCCGGCACAACATTGGACACAAACACCACACGGCCGTCATCGAGTCGGCATAACCCATCACCGCCGGCAACTAATTTTTCGATAAGGACTGAATGGGTAGTTGTCACTGTCTCAGCGTAGGGCACAACAGTGCGACCGCTCGGGACATCTGCATGCAACCTTGACTAAGGTGGCGATGTGAGCTTGCCTATCCAAATTGCCCCCTCAGTGTTGCCTGCAAATTTTTCGAAGTTTGGTGAAGAAATTCGTGAACTCGACGAAGCCGGCGTGGACATTATTCAATTCGATGTGATGGATGGCCAATTTGTTCCCAATCTCACATTTGGACCCGACGTCATTGCATCGGTGCGCCCATTCACCAAGAAGCCCTTTGAGGCACACCTCATGGTGCTCACCCCTGATGTGATGGCTGCACGCTACGTAGAAGCTGGATGTCAACGACTCATTGTGCATGCAGAAGCGTGCACTCATCTTCATCGCACACTGGAAAACATTCGTGCACTTGGCGCAACCGCGGCGGTTGCATTAAACCCTCACACACCTGCTTCTACCGTGGAACACGTTCTTGATCTTGTGGACATGATCTTGGTGATGACGGTGAATCCCGGATTTGGTGGCCAGAGTTACATCGCCACCATGGAGCCAAAGATTCGTCAAGTGCGTTCCATGATTAATGAGCGCGGACTTGCAGATTCTGTACATCTTGAAGTGGACGGCGGAATTTCACCACAGACAATTGCAGGCGCAGCATCGGCTGGTGCAAATGTGCTGATTGCCGGAAGCGCGTTGTACCGCGACCCCAAAGGCTTGACGCATGCAGTTACTCAGTTGCGACAGATTGCTACTGACTCTTTCGTGAGTTAAGTCGCTACTCCGCGACGAAACCACACGAGACCAAAAAGTGCAAGCACAACCAACAACGGCGGCAATACAACGGCAAGCGCCAATCGCCATGGTTGATCAAAAAACTGGGTAAACAAACCTGCTTCGATGTCACGTCCTTCAAGAGTGAAAGTGCGTGCAGGTTGTTCAAACTCGGGGCACTGCGTATTAGATCCTGCAATTTCTGCGCCACCAAAAAGTTCAGCAGAATCACGAATACTTGATGACAACCGCGATGACACTGGATCTGGCGCCACCCCAACTAGATACGTCTCCCCCACTTCGAGGTATTTGGCATCAGACCCATAACGCACCTGCACCGTGGTGCCCTCTTGATACCCCTCGAGTGATCCCGCACGAATCTGAAGCACAGAAAAAACTGCACTGACCGGATCGGTGGTGGTGATTTGACCCACAAAAACCGCAAGTGCCTGAGGTGGTAACGCACAGCCTTGAGGCACAGTGGTGACGGCAGATGGCAACGTGGTGGTTGTGCTTGATGAGGTGGTGGGCAACGGTGCCACTGTTGTGGGCGAAGGGCTACGCAGGACGTCTGTGTCTTGGTAAGCGGTCACCGAAGATGTCCCGACGCCCACTGCACACACAGTTCCTAGAAGAAAAACAAAGAACTGCCTACGCACCTGCTCCACGCTAGTCATTGCCACGTTGTCTCCGTCGGCAGTACCCCGCAATACTGCAACTATGGGATTTAACCCGACGCGAAAGCGCATTGCACGAAATAGCGACATCTGGTTTGTGGTCTCGGCTGTTGTTGTTGCTTTTGCACTCGTAGGTTGGGCATTTTTCGGTTAAGGCCATGACAAAAGATCTGTGGGATGGCGAACTTTATGGAGCCATTGAGACGCGTCGAGTACAGCCCTATGAAGCCCTCAAGGCCTACATCTGTCCAGGATGTAACCAAGACATTCCCTCTGGGACAGGACACCTTGTTGCAGTTCCTCAAGATGCCCCAGATCTTCGCCGCCATTGGCATCACCCTTGTTGGCAACGACGCACTTCGCAGCGCAGTTAGCTAACGGGGCATTGATGTGTTTTTCCTAAAATGCATCGTGAAACATCTCAAGGTGCACTCCCGTCACAGTGGCAACATCAAAACGAACTTTGAGACCGCTCTCTTCCAGAGAGCGCACAAAATGAAAACCAGTTCTACGTACCCGACGAATTTTCTCATCAGTAATGGCCTCAAGTGCACTGCCAAAATCATTATTCGCCCGCGCCTTTACTTCACAGATCACCACCAATGATCCGCGGCGAGCCACTACATCTAATTCCCCACCACGCATCGTCCAGTTTTTAGCAAGAATGACAAACCCTTGCTGCACGTACCACTGCGCTGCGCGTTCTTCAGCCCAACGCGCACGACCAAGTCGAACGTTGGCTAGAGCACTTCTGGTGTGATGATGTCCTCCGAGGGAAGTTCTTCGACGTTGACGTCTTTGAAACTGAGAACTCTCACTGTCGGAATGAATCGGGTCTTGCGGTACATGTCCCATACCCACGCGTCTGTCATCTCCACTTCAATCAGTGGTCGAGCACTGTCGCCCTTCACAGTCACGGACACGGTGTTCGCCAAATAGAAACGGCGTTCGGTTTCCACTGCATAGCGAAACATGCCCACTACGTCTTGATACTCCTGAGCGAGTTTGTATTCCCGCTCAGCCTCGAAGTCTTCGAGGTCATCAGTGTTCACTGGATACTCCAGTGCTCAATGGAACAAAACCTTAAGAATCGCGCTTTTCGCGAATCTTTGCGGACTTGCCAACGCGATCGCGGAGGTAATACAACTTCGCACGACGAACATCACCGTGCTTGAGAACCTCGATTTTTGCAACAGACGGGCTGTGCTTAGGGAAGGTGCGCTCTACACCTACGCCATAGCTGAGCTTGCGCACGGTGTAGGTCTCTGCAATTCCTGAACCTTGAATGCCGATGATGTTTCCTTGGAAAATCTGGATGCGCTCTTTGCCTGATTCAACAACGCGCACGTGCACCTTGACTTCATCACCTGGCAACAATGCAGGGATGTCATCGCGCTTGTTTTGGTTGTCAACAATGTCTGTGGTCTTCATGATGAGCGCTTTCGGCTGATGATGTGGGGAGAACTGACCTTAGTCGGGCAGTTCAGAGGTGAAAGAAACAGGATACGAGGCGAAGTCCACCCCTTCCAACAAGGCTTTTTCCGCATTTGTGAGTCCCCCACGGGCCTCAATGAGGTCTGGTCGCTGCTCCATAGTGCGCCAAAGAGCCTGGGCAAGGCGCCATTTCTCGATTTTGGCATGGTCACCACCGCGCAAAACCTCAGGAACCTGCCATCCCCGGAACTCATGGGGTCGGGTGTATTGGGGCTCTTCGAGCAGCCCCGCAGAGCCAAAACTCTCGGTAACGGGAGAAATTGCATTGCCCATCACCCCGGGCACCAGGCGAGTGACGGCCTCAATGATGAGACACGCGGCCACCTCACCGCCGGCCAACACCACGTCTCCCACCGAAATTTCATGATCCACAAGATGTTCACGCACCCTGTGATCGACCCCTTCATAGCGACCGCACAACAGACTGAATCCATCAAGTTGCGCCATTGATTCAGCCATAGCTTGATCAAATTTCTGACCGCCAGGACCCAGTAAGAAAAGAGGTCGTGGTGGCTGCACAGCTTCGACGGCAGCAAAAATTGGCTCAGGGCGCATCAACATGCCAGCTCCACCACCAAAAGGAGCATCATCAACAGTGCGATGCACATCTGTTGAGTACTCGCGAATGTCATGGGCACCCACACGTACCGCGCCACTAGTTGTCGCGCGACCCAGAAGACTGTGTGCACAGAACTCATTGATCATCGCGGGAAACAGCGTGAAGACATCAATGCGCATAGGGATCAGGCTATCTATTCGCCTAACAAGGCTTCGCGTAGTCCATCGGGAGGATGAATCACCGTGGTGACGCCGTCACAGGAATGCACAAAAGGAATCGGCACCAAAAGACCGCCTTCGATCTCCAAGATGTCATGTGCGGGATTTTGCAAAATCCCCGTGCATAGACCCCAGAGATGACCGTGTTCATCAATGACCTGTGAGCCAATCATCTGGTGTACCCACAGCGCATCAGTGTCTTCAATGGGTTCTGCATATAAAAACTTATTCGTGAGTTTTTCTGCAGTGTCTCGATCATCAACACCCTCAAAATGAACAACGAAACGATCTTTTTGCGCACGAGATGTTGTGATGACAAGTGGCGTACCCCCGCCAGTTGGATCGAGCCATAACTGTGCACCCACGCGATGGCGCTGTTCAAGATCAGAAGTAAATGACACGAAAAGATCACCACGAACTCCGTGGGGTTTCCCAATTCGACCCACCTCGAGAAATGAGGACTCCGATGAGACGGGATTCAAAGGTGTTTAGGCGTCAACGAAATCGACGTCAACATCGACATCGTCATTGGTGGCAGCAGCGCGCACAACAGTGCGAATACTTTGTGCAGTGCGTCCGCGACGACCAATCACACGACCAAGGTCACCAGGGCCAACACGTACTTCAAGAAGTATTTTGTCGCCCTTGCCTGGACCAGAAGTGACCGCTACTGCGTCTGCGTCATCAACAATGCTGCGCACGATATGTGTGAGCACTGCAATGGCGATGGGAGCCTCTAGTGAGTTTGCGTCGAGATCTGACACAGGATTACTTGGACTTTGCAGTGGTGAACTGTTCCCATGCACCACTAATTTCAAGAAGCTTGCGGACACGCTCGGTGGGCTGTGCACCTTGCATCAGCCACTTCACTGCCTTGTCATTGTCGATAGCAATGGTTGATGGTTCAGTACGTGGGTTGTACTGACCAAGAATCTCAATGAATCGACCGTCGCGTGCGCGACGTGAATCAGCCGCGATAACGCGGTAATGCGGTTGCTTTGTCTTGCCGACTCGTGTCAGGCGCAATTTGACTGCCATGTTGCGAATTCTCCTGGAGGGACCCTTTTAGGGACTAGGTAAGGCTATCGGCGTCACGGCCAATCCCCCAACGGAATTATTTGAAGAATGGAGGAATCCCGGGGCTGCCATCTGCGCCTGGGAAGCCAGGAAGGCCACCTTGGCCACCCAACATGTCACCGATTTCCCGCATGGCTTGGCGTTTATTGACTTTACCCTTGCCCTTTTTGCCTGGCTTGCCCGTCATTGCGGCCATTCCGCCCATACGTTTCATCATTTTTTGCATCTCGGTGAACTGCTTGATGAGCCGGTTGACATCTGAGACCTGAGTGCCACTGCCCTTGGCGATTCGGGCACGGCGACTGCCATTGATGATCTCTGGACTGCGCCGCTCCTCGAATGTCATTGAACGAATGATGGCCTCGGTGATCTTGACCTGGTCATCACCTAGTTCGGCATTCTTCATTTCTTTGGGCACGCCTGGCAACATGCCCATAATCCCCGACAACGGGCCCATCTTTTTCAGTTGCTGCAACTGCTCAAGAAAATCATCGAGAGTGAATTGCCCCTCGAGCATGCGTTGTGCAGCCTCTTCAGCTTTATCTTGCTCGAATACTTTTTCTGCTTGCTCGATAAGGGTAAGTACGTCACCCATACCCAAGATGCGTCCCGCCATACGGTCGGGATGGAATTGTTCGAAAGCATCAATGCGTTCACCAGTTGCAGCAAAAGCAATAGGGCGACCAATCACAGTCTTGACAGACAGAGCAGCACCGCCGCGCGCATCACCGTCAAGTTTGCTCAAGATCACACCATCGATGGACAATCGCTCGTGAAATGCTTGCGCAACACCGACGGCGTCTTGGCCTGTCATAGCGTCCACAACAAGGAACGTGTAATTCGGCTTCACTTGACGTGAGATGTCTGCAACCTGCTGCATCATCTCTGCATCAATTGCCAAACGACCTGCGGTGTCCACGATGACAACGTCTTTACCCAGACGCTTTGCCTCTTCTACACCGCGACGTGCGGTTGCAACCGGGTCTCCAGGTTCTGAAAAGACCGACACACCTACTTGACCCGCAAGTGTGCGCAACTGTTCAACAGCGGCGGGACGTTGAAGGTCTGCCCCCACCAACAATGGTTGGCGACCTTGAGATTTAAACCAACGCGCAAGTTTGGCTGCACTGGTTGTCTTACCTGAACCTTGCAAACCAGCCATCAACACCACGGTGGGCGGCGCGCTCGCATATGAGATCTTTAGGGTTTCGCCACCCAGCATTGCCACCAGTTCGGCGTTAACAATCTTGATGATTTGTTGACTTGCATCAAGTGCTTCAGAAACTGCAGCACCAATGGCTTGTTCACGAATACGCGCAACAACATCACGTACAACCCCGATATTGACGTCAGCTTCTAATAGGGCGGTACGAATCTCGCCCATCACCTCGTCGACATCGGCCTCGGTGAGACGGCCTTTACCTTTGAGTCGCTTGACTATTCCTTGTAAGCGGTCGCTGAGTGAATCAAACATTGAGATTTAGGCTACCGACTGAGAGTTGTCGCCAAATATCTGTCGAAAACCTCGTGTAATAAAGCGGTTTCCCGCCTACTTCACTTTTTCAGTGCAGCAAGCACCTCTGCAGGAAGAAGTGCTTCTTGCTCAGGCGTGAGGTTGGCGAGAATCGCTTTTTTCAATTTCGGTGCAAGCACCTTTGCTTCTCCGCCCGTGAGCCCGTCAAGTTGGTCCACAGTTAAGGCATCACCAATTGACGACGGCAGGGCCTTCAATTGCTTTGATGACAAAGCAGCGATCTGATCGGGAGTCATGACGGCGACTTGCCCGTCCTTCAACTTGCCCAACACTGTTGTAGACAGGGACGTGATTTTGCTGGGATCAATGGCTGCAAGAGCATCAGGAAGAATTTTTGAGAACTGACCAGCGGTAATTGCTTTCAGAGCCTTCCCCGACAAGGCATCAAACTGCTCTGGCGACATCACAGCAATTGCAGACGGCTTCAACTTTGCAAGCTGAGCAGACGACATTCCCGCAAATGCAGTGGAAGCAATCTGATCAATCTGGCTCGCAGAAAACGAACTCATGACAGACGCTGAAAGCTTCTTCATCTGATCGCTCGACATTGCTGTCAACGCCGCAGGAGCCAGTGACTTGATCTGAGTCGGCGACATCGCGGCCAATGCCGACGGTGTCATTTGAGACAACTGTGATGGATCAAGCGACTTGAGTGCATCAGGAAGAAGTTTTTTGACTTCTTTTGAATCGATACCTGCGAATGCCGCAGGAGCAAGAGTCTTTAATGTGTCCGCGTTAATTGATGAAGTGATGTTTGCTGGCAGCGACCCAACAAGATTTGCAGGAACAGGAATAGTGATGTTGGTGCCTGGAATCGTCAAAGAACCGGGAGCTGTCGCACCGGAACCACTTGGCACGAGGTAGCCACCTGCAGCCACGCAAGCTGCATCTGGCACAGGCTGACCCATGAATACAAATGGGGTTCCACCTTGGGCTGTTAAACATGCAGCGCCGACCGAAGAGGATGAGCCCATCACCGCAACAGTGGAAGCTGCGAGAATTCCCGAAATGGCCAAACGTGAAAAAGAGGATGCCTTCATGGCTCCGAAGGTACTAAAAGTTGCCGATTACTGCAAGCGTTGCAGAAGTCGATGAGCACTATCCCAGGGTGACAGCAGTGACGATGTCTTGTTTTACGCTGATATTCACTCGATCCTCGCGGTAATCCTTCGTCAACATGAAGAATTCGCCATCACGGTCAGAAACTCTCAAAACCCATCCTCGCTCGGTGGCTATCTTTTGCGCCTCATCTTCTGTGAGGCCAGTTAATGAATCGGCGCTTTCTTGAGTGAGCTCTTGAACAATTTCTCCAGGTGCAGGTTCAGGAACACCTGGTTCAATCGCACCCGGGTCAGTGGGTGGAGAATCGATGGTGGGAAACACTACGAATTCATCTGTTACTGCCATCACAGTTCCTACGTCACCATCTCCATTGCTGAAAGTGAATGCAGGGAGCAACATGTGAGTTCCGTTACTGAGATTGGATTCCATCAATGTCACACGCACACCTGTAATGGGAATAGTCAGTGGAACAATTGCTTGATCATCAGTTGTCGGTGAATCAGACACTGCGACGTCAGATGCAATACGTGCCGCACCACCATAAAACCCATATTGCGGCATGGATAAACGTTCAAGTGCTTTTTCTACCGTCACCAAGGGATACATGTCTGCCCGAGAGACTGTCATCATGGGCCCTGATGCATACATCAAGTTGCCATCTTGGCCATATGAAAAATTCACTGCAACATTTGTCAATACGTTGTCCACTTGAACCACTCCCGTGACTTCGGTAGACCATTCGGTGCGCAGCGCACTCAATACATAATCTGCAGTCACGAGTTTGGCTTTGGCGAGATAGTCATTAGAACGTTTCACCGCTTCGTCTTCAGAGATGAGATTGGTGGGCAATTCCGGCCTTGTTTCAATGACACATGAACGATCATCGGGTGCACAACTTGGGCTCGATGAACCAGCAGATGCATTGGCTTGCGTGAAAGACCACCAACCACCAATAGCGAGATGGTTCCATAACCACACACTGGCTTTCGTATCGGGATCTTCTGCAATGAATGCGTACTTATCGTCTTCGGATCGCTTCGCCTTTGCATTCACCCCGAGCGCATCTGCCAGTCGCTGTGTTTCACGCATCGCTTCGCCATAGTTGCTCACCGACCACGCCTGTGCTTGAGTGGGCATTGTGTCGAGGTCCCCGACAACTTGATAGTCGACGGTCATCCCTACGAATTGTGGACTATCTAGAGCACCTTCTCCGGCTGCACGGTTTGTTCCAGAATCTCTTTGGCTAGATGCAAGCGCCAACACCACAGGGCCAGATTCACCACAGGCCGACAAAGACAGCATTGACGACAAGGCCACAGCGAGAACACACAGTTTCTTCATGATGAAAGAAAGTGTAGAACTATTCGAATAACGCCGAGACGAATTCAGCAGGATTAAAAGGCACCAAGTCATGTGCTCCTTCACCTAATCCCACCAATTTGACAGGAATACCTAATTCGGTCTCAATCGCAAACACAATTCCACCTTTTGCAGAACCGTCAAGTTTTGTGAGCACCACACCCGTGACTTGCGTGGCCGCAGTGAATTCTCTTGCTTGAGATAACCCGTTCTGGCCAGTAGTTGCATCAATTACCAAGAGAACTTCATTCACCGTGCCTTCGGCTTTGTCTGCCACGCGCCGTACTTTTTTTAGCTCTTCCATCAAATTAGATTTGTTCTGTAATCGACCTGCAGTATCGCCAAGTACTAATTCAATACCTTTTGCTGACGCACTTTGAATACCGTCAAAGATCACAGATGCAGGGTCGCCGCCTTCTGATCCGCGCACAAAACTTGCACCAGATCTTTGAGCCCAGATTTCTAGTTGCTCAGCTGCAGCGGCACGAAACGTGTCCCCCGCAGCAAGCAATACAGATTGCCCGCCTTCGCATTGCGCTGTTGCGATCTTGCCAATAGTTGTGGTCTTGCCCACACCATTAACTCCCACAAACAACCACACATTGGGGCCTTTGGCTGAATCAGTGGCAAGAGACCGATTATTCGGCGACAGTTGGGCAGTCATCTGTTCACGCAACGCGGCAATCAACGCATCAGGCGTGGTGAGCAGTCCGTTTTTTACTTGTGCACGCAATGGCTCCAACAAAGATGTAGTGAGCCCAATACCGATATCTGCACGCAAAAGAGTCTCTTCAAGTTCATCCCAAGATGCTGCATCTATTTTTTCTTTGCCACGAAGTGCTGCAAAGGTTTTGGCGAACAACGACCGAGTGCGCTGTGAGGCAACTCCTACATCAACAACAATCTCGGGAACAACATCGGGGCTGACCTCAACGTCAACCTCAGACTGTGTGTCAATTGTGTTCCTGTCAACTGGGTGTGTTGGAAGTTCAACTGAAGGTGCGGATGTTGTTGTCTGTGATTTTTGTTTCCGTGAAACAACAAGTACTCCAAGCCCACCAGCAAGGCCCAGCACAAGAAGAAGTAAAAGAATGTTGCTCGTGGTCGAGCCGCTCATGTTGCAGAATTCCCGGCAGTTGAACTAGCTCGTTCAGTAACCACCTTTGAAGAGCCGCCTGGCTGCATCGATACACCCAACAGACAGTCGGCAGCTTCCATCGTGCGCTTTTGGTGACTCACAATGATCAATTGCGCATCGCGACGGAATTCGCCTACCAATCCCAAGAATCGATGCAAGTTGACGTCGTCGAGAGCTGCTTCCACTTCATCCATCACATAGAAAGGTGACGGACGGCTACGGAACACAGCAAACAGATAGGCCAAAGCAGTAAGAGATCTTTCACCGCCTGAGAGAAGCGACAATTTCTTAAATGTCTTTCCTGGAGGAGTTGCTTCAACTTCAATACCGGTATTCAACATGTCGGAAGGATTAGTGAGCGAGAGCTTGCCCTTACCGCCTGGGAACAACAATTGGAACAAATCCGTAAAGTTGCGATTCACATCTTCAAAGGCCTTTGCAAACACCGTTTGAATCTCTTCATCAATTGCGGCAATTACTTGCGACAATTCACGGCGAGAGTTACGCACATCGTTGAGTTGTTCCTCTAAGAAAGTATGACGTTCTTGAAGCTCGGTGAATTCCTGAAGCGCCAATGGGTTAATGGGGCCCATGAGGCGAATATCTCGCTCTAGTGCTCGTGCTCGATCTACGTGGCTTGATCCATCAGCAACCTCTGGCATGGGAGCGGCCTCTGCGATCTCGGGCTCCACTTCTAGTTCACGACGAATCATTTCAATTGCTGCTTCAACACGTGTTCGCGTTTCTGCTTCTTCAACATCTATGCGACGGCTGCGCTCACGCATTGCCTCTAGTTGTTGTTCTGCTTCTTGGCGGCCAGTTCGTCCCGTGTCGAGTCGTGCTGTGATTTCACGTACTTCATCACTTTGACGACGACGCATCTCATACAACTCAGCGAGACGCTGTTCGGCGCTAGTCCGGTGTCGGTCAACTAACTCTGCAAGACGAGACACGGCAAGCAAAGCGCCTTCAAGACGTTGACGCCGTGTGCCTGCTTCAATACGGGCAGCGGTGTCTATCTCTAAACGACTCTCTGTTTCTTCCAGACGTTGACGCAAGAATTGATCTCGCTCCCGAAGACCTGCCAGTCGCACTTCAAGATCTTTTCTGCGCATGGCCATATGTGCAGTTTTTGAATCAATTGCTGCACGAGCTTCGCTTTGGGCCTTAGCAGCAGCAATCTCGGCGGCTTCAGATTCTTCTAATCCAGGCAATAACGCTTCTAATTCGGCCACTCTCACCAAATACTGATCACTGCGTGCACGCATGTCATCAAGAGAGTTCAGTGTCATCTCGCGCTCTGCACCATTTGCACGGCGATCATTGATGGCATTTGTGAGACGGTCAGACGCCGCATCAACTGCTTTTATTTGACGATCCAAAGATGTCTGCAGATCAGCAAGCCGTGCACGTGCCGACACGAGTGCGCGACGCTGCGCTTCCACTTGTTCATCAATTTCTTTGAGTTGTTGTGTTGATGATGCAACTTCTTGTTGAGTCTTTTCAATGATCTCAATGGAACCCACATCATCGGCTGCACCCAAGCGCCAACCTGTAGGTGCCAACTTGTCACCATCGCGTGTCACCACCACAGTTCCTACGTGAGTTTCTGCAACCGACATGGCCTCGGCAATGGTGCCTACGCACCCCACATGACCCAATAATGCATCTAACAAACTGCCAAGTTGTGATGGTGCACCATTTGCTGGCTTGACCCGAGCGCGAATCGAGTCCAACGATGCAGGCAAGTTCTGCCCAGAGATTTGCACACCTGTCAATGACACAATTGCACCGTTGTGTTCAGCCTGACGCAGTTGTTCTATTGCACGTCGCGCAGCTTGAGAATCAGAAACAACAATCGAAGCCAACGTGTCGCCCAGCGCTGCCTTCACTGCAGCATCCCATCCGGCATCAATCTCAACAAGATCAATCAACGCTCCCACCACGCCATCAATCTGGTTGAGGTGATCTGCGCCTGCACGCGCCCGAGTGGATGCCATGGCTGATTCAAGTGATTCCAGACGTGCTACCGCACGTGCGTTGCGGCGTTCGGCATCTGCACGCAACTTCTGGGCATTATCGCCAGCAATCTCAGCATCATCACGTTCACGTTCCACTGCAGTGATCTGTGCGCGAATTTCACCAAGAATTGTTTCTGCCCGTGCTAGTTCAGTTTGCAGAGAATCAATTGTGGCCACAAAGCTTGCATCGCGATTTTCAATTTTTTCAATACGGGCCTGAAGCTTTTGAATCTCTCCGGCTCCTTGTTCCACCGTGTTGCGTAATGTACGCAACTCCCCTCGCACTTCAGCTGCCGCATTTGACGCCTCATTACCTTGCACTGTGTGAAACAGTCCCTGTTCACTGCGCTCTCGTTCAAAGGCTTCTTCTTCAATAGTGAGACTGTCGCTTTCCGCAACAGAAATGCCCAGTCCACGTTCCACTTCCACCAAATCTGTGCGCATCTGTGCGGCATCTGCTTCAAGAGCAGCCACTACATCGTCTGCAATCAATTGTCCTTGGTCGCGCTCCATTGAACGACGACGCTCTGCAATGAGTGCAGACAATCCTCGTGCACGCTCACGCAGTTGTTCAACGCGCATCAATTCATCGTTGAGTCCAGATGCGCCACGATCTGCAAGTTCGCGTTCAGCACTTCGTACGTCTGCATCAAGTGCAACAATTCGATCACGAAGTTCGTGTTCAGTCGATGCGGTAGTTGACTTTGCTTCTTCTAATCCAGAAAGCTTCTCTCGAAGTTCAGCGATTTCGCGGCCCGACAAGTACAAGCGGAGTGCGCGCAGTTCAGCCACCACTTCTTCATGTCGACGTGCCGCTTCTGCTTGACGCTCCAGTGGGCGTAGTTGTCGTCGTACTTCGCGAATGAGATCTTGTACACGCAACAGGTTTGCTTCAGTGGCTTCTAGGCGGCGCTCTGCTTTTTCCTTGCGCTTGCGATACTTGAGTACGCCAGCTGCTTCTTCAATGATTGCTCGACGATCTTCGGCGCGTGCAGTCAACACTGCGTCAATTTGTCCCTGGCTGATGATGACGTGTTGCTGGCGTCCTACGCCTGCATCGGAAAGAAGTTCTTGGACGTCGAGTAGTCGACACTCCACACCATTGATTGCATATTCACTATCGCCGTTACGGAATAATGTTCGCGACACAGAAACTTCGGAAAAATCCAGTGGAAGAATGCCCGCTGAATTGTCAAGCGTCAACATCACTTCTGCCCGTCCGAGAGCAGATCGTTTTTGCGTGCCATTAAAAATGACGTCTTCCATTTTTTGGCTGCGCACCGAACTAGGCGCTTGAGCACCCAACACCCATGCAATTGCATCGACCACATTGGACTTACCCGAACCGTTGGGGCCGACAACGACAGTGACGCCTGGCTCCATTTCCATGACGGTGGAGTCAGCGAAGGACTTAAAGCCTTTGAGGGTAAGCGATTTCAAAAACACGGCGACTTCAACAGTAATAGACAGCGCCCGAGAACGCCCTATGGCTCTACTTTTGACAACGAGGGCAATACGACGACGAGCGGCCCGCAACCATCACCTTGCGTATGGAACTTTTTCCACAGGTGAGACATATCTGCCCTTCGCGACCATAGACACGATGAAAATCCTGGAATGAGCCCGTATTGCCTTCAATATCGACATATTGGGTGTCCTCGAGGGTGGAGCCTCCAGCTTCAATCGAGGCCCGCAAGATATCCACAATGCCTGCGGCAATTTGGCCCACTTTTTTCTTACTCAGCGAATCAGCCGTCCGGTTCCATCGAAGTCCGCACCGATGTAGCACTTCGTCGGCGTAGATGTTTCCCACCCCTGCCACAATCTGCTGGTTCAATAGCAATGACTTGATGGCCCCCCTGCGACCTTGAAGTTGCCGGCGTAACACATCTCCATCGAATTCATCACAGATGGGGTCTGGCCCAAGACGCGCCAATTCTGGAAGAACTTCACGTTCATGCGTGGGGTCATACACCACCACTTCTCCAAAAGTTCTGGGGTCAACAAACCACATCTCTTCACTCACCCCATCGCGCTCAGCAAGTTGAAGAACCACGTGGGTATGAGGCGGACGAGTCGCGCCTTGTGGTTCAACGAGAACTCGTCCACTCATTCTCAGATGAATCATCACTGCGTCACCTGAGTCAAGTGAGCACAAAAGATACTTACCTCGTCGACGTGCATCGAGGAAGGTGGTGCCCAACAATCCATGAATCACTGCTTCGCGACCCACTCGGCGCACGGAACGTTCGCGTCCCACTTCAACTTGCAAGATTTTCCTACCCACAACGCGATCTTCAAGACCGCGACGCACAGTTTCTACCTCGGGTAGTTCAGGCATCGTGTTGCGACAAGGATTCATAGGCGCCAAGAGCTGCTATTTGTTCAGCAGCTTTCTTTGTTCGCCCAACACCAAGACCAAATTCTTGTCCGCCAACAAAAACACGCGCAGTAAACACCCGCTCATGATCTGGGCCTTCGCCCTCGGTGCGATAGTTCGGCACTCCTCGCCCAGTACGCGCGCATAATTCTTGCAGACGTGTTTTTGTATCAAACATTTCTAAATGCGGAATAGCATTTTCGATTGCTGGAGTCATGATTCTTTGCACAAATGCAAACGCAGTCTCAAAGCCCGCGTCAAGGTAGACCGCTCCAATGAGTGCTTCTAACGTGTCGGAAAGAATGGATGTCTTGTCATGGCCACCGGCTGCCATCTCTCCTCGGCCCAACAAGATGAATTCACCAATTTCTAACTCACGCGCAATATCTGCCAACGCATACATATTGACAACGCTTCGTCTCAGGTCGGTGAGTTTTCCTTCTGGCATATCGGCAAGGCGGTGATAGGCAATGTCGGCAACTACCCAACCCAGAACTGCATCACCTAGAAATTCCAATCGCTCATTCGAGCATTGTTCGTCATTTTCTGCCTGCCACGAACGGTGAAGTAATGCTTCGCGAAGAAGTTCGGGGCGTGAGAATGAATGACCTATACGACTAGCGCACTCCGCAAGCAGATCGTCATTCATGAGGCAACGAAACTAGCCGTGTGCCCGAACGATGTAATCCACTGCATCAGTAACAGTGCGCAAATTCACCAGATCATCATCGTCAAACTGAAAATCGGGCAGTGTCTTTGAAAACTCCTGTTCGAGGCAGTCCACTAACTCAATGAGGGCAATGGAATCGGCTCCCAGATCATCTGCAAAAGAGTGGCCTTCGTTGATGGAAGACGCGTCAATCTCCAAAATTTCTGCCAGTTGATTTCTGACGACATCTACAACTGCATTGCGATCTATCTGCGACATAATTTTCCCCGAATCGTGTTACTGCGCGAGGCTAGTGGAGATTGCCTGGCGGATTGCTTCCACCATGTTGGTCTCCACCATCTCTTGTGCGCACTTAATGCCATTCACCATCGCCCGAGCACTGCTTGAACCATGGGAAATGATGCACACTCCATCGACACCCAACAGAATCGCCCCACCATAGGTATCGGGGTCCAATGTTTCATACAACGGCAGCAAGGCAGGCATCAAAGCATTTGCCGCCTCGGCATATTCGGGTTGACCAAAGGCAGTGAACAACGCCTTCACCACTGTTTTGAGACTTCCTTCAAGAGTCTTGAGAACAACGTTGCCGGTAAAGCCATCTGTGACTACAACGTCCACTGCACCGGTCATCAAATCTCTACCTTCAACGTTTCCGATGAAGTTGATGTGAGGTGCCACTGCCAGTAATTCATAAGCCTCTTTGCGCAAGGTGTCACCTTTGCCTGGTTCTTCACCAATCGACAACAGGCCTACGCGTGGATTCTCCACGCCAAAACGCTGGCGTGAATAGACCGAACCCATCACAGCAAATTGCACTAGCCATTCAGGTTGCACTTCAGCATTGGCGCCTGCATCTAAAAGAACAGTGGGTGTACCACCCGGAACAGGCACGGGGGTTGCAATAGCTGGACGAGCAACACCTGTGATGCGCCCCATGCGCAATAACGCACTCGCCATGGTGGCACCGGTGTTGCCGGCAGAAATCATGGCGCTTGCTTCGCCGTCACGCACAGCTTCAGCTGCGCGCACCAACGTGGAATCACGCTTCTTGCGAACGGATTGGGCTGGGTCATCATCCATTTCAATGACTTCGGATGCGACCTTCAATGGAAGTGATCCGGCACCTTCGAGACCATCGGGTCCTACCAAAAGAATTGGGATGCCTAATTCGGCGGCTTGATGCGCACCAGCGAGAATTTCGCCAGGTGCACGATCTCCACCCATCGCATCTACAGCGATTGGCAACATGTGTCAGCAGTACTTCTAGTCGATGCTGACAGCAACTCGGCCCTTGTACCAACCGCAAGTTCCACACACTGTGTGTGGGATCTTGGCAGCTGCACAACGAGGGCAGACGCTTCGCGACGGCGCATCGAGACGCCAGTTAGAGGCGCGACGCATACGTGTCTTTGACTTCGACTTCTTTTTCTTGGGAACGGCCACCGTGGTCTCCCTGTGTTAGCGGCAAAACCCTCACTTGAGGGCTCTGTGAGGATAGCCCGATTCGAGCAAAAACTCACTCGGTGGGATCATCAAGCACTCCACGAAGGGCTTCAAGGGCCCCCCATCTAGGGTCAGCGGTCGAAATTTCACATGTACAGGACGATTCTGCGAGGTCAATTCCACAGTGAGGACACATCCCAGGGCAGTCAGGCCGGCACAAAGGTCCAAGGGGAATTGCCAAAAGGATGTTCTCTCGTACCATGGGCAACAGATTCAATTGGTCATTATCAATGACATAGGCGTCGGGGTCTTCAAGCTCTTTTTGATACAACTCTGAGATATCCACCGTCATGCGCACCAAGAGCTCAGCAACACACCTGCGGCACAGCCCCGCCCACGTGGCGCTTGCAGTTCCTTGTACCGAGATTCCGTTCGACATCGACTCAAGGTGCAATGCGACATCAACTGGTTCATTGACAATTCGGGAATCATCAAACTCTAAGTCGACAACATCAAGCGCTACCGCGACATCTTTAGTGGTGCCAGGCCAACGAAGAAGTTCAACGACATTGATGATGAGTGGTTTAGCCATAAGTCAACTCGCGAACAATACGGGGAAAGAGTGCCCGCGGTTAGCCGCGATCTTGATCAAAGAAGCCTGTGGTGCCGGGTTCTTCGACAGGGTCAGAAACTTCTTGTTCCGTTTGGGCTCCGATTGACAATCTTTGTCGTCCATGAGCCACAGTTTTTGAAAGACGATCTAACAGGATTTCAAAACTTCCCAATCTTTGATCCAGAAAGTCTTCTGTCTCATTGCGCAATCGTCGTGTTTCTTCATCGGCAGCATCGATAACTTGACGCGCACGTGCCTCTGCGGCTCGCACCACTTCGGTGCGCTGCACCATTCGCTCGGCCTGCTGGCGCGCAACAGCAAGTAACTCGTCTGCTTCACGCTTTGTCTTTTCCAAAAACTCCTGGCGCTCTTTCAACATCCAACGCGCCTGACGAATCTCTTCAGGAACACGCACTAATGCGTCCTCGAGAAGCTCGATGATTTCATCGCGATCGATACGAGGCGTGCTCGATAACGGAACACTTGGGGCAGTCGCGATGATGTCGATCGTCTTGCGAAGAATCATTTCGCTTTCACCCAGCCGTGCCTGGACAGGCGCAGGATTTGGGTATGAGTTGTCATCAAAGTCGTCGAAATCATCGAAAGGCATGTCTTAACTCCTAGCCGAAAAAGATTTTTGTAATGCATCCACTACAAAGGACGGCACCATAGAGGACACATCGCCGCCGTAATGAACAATGTCGCGAATGTAACGACTCGACACATGACTAAGTCCAGGTTGACATGGAACATACACAGTGCGCACTTGAGCAACTGCAAAATTTGTCTGAGCCATTTGCTGTTCCACTTCAAAATCTCCTGGAGTACGCAAACCCTTCACGATGAAATCGGCATTTATTGAACGAGCCGCATCAACTGCCAGACCACCAAAGGCTTGGACAGTGACACCAGGAATAGACGACACCAGATTCTGAGCAATATCGACCCGAACCTGTGTGGGCAAAACACCAGAGGGCTTTTGAGGATTGTGCATCACGGCCACTACAACTGAGCCAAATAGCTCTGCTGCTTGGGTGACCACATCGAGGTGCCCGTAATGGAAGGGATCAAAGCTCCCTGGATACAAAACCGTACTCATGTGGCTTCTACGGTACCTTCCGGCAGTGCCTCGTGTCTGAGAAATGCAACAAATGTCCGCCCGTATCGGCGTTCTCGGATTGTGGAAAATCGCGGAATCTCGCCAATTGGACGGTCCGATTCCAGAACTACAACCTCAGCAGTGCAGTGCTGCAACAGTTTTTCCCACTCGGTGAACCCATAAGGAGGGTCTGCCAGCAAGAGATCAACTGCCCCCATCGAGGCCAATGCCCCCATGGCATCTGTATCTAACACCACAGCTCGATCTACAAGGCCAAGGTGTTGCAGATTTTTTCGCAGCACCGCGAGAGCATCTTTGTTGTTCTCCACAAACACACAGTGCTCGGCCCCGCGCGACAACGCCTCAATACCAAGGGCACCCGAGCCGGCATACACGTCAACCACTCGGGCGCCGTCGACGACATCCAAACTATTGAGTGCATTAAAAATGGCTTCGCGTGCTTTATCTGTGGTGGGACGAGTTGCCTCCGTGAGGGGCCCTTCAATCTTTCGACCACGCAATTGACCCGCAACGACTCTCATATAAGGCAGACTACGGCAGTGATCGTTCCAAAGGAATCAATTATCTGCGTGGACTGCGGTGGGCCCTGCTCGCTCATTACCCCCGCTCGTGAAGATGGCATGTGGTTCGAGGGCGATGTCGTCGCTTATCGATGTCGCGATTGTCGCGACCGATGGGATATCGAACTGTGTGAGGATGACAACGACGACCCTTTTGAGAATTAAGTCGGTGTTGACCATCAGGTCACATCAGATTTATCTGTCACCTGCATCAAGTGGATCGAACTTGATCCCCCACGAAGCCAGGTTGGCGATTCGTGTAGGGGCGTGATTCAACCAAAAGTTAATGCCGAGCCTCTTTGGATCGCGCACAAATGGTTTGTTCTTTTCCACCGCATCCACCGTACGACGAGCAATCTTGATCGGGTCTGCAATCGGAATCAATTGCAGACGCTTATATCGCTTCACAATTTTTTGTATTGAAGATTGACGACCCTCAATCTCTTGCCACATGTCTGTTGCCACTGGCCCAGGCGACAAAGTGGTGATGTGTACATCTGTGGATTTCAATTCACGTGAAAGTCCGTTGACGAAATTCAAGATTCCCGCTTTTGTTGCCCCATACACCGACATTCCTGGAAATCCCGCAGTTCCCGCAAGTGACGACACAAATACAATGTGGCCCTTGTTGCGAGCAAGCATCTGAGGCAATACATGTCGTGTCAACAACATGGGAACTTCTAGATTCACTCGAGCCACCGCGCGAATTTCGCGCTCATCTTCCACAGCAAACGGAGTGGATGTCTCAAGGCCAGCATTGTTGACAAGAACATCAATCGGACCGAACTGTGTCTCAATCTTTTCAATGAGACCATCGACAACTGCATCATCGCTGAGATCTGCGACAAAAACATTTCCAGAAATGGTGCTAGCCACTCTGGCTAAAGCATCTTGATTCCGCGCAACAATCGTGACCTTGGCGCCTCGTGCTGCACATTGGCGAGCAATCTGTTCACCAATGCCTCGAGAGCCTCCGGTGACCACAACGTGTGTTCCTTGCAATTTCATGTTGCCCTCATCTCCCCCCGAGTGGTCAGTCCACTGCAATCACACACAGTAGTACCACCACAATTAGGACTTGAACAAGAACTCTTCGTCCTCGGCTGAGAACAACAGATCAAGTTCATCTCTCAATACAGGAAGGGATTCAAGCATCGGGTCGGCCTCGATGATGCGCACAGCATCTTGTCTGGCCCACGCAATGAGATCAAGATCGCGCTGCAAAGAAGCCAAGGTGAGATCTGTCTGGCCTTTTTGACGAGCCCCCATAATGGTTCCTTCACCTCGAAGGCGTAGGTCTTCTTCAGCCAACTCAAAACCGTCAGTCGATGCAACAAGTGCCTCCACTCTTGGCGAAGGATCACTGTGTTGGGTCACTAAATAACACTGCGAGGCCAATGCACCACGACCCACTCGACCACGCAACTGGTGAAGTTGAGCAATACCAAAACGATCAGAGTCCAAGATAATCATTGAGGTGGAATTAGGAACATCTACTCCCACCTCAATCACTGTCGTTGCCACCAAGACATCAAGATCTCCACGACGAAATGACGCCATCACTATTTCTTTTTCTTTAGATGACATTCGTCCATGTAGTAATCCGACCGAAAAGTTCGATAACTCACCTGCCGAAAGGGTCTCATAGGTTTCTTGAGCCGATGCAACTTCAAGTTTTTCGCTTTCCTCTACAAGTGGACACACCACGTATGCCTGCTGGCCTTTGGACAAAGTGTCTCTCACAGAGCCCCACATCATTTCCATTTCAAGTGGCCCAGAGACACGACTTGTCACGATGGGGGTTCGGCCAGGTGGAAGTTCATCTAGAACACTGACATCGAGATCCCCATAGACCGTCATTGCAGCTGTACGCGGAATAGGTGTTGCTGTCATTACCAACACATCGGGAACTAGGCCATGTTCTGATTGCAGCGCCTTGTCACGCAAACGTGAACGTTGCTCGACGCCAAAGCGATGTTGTTCATCCACAACAACGACACCAAGACTTGCGAACGACACTTTGTCCTGAATGAGAGCGTGTGTTCCAATGGCAATGTCCACGCTGCCATCTGCGATGCCCGCAAGAATGGACTTGCGCTCGTCACCTGTCACTTTGTTCGTGAGCAACTCCACCCGCAATGAACGATCGCCAAAAAGATTTCCCTCGTCTGCAATTTTCAAAGACGCCAACAATGCACGAATACCCAGAGCATGCTGATCAGCAAGAACTTCAGTGGGTGCCATGATGGCTGCTTGATGACCGCCTTGAACTGCAGCAAGCATGGTTGCAACTGCCACCAGTGTTTTTCCTGAACCTACATCTCCTTGCAAAAGTCGATGCATGGGGCGCGAGGATCCCAGGTCTTGGTAGATCTCTTCAATGGTGCGCCGCTGGGCGCTAGTGAGCGGAAATGGCAGAGCAGCGAATAAGCCATCGATGAGGTGACCCGTTGTTGCATGAGAGAAACCAGCCGATTCGCGTTCCCATTGAGATTTTTTTCCCACCAGCATCAACTGCACGCGCAAC
>JBIIBO010000006.1:0-88008 GCA_044239355.1 Ilumatobacteraceae bacterium
TCGTTTAGGGAACAAGGGCGAACGAATTCGCATTGTTGATGCACAAGAAAACATTCGCGACGAAATCGATTATTCAGATTCAAATCCGTGGCCACAATCTGCAGATGGAGATGGGGATGCACTCCATCGGAAGAATCTTTTACTGAGCGCAAATTCCGTAGATAATTGGGTTGCTGCGCCACCCACACCAGGCGAGATGTTTGACGAGGCCAAGAAGTTATCTACCCGAGACAATTCTGATGTGGTGATGACAGAGATTCACTACAACCCCGCCGATGGCAACCCTGCAGCCGAATTCATTGAATTACAGAACTTGACATCGCAGGCACTGACTCTTTCGGGATGGTGCATTGATGGTGCATCCATTTGCCTGACCCAACAAGATGTCATAGAACCACTTGGAAGTTTTGTGGTGTCGGGATTAAACGGGGCGTTGTCGTTGAGTAACTCAGGTCAAGCATTGCGATTAGTTGACAGCGATGGATCTGTTCATGACTTTGTGAGATACGCCAATAACGACCCGTGGCCAGCCCTTGCAGATGGCTTTGGGCACTCGTTACATAGACGGAGTACTTCCTTGCAAGGGAATTCACCAGCCAATTGGGTCTCGGGAGACCCTAGTCCGGGGGAGAATTCAGCGATTGATATCGCTGAGCCTCTCCAGTTTTTTGAAAAAGTGACGCATGCACGCTCACCTGCACCTGGGACACCTGTAGCTGTTTCGGCCTTCAACGGAAACTTAACAACGGCAACTTTGCACTATCGCTACGGTTTTGATGAAGAACGATCTGCTGTGATGACAAAAAACACTGAGGGTAAGTGGACTGGCTCAATTCCGGGATCTGGGGACGGCACTTTGATTCGCTTTCGACTCACGGGCGAACTGGGTGACGCAGTCGCGCAATGGCCACGACAGGGTGATGGTTCGCAGTACGCGGGGACAGTGGTCTTGTCGCCCAGTGCATCTCCGTTGCCACGTCTTCAATGGTTCATGGATGCCAAAAGCTTTTCTGATTTACGGAATAAGAGAAAACTTGTTGGTGATGCTGGTTTTCCTGCAGTCTTTGCATTCAACGGTGAAGTTATTGATAATGCATTGATTCGGGTCAAAGGTCAGGAATCTCGAGGACGTGAAAAAAACAAATACAAGGTGACCTTGCCCGCAGGACGGTTGTGGGACATGGGGGGGAGTCTTGAAAGCCCCGTGAATGAGTTTGGTCTGCATTCAATGCTGACAGATAAGTCTTATTCCAGAGAACTGCTGACTTATGACTTGCAAAAGGTTTCAGGTGGTATGGCCCAACAAGTTTTCCCATTGCGTCTTGAGTTAAACAATGAGTTCTATGGGCTCTATCTCTATCATGAACAGCCAGACGGAAGATGGCGAAAGAAATATGGTTTTGATGGAAATTCTGTGGCCATTAAGGGTGAGCGCATTTCCACGTTACGTCGTTCACATACGATGCGCACTGATCTGAAAATGGATATCGATTATCGTCGTCAGACGCAGAGGTATAACTTTCATCACAATGAAATGCGTTGGTTGATCGACCAAGTCAACCAAGACGAGAGCAAGGTCATTGACTTTATTTATCGCCATGTAGATGTTCCGCAAGTTGTCAATGCGCTAGCTGTACAACGTGTGGCGCAACATGTTGAACTTGAACACAAGAACTGGTTGATGTTTTTTGATCCCCGAGATGAGAAGTGGCGTTTTCAGGCAATTGACCACGACTTGAACTTTGGAAAGAAATGGACCGCCGGGTGCAAATCACGATGTGATGAGGTATTTGCAAATCCATACATGACTTACATGCAAGCAAATCGTTTCACAAGAAGTTTTGTGATCATTCCTGAGTTTCGTGAACTTGTCGACAGGCGTACGAGAACTCTGGTCGACGCATTCCTAAAGGAGGGAATTATCGAGAGCCGATTAACAGAGCTGCATGCGGCGATGGAAATAGATGCAAAACTCGACAAGGCCAAGTGGGGGCAATATGGAATCCGTCAAACCCTAAAAGAGGCACAAGACTTGATTGTTGAAGGGTATGTCAAGCCTAAGCGTGGGTTTTACCTGCGCTTAGATGAAAAGTACTTACCACTTTCCCAGAAAAATGTGATCTCTTATGTTCTTGACGATTCACAGGCCGGAGTGGTGCGTATCTCCAATTCGGACACAACGAGTATTGATCTTTCCGGAATATCGCTACCCAGTATCGAGGGTGGTGTTCCTTCAGGAACTGTTCTTTGGCCAGGACAATCGGTTGTTGTCACGAGCAGAAGAATTCCCCGTGGAGAAGTGCAGAACAAGGATTTGCATGTTGCCATGGCACCTGTTGTCATCGATTAGGGCTTGAGAAGATGCAGTACAGATTTCCATGGAGCCCCTCCAAGATCGGGGCGCAGTGCTGTCAGGGCCACGCAGTACTTACTCACACTTGAGGGGCGAATTCCCATCTGCGTGAAAATTCGATGAGTTGGACCTATTTGGCTGGGAGACTTTATTTCAACAATTGCGTTATGGGCGCCGAGATTTGTTGATGCGTCATGAAGTGTCGCCTGAAAATTCGTGTCAATGGTAATTCTTTCCACCGCAGTAGGAATAAAAAAAGTACTGCGAAGAAATGTGGTCTCTAGAGTTTTTACATAGGTGCCCTTGAGGGCATCGTAGGAAGCATTCGCCAGAGCACCGTTAATCATTCCTCTGTGCTCATCCCCCAAAGGGCTGTGAACATCGTTGACATCCAGCGCCCAACGAACTTTCTGCGTCTGTCCTCGAGACATTTTTATCTTGATCTCAAGATAGCCATCTGATGATGCTCCGTAATAACGCGTTCGAATTTTGAAGCGCTTCCGACGCTGTTTCAGGTGATCAAAATAAGTCTGAAAGTCAACAGTGTCGTAATAGTTAGTTACATACGAAGTATTGGAGTTTTCTGCAATTGTGAGAATTTTCGTCGATAATGGCAGTGCGTCATAGAGTTGACTGAGTTGATGTAACGGCACAACATATTTAGTGTCAAAACGACGTAGAAGCTCTGCTTGTGAAGATAACTCTTCTAATGAAATTGTTTCAAAGCGAGATAAAGAGCCCATTAGTGGTTAGCACGCACATCCAAACGCATTGTCTCGCGCACAAAATCAATTTCAAGCACCGTAAGTCGCTTCACAGATCCAGCGATACGCGTCTCAACAAAGGATTGAAGTTCTGATTCATCGGTAATGATGCGGTCTAGTTCAATACGAAGTTTTTGGTACTGCTGGGGCTTAATGAGTAATGGATGGTCGATGATGAACATGGTGACAACGAGCAAGGTGGAGAATACAATTTTGATGTCTGTACTGAGGCCGGGAAGCCCCGTCATGAGACCGATGACAAGTGACACCATTGTGTAACCAATCTCTGATTGGGTGGCCTCATCGGAGCGAAGGCGAACTATTGATAAGACAGCAAATAACCCAAACCCCACGCCCACATTCAAAGTGGTGGATGAGGATAGAGCCGCAGATACGACGAAGAGGCTGACGTTGGTGGCGATATAGCCCACGGTTGCATCGCGACGTCGATGCCGCAGATAGTAGATAAAGAAAGCCAATATGACAATGGCAACTGCATTGATCGTAAAGTCTCGGAGAAGGGTGGGTAGATCAAGTTCGTTCATGACAAACAGTGAGCATACTCGTCTCGTTACACTCATTCTGTGACGCGCAGTGCTAGGAAAGTGCAGAGAACAGCTGTAGGAGCGGTTCTCGTTGCTGTGGTCGTTGCGATGGCGATTTGGCAACCCCTGCAGCGTGGTTCAGTGGCGCGCCAAGATGGGCAAGTCTTTATCTCTGAGGTGCACTATCACGGTGTCTCCGGGCTTGATTCTGAAGATTTTCTGGAAATACACAATGATGGTGCGAGCGATGTGGGATTGAATCAGTGGTGCATTGCTGGTGTGGATTTCTGCTTCGAGGAGAACACGGTTCTATCTGCTGGAGCATCAGTTGTTGTATCTGGTTCACAGTTTGATGGAAAGTTGAACAATAAAGGTGAGTCTCTCCAATTGCGTGACTCAGTAGACAATCTTGTGGATGAAGTGAAGTATTCGTCCGCACCGCAGTGGGCGTACATGTCTGCTGGTCGGGGTCACTCATTGCATAGAAAAAAGGATGAGGCCGGTGTAGAAGTTGTCACGAGTTGGGTGACAGATATTCCTTCACCAGGAAATGCTTACAGCGCAAGTCACAGAAATGCTGCGCGAGATTTCCTTTCAGTGGCGATCAGTGAGATTCATTTTCACCCCGAAAATGAGAATCCACAAGAAGAGTTTGTAGAGATTGTCAATATTTCAGATCAATCCATTGGTATTCAGAATTGGTGCCTCCCAGAACTCTCTATGTGTTTCGGGGCCAGCGATGAGTTGGCACCAGGTGAAGTGCGTGTCGTGCGCCAAGATGCATCGCCATTGCCTCTCAGCAATGGCGATGGAGTGGTTCGGCTCATAGACGATGCGGGAAATATTCAGGACTTGGCGCGTTATGAAGACAACGATTCGTGGCCTGCATACGCCGATGGCCATGGGATGTCGTTGCATCGCCGCGATGGTCATTTGTGGGGCACAGAGCCAGGAAACTGGGAAGCACAAACACCCACGCCAGGGTTTGTCGATGACATAAAAATGCGCGGATACCTACCGATCTTTAGTGAGGTCTCCGTCACTCGATCACCGACGTCGAGTCAGCCAATACAGATCAGTGCTCATGTACGAGATGGATCACAGTTGATGCTGCATTATCGAGTGAATTTCGAAAACGAAGTCAGTGCACCATTGCAGCAAAATGCCTCTGGAGGATGGACAGGCTCAATTCCTGCGCAACCCGATGGTTCGCTAGTTCGATATCGACTCAGTGCGGACGGACAATTCAGTCAAGGCGCATGGCCACGTAATGGAGATGGGATGGTCTATCACGGCACAGTGGTGACATCGACTGCAGAGACATTGCTTCCACGACTTCAATGGTTTGTGGAAGATGAGTATTACGACCAGATTTACAACGATAGAGATCTTTATGGAGACAACGGCTATCCCACTGTGATCGCCTTTGATGGTGAAGTGTTTGACGGATCGCTGATACGTATTCGAGGAAATCAGTCGCGTCTTAATCAAAAACGTAAGTGGAAGATTGTTTTGCCGCCAGGCTATGAGACAACGTTGGGGGGTCGTTTGGCGGCTCCTGTGAACGAATTTGCGCTGAACTCTGCTGTGACTGATAAGTCTTTTGTTCGTGAGATTTTGACAAGCGAACTTCAACAGATGGGTGGGGGGATAGGCCAACAAGTGTTTCCATTGCGTCTAGAACGCAACAATCAGTTCTATGGCCTGTATTTGTATCAGGAACAGCCTGATGGGCGATGGAGACAGAGATGGGGATTCTCAGACGATGCAGTTGCCTTCAAATCTGATCGTCAAGCCACATTAAACATTGGTCAACTTGAATTACCCAATTCAGAGCTGAAACAGCGGTATCAGCGAAGAACTCAGCGTTGGCTAGACCATACCGATGAAGTTCGAGATCTGATACGACAAGTGAACAATGAGAACGAAGATGAACTTTCGGCATTTGTGTATAGACATCTTGATGTTCCACAAATTATTGAGGCGATTGCAACGATGAGGGTTGCTCAACATCTTGAATGGGAACATAAAAATCATCTTCTAGTTTTTGATCCTGCTGATGAAAAATGGCGACTCATACCGATTGACTTTGATTTGAACTTTGGCCGTCAATATGTATCTGGATGTAATTCTTTATGTGAGGAAGTTTCCGCCAGTGGGTACATGGAATATATGGAAGGGAATCGACTGGGTCGTTTGTTCTTGAGGATTCCCGAACTACGCGAGATGCTCGATAGACGTACACGTACTTTGGCTGATGCGTTTCTTGCAGAGGGTTTTATTGAAGAACGCGTTACATCATGGGAACAACTGCTGAGAGGAGACGCGGCAAAGGATCGAAAGATTTGGTTCACCTATGGTGAACAACAATCCATGCAACGTGGTCAAGAACTCTTATTGAAAAATTATGTTGTGCCTAAGAGAGAAGTTTTCTTCGGAGCTAACTCGCGCCGATTACCTGCAGCCCAAAACCCAGACATTAGGTTTTCTATTTCAGAACAAGGCGAGGTGACAGTGACAAACAATGATTCTGTCGCCATTGACATATCTGGAGTGCCGTTGTCTCGCCTCAAGGCGCAAGTTCCTGCAGGAACTGTTCTTCTTCCTGGCCAATCCGGCGTGTTTTCACTGGAAAGAAAACCGGCCCCACCATTGATTCCTGGTCAATTACACATCTCGGTCATGGCTCGTGAGTGACTTTATGGGTGAGCGCTCCATCGTTGAATAAAACTTGAGCGTCGTACGGGTTGTTCCACCAAGTAGTACGAGAGTGCTCCGAAAGTGACAGTTGCTGTCACAGCAACAACACATAAAAGAATTTGGTTCCATTCACTGGCGTGTCGGTGCAGGATCGTTAGTACGGGAATTTGCCAGATATAGAGACCGTAGGAAATCTTACCTATCCATGCAATGGATGATTGCGTCAAGATGCTGGCAGCGGGGAACACGCCGTGTGCAAGTGCCAGCACAACAATCATCGTGGAGATATCAAACAGTGCCATTCCGCCATCCCAGACGAATGGTTTCCATCCGTCGGCAATGGAATGAATAACGATCATCGCAAGAACTGCAGGTAAAGACAGAATGCGAAGAGTTGACTGTGAGAGATAATTCGTCTTTAGCCACAACACCGCACCAAGTGCGCCTACCACCAAGCTGACAATGCGGGCATCTGTGCGCAAGTAAGCAGAGAGGTACCCATTGTGGTGGAAGATCCACGCAAGCCATGCATACAGCAGTGGTACCAATGCTGTCACCACTGCAACAGATATTGAAATCTTCTTCACTACGCGGAACAGAAGATAGATGATGAAAGGCCACACAATGTAGAAGTGACCTTCTACGGAAAGTGACCATAGTGCGCCATTTTCTTCGAGCAGATCTGTGTTTGACAAGATTGCATAGTTTGCAAATTGAAAAACAGTTGCGCCGACCATAAGGAATTCTTCACTGATGCGACCAAATGGGGGGAAGTCGAAGGCAATTGCGTAGATGAAGTGCACAATGAGGAATACCACGACTGCCGGCATAATGCGTGCAGCGCGACTGACGTAAAAGCGTCGTAATGCAAGTCGTCCATCGCTGTGTTGTGTGGTCAGCAATTTGTAAGTAATAAGAAATCCGCTCAGGACAAAAAAGATATTGACACCCAGAAACCCTGCAATGCGGAACTGATTAAACCAAGATTGGTCATCAAGCCATGTGATGGCAATGGGTAAATGCGACAAGAAGACAACTGCGACCGCAACAGCACGAATTCCATCGAGGCCTACAATTGTCGTGTCGTGTTGTGCGGTGTCGCTGTTCATTCAGTAACTCCCATGGAATATCAACCTAGTGGGCGAGATGTTCTACTTTGGGGTGCATGAAATGAGAGACTAGAGGCGATGGCTGGCGATTTACTTTCCTTCCCCGAGGCGATTTTGCTGGGCATTGTTGAAGGGATTACTGAGTTCTTGCCGATCTCTTCTACAGGTCATCTTTTGGTGGTGTCTGATCTCATTGGATTTGGGCAGGGCGAGGCTGCAAATGCGGCCGATACCTACGCCATTGCTATTCAATTCGGTGCAATATTGGCGGTGCTTGTGCTGTATCGCATGCGTGTGTGGTCAATGATGCAAGGCATCGCTGGGCGCGATGCTCATGGTCTATCTGTATTCAAGGCACTAGTTGCAGCGTTTTTGCCCGCCGCACTTCTTGGTGTCATTTTTGGAGATCGCATAAAAGATGCATTGTTCGGACCACTACCGGTTGCTATTGCCTGGGCAATAGGCGGTGTGGTGTTGCTTGCGTGGGCTCCACGTGGTGGCACTTCATCTCTCCATCAGCTCTCACTACGTTCTGCACTCATCATCGGCGTGGCACAAGGTGTTGCATTGTGGCCAGGAGTGAGTCGCAGTTTGGTCACGCTTATTGCCGGTTTGGCCATTGGACTTTCGCTAGCAGCCGCTATCGAATTCAGTTTTCTTCTTGGGCTTATCACTTTGACTGCGGCAACAGTGTTTGACACCACGCGAAATGGTGGAGAACTCATTGACATGTTTGGCATCGCAACACCTCTCGTAGGCGTGGTGACTGCATTTGTGACCGCACTTATTGCCGTGCGTTGGATGGTGAACTATCTCAATAGTCGTTCGCTTGCCATTTTCGGTTGGTATCGACTGGGCATTGCTGCAGTGGCTTTTGTCCTGATGGTAAACGGCACTTTATAAAAAAACTATTTCACCTGCGGCAAGATGGTCTCACCAATAAGTGAGATGTGATCGAGATCATCAAGATCAAGAACTTGTAAATACATTCGAGATGCACCCGTTTTTTTCCAAGAAGTTATTTTCTCTATAACTTCATCTGGTGTTCCACAAATTCCGTTGTGGCGTAATTCGCTCACTTCGCGCCCAATTCGTGCGGCTCGCTGCGCAATCTCTTCTTCGGTAGTCCCCACGCATACCACTTGGGCTACCGAATAAATCAATGAATCGGGGTCACGTTGTACGACATCGCACGCCGTTCGCACGCGGTCGCGTTGGGCAACAAAAGCATCGGCGCTGCTAAAGGGCAGATTGAACTCTGCGGCATACATTGCTGCCAGACGTGGCGTGCGGCGAGGTCCACCACCGCCCACGATGATGGGTGGCGGGCTTTGCACGGGCTTTGGCAATGCAGGGGAGTTGACCACGTTGTAGTGAGTTCCGTTGTAGGAAAAATTCTCGCCATGTGGTGTATTCCAAAGGCCAGTAATGACGGCCAATTGTTCAGTGAGTATGTCGAAACGAGTACCAAGTTCGGGAAACGCAATGCCATAGGAGCGATGCTCATCGACATACCAGCCGGCACCGAGTCCTAACTCAACGCGACCGCCTGACATCTCATCCACATTGGCCACACTGATTGCAAGAACGCCAGGATTGCGAAATGTTGCAGAGTTCACCAAAGTGCCAAGACGAATTGTGGATGTTTCACGAGCAATGCCCGCCAAGGTGATCCATGCATCGCTTGGGCCTGGCAAGCCAGTGACGTGTGTCCCCATTTTTTGGTAATGATCGCTGCGGAAGAATGCATCAAAGCCGGCATGTTCGGCGCGTTGGGCCACGGCGAGAAGTTGAGAATAGCTAGCGCCTTGTTGGGGTTCTGTGAATACACGAAGTTGCATGAGACGAACTTAACGGGGATGCACCCAGTCGTCGTGGGCAATGCGAAGTTGTTGAGGGAGTCGGGAAAGATGTCGCAGAGGAAGATGGGGCAGGACTGTGCGTACAGAGACCGTATAGACCGGCTCTTGAGCTACGTATTGGCTGACGCCAAACATTGAGCAGCGATGTAGTGCGCGTGCAAACGGGTTATGACGGCCTTGGCTGTAGGACACGCCAAGGGCCTGGGCAAGTTCGTTCATCTCGCATACGTACCCCTCTGGGTGGTGGAGTAGGCCTGAGGCCAATCGCCGGGCGAGCCAGGTTGCTGTGGGGCCAAGAACGGGAAGCCAAAACATCTCGATGTAGGGGTCATCGACTGCGTAGCCCTGTGTCTCCACTACTGGGTCATGCCATCGAATCACTTTTATTGATGACTGTGTTGCGGGCACGGCAACAGGATGTGAAATTTTCATGAGCTCTCTTTCCTGGTAGTTCGGCGAGATGTGTACACAGCAGTAAGAATGAAGGGTGATGCATGAAGAACTTCCCGACCAAGACTCGTTAGATGAGGTCGCACAATGGCTGCGTGACGCGCAAAAAATTGTGGTCTTTACAGGTGCGGGGATTTCTACAGATTCAGGCATTCCTGATTTTCGAGGCCCAAATGGATTGTGGACACAGAATCCATTGGCTGAGAAAACATCAACACTGAGTTATTACCTGGGTGATCCCGAGGTGCGCAAAGTTGCATGGGAAGGCCGTGTGCGCACCTTTGGCGGTACGGCGAAACCTAACGCAGGACATGTTGCTGTCACTCAACTCCATCGGTCTCAAAAGTTGCATGCAGTAGTGACACAAAATGTTGACGGCTTGCATCAAGCAGCAGGACTCGATGATGAGATAGTCGTTGAAGTGCATGGAACTATTCGTTTTGCACGGTGTTGGCAATGTAAAGACCGTCGACCAATGAGTGAATTCATAGAGCGAGTGAAAGCTGGCGAGGTGGATCCGTCATGTGAACTGTGTGGTGGCATTGTAAAAAGCGATGCAATTTTGTTTGAGCAAGCATTAGTTCCAGAGGTGATTAATCGCGCGATGCAAGTTGCCGAAGAATGCGACGTGATGTTGGCAGTGGGATCCACTTTGGCGGTGACACCGGCGGCCTATGTGGTGGACCGTGCGCGAGCAAGTGGTGCCAAAGTGGCCATCATTAATGGTGGTCCTACCGAGCGTGATCGCTACGCCCATGTGCTTTTGCGAGGTGGGATTAGCCCGATTTTGACGGATCTGTTGTTGAGGGCCGGCCTCGCAGGACAGTGAATTCCCGACTTAGTCGGTAGGGTTTTGGTCATGGCAACGTTTCGTGACCTTCTCGCACAAGCAAAATCTCATATCACTGAAATCGATACTGCTCAGGCCCAGGAAAAAATTGAGGGTGGCGGCGTATTGGTTCTGGATGTGCGTGAGCCCGATGAATTCGAACAAGGTGCTCTTCCTGAGGTTCTACACATTCCGCGCGGACACCTAGAGGCACAAATTGAAGGCCGAGCCACAGACCGCGATCAAGCCATTGTGGTGTATTGCGCCGGTGGTGTGCGCAGTGCTTTTGCTGCACGCACTTTGCAAGAACTCGGATACACGAATGTGTTTTCCATGGCCGGTGGATTTGGCAAATGGAAAGACGAAGGCCGTCAATGGCGTCAACCGGTCACATTGACGCCCGATCAACGCAATCGTTACCAGCGACATTTGTTGTTGCCAGAAGTTGGAGTTGAAGGCCAAGCCAAACTTCTTGGCGCAAAAGTGTTGATGCTGGGCGCAGGCGGTCTTGGTTCTCCTGCTGCCTTGTACTTAGCAGCTGCTGGTGTAGGCACAATTGGCATTGTCGATATGGACGAAGTTGATGCGTCTAACTTGCAGCGTCAGATTCTTCACAACATTGATCGCGTGGGCCAACGCAAAGTGGAATCTGCTCGTCAGACAATTGCCAAACTCAACCCTGATGTAGTGGTGAACACCTATGACACCCGACTTGATGCAAGCAACATCATGGAGATCATGGCGGGCTATGACGTGGTTGTCGATGGCGCAGATAACTTCCCAAGTCGTTACTTGCTCAATGATGCAAGTGTGAAGTTGGGTATTCCTGTGGTGCACGGAAGTATTTTCCGTTTCGAAGGAATGGTGTCGGTATTCCATCCAAAACTTGGGCCGACATATCGCGACATGGTTCCTGAGCCGCCACCGGCTGAACTTGCACCATCATGTGCAGAAGCAGGAGTTCTTGGTGTATTGCCAGGAATTGTGGGATCAATTCAGGCACTTGAGACTCTCAAGATCATTTTGGAATTAGGTGAACCGTTAATTGGTCGCATCTTGACAATTGACACCACCGAGATGTCATTTAGAGTCTTCAAATTGCGAGCTGACCCCAAAAACCAGGTGGTATGGGAAAACAGGGATCGCATTGAAGTACGAGATCTTGACGGTTTGTGCGCACCCTGGATGAGTCACTAAACACCGCAATTGTTGACTATTGCGAGCAAGACCGTTCTTAGGGCTCGTGCCTACTAGCGTTTCCTAGATGACAGCTTCGATTGTGATTGTGGGTGCCGGGTTCTCTGGTGCTGTTGTCGCTCGGCAATTAGCTGAGGCCGGCATTGCTTCATGGGTAGTTGATGGTCGAAGCCATGTGGCAGGTAATGCCCACACACAAAGACGTAGCAATGGCGTGATGGTGCATGTGTATGGGCCACATATTTTTCACACAGCTGACACTCGCGTGTGGGAGTACATCAATCGTTTTGGCGCAATGGAGCCCTACAACCACCGAGTGAAAGCAACATCGCAAGGTGCGGTGTATTCCTTGCCGGTGAATTTGCACACCATCAATCAATTTTTTAATCTCACGTTGTCACCAAGTGAAGCCGAACAGTTCATTTCCTCACGTGCCGATACTTCCATTGAAACTCCTGTGTCTTTTGAGGATCAGGCCTTGAAGTTCGTTGGGCGTGAACTCTATGAAGCTTTCTTTAAGGGATACACACAAAAGCAATGGGGTGTATCGCCCACAGAACTTCCTGCATCGATTCTTGCGCGTCTTCCAGTGCGGTTTTCCTATGAAGACAGCTACTTCAATCATCCGTACCAAGCAATTCCGCGTGAGGGATATACGCCCATAGTGGAAGCGATGTTGGACCACCCACTCATTGAGGTGACTCTCAACAAAAAAGTAACGCCAGAAGAGTTGCGAAGCGCAGAACATGTGTTTTGGTCTGGGCCTATTGATGAGTATTTCGGTGGGCAATTTGGACGACTTGGATATCGCACTTTGGACTTTGTAGAAACTGAAGCGCAAGGTGATTTCCAGGGTTGTCCGGTGATGAACTACTGCGATGTTGATGTTCCCTACACACGTATTACGGAGCACAAACATTTTGCGCCTTGGGAGACACATGCGGGAACCACTTTGTACACCGAGTACAGCCGCCTTGCCGAAGAGGGCGACATTGAGTACTACCCAATTCGCCAGGTGAAAGAAAAGGAACAACTTCACCAATATGTAGAAGCCGCAAGAAGTGCTCAAAAGGTGACTTTTCTTGGCCGTTTGGGCACATATCGCTATCTAGATATGGATGTCACCATTAAAGAAGCACTTGAAGTGGCCGATGAATTCCTGGCGTGCCGGCGTGACTCTCGCCCAATGACACCTTTGGTGGTACAACCCCTGTGAAACTAGGGGAGTGACGCTTCATCCCCTAGCTCGGATCCAGATTCCCACGGCCTCGTTTTCGGAGCCTTCCCTGTATCTACGTACCGATCGAGGAGTACTTAGCGACACAGGCGCACGTCTCAACATTGGAGATCGAGTCTCTTTCGATACGGCTTTTGGCGTTTTCGCTGTGGGGCGCTGGAAGCGATTGAGCACCATTGTTGATGTGGTGGCCAGTATTGATGTTCAGGGGTCTGCACGTATTGATCTTGTCGCCCACACTCGCGGCGCTGACATTGTTATTGATTCAACAGATACCGAGACCAGTGTCTGTTGTCCCAATCTGGCCACATTGGATTGTGAATCTCTCTATGTCACAGTGACCGCACTTGCAGATGGAGTGTTTGTCACTGGTGGTCAATGGTCAACATCAACTGCACCTGAACGTGATGTGCATTTAGGTGTTGCAATCACCACGTTTAATCGTCAGGAATATGTGCTTGCAACCATTGACAAGCTCATTGACATCGAAGCCACGATTTCAAGCGTCAAGGGCCATATGCAGGTGTTGGTAGTAGATAACGCCAGAAATCTTTCACCACAGATTCCTGCAGGGGCACCAGTGACCGTATTGGAAAATCCCAACTTGGGTGGTGCGGGTGGTTTTGCTCGCGGTCTCATCGAATTTCGTGAGGCGGGGTGGAGTACCCATGTGGTGTTCATGGATGACGACATTTCCCTTGAGCCAGAATCGATCTTGCGGACCATTTCTTTGTTGACGTATTCACGCTCAAAAGATTTATGTATTCATGGCGCAATGATGAGCGAAGAGTTGCCATGGATGCAGTTTGAGGCTGGATCTGCATATGAGTTTCGATCTGTGTACCCCTTGCGTGCCCACGGACGTGGAATAGACCTTCGTGATCGCAATGAGATTCTCTCTGATAGCCCCGAAATTGATTTGGATTACTCTGCATGGTGGTTCACCGTTTTCCCCATGCACATCGCAACGGAGAATCCATTGCCGGTGTTTGTGCGGGGCGATGACGTTGCCTTTGGTTTGATGCACACTGGCCAACACACCGTGACACTGCATGGCATTGCCGTATGGCACGCAGACTTTGCATTGAAGAACAATCCTTCGTCGTTGTACTACGAGGTGCGCAACTTTGCCCTCATTGACACATTGGTGTTCGATAAGCACACACGTTGGCATTTGGCATGGCGTTACCTTGGGTTTGGTTTCCGCAATGCCTATTCACATCGATATGCAAGTGCGGAATACATGATCTGGGGAATGAAGGATTTTCTTGCCGGCCCAAGTGAATGGATGAAGATTGACCATTCAGCAAAACATGACGAATTGCGCCAAGTTCAAGAAGAAAAAGCATCTCCGCTCACTTCTGAGATGTTGCAACTTGGTTTTACACCCACCAAGCACAAAGCCATTCGACTTGTGGGCTTCATGATGTCTCCGTTGTTTGGTGGTGGGCGTTGGTTGCCACAGATTCTGCGCACAAAGAAAGTCGGTGTGGCACAAATCGATGTGCGTGCAGTGGGCTTAGCGATTCGCCATGACAAGATTTTGTACCGTCATCCTCGTTTTGATGAAGGCTTTATCTGCGAACGTGATGCAGCTCGATTTGCTCGCATCCAGAAGGAAGTTTTTTCAACCACTCTTCAGCTCTTACGTACGTACAAGTCGCTGAAGAAGACGTATCGCAAGCAGTACCCCGAATTGGTGAGTACTGAAGCGTGGAAAAAACGTTTTTCGCCTAGCTGAACTGCGCTAATTGCCTGAGAGGCGGGCCACTGTCACCATCAGTGATGTCCAGGTTTGTGGACCTACGCGGCCGCTTGCTTTCATCTGGGCACGACGTTGGTAGGTCTTAACGTCATTTGCCAATGAAGTAGTGAATACTCCAGTGGGGGTGATCTTCTTTTTGAGAACTCGCCCCAATGCGGTCTGAAGTGATTTCACAGAAGCACTGCGGGTGCCCACACGAAGAACCCCTAGGTCTGGCCGGTTCGCCAGGCCAAGTGCATCCCAAGTTGCACGATCAACAACGCCTGATTGATTAAGTCCTAGAGATTTCTGAAACTTTTTGACGGCTCGAACTGAAGAGGTCCCGTATGTACCGTCAACAGGAATGCGGTTTCGGCCCGTCAGTTTCATCTGTGAGTTCAGGCGCTTTTGCACAGACTTGACTGTTGTGCCTTGATCGTTGCGACGAATAGGAAGACCTAATACCACCGCTGATGATGCTGCAGTCACGGGAAGGATGTTTTGATTACGAAGGGCATCGAGTTGGTCACGAAGAAACAATGCAAACTCTGCGCGACCTGAGGGGTTGAGGTGAATCCAGCAACACAAAGAATCATTATCAAACCAGCGCCATTTATCTTGTGCGGAGCTGTGAGTATTCCAGTCAAACACTGAAACATTGGGGTTGCTAGCTGCAAGAGAAGCAAGGACTTGGTTGGACTGTGTGTAATTGCGAGGCGTGTAACGGGTGGAAAGGTTGACAAAGATAATGCGCTGCACAGCTTTTGCTGTGAGTGCTGCAATCATTTGGTTAGCTTCTCCGGCAAAAGTTGCAGGATCGTCGTTGTATCCCAGTTGCACAATTGCAATGGCGGGAGTTGGCGACGTATTGATGATTCCCACACCGTCAAGATCGATTTGTGGGGTGGTGACAGGGAAGAGACAGTCGGCCCCTGCCATGCCGCGACCAGCACAAGTTTGGAAATTCATATCTGGGTAGGTGGACATCACGGTTGTTCTGAACTCTTTAGTGATGCTTTCTCCCACCGAATCACCGACAAAGAGAATCGATCCCACTGGTGCAGCATTTGGATCTGGACCTACAACCGGTGAGACGTGATACCAAGGGTTTGGCAAAGAGAAATCTGATCGGAATTGCCAGCCAGAGCGGGTGACTGAACCGGCGGTGCCGTTAATGACGACAGAGGTGGTGTAGCCACCCCAATCACCGCCAAGTCCATCGTGATTGGAGGTGGCACTCAGAAAGACTCCAATGGATGGGTATTTCTTTTGGATGTCGTCGGCGGAGAAAACTCTTGTCCACGATTGCCACACCGCATCTGCTGCAATGTCGCCGGGGTCAGCTTTGGCAGGAAAGGCCCCGCCTGCTGTGCGTCCACCATTGGATGAGGTGTATTCGGTACGCACAATGCTTCCACTCGAATGTCGCATGACGTAGCCCGCGGTATCAGCAATTGCCCGGTCACTACGTGAATCTTCGAGAATCTGCACTACGGACGATCCCACGGTACGCAGTGCCGCACCGCCATAGACCTGACAGTCTTGGCTGTCGCAGGTTTTTGCAATGGAATATCGTGATTCCGATAACGCATACGAACGTGCTGCAACTGCTTGGGCACGCAATGCATTTATTCCGGCACCTCCGGCAGTATCGGCCCAAGATGCTGGTGATTCACGAGGCACAACGCCGCGCAAATAGGATTCGGTCGCCACGCGATTGACGGTTCTATATGCACCGTTTGCATCTGTGACTGCACGAAGAGTTCCGCGGTAGTAACGAATGCGGGTGCGATACGAACTGGTTGCAGGCTCACATACCCCCACAAGTTCGCTGTGGTTGATCGCTGTGGGGGAAGTGCCACTAGCTGTGCTTAGTTCAATAGGGCCCGCAACATTGGATGCCACCAAAGTGAACCCATTAGGCGTGCCTGTGGTGCTTCCGCACGAAACGGTAGATGAGGCATAGATGTTGTAGCGATTACGACTGATAGGGCGCGCAATGATGGATGCGTGAGGCCCTGAGTGTCCCACCCATGACAATGATGAGTTCTGGGAGACAGCAGCAGTCTGTTTTCCATCATGCACCGTCAGTCGTGTGGTCATCAGACCCTCAGGAAGAAAACGTGAGTCGGCATCTGTGAATGTGGAAAGAGTTCTTCCGCTGCCGCCGTAGTAGAAATTCAAAATTGCATCCCAGGAAATTCCTGGCTGACCATTTGCACCAATTGCCCAGCCGTAGGCACCAAATTGGCTCATGCCACGCCCATGGCCATAACCATGGCCGCGCACTGTGATGCCTGCAGGAGGCAACGACTCAGCCGATGCTGGTTCTGGTGATTGAGGTGCGTATGTGGTGGCGACAAGTGATGCGAGCAACACAAAAGACATCGCAAAAGCGCGTGATGTGTGTCGGGCAACCATGTAGACAACGCTAGATGGTTTGAACCTCTGTTTGGTGTCGGTCAATTCGTTCTCGCTCTTGTATTGCAACACCTGTGAGAACTAATGCCATACCTATAAGGTCCACAATCGTGGGAGTCTGATTGAGGAACAAAAATCCGAACACGGCAGCACACACGGGCAACAGTGCAAGAAGCACAGAAAATCTCCTCACAGGAATTCTGCGAAGTGTGGATTGGTCAATGCCATACCCAATGGCATTAGATAACACGCCCACAAGAACAGCGGCCACAAAAAGATCAAGGTGGGTAAAAGCAATGCCTGCATCACTGGATGCAAACGGCGTAATCACAAGACCACCAATGATTAATCCCACACCCAATCCTGCAATTCCACGATTTGCCAATGCCACGCGTGATCCAATCACGATGTATCCGGCCCACATCACAGATGCCAACAAAATGAACACCAATCCAAGTGGTTCATTACCAATTTCTACACCACCTAAAACCACTACACCTACTGCGGCACATAGCAACGCTGCGGTGTTGCGTGTGGTGCGTGTTTGTATTGCAGCTACGGCAATGGGTCCAATGAATTCAATGGTGACTCCCTTGCCAAGTGGTAGTCGATCTATTGCGAGATAGAAAAACAAATTCATCAGTGCTGTGGAAAGACCAAAAGCAGCAGCAGCTATAAAGTCTTGACGTGTCCAACGTGGTGAGAAATGCCGCCATGACACAGCAGTGATGATGATGCCGGCACTGAGAACGCGAAGCCACGCCACAGTGGCGGGTGACATTTCATCAAAGAGTCCAATTGCGATGACAGCACCGGTGTATTGGGCAGCGGCAGAAAGTATGAAAAAAACTTCAGGCGGGGCGACGTCGAAGATTTTTTCTGTCGACACCCTCTGGCGGAGGGACACAGTGGGTGCTACTTAATCGAACAAGTCAGGGTCGGTACGGCAAATTTCTTGCCACAGCGGCTGGAAGTGCATCCAACCACTGATCGGATTACCGGCGTTCTCGCGCGTGTAGACAGCGCTCTCATGAGGAATCATTTTTGGTGTTCCAGCCGCCATGGCAGCTAACTGTGCCTGAGCACAGCGTTCGAAACAGACATACCAGAACACCGCTTCATCGATGGAACCTCCAACGGTGAAGTGGCCATGATTTTGGTGAATGGCTGCACGGTTGTTGCCAAAAGCTTCAGCAAAGTCGCGACCGGCTGATTCTTCAAACACCACGGCGCCACCATGCTCTGAAATGACGGTGTTGGTTTCGTAGAAGGCACACGCGTCTTGAGTGATGGGATCAAGTGGAATTCCCAATGCGCTAAATGCTTTTCCGTAGACCGAGTGCGCATGTGCTGCGGCAACAACATCGGGTCGTGCGGCGTGAACAGCTGCGTGCAACACGTAGGCCGCACGATTGACACTGTGCTTTCCAATGACGACTTCGCCATGGTGGTTGACGAGCAACAAGTCCGACACGGTCACGTGGCGAAATGACAGACCCAGTGGGTTCACCCAGAAGTGATCAGGGAATTCTGGATCACGCACGGTGATGTGGCCAGCTACGCCTTCGCCAAAACCGAATCGACCAAAAATACGAAGTGCGCCGGCAAGTTTTTGCTTACGACGAAGTCGTTCTTCAGCCATCGTGGGCTTGGGAGCAAGTTCTTCGAGATACAAGGTGGTGACATCTTTGGGAGTCAATGGGATGCCGTCGATCATGGGCGGTGTGGTCACGGGTGCGTCTGGCGTGATGGTCATGGCTTCACAATAGGCCAGAATGGTCGATATGGGAATCAGTGAGATACAGCCAGAACATATGGCGCCACCGGCTGCCAAATACGCCCATGCAGTCAAAGTAGATGGTGCCAAGTCCTTGGTGTTCACCTCTGGGGTTGTGCCCACGATGCCCGATGGCACTGTGCCTGCTTCCATAGAGGGTCAAGCACGTGTGGTGTGGGCCAATTTGTTGGAGATTTTGCGCACTGCAGAGATGGAAGTAACCAATGTGGTGAGCATCACCACCTATGTGGTGGCGAGTGCAACGCTGTCTCATGATCTGGCCTCAGTCATGGCCGTGCGCGATGAAGTCATGGGGTCTCATAGAGCGGCAAGCACCTTGGTGACTGTGCCTGCGTTGGCTCGCGCTGAATGGTTGATGGAAATCAGCCTTGTCGCGGCCCAATAGGGTCAAAAAACCTTCAGATTTCGCCATATTGCCTTCTCCCCATTAGGGCGGGCACACTCATCGCTCGTACCATTGAGACCTATGGCTGAAGACGTAAAGCGCACTGACTCGGGTATTGAAATTGCCCCCCTCTACACAGAGGCCGATTTGGCCAACTGGAATGCCCAGGAACAACTGGGCACCCCCGGCGTTGCTCCCTATACGCGTGGCGTGTATCCCACGATGTATCGCGGGAAATTGTGGACAATGCGTCAATACGCAGGCTTCGGCACAGCTGAATCCACTAACGAGCGATTCAAGTTCCTTTTGCAGGCAGGCCAAACAGGTCTCTCGTGTGCGTTCGACCTACCCACACAGATGGGATATGACTCTGACCATCCTCGCGCCGAGGGTGAAGTGGGCAAAGTAGGCGTTGCCATTAGTTGTCTCGATGACATGCGTTTGTTGTTGAAAGATCTTCCCTTGGACAAGGTGTCCACCTCGATGACCATCAACTCCACGGCGGCCATTTTGTTGTTGATGTACGAGTTGGTTGCAGAGGAACAAGGCGTTCCCGCACATGCCATCAGTGGCACGATTCAAAATGATTTGCTGAAGGAATACATTGCTCGCGGTACTTACGTGTACCCGCCGCGACCTTCAATGCGCATCATCACCGACATCTTTGAGTACTGCTCCAAAAATGTGCCTAAGTGGAACACCATTTCTATTTCCGGTTATCACATTCGTGAAGCAGGGAGCACTGCAGTACAAGAGATTGCATTTACCTTGGCAAATGCAATTGCATATGTGCAAGCAGCTGTTGATGCTGGTCTCGATGTCGATGATTTCGCTCCGCGATTGTCATTTTTCTGGAATGGCCACAACAACTTCTTTGAAGAAGTGGCCAAGTTCCGCGCTAGCCGCCGCATGTGGCACAAAATCATGACCGAGCGTTTTGGTGCAAAGAAAGAAAGCAGCAAACTGTTGCGCTTCCACACACAAACTGGTGGCAGCACTCTCACCGCACAACAGCCACTCAACAACGTGGTGCGTGTTGCTGTGCAGTCACTGGCTGCAGTAATGGGCGGTACGCAAAGTCTCCACACAAATGGCTACGACGAAGCACTGGGATTGCCGACAGAAGATGCTGCACGTATCGCATTGCGTACCCAGCAAATCATTGGATATGAAAGCGGAATAGTAGATACACCGGACCCGTTGGCTGGTTCTTACTTTGTGGAATCACTCACCGATGAGGTGGAGCGTTTGGCATGGGAATACATCGAACGTATTGATGCAATGGGTGGGGCAGTGGATGCCATCGAAGCTGGATTCCAAATGGATGAAATCGAACAAAGCGCTTATGAATACACCAAGTCCATTGATGATGACGAGCGAGTCATTGTGGGTGTCAATAAGTTCACGGTGGATAACGAACCCGAACCCAATGTGTTCCCGATTGATCCAAGTTTGGCCAAAGGTCAACTTGCACGCCTGAAAGAGTTCAAGGCCAATCGTGACCATGCGGCTGTGGACGCAGCTCTTGAGCGGGTACGTGAGGCGGCTCGCGGCACAGAGAACATCTTGATTCCCATGAAAGAGGCACTGCGTGCACACGCCACATTGGGCGAAGTGAGCGATGCGTTGCGCGATGTCTATGGGATGTATCAGCCCGGGCGCTAACTGCTCCTGAGTTGCTGTAATGAAACGTCGCTAACTCAGCCAGTGCACAATTGGTGCAGGTCGTTCTTTGGCGACGCCCTCACGAGTGCCCCAACCTAGGTAGATGATGCCGACCACATGGTCAGTGTCATCAAACTGGCAGAACTGGGTCATTGTGTGATGAGTGCCTTTTGCAGGCGTACTCCACAGCGCGGTCATGCCTAATTCTTCAAGCAGTAACAGCATGTTCTGTATGCCAGCTGCAACTGCATAGCGATTTTCTTCAGTCTCAAGTTCGCTTGCACCAAGAGCCGATGCAACGACCAACACAACAGGAGCGCGTCCATATTTGGTGCGCGTCTTGTCTACTTTGATCTGGTCATCGCCATGTGTCTGCATTGCGTCGGCAACTGCTTCACCAAAACGTAGGCGTGCATCTTCTTGTAATACCGCGATGCGTAAAGGACGAGTCTTGCGATGGTTAGGTGCTGCTTGTGCCGCCTGTACGAGACGGTGAATGATTTCTTCTGCGACGGGCTTGTCTCGGTCAATTGTCATTGCGCTGATGCGCGAATGAATAATGCGTTCGAGATCGTCGGCTGACATTGCTAGTTCTTGTGAAGATCTGCGTTCAATCCACCCCAAGAACCAGTGCGAGAAATTACTTCTACAGCACCGGTGAGTGAGTTACGACGGTACAACAATCCGGATTGACCGGAAAGAAGTTTTGCTTTCACGGCATTGCCAGAAGGATCAAGAACCACTGTGCCGGCGGTGACGTAGAGTCCTGCTTCCACGATGCAATCATCACCGAGGCTGATCCCGATGCCAGCGTTAGCACCAAGCAGACATCGCTCACCAATGGTGACCATTTCTTTTCCACCACCAGAGAGTGTTCCCATGATGGAAGCACCACCGCCAATGTCGGAGCCATCGCCCACGATGACACCTTGTGAGATGCGGCCTTCCACCATCGATGCACCCAAGGTGCCGGCATTGAAGTTGCAGAATCCTTCGTGCATCACCGTGGTGCCCGAGGCAAGATATGCGCCAAGACGAACACGGCTTGCATCGGCAATACGCACTCCACTTGGGACCACGTAATCGGTCATGCGAGGGAACTTGTCGACTCCGTGCACGGTGAGGTGTTCATTGCGGCGTGCAAAGTTCCACGTCACTGATTCGATAGCGCTCACGGGAACGGGACCCCGCGATGTCCATGCAACATTTTGCAGATGGCCAAACATGCCGTCGAGATTGATGGTGCGTGGTTGCATGTGGCGATGGGAGAGAAGATTCAAACGAAGATACGCATCTTGGGCATTTGTAGGGCTTGCCGCAGTATCGACGGTGATGGACACGGCGCGAAAGGCCACGCCGCGTTCAGGATCGGAATCTGTTGCAGGTTCATGAGAGGGAAGTGATGATGGGGCCTCACCTAGTCCCAATGCACGAAATCGCACATCGAGTGTTGCGCCGTCGGCGTCAAGTGTGGCAATGCCCACTCCCCATGCTGTTGTTGACATTTACATGACCTCCGGTCGAAGAGTAGGGAACAAGATGACATCACGAATGGATTGAGCGCCACCAATCAACATGACGAGGCGATCAATACCGATGCCAAGACCACCAGTGGGCGGCATGCCAAATTCCAAGGCGCGCAAATAATCCTCATCTACGGTGCCGGCCTCGGCATTACCGGCTTCTTTTGAGGCTTGTTCGTCTTCAAAACGAAGACGTTGTTCTACGGGATCGTTGAGCTCGGAATATGCATTTGCAAGCTCGCGCCCACCGACAAACAATTCGAAACGTTCGGTGAGGAATGGATCGTTGCGATCAACGCGGGCAAGTGGGCTGATCTCTACAGGATGTCCAGTAACGAATGTGGGGGCACGAAGCGCATTTTCACAAGTTGCCTCGAATAGCTCTTCAATGATTTTTCCTGTGCCGTGATGTGCTTCGACTTTCACGTTGTGTTTTTGCGCCAGTGCTACGAGTTCTTCGCGTGGTTGCGAAGGATGCACGGCCACTCCTGTGGCTTCTGCGACAAGATCAATCATGCGTGCACGACGCCATGGTTGTGCAAGATCGACTGTTTCGCCGTCAATAGTGACCGTGCTTGAACCAGTTGCATCAATTGCAGATTGTGTGATGAGAGCTTCGGTGAGATCCATGATGTCGGTGTAGTCCGCAAATGCTTGGTAGAGCTCCATCATGGTGAACTCGGGATTATGGCGAGTAGAGATGCCTTCGTTGCGGAACACCCGACCAATTTCGTACACACGCTCCATGCCACCCACAATGAGGCGCTTGAGGTGCAGCTCGAGGGCGATGCGTAAAAACAATTGCATGTCAAGCGCGTTGTGATGCGTCACAAAAGGACGGGCATGTGCTCCACCGGCTTCTACATGCAACACAGGTGTTTCTACTTCAATAAAGCCACGATCGTGGAGCGTGCGTCGGAAACTGGCAATGACTGCATGTCGAATTTCAAACATACGACGCGATTCCTCGTTGCCGATGAGGTCTGCATAGCGCTGGCGATAACGAGTATCGGTGTCGGTGAGTCCATGCCATTTATCAGGCATAGGGCGAATTGCTTTCGACAAAAGCTGCAGGGAGGACACCTTGATGGACAGCTCGCCCTTACGAGTAGACATCACCATGCCCGACACGCCGACCCAATCGCCAAGATCAAGATCGGCAATGGCGTCGAAGGCATCGTCGCCGACAACTGCACGAGAGACGAACAGCTGCAGAGATCCAGTGCGATCTTGCAAGGTAGCAAAAATGAGTTTGCCTTGATCGCGCTTCAACATGATGCGTCCCGCAACGCTGACGTGAGTCTCTGTTTCGGTGCCAGGCTCTAGTGCGTCGTGGTCACGGCGAATCTCGCCCAGTGTGTGTGAACGATCAAAACGGTAGGGGTAGGGGTTGGTGCCCGCATCTCTCATAGCGGCAAGGGCAGCCAAACGACGTGCTTTTTCGTGCTCGAGGCCACCGGCGCCTTGTTCTTGATTCTCTTCACTCACAGACCTCCTACGGTAGTGGGCACAGCGTGTTGATGAGGAAGTCATTGCGTCACGAAGTGTTTACTTTGTCTCCCGTGCATCACAGGTAGCCTCAAAGACGTGAATCTGAATAAACGCCTCGTTGTTGTAGGTGGAGGCCCCGCTGGCCATGCGGCGGCAAGCCTGGCTGCTCGCAAAGGTGTGCAGGTCACAGTGGTGGAGCGTGAAATTCTCGGAGGCGCAGCGCACTTGTTGGATTGTGTGCCATCAAAAACAATGATCGCCACGGGCAGTGCAGTGAGCTTCACCGAGGGACTTAGTGGCATGGGTCTAGAGAACAGGGATGCCGAAGTTGATGTCGCAGCTCTCACAAACCGCATTGAGGGCATTAAGAATCGTCTGTCCAATGACGTGGAGACTCTTCTTGTCAGCCAAGGCGTGAGAATTCTGCGGGGCACTGCCACTTTGGTAGATCGTTTTCATGTGCGCGTTGTTTTTGCCGATGGAACACAAGAAGACATCGAGACTGACGACATTTTGATCTCTACAGGTAGTCGTCCTCGCATTCCAGATTTTGTGCAACCCGATGGTGATCGCATTTTGACGACACGAGATTGTTATCCGCCAAAAATTTTCCCCGAGAGCGTCACCATCGTGGGCTCTGGTGTGACTGGTGTGGAATTTGCACACATGTTTGAATCATTTGGATCCAAAGTCACATTGGTGGTGAGTCGTCAACAAGTGTTGCCGGGCAAAGATCCAGAAGTTGCTGCTGTTCTCGAGGACACCTTCTTGGCTCGTGGTGTGCGTTTGTTTAAGGGTGCACGTGCCACAACAATTGAGCGAACAGCTAACGGCGTACGCGTGGTGTGTGACGATGGGCGAGTGTCGGAAACCACCCATGCGGTGCTGGCAATTGGATCACTTCCCAATACCGAAGGGCTTGGCTTAGAAAACGTGGGCGTCGAAACTGATGGTGGCTACATCGTGATTAATCGTCACTGCCAAAGCAGTATCGACAACATCTATGCAGCCGGTGATGTCAGTGGAAAGCTTCCATTGTCGTCGGTGGCTTCTATGCAAGGACGAAAAGTTGCCGAGCAAGTAGTGGGTGGACCCAAAGGTCCACATCGCCATTTGGATTATGACAAAGCAGCGTCTGCAATTTTTACTGAGCCAGAGATTGCCGATGTGGGGCTTGCCGAGGCAGAAGCATTTGCATCAGGTCGAAAGATTCGCGTCACCAAAGTGCCGTTTTCATCTACTGCAAAAGCATTAATCAATAACGATTCACGTGGTTTTGTCAAGATCATTAGTGATCCTGCAACAGGCGAAGTGCTGGGTGGATCCATTGTGGGCCGTCACGCAGCAGAGCTCATCAGTGTGATTGCATTAGCCGTGACGGCAAATCTTAAAGTCACCGACATTGAAGAGTCTTTGTTAGTGCATCCGGCTCTTGCCGAAGCACTGTCTGAAGCTGCTGACTAGTTATTCAATAACAACGACAGTTTCAAGAGACCCGTATCACGGATGAAACTGTTGAAGGTTTACCTTTTCTCATCACAGTTGCCGTGTAACGACATTTGCCCTTCTTCAACATGCGTAACGATGTTCCTTGGGGACGACACACCGAACTAGTACGGGAAGTTATACGAACTACTCGTGCACCTTTGGATGGCGACAACAATGTAGTTGCTGGCAATATTTGGGTGATCTGTGCTCTAGTTCGCGGAGTCACTCTTGCGCCGTTCTTAAGTTGTACTTGCTTTGCGATGGTCGTTACAACGTAATTGACGGGGATGGTCGACCTTCGCGTGTTTCGAGCAGTTGATTTCTTGACATTACTTGTCGAGACGATTGCATTTACTAAGCAAGGACCTGGTCTAATCGGAACGATTTTATTGTTTGTGATCGTGCAGCCTTGCTCGTTGACGCTAAGACTGTCCACATTCAGTGACAACTGCGTTCTGAGATTCGAGGCGCTGCAGTCTGCAAAGACAGTGTTCTCGAGGACATCGTCGGTTGTTCGTGGAGTGGCATTGTCGAGAACGAGAGCCCAGTCATCTACACCTTCTAGGTATTGCCATTTTTCGTTGGAGTTCTCAATTTCGGTGAATTTTCCTCCGAAGGGGCCAACCTTTGAAGCAGAGTCGTAAATGGGTCCTAAAAACTTTCCGATTAATCCTTCAAACCTCCACTTGGCTAGTCCAAGATCAATGAGAGAAAGTAGGTAACCATCTGGCCCTAACGCTCCGTAGCCCATAACGCGAGGTGAAGGGGCAAGAATTACTTCACCGCTGGGACAGGCCCCTGGCGCAACAAAATCAAGTGATGTGGTAATCGGAGGCTTGCCGTCGCCGGTCACGCGGTATGTCAGGTTGTATGTACGACCAGCTTTCAATCCGTCAATGTGTGGGCCACTAGGTGTTGTGAAAGGGCCGAAGTTATTTGAACCACATCCAGGAACAGTTATGTCTCCTGTGGATTTTCCAATTGTGCCCCGCTTTTTGAATTGACCGTTTTCAATAAGTTCATATTCTGCGTCTGTGTATCCCTCGAGAGTGGAAGAAAATCCAAACATTGAGGTAGGGGCGCCTGACGAACTGTTCAGTGGTAAGCCATCGCGATAGTTGGCGCAAAGACTTACTCTTGTCATGATCGTTGAATCTAAATTCCAAAAAGTGACTTCAAATGGCTCCAGTGATGTCTGTTGCTGATGCCAATCACGTGGGTTGGACCAAGTATTAACTGGATTAGTAGACAGTGACCAACCATCTGTCAAATCTTTAAAATTACTTGGGACTTGTGCTGTCACTGGGCGTCGTTGAAATCTTTCACCAACTTTTAGAAGTACCTGTAACCAGCGAGCAGAATCGCGCACCCCAGGCGTGGAGATGTAGTTCACTTGGAAAATTTCACAGTCGTCGAGGTGGCAAACGCGCATTGGGACAATTCCAAACATTGGAATTGAATTCGTACGTTGACCTCTCCCTATGTAAGCAAAAACTGACAGATCACCATTTTCGCCGTGGAGGGCAAATGGGGGAACCGCGTTACTCGTCTGAGCTTGAATATGGGTATTGGGTAAACCCACTGCAACAACTATCGAAGCCAAGATGACAAACACGCCGCGTTTCATCGTCGAATCCTAAAGCATCCTGAGATCAACTTTTTCAATTGAGTTCAGCTACTGCCGAGTGTCATGCAACCCTGTTGTTGCGTTGTATAAGTTTTTATGAAGCTGCTGACTAGTTATTCAATAACAACAACAACGTCGCCAGCACCCACGGTGTCACCTGGTGACACATTGATTGCTTTCACAACGCCGCTCTTGTCGGCTTCGATTTGGTTTTCCATTTTCATGGCTTCGAGCACAACAACACTTTGACCAGCTTCAACACTTTGGCCTACTTCAACAAGAACCTTCACAATGGTTCCTTGCATCGGCACGGCAACCTTGCCAGTTCCTGCGCCGCCTGCACCACCAGAACCTGATGCTGCACGAGGAGTTTTCTTTTTGGCTGGTGAACTTGCAGCAACTCCAGCAGATTCTGGAACCCACAACTTCACATCGAAACGGCGACCGTTTACTTCCACGGTTGTCTGACGCTGCACAAGGGGAGCATCATCGTCACCCGACGGCGCGCCCACTGGAGTGACACCAATGTGAGAGAGATCAAGGACTTGTTCTACCCACTTGGTGGAGTGAGTGACTGCTGCGAAATCTGGATGTTCGAGAATGGCGATGTCTGCGGGAATTGTTGTGGCAACACCTTCAACAACCATTTCTTTGAGGCAACGCAAGGTGCGTGCAATTGCAGTAGGGCGATCTTTGCCCCATACGATCAACTTGCCGACCAAGTTGTCGTAGTACTGACTGATTTCATCGCCAGATTCATAACCACTATCGAATCGCACACCAAAACCATCTGGTGGAACCAACTTGGTAATTGGTCCGGGCGAAGGCAAGAACTTACCGCCAGCAGGGTTTTCTGCGTTGATACGAATTTCAATGGCGGCACCGCTTTGGCGTGCACGTACTTCTTTTTGTGTCATCGGCAACTTCTCGCCTGCAGCAACACGAATCTGCCATTCCACAAGATCGATTCCTGTAATCACTTCGGTGACTGGGTGTTCTACCTGAAGACGTGTATTCATCTCCAAGAAGAAGAACTCACCATCTTGATAAATGAACTCCACGGTTCCTGCGTTGTAGTAGCCCACAGCTTTTGCAGCTTTTACAGCAGCGGCGCCCATGGCTTCTTCTACACCGTCAGGCAGACCTGGTGCTGGTGCTTCTTCCACCAGTTTTTGGTGACGACGTTGTGCAGAACAGTCACGAGTGGAGACCCACACAACATTTCCGTGCTTGTCGCCGACTAGTTGAACTTCGATGTGTCGTGGCCAGGTGAGGTAGCGCTCCACATAGACCTCATCGCGACCAAAAAAGTTTTTCGCTTCACGTTGAGCTGAATCCATGGCTTCTTGGACTTCAGATTCTGATTGCACAACTTTCATTCCACGACCACCGCCGCCGTATGCAGCCTTGATGGCAACGGGCCAACCAAACTCTTTGCCGAAGTCGATGATTTCTTGGGCGCTTTGTGCGAACTCTGTTGTGCCAGGAACAATCGGGGCTCCACCACGAAGTGCTGCTTTGCGGCTGGAAACCTTGTCGCCCATTTCATCGATGGCCTCGGGCGGTGGTCCAATGAACTGCACACCCATCGCGCTGATGGCACGAGCAAACTCGGCGTTCTCGCTAAAGAAGCCATATCCCGGATGCACAGCATCTGCGCCACTGTCCTTGATGGCTTTCAAAATCGCTTCGGTATTGATGTAGCTCTCGGCTGCGGTTTGCCCACCAAGGGCATAGGCCTCATCAGCCAAGCGCACGTGAAGTGCATTGCGATCGAGTTCGGAGTAGACCGCCACAGTGGCGATCCCCATCTCACGGGCGGCACGGATAACGCGGACGGCAATTTCGCCGCGGTTGGCAATCAGGATTTTCTTCAGCACAGGTGACAATATTGCCTTGATGAGAGACCAAAAAGCGAACCAATCAGAAAACTGGCAAATTCGCCGTGTTTCAGAGACGGGGAGTACGAACACCGATTTGCTCCAAGAAGGGGCCCAAGGTGCCGTTGACCGCACCGTTTTGCGGTCTGACTACCAATCTGCAGGCCGTGGACGCCTTGATAGGGCTTGGGAAGCCCCCAGAGGAGCCAATTTGTTGGTCTCCATGCTTTTCCGCCAAGTACCTGCCCACACCCACGTACTGACCCAGGCGGTGGCTTTGGCAGCAGCCCGGGTAGCTCGAGAAACATGCGGGGTCGATGTGGTGATGAAGTGGCCGAATGATCTTTTGGTGGCTAACGAGAAGGTGGCAGGCATTTTGGCTCAAGCAGGTTCTCTAGATGCACGTGGTGTGCCCGCATTTGTAGTGGTGGGAATTGGACTGAATCTTGAGTGGGCGCCACCAGGGGCTACATCTTTGGCCGCCAGTGGATGGACGCAATCTGTGACACCTGATGAATTCTTGCTGGCAATGCTGCCGTGTATTGATGAGCTATTGGCATTGCCCGAAGAACAGATGCATGATCGATATGTTGCAGAACTTGGCACGGTGGGGATGCGTGTGCGTGCAGAGTTACCACACGATCAAGAAATTGTGGGACGTGCAACTGGTGTTGAAGTTGACGGTCGATTGATAGTTCTCGACGAATGTGGTGTTACACATCGCATAGACACAGCAGATGTGGTGCACCTTCGCCCTGCAGCGGACTGACTACCGTAGACACTGTGTTATCTGAACCAGGAATATCTCGCCTGACAGGTGCACCAAAGTGGATGTGGGTGTTGTCGGTGGCTCTTGTTGTGTCACTAGCTGGTGCACTTGGAATTGTGCGGGCAACTCAAGCACAACTCGACGATGTCGCACGTATCGACACAGTGTCAGCAGTTCTTTCTCCACCGTCGGCTGGAGTAGAAAACATTTTGCTGGTCGGTTCAGACTCGCGCGAAAGCGCAGATCCCAACGATAAAGATTTTGCATCAACAGGTTCAGTTGATGCCACACCAGGCATGCGTTCGGACACTCTCATTGTGGTGCGTATTGATAAAGCAACAGGCGATGTTGCATTGATGTCTGTCCCTCGTGATTTGTGGGTCAAGATTGGTGACGGAGAAAAATTCGCCAAGATAAATGCGGCTTATGGAAATGGGCCAGAAGTTTTGGTCCGCACTGTGCAACGCGCACTCAATATCCCCATTCATCAATATGTAGAAATTAATTTTTCAGGATTCAAAACAATTGTTGATGCCATTGGTGGCGTCAATGTCTGTGTGCCTCACATCTCTCGCGACAAAGCAACGGGTTTCTACATTGGACGTAAAGGCTGCAAACGTCTTGATGGAACACAATCTTTGGCCTACGCCCGTTCGCGCTACCTAGAACAAAAAATTGATGGCAAATGGGTGATGGATCGCACTGGCGACACGGGTCGAGGGGAACGCCAACGAGCCTTTCTTTCCTCACTGGCCAAAGATGCTGCACGCTATTTGGCGCGCAATCCGTTGCGCACGCATGTTGTGCTTGATGCGGTGACTTCTGCAATGACGGTCAGTGTGGGGCTGGATGTGTTGGAGACCGGTCAAAAACTACGTGTATTGGGTACTGGAGACACTTTGTCGTATGCATTGCCGGTATCGAGTGAGATGTTGAATGACAATTTCATTTTTCGCTTGTCACGTGACGCAACACCTGTTCTTGCGTATTTCGCAGGACTTGGTCCTGCACCTGAAATCGACGAGAACTAGCGCAAGCTATTGCTGACGAGCATTTGACTTGCGTCGGATTTTGTCCGCAAAAGTCTGCGCATCCACTGCTTCACCAATGCGATTTCCTTGCAGTAGGTCACATCCCAATACTTTGAGACGCTGCACGTGGTCATCAGTAGTAACCCATTCAGCGCACACCGTGAGGTTTAAAGAGTGTGCAAGTTGAATCAATGATCGCACCATCGGGTCATCTCCACCATCAGTACGTCCGACGTCGCGCACCAAAGTACCGTCCAGTTTCAAGATGTCGGCGGGGAATGTGCGAAGCGATGCAAGTGAGGAATATCCGGAACCGAAATCGTCTACTGCAATTTTGATTCCTTGGCGAGTCAATGCGTTCACTGTTCGCAATACAGATGGATTGTTTTCTACCAAATTTGATTCAGAAGTTTCCAAGACCAACTGCGACGCATCGAGTTGATGAGTGCGAAGAATGGTCAAAGTGCGATCAACGAATGTGATGTCAGAGAGTTGTCGCCGAGATGCATTGATGTGTAACGCGGTGCTTGGGTCTACAAGTCCATCACGTATCCATTCAGAAACTGTTCGTGCGCTTTCATCAAGAATCCAATCACCAATCGGTGCAATGAGCCCAGATTCATCTGCAAGATCAAGAAATGCACCCGGGGCCAATAGTCCGCGAGTGGGGTGGTTCCAGCGCAATAGTGCTTCAGCGGCAACAATTCGCCCGGTGTGTGCAGATTCAATGGGTTGGTACACCACTGAGAATTGATCTCCGGCAAGAGCTTGTTCGAGTTCTGAGGCCAGTGATTGTCTCTCTTGGGCAACGCGACGCATCTCTTCGCTGTACAACTCGCTACGTCCGCGACCGCGTTGCTTGGCTTTGTACATTGCTGTATCGGCGGAACGCAACAATGTCACTGCAGCATCGGCTGGTGATTGTGTAGCCAGCAATTCTGGGGTGGACATTGCCACGCCGACGCTTGCTCCGGCTTCAATTTCAACACCTTGAAGAACGAGAGACCCAGTGATTGCTGTACGAATGCGTTCGGCAACATCGAGAGCAACGTGTTCGTCGAGAAGCCCTTCACACAGCACGACAAATTCATCACCGCTGATGCGTGCTACTAAGTCGCTTGGTCTGGTGGCTGCAGCAAGGCGTTTTGCGATCGTCACAATCAATTGATCGCCCACGGCATGTCCAATTGTGTCATTGACATGTTTGAGTTTGTCGAGGTCGATAAACAACACTCCCACCGATGCGTGTGTGGTCTTGCTGCGTTCTAGGGCTTCTGTTGTCTTGCGTACGAATAACACGCGGTTCGGCAAACCGGTGAGGGCATCATGGGTGGCTTGACGTGCGAGTTCGGCTTGTGCATGGCGTTGTTCGGTGATGTCACGACTAATTGTTGCCCAGTGCTGAATGCTGCCGTCTGCATTACGTACTACTTGAACAACGATGTGTAAGACGCGCGCAATGCCATCGGGGGAACGGAAACCAATCTCGCCGTCCCATCTGCTGGGTGAACCACTGGGTGCTGCAGGGTCAAGAAGAACTCGCGGCAACTGATCGCGTACTGCTTGCATGAAAGTGCGCGAGGCGACATCATCAAATGATGTGTGTGGATCATGCACACCCACCAAAGTTTTGGCGGTGTCGTTTGCAAAGATCACTTCACCAACGCGGTTAAACACAATGACCGCATCACCTGAGACATCAAGTAAACCAATGAGTTGTTCAGACAGTTGACGTTGATCTGTATGCGATGTGACGTTGAGTGCGGTACCGATATGGCCAGTCAAGATTCCATCAAGGATGATGGGTTGTGTGCTGAGTGCAATTGACGCACTTTCTCCGGTGGGAAGTCCAATGCGAAATTCCACAGTAAATGCATCAGACGGTGCGCCACGTTGTGTCCATTGTTTTTCACATTCGGTGCGTTCATGTGGCATTGCATTTGTCCAAGGTGCAGTCCCGGGAACAACAGGTGCACCATGTAACACAAGTGTGCGAAACGCATCGTTTGCAGAGATGAGTCGACAATTCAGGTCTGTCTCAAATACGCCAACTGGCAAGGCAATAAGTGATGCGTCTATGGAGACATTCTCACAGATTAAACACCCAGTGCGGTGGACTGACCCCTCTCGGTGATGAATTATTTGCTGGGGTGATTTAGCGACGTTGGTAGGTGAAGGTGGTGCTCACTATTTCGAGTGCCACCTCTTGGAGGGCATCGCGCATTTGAAGTGCTGGTGTGTTGGGTGCGCTTTCTAGCGGAAACTCTTGGGCGTAGATAGTGATCTCAAATTGTTGAGCCACCCCAGCATCTGGACATGGGGCCTGATAGCCCAGTGTCCCTGATGCATTCACTGAGACAACAGCACCTTGGGGTGCCAGACCCTCTACAAGGTTGCGAGTCCCAATGGGGATGTCGGCCATTGCCCACAGCACTGTGGTGGGATCATCAACCGCGGTCAGTACAAGTCCGTAGGCCCGGGTCATCTCAGGACCTTCGCTCCACACCAATGGCGGCGAAACTGCTTGCCCATCACAGCTGTAGCGCACATCGAGCTCGCCCCCTTTTTCCCACGGAGCAGTGAGCGCCCAACTAGATGTGTCGGCGTTATCTGTGGGAGCGGTGGTGCCCACCATTGCTGGGCCGCCCACAGGTTCTTGCATTTGTCGGCCATCGTTAGTGGAACAGCTGGCGGAGACAATGGTGACTACGCCAACAAGCGCCACGCTGCGTCGAAAAACATGCTTCATTGGTCACACTCTATGCAGAACTGTTGGTGGTGAATCGTCGGCCCTCACTAACCTGAGAGCGATGTCTCTTTCTCCCACGTCAATTTCTGGTGAGCCGTTGTGTCTCATGACTGTGCATGCACACCCTGATGATGAAGCATCGAAAGGTGCTCCCACCGTTGCTCGATACTTCGCCGAAGGTGTCTCTACGGTGTTGGTGTGTTGCACCGGTGGAGAAGAAGGCGACTTGCAAAATCCGGCTCTTCGTGAACCGGGTCAACCTTTTCATAAAGTGAGCCCAGATCAAGAACGTGCACTGCTTGCAAAGATTCGTCCACTCGAACTTGAACGTTCTACGCAGGCAATTGGGTTTAACCACGTACACATGTTGGGCTACCGCGACTCTGGAATGGCAGGGGCTGAATCAAACAATCACCCTGATTGTTTTCATATGGCAGATATTGATGAAGCTACGGGTCGTCTTGTGGGGCTCATTCGCCAGCACCGCCCACAAGTGATCCTGACCTACAACGATGATCAGCGTGGTTACCCGCACCCTGATCACTTGCGTGTGCATGACATCAGCGTCTTGGCATTTGATCGTGCAGGAGATCCTATGTGGTACCCAGAGATGGGTGAACCTTGGCAAGTGTCCAAGATGTATTATACATTGTGGGCCAAACAACGCATTGAGGTGGTACACAATGCGTTGATAGAAAAGTTTGGCGAATCGCCATTTGATGAGAACTGGCTCAAGAGACCATCACAAGACCATCGCATTACTACTCGTGTAGAAATCGGTAAGTATTTGGCCGCTCGCACACAATCGTTGTTGGCTCATGCCACACAAATTGATCCCACGTCGAAATGGTGGTTTGGTCTTGATGATGACGAACTTGCACGCGTGTATCCATGGGAAGATTGGATTCTTGCGCGGTCTTCTCTTGATCCCTTGCCGCAAGGATGCATTGAAGACGATGTGTTTATGAATATCCGTTCCACATCTCAGGGTTCGTAGTGTCCATTCAATATCGCGTTGTCTTTAAGAAAAATGATGAGGCCGTTGAAGGCCCCGACGACGCTGATGTTGTGGTGCGTATTGATGCCAAAAATGCCTCAATGAATCCCACAACCGCGTTCATGGCGGGAAAATTGAAGGCCGAAGGGAATACGCGGTGTTTGTTCGAAGCGTTGTGGTCTGGAGAGGCTGAAAAAGTAATCAGCCAGCTCGCATCGCGTCCCTAAGTTCGCGATAACCAATAAGAACTGCGCCACTTTTTTCTATCTGGGCGACAAGTTCTTTATCTTCGGTGGCAAAGATGTAGTCATCGATCCACCCTTGTGCATCCTTGCCCAATGCACGCACTTCGGGAGTGTCGATTGCAGGCTGAATGTGAATCTCGGTCACGCCTGGCTGCAAGTTGTGTAGTGCGTGCAGTACACGCTCTCGGCTTCCTGCACGCCAGTCATGGTCGAAGTGATCTGGGAAAACAACACCTTCTTCGGCAGCAAGTTGTCGGAAAGGAAATCCTGCGACATCGGCACTAATGGTTGAAGGCAATCGAATGGGGAGTGCGAATTCCACTGCAAGTTCTACATACACATCAAAAAACTCAGGACGCAAAGTGATGGAGGTGAGATGTGGCGCAAGATGAGTGACGTCAATACCCCAGGCGATTGCTCGTTCGATTTGTGCACGACATTCGCGCAATACCTCTACAGAGTCGGCATGTTCCCATAAGTCATCAACAGTGCGAGGGAAACCACCTTCGCCAGACAACAAAGAAGGCGCGTGCGTGAGTGGGCCCCATCGATAAGAAGGATTTTCTGCGTTCAGTGTGAGATGCACACCAATGTCTTCGCCTGAGTAATTGTCTGCTGCGTAGCGTGCCCAAGGTGCAGGCATCATGATGGACGCACATGTGGCCACGCCGTGACGCAGTGCGCCATACACACCTTCAGTGGCGCCATGACATGCACCCAGGTCATCGCAAGAAATAATCACCAGTCGCGCATCGGCGTTGTAGCCAAGTCGGGTTGCGAGCACTGAAGTATCAGACATAAGCCCAAACCCTACCTGCGACACAACGCCCACATCCCCACACCATTGCGTTGTGCGGTGAGTGCAAGAGCAGCAAACTCTGAGGAGAACATGGTGTTGGGCTCAAAGGGGTAGGCGGCGGCGTGTCCATGTTCGAGAAGTGCCCGATTAAGAAACAACCCGTCGTATTGACGAAACACATACGCCAAGAGTCGGCCAAAACGATCACGGGCCTCGATATCTCGAACAATTTCCACTTTCGTGCCTCGTGGGAATTGTGTTGCAGTAAATGCCGATGCCTCCGGTCCACCACACTCGACGGGCTTGTTCGGATGCTTGGTTTCAGGTGTGTCCACTCCAATAAGGCGTATGTCTTGGCGGCGCCCTCTGAGGCGAACGGTCAAGGTGTCGCCATCTATGGGTTCGACCACTGTGGCTATAACGCGTTCACCCGCACCAGTTGTGGTGCGGGTGAACATACATGAATGAAGTGTGAGACAAAGTCCCACAACGCATATCGCTTCGGCGTACTTGAGTACGCGTGAAACAGATTTAGATGCGCTCGATAAGTGTTCCGGTTCCGAGGCCACCACCACAGCACATGGAGATGAGGCCGTAGCGTCCACCTGTGCGCTCAAGTTCATTGAGAGCCTTGGTAACCAAGAACGCACCTGTTGCACCAAGTGGGTGACCCAATGCAATGGCACCACCGTTGGGGTTTGTGCGATCGAGGTCTGCACCCACTTCTTTTGCCCATGCAAGAACAACTGATGCGAAAGCTTCGTTGATTTCAAAGACATCGATGTCGCCAATCTTGAGATTGTTGCGCTCCAGCAAACGCTGGGTCGCATCAATAGGACCGGTCAACATGAGTACAGGATCCACGCCAACGAGGCAGGTGTCTACAACACGAGCACGAGCCTTGAGGCCAAGTGCTTTTGCTTTTTCCTCTGTCATCATCAACAGCGCTGCTGCGCCGTCAGAGATTTGTGATGAGTTACCAGCAGTGTGCACACCGTCAGGGCGAGCAACTGGCTTGAGGGTGGACAACTTTTCAAGTGTGGTCTCGCGCAAGCCTTCATCTTTGGACACGCGACGTGTGCCAATAACTTCTCCGGCTTCATTGACTTCTGGAGCATCTACTTCGATGTATTGACCAGCAAAGCGGTCTTCGTTCCATGCACGAATCGCGCGCTCTTGGGAGGCAAGACCCCACGCATCAGTATCTGCACGTGTGATGTTCCACTTGTCGGCGATGCGCTCTGCGCCTTCAAACTGTGAAGTCATTTCATAGTTGTCGAAATATGTCTTGGGGATGGGTACACCCAAACCAAGTTCTTTGCGGCTGTTGCTTCCAATGGGTACTCGACTCATTGCTTCAACACCACATGCAATAGCAACATCAACGACGCCCGAACCCAGCAATGAAGTGGCAAGACCTGTTGCTTGTTGTGAAGATCCACATTGTGTGTCCACTGTTGTTGCAGCAGTGGTGAGTGGAAGACCTGCGGCCAACCATGCGGTACGAGTGATGTTGAACGACTGTTCGCCCACTTGGCTGACGTTGCCGCCAACAACTTGTTCCACAATGGCGGGATCAATGCCGGAGCGTTCAATGATTGCTTTTTGAACTAATCCCAACGTTTCGCCGGGGTGAAGGGTGGATAGACCGCCATTGCGACGCCCAACTGGGGTGCGTACTGCATCAACGATTACGACTGGATTTTGATTACGTGCCATTGGATAATCCTAGGCAGAGAGACAGCCACTACCGTCAGTGGGCGATGAATACGAGCAATCCATTTTTCCGCCCATCGTTGCGCCCTGCAGAAGATGCAACGCTCCACAGATATATCCATGTGGTGGGGAGCAAAGTCTTTATTGATGACCGCCCAGCTGATGAAGAATGGAATTGTTTGTTTCTTGGGATGCACGGCGACACTGCATGTTGGGGAATTGATGTACCAGTTGGCCAAGACCCCGCATACGGAGCCGACTATGACCTGCGTTCACTTTTTGGCATGGTGTCGGAAGCCGAGTGGGCGATGGCAGGTCGCGCTGTACAACTCGTTGAATGGTCTCGCACCCACCGGTTTTGCGGACGATGTGGAACTCCCACACGCATGGCCGATAACGACAGAGCGTTCGTGTGTCCATCGTGTGCGTTGATGTCGTTTCCTCGACTTGCGCCGGCAATCATCACCTTGATTACTCGCGGTGAAGGTGATGACGAACAAGCTCTTCTCGCTCGGGGAGCACAGTTTCCGGTCCCGATGTTTTCTTGTCTTGCTGGGTTTGTAGAAGCAGGGGAAAATCTTGAACAAGCTGTGGTTCGCGAAGTGGAAGAAGAAGTTGGTCTTGCTGTTGACTCGGTGCAATATGTCGCAAGCCAGCCATGGCCATTTCCGCACTCCATCATGTTGGGATTCCGTGCACGCTGGGTAAGCGGCGACATCTCATGTGATCCGGTTGAAATTGCGGAAGCACATTGGTACAGCCGCGATGATCTGCCAATGATTCCGCCTGGAATCTCCATTGCCCGCCGCCTTATTGATGACTGGGTGTTCCGTCGGTACAACTAATTGAGGTCACAGCACCTAGATTTCTCCCCATGAGTTCAGTACCTATGGGAAGAGTGGGTCTGTGGTCTGCAGACTTTGACCTACAGCCAATGACCAAGGCCCAAGAGGCCATTGCCGAAGTGGAAGAGATGGGATACTCCGCAGTGTGGGTTCCTGAAGCTGTGTTGCGAGAACCATTTGCATCGACTGCACTACTTCTTTCTGCAACAAAGAAACTTGTGTTGGCTACAGGAATTGCAAGTCTTCATGCACGTACTGCTCAAACGATGAACGCCGGTTGGAAAACCGTAACTGAAGCTTTTCCTGATCGATTCGTATTGGGAATTGGTGTGAGTCATGCACCGATGGTGAACGGTGTGCACAAGGGCGCCTATGACAAGCCCTATTCCACGATGGTGGAATATCTCAATGCGATGGATTCAGGTTTGTATTTTTCTCCCGCACCCACCACAACGCCACGTCGTGTCCTTGCTGCGCTTGGACCAAAGATGTTGAAGCTTGCAGCAGAACGTGCCGATGGTGCTCATCCGTATTTCACACCGGCAGAACACACCGCATTTGCTCGCACCACAATGGGTAGCGGAGCATTCTTGGCTCCAGAAGTTGCAGTTGTTCTTGAAACAGATGCAACGAAAGCACGCGAGATTGCGCGCGGATATATGAAGACCTACACCGGGTTGCCCAACTATGCGAACAATCTCAAGCGTTTTGGTTTCGAGCACGACGAGATCGTTGATCAAAACGATCGCTTAGTGGATGCCATTGTGGGTTGGGGTAGCACTGACACTGTGGTGGCGCGCATCAAAGAACATTTTGATGCGGGCGCAGACCACGTATGCATTCAGGTTCTCACTGACGCAACAGGTACCTTGCCTATGCGTCAGTGGCGCGAATTAGCCGAAGCAACCCGCGGCCTCTAGATATTTACTCGGCGATTCCCACGGGAGAATTGTCGATGATTTGATCAAGGTATTCAGACATTCCATAGCCAGTTGCTCCTGCATGTTCGCCCGAGGTGATGGTCCATTTGGTCATACCTTCACTAATGCGTGTCATTAACCAATTGCCATCAGGGTCTTGACGTCGATTGCGCAATGGAATCAACGTCTGCACGTCGCCTTCAAAATTCCACGAACGTTGTGACTTGCTGGAGGAAATAACACCAGTAACTTTTTGGTGGTACTGATCATCGCCAGTTGTCACTGTGGTGATCTGCACATCATCACACAAGTGAATCTGTCCGTGATCCCACACGAATCCACCGCGTGTTCCTGGTCCGTCTTTCTTTGCTACACGACTGGCCATAAATCCAAGGTTCTCGCCAAAGTTGGCAGTGAGCCATCGGTAGTACCAAGGTGCTTGCCAATAACGCGGACCCCATGAATGGTCGCGTAAACCAAAACCCTGTATTTGCCACTCGCGATCACCTACACGAATAGAACCGTGGGCAGCGATGAGTTGTTCGTAGTGGCCCTTGGCGAATTCTTCGCCAGGTGTTTCGTGCGGTGTATCGGGTTCACCACCAAACATCGACGGGCGACCTTTTCCTGTGAATACCAAGTTCACACTGCATTGCGCAAATGGATTGTTCTTAAAGGCACTCTTTGGGTCGGCCATCTGCTTGGGATCATCGAGGAGCACCACTTTTCCTTCGTAGGCAATTCGCAATTCCTCAAATGGTGTCACCATGGTCCACGTCAGCCCGCCGGCATCAAAGGCATCATTGGATGAAATCTCTGGTCTCTTGTACATGAAGCCCACTTGACCATCGGGCAAGTACAAGCACACTGTCATTTCCGCATAACCCTCATTGGCGCGATTTCCAATGCGGAACCAACCTCCCACGCCACTGGATGGATCGAAACAATTGATGTACATCGACTCATTGAAGTTGGGCTCTGGTCCGAGCTCGTGCATGTATTCATCTGCTGGGTCTAAACGAACGCCCATCTGATTTCCCCCTTGGTGTGTGTTTTAACTGTTGAAGATTCGACTCTGTAACTTGCGCATTCCGGCAAGCCAACGATCGCGATCATCTACTTTGCGTTGTTCATAGGTATGCACTTCGGCATGTGGCATCACAAGAAACTTCTCCGCAAGAATTGTGTCATAGACAATGTTGGCAACTTCGGCTGGTTCTAGAACAGCACCTGAAGCTTTCACAACATCGCCACCACGCTTGTCGATGCCGTCTTGGCTCCCTGGTGGATTCAACATGTTGGTGTTCACTCCTTGTGGGCACAGACATGTCACCTTGAGACCTCTATCTCCATAGGTAATGGAGAGCCATTCAGCAAAAGCAACTGCGGCGTGTTTGGTCACACTGTAGGGAGCACTACCAATTTGTGAGAGAAGGCCTGCAGCCGATGCGGTACTGCAGAAATACCCTTCGCCTGCCGCTAGCCAATCACCAAGGAGATGTTTGGCAGCCCATCGATGTGCATGAAGGTTGATGTTCATTGCAGCTTCCCATGTGGGCTCATCTGTGTCCTCAAGAAAAGTACCCATTGCAACTCCAGCATTTGCAAAAAACAGATGAATGAATCCGAATGCTTTTTGTGCGTCGCGAATAAGTTCAATATTTCCTTGTTCACTACCGATATCTGCCACAACTGCAACCGCTGAACCTGGCCGCAGAGCATTGAGTTCCGATGTGATGCGCTCTAGGGGTGCTTGGTCGCGATCGGCCAGAACAACTCGAGCACCTGCTTGGTGGAATCGCGTTGCAAGGGCGGCCCCAATTCCATTTGCTGCTCCGGTGACTACTGCTGTTTTTCCCTCGAGATCCATACGGTGACCTTATGGCACGAGTCACCTCTGTTTTTCATTGGATAGTCACAAGTTCCCCACTTGGGCACATGGCATCTGTACGATGAGGGGGACAGTCAGTACCTGGGTTACCAAGTAAGGGCTGTCCATTTGAGAGGAGCTCCACATGATTGACACCCGCGAACCGGTGATCACCGAGGCGCTCGCCGTCATTGATAAGGCACTTGCCGAAATGTTGCGCCGTGAATTGGTGTCTTCCGGAGAGGTAGCAGACCTTCTGCTAGATCTTCGTTCGTTGCTTACCGCGAACGAAACCACCACCGTCGCTTAGAGCGCAACGCACCATCATTTTCTAGAGCACTTGGTCCCGCATTGGTGGACTGTTGTCCGATTTGGGCAAGTTCATGGAATGAATCCACGAGACAATCACGCAAAAGCGTGGGGCTCTCCACGGCTGCTTCATCAATATTGATGCCCACGTCAAGGCTTCCCAAATACGACATGAGTGTCACGTTGAAAGCCACTCCTGCAAGTGGGCCTACGGGGTAATTCTCCAAAAGTTTGGCGCCGCCCACGTATAAAGCCACTCCTGCGCCACGAACATTCGACGTTGCAAAGTCCACGGTTTCTGATTGTGCACGTGCAAGTCGTGTAACAACCGACGTGGGAAGCAAAGTGGAAAAGGTTGCAATGGTGTCAAGGGATCCAGAACTGCTTCCTGCACGTGCGGCCACGAGAATTTCATTGATTGCAGCGAATCTTTCTTGAATCGGCATTTGTGCTGTGGGTACCAACATGCGCGCGAGGGTAAATGAATTACCTCCGGTTGCTGCATCTTGATCATTGCGAGTACTGATGGCCATTGAAGTGCGTAGTGATTCCACTGGGGCGCCAAGTTCGCGGTGGTATCGACCAGATGCATGGGCTGCGGCGGTCACGAAGGCAGTATTGAGAGTTCCATCCATCTGTTTGGCGGCACTGCGCATGTCGTGATACGAGATGCGGGCCGTTTCTAATCGGCGACGAAGTGAGCGCTGCGTCCACAAAGGAGAACGTGCAGCGTCTGTTTCGCTGAGTTGGGCGAGAATCTCTTTGACTGTTGCAGACGTTGATGCACCAATAGAAGTGAGCAACGAAGGATCAGAAACTACATCGCGCACTTGTCGCAAAAGCGCAAGAGGAAGTCGCACAGAATCTGCCATCGCTCCGCGCAGTGCATCTGTGGCATCGGGTGATGCGGCGTGCATTGCAGCGTTAGCAATTTCTGGATCAAGTGGCGGCAATGGGGCAGGGTTGCGCTGTAGATCAAGATAATGCATCGAAAGTTCCACACCACCTTGACCATCTGTGACTGTGTGGTGCAGTTTTTGAATAAGCGCACTGCGACCGCCGGCAAGTCCGTCCACCACGATGAAATGCCAAAGTGGTCGGGAACGATCAAATGGGTCAGCAACCATCAATGTGGTGAGATCAAGAAGTTGTCGCAGGTCGCCTGGCTCGGCAAGAGAGATCCTTCGAACGTGATAACGAATATCGAATGATGGATCATCCACCCATGTGGGGTTTCCAATGTTTCCGGGTGATGGTTGCACGCGACGTCGTAGGCGCGGGAAGAGAAGCGATGCGCGCTCCATGCGCGCATAGAGCTCGTCCATGTTTGGCGCACGATCAAGAATGGTGATGTTGGCAAATGTGGATGCGAGGTGTGGATCTTTTTCAAGTCTCCACATCAGTGATTCAGAATCACTCATTCTTTTCTGCTGGTCAGACATGTGATTCAACCTACAACGACTACATCGGAATGCTGGTGTGCTTCAGTTCGTTAAGAATTGGCCAGTCAATATCGTCCAATATGCGTTCAATTGTTGCTTTGCCCACTATTTGGTCGCCATGGGCATGGTCGAGGAGACGGACAAAAACTGCTTTGTTCTCCACCACGAAGGTGGGTGTTCCCCATACCTGATGGCTGCGGACGTATTGCTCGTGTTCGCGACGTACGACCTCGAGAGTTCTTTGGGTTTGTACGTCTTCGAATGCCGCAGCGGCATCAGCACCTGCAGTAGTGAGAATGCGAGCAAGAATCTTGTGATCATTGATCGATCCACCGCCAGTGTGGCGATGGTTGAACATTGACTGATGAAAATCAAGAAATGCATGAGGTTGATTGTCACGCACAGAGATGGCCAATTGAAGCGCAAGTAAGCCTGAATCGGAGTCAGGCCTATCCCAGACATCTATGTCACCTTCTTCAACATGGGCTTGTCCGAGACAAAAGGGGAGAAAGGTGACATTCCAGTCAGCTCCGGCACGAAGGCCTTCCACAACGTGGTCATGTACTAATCGTGCAAACGGGCAGCGATAGTCGAATGTGATTCCAAAAGTACGTGCCATAGACAAGAGGTCAACACCTATTTATCTGCAGGTATTCCCTGATGTACAAACCCCTTATGGGTGTTGTGCATCAGCCGAGAATGGCAGAGATAACTGGGACGGCAATAGTGCCAAGAATTGCCCCTGTCACGATGCCGCCGAGGATGTCAGTGGCGTGGTGAATGCGCACCACTACACGCGACAGCGCAATGATGAGTGCAAGTGCAATCCATAACACTCCAAGTGGAAAACCTGTGTACGAGATAAGGATGAACACAGCAAAGGTTGCCGATGATGCATGTCCTGAAGGAAAACTTGATGTCCGTGGTGTGCGGATTTCGAATCGATCATCGCCTGATGTTGTGGGTCTCTCACGACGAAACATTCGCTTAATGCCTTGATTGACAATCAAGCTCTCTATTCCAAGTGCAACTGACAACGCCACTGCTTGCCCCAGGCGCTCCATGGATCCCAGTGCACGTGTGAACCCGATGATGTGCCACGCAATGCTGAAATCGCCCACGGTGCTTGCAATACCAAAACAGGTAACAAAAAATTTGCGTTGGCGCAGTGGCTCAAGAAGAGCATCTCCCATGGCGTCGATGCGATTCATCACAGTTGTGTGATTACATTCTGAGTCAATTTCGCCAACATGTCGGGGCGTTCAAGTGGGCCGAAGTGGCCTAGTTCGTCGAACTGGATGTAGGTGGCATGAGGGATCTGTTCTGCGACGCTGAGCGCAAATGAAGATGGTTGAAATGGCGCAGGTGCGCCAGAGACGACCCACACCGGAGTGGTGATTGAGGGCAATTCATCCCATGCGCCACTTGTTCCACCAGTTTCATATGTGCGTGCTTCATGTTCGGGGAGGCATTTCAACGCAATGTCTCCATCATCGGTAACGGCAAAGCCATGTCGCACGTAAGCCTCGCGTGCCGATGGATGGAAAGTAGACATCGGTGGTTTGGATGCAAAGTTTTCCAATGCCTCATCAAAGGATGCAAACCGTGATCGCCTTTTACGTGCGCCACCGGCAAGCGGATTTTCTGGTCGAGGTGGTGCATTGGGGGGAGGAGGTGGAAACACAATTGGCTCAAACACGATGAGTGCCGAAAAAAGAGTGGGTTCTTGAAGAGCGGCCATCAATAACGATGCGCCACCCATTGAATGGCCCACGCCGATGATTTTTTCTTCGCCGGCTGTGACATAGAGGTGACGAGCAGCAGCAAGTGCGTCGCTGCCGTACATCTTCCATTCAATTGTCGCGGGGTCAATACGTTCGGCATCGCCGTATCCACGATGATCAAATCCCATCACGCGATGATGCAGGCATAATTGTTGTGCAAGAGGTTCAAAGCAATGTGCATGAAAACCAGTTGCATGCGATAACAACACCGGTGTTCCTTGCCCACCGAAATCATGCATAACAATCGAGATTCCATCAAGTGAAGGAATCACTTGAGCATCGGTGCACGCGATGTGTTGTGTCATAGCAATTACTGCACCGTCAGCACAGAAATTTTCTAGGCATCCTTGAGCGCATTGAAGAACAAGCCTGTTTCTTCAGGTACGCCAGATGGAATGACATATCCATCTGTATTGCGAATCTGGCTCCAGTTGTCGCGTACGTCTTCCAAACTCAGACCTGGCTTGAAGAACCCTTGAGTCTCACCAATGAATACACGCGCGACTCGTCCGCCACCCACAGAATAAATCTCACCAGATACGTCGCAATCTTCATGTGCGAGCCACGCAACGATTGGCGTGACCAGTGATGGGTCAAGTTTGTCGCCAAGTGCACCCATGAGATTTTCTGTCATACGAGTAAGTGCTAGTGGTGCAATGGCGTTGGCTCGGATGTTGTACTTGGCACCTTCTGCGGCAAGTACACGAGTGAAACCTACGAGCCCCATTTTTGCTGCGCCATAGTTCGCTTGACCAAAGTTGCCAAAGATTCCTGCAGCTGAAGATGTGGAGATGATGCGGCCGTACTTTTGTTCACGCATACGAATCCATGCGGGACGTGTCACATTGAATGCTCCCTTGAGATGCACTTCGATGACCGAATCCACAAGATCTGGAGTCATGTTGTGAAAGGTCTTGTCACGCAAAATTCCTGCGTTATTGATCACAATGTCCACTCGGCCATAGGCGTCGATAGCTGTTTGGATGATTGCTTCACCGCCGTCTGGAGTCGACACGCTGTCATGGTTGGCAACTGCTTCGCCGCCTGCTGCGCGAATCTCATCCACGACTTTTTGTGCAGCACTGGCGTCAGCGCCGGTGCCTTCGACGTTTCCGCCGAGGTCATTGACCACCACGAGGGCGCCACGTTCTGCCAAAAGAAGGGCGTGTTGCCTTCCTAGGCCTCCACCAGCTCCGGTGATTACTGCAACTTTTCCGTCATATGTCAACTTGGTCATGTCTTCTACCGTAGTCGTGGAGACCTACTGTGACCACATGGACGAATTGCTCCCTCCAGACAACGACCCACGGCGCCAACAAGTGCGCCAATGGATTGCCGACCATCCCGCCCCCACGAATAGAGAGTTAGCCGAATCGGGTTACGTCGCTCCACATTGGCCCGCGCCATATGGATTGGGTGCAGACCCAGTACACCAATTAATCATTGACGATGAACTTGCTCGCGCGGGCATTACGCGTCCGTCGAATCAAATTGGCATCGGATGGGCGGCTCCCACAATCATCTTTGCAGGAACGCAAGAACAAAAAGATCGTTACGTCATGCCGGCATTGTCCGCGGAAGAGATTTGGTGTCAGCTGTTTTCTGAGCCCGGTGCGGGAAGCGATCTTGCGTCTTTATCGACGCGTGCGACACGCGATGGAGATGAATGGGTCATCAACGGCCAAAAAGTATGGACAACAGGTGCGCACTATTCAAAGTTCGGAATTTTGATTGCACGTACAAATCCCGATGCACCCAAACACAAAGGCATCACCTACTTCATCTGTCCAATGGATACCCCTGGCATCGAAATTCGCACCATTCGCAATATTGCTGGAGCAGAAAGTTTCAACGAAGTCTTTTTCACTGACGTGCGACTTGCCCACGATTGTGTAGTGGGTGAAGTAGATGAGGGTTGGAGACTTGCCAAGGTCACACTCGGCAACGAACGCGTCTCACTATCAACTGGTGGAGTCTTATGGGGCAATGGCCCCACCGCATTGGATGTTGTAGCTGAGGCACAAAAACTGGGAGTGTCTCATCCAGTCATGCGCCAACGCATCGCAAAGATCTATATCGAACATGTGATTTTGGAAATCATTCGCATGCGCACCTTGACTGCTCGGATGCGAGGAACACAACCAGGTCCAGAGGCCAGTATTCGCAAGATCATGGCTGATGAACATGGCCAAAAGGTGATGGAAGTGGCCCGCGATGTGATTGGTGCTGATGCGATGTTGATTGGAGTTGATGATTCGATTGGCGGAAAGAACATTCGATCCAAGAGCTGGTACAGCGGCTATATGTTTTCTCGGGCACTCACCATTGGAGGCGGAACTGGCGAGGTGCAACGCAACATCTTGGGTGAACGCGTTCTTGGCTTGCCTAGTGAACCAGACCCCACCAAGGGTCTATCGTGGGGTCAATCACACAGATGACGGGGGGTCACTATGTCGGTGTCATCAGATCGCTTACAAGTCGATTTATTAGATCCTGATCTCTATCAATCAAATCCACACGATGTGTGGTCATGGATGCGCGCAAATGAACCCGTGTATCGCGATGAAAAGAATGGTCTGTGGGGTATCACGCGTCATGCCGACGTGATGGATGTGGAACGTCGCTCCACAGTGTTTTCTTCCAATGGCGTGTATCGCGCGGTTCTTTCTCCCGGCGAGAGCAACATGATTGCTCAAGATGACCCGCGCCATCGTCAGCAACGCATGTTGGTCCAACCCCAGTTAACTCGTTCTGGTGTTGCACAACGAAGCGATGAAATTCGTCAGCTCGTAGCAGAACTTGTGGATGAAGTGATCGCTAAAGGTGAATGCGACATTGTGGAGACGTTGGCGGCACAACTACCCGCACGTTTAACTTCTCGATTGTTGGGCTTTCCTGAAGAGATGTGGCCTCAGTTGAAATCGTGGAGTGAGCGATTAATGCGCACAGACATGCGTGATAGAGATCCTGAAGTGATGACCGAATTCATTGCAGCCAATCAAGAGTTTGTCTCGGCAATGATTCCGGTACTTCATGAAGTGTCAGGTTGTCCACGTCATGACTTCATGTCGATTTGGGCAAACGCACTTATTGATGGTCAACCATTTTCTCCCGAATCCATCGTGCACGAAGTGGGCTTGTTTATTGCAGGTGGCGCAGAAACAACTCGCACGGCAATTAGTCATGGACTCCGAGTTTTTTGCGATCATCTTGATCAGTGGAACATGATGGCCGCACAACCTGCACTTGTGGAGCCTGCGGTGGAAGAAGTTCTTCGTTGGGTCACTCCGCTAAACAATTTTTTCCGGATGGCGCTTACTGATGATGAAGTTGGTGGTCAAGCAATTGCAGCTGGCGACAGAGTGGTGATGTTGTACCCATCTGCAAATAGAGACGAAAAGGTCTTTAGCTCTCCGTTCTCCTTTGACATCACGCGGTCTCCAAATCCGCATTTGTCTTTTGGTTTTGGAACGCACTTGTGCGTGGGGGCTAATTTGGCACGACTAGTTCTTGAAACGGTGTTTGCCGAGATGTCTGCTCGGATTTCGCATCTTGAGCCGGTTTCGGAGCCTGATGTGGAGGCCAACATATTTGCCCGTGCTGTGAAATCTTTCCATCTTCGCGTCGTGCCGAGATAACGACACACACACTCATTTTCCTCATTATCCGTTAGTGTGGAAGTCATGCGTATTTCACCATGGTTATCTCTTTCAGTTGTTGCAGCACTTGGAGTCGCGGGGTGTGCCTCTGACTCGGAATCCACATTGCCGACCAATGCCGATGCAACAGCAAAAGAAACGTGTATGACCGTGGAGGAAATCACGGGACGTGCGCCAAAACTTGTGTCAACTGTGGCGCCGATTACCAATCTCATTGCAATGGTGGTGGGCGATCTTGGACCCACCGTTGATGGCCTAGTTCCAGAAGGAACGAACTCTCACACCTTTGAACCCCCACCAAGTGCAGCAGCAGTAGTTGAAGATGCAGATGTGGTGTTCGTAAATGGTCTTGGTCTCGAAGATCCTTCCATTGAGTTGGCGAAAGATAATGCAGCAAATGCTGTGATTTGCGAATTGGGAACAGCAGTGCTTCCCGAAGGTGAGTGGGTATATGACTTCTCTTTTCCAAAAGAAGGTGGCAAACCAAACCCTCACTTGTGGACCAACCCACCAATGGTGCAGCAATACGTGGACCTCATCCGTGATGTCGTGATTGCATTAGATCCATCGAACACTGAGGGATACAACGCAAATCACGCAAAGATTTCTCGAGTGATTACAGATCTTGATGCAGCAATGACCACTGCGGCACAAACTGTTCCTGAGGCAAGCCGAAAGTTACTTACTTATCATGATGCGTATGCATACTTTGCACTGCGTTATGACTTCGAGGTTGTGGGCGCTATTCAGCCTTCATCCTTTGAGGAGCCATCACCTAAAGAAATTGCAGACCTTATTGATCAAGTTAAGACACTTGGCGTGAAAGCTGTATTTGGCAGTGAAGTATTCCCATCTCCGGTGTTAGCTCAAATTGGTGACGAGGCCGGCGTGCGTTACATCGATGTTCTGCGTGATGACGATTTGCTGGGCGAACCTGGCGATGCACAACACAGTTGGGCAGATTTGATGAAGTTCAACTTCACCACGATGGTGGAGGCATTGGGCGGAGATGCCTCGGCGTTAGCGGCTGTTGACACAAAAGCAGGTGTAGTGGACAAAGCGTTCTATCCGCAGTGAGCGGAGGAATTCTTGTTGAATGTGCACACATTACGTGTACATACGGAGCAACAGTTGCGGTTCGTGACGCCCACGTCACTTTTCACAGTGGTGACTTTGTAGGAATTGTTGGGCCCTCTGGATCTGGCAAAACGACTCTTTTGAAGGCCATTCTTGGAACGGTCACGCCACAACAAGGCCACGTCACCAAGAAGCCCGGATTGCGTATGGGGTATGTGCCTCAAGTGGAATCGGTGGACTGGAATTTTCCTGTCACGGTTCTTGAAGTGGTTGCCATGACGCGCACAAGCCGTCGATATTTCCCAAGAATTTCACCCGATGAACGCCGCGATGCTCTAGATGTGCTTGAGAGATTGGGCTTAGGTGGATTACATGATCGCCACATTCGTGAACTCTCCGGTGGTCAACAGCAGCGCGTATTTGTTGCGCGTGCGCTTTTTCATCGCCCTGAATTATTGGTGTTAGATGAACCAACATCTGGAGTTGATGTGCGCACACGACATGAAGTGCTTCATCTGCTTGCAGATCTTCATGATGATGGAGTGTCCATTGTTCTTTCCACGCACGATCTCAACGGATTAGCTGCACACTTACCTCGGTTGATTTGTATGAATGTGGATGTCATTGCCGATGGCCCTCCACTTGAAGTTTTGAATTCAGAAGTTCTAGAACAGACCTACGGTGCACCCATGGAGGTACTCGTACACGGTGGTATGCCACTTGTACTGGAACATGGCCAAGATGATGTTTCACGACGACTTGGCGGTACTCGATGAGTTCGGCCCCATTGCTGATTGCAGGAATATTTGAGCCCTACCGCTATCAGTTCTTCACCAATGGAGTAGTCGTGGCAACCATTGCTGGTGCGTTGTGCGGGCTGTTGGGTGTCTTTGTGGTCTTGCGCGGCATGAGCTACATCGGACACGGTCTCTCACATGCGGTCTTTGGTGGAGCGGCAGCATCAGCAGTGATGCAATTGAACTACTTCGTTGGCGCAGGAATTTGGGGAGTTGCCTCCGGTGTCATCATCGGTCGCATTGCCCGTCGCCGTTTAATCGGTGCCGACGCCGCAATTGGGGTCGTCACTACGGCGTCTTTTGCTTTAGGTCTTGCACTTCTCAACCGATTTGGTCAAGCAAAGAAAAGTATTGAAGCGGTGTTGTTTGGCAGTGTGCTGGGCGTTCGCACTGCAGATATTGTCGCGGTTGCTCTCGTGACGGTGTTGACGGTGGTCATAGTGGTGGTTCTGTACAGGCGTTTGTTGTTTGCCACTTTCGACCCCGATGTTGCGCAAGTCTCGGGTGTCAAGGTTGCATGGATTGAAGCATTACTCATGGTTCTCTTGTCGCTCACCATCTTGGTCACGATGCGCGTGATTGGAACTTTGTTGATTTCTGCACTTTTGGTTATCCCCGCCTCAGTGGCGCGCATGACCACCAATTCTTTTGCGCGCATGTTGTGGATCTCACCCATTGTGGGTGCATTGTCCGGATTCTTGGGAATGAATTTGTCGTATCACCTAGATACATCAGCGAGTGCAACCATCATCTTGGTCGCAACTGCGATGTTCATTTCTGTGTACACCGTGAGTGGTATTCGCGGGCGCTCGCGCATAGCCCACGTCCATCACGTGTAGTTCACTTTTTTTCGTCGAGAACCCATTCCACGCCCGCTGGCGTGTCACGTACTTCAATGCCAAGGTTCGCGAATGCATCACGAATGACGTCTGAGAGATCAAATCTTTTTTCTGCACGCACTGTTGCACGCACTGCGAGCATCGCTTCCACATATGGACTCACTACTTCACGTGGATCTTGCAATCCAGCCGATGACGCATCGCCTAATTGGCTAATCATCGAACGCAATGATGCGCGGGCACGATCACCAATGTCTCCATCTAATGTGTCGCTTGACCAATCCTGGATGGCTTGTTCCAGATCGAGGCACGCACGCAATGCAGAATCTGCGTCGCGGGATGCGATGGCGAGACTAAAGGCCTGGTTGAGTTGAGTGAGCGCGCTTTCAAAAGTATCTTCACCGACCTCAACGTGATCTGTGTCTGAACTGTCGTGGCCATTGGCATTAGTGGGTGCGGTGTGTGCAGAGCCTGTTGAGCCAAAGTGCGCCCATGGGTTCTGCAGTACGTCTATATCAATGGTTTCACCACTTTTAATGGAGTGCGAGGAGGAGCGAAGACGAATGGTGACCGTTCCATTTCCCACAACGCGGGCAGTGCCTGCATCGCTGTCAATAATCAATCCTGTGTGTTCATCAACGCCAAGCACATAGGTGTCGTCATCAAGAAGCGATTCAAAGAGGTGAAGACGCATTTCACCGAGGTAACAAAATCGCGAATCATGATTTCCGCCTTCAGCGTTGTCAAAGTGAGGTATCACAGTGGCATTGATGCCTAGGACTGAAAGCACATCAAGACCATTGAGCCGTTCGACGTCTTGGCCGACTTTGTAGATCTCATACACCGGAACAGTGGCGCGACCCAAGGTGAGTGCGGCCGCCGATGCAAATGTGACGATGCCGCCATGGCGAATCTTGTCTTCAATAATGGAGGCCACATTTGTGCCACTCCATTGTCGTAGTGCATACGTGGGTGAGCCGGGGCCCGCAAATATGTAGTGAGAATCTGTAAGTGCACGAAGTCCCCGCTCGATGAGCACAGGGTCTGCCGGCAAATGAGTGTCATGCATGCGCACTAGACCTGCCACGGTGATGTCGATATTCACTGACGTGCGGAAATAAGCCACTGCACGCGCAGCAAGCTCGGGTGCATTTTCTTGAAAGCCGTAAGGAGTGTCGAGAAGAAGTGCACGTGTGGGGGTAGGGAGCTGTGCAACAAGTGCTCTATGGGTAGAGACCATGGTGGGTGTGGTTTCACCTGAACCCATGATGGTGAGTATGCGTGGAAGGCTCATGAGAAAAATCCTGTGGAAATAGCGTGGTCGACTACTGCAGCGAATCGATCGGGGAATTGGGCATGAAGGTCATGATCTGCGGGCTCGAACCATTCAACTCGAGCATGTGGTAGTTGAGAAATTGCAAGAGCAATCTGTTGCCTTTTGATGGAGGTGTGTTCGTCGTGTGCTTTTGATGCGGGTGTGAATAACACGGGCACCTTTATATGGGGCCATTTTTCTGCGGGTCGATCTTCCCAGAGGTATCGCAGGATGGTCATGTGGCGTTCCATGGTGAGGTGTGGCGCAATGGTGTTATCAGCGCGTTTTTCCATGTTATGCATCTGGCCATCTATGGCCTCTTGTGTCCAATCGGGATGTGCTGCACGAATATAGGAACGAAGTCGGTCGTAGTGCATACCTACAAGATGAGGCGGCCGAAGTGTTCTTTCACATTCATCCCATTCAGCAAAAGACTGTGAGAGATCGATAGTGCCGCCATCGACAGCAACAATTCCACGAATGAGATGAGAAAATTGGGAGGCAAGTTCCACCACGATGTTGCCGCCCCATGATTGACCGATGACGAGAGGTCGCTTCCATTGCGAGTAGGTGCTCGAGAGAGTTTCGATCAGGTGCGCCACGTCGGCGGCAATTTCTGGAACTGAATATCCATGGTCAGGCTTATCGCTGTGGCCGTGCCCGCGGAGATCAACCGCAATCACTGAATGGCCAATGCTGGTGAGGCAACGAGCAGGACCATCCCACAGGCGGGCATTAGAGGCAAGGCCGTGCACTAACAAGATGGGAATACCCGTTGATGGGGTCTGGGATGACCAATTAATGACGCGCAGGTTGGTTCCGTCGGCTGCTGAGAGAAAAGACGAAACAAAGGGCGAACTCACAGTTACATTGTCGCGCCACGGGTGGCAAATCGCACCACGAATCGCTGATGTCTCTGGCCGCGCCATAAGGTTTAGGAGACACCAACTAAGGAGAAATCATGAAGTTGTCGATGGGAATTAACTATTCAGGCGGATTCAAAGAAGCTGTAGACCGTGTGGTGCAGTTGGAAAAGGCAGGACTTGACCAAGTGTGGATTGCCGAGGCCTACAGCTTTGATGCGATTTCTCAAGTGGGTTACCTCGCAGCCAAAACAGAACGCGTGGAAATCGGAACAGGAATTGTGAATGTCTATTCGCGCACTGCTGCACTTATGGCCATGACAGCCGCAGGTTGTGACTATGTCAGCGATGGTCGATTCATCTTGGGTCTTGGTGCATCTGGTCCACAGGTCATCGAAGGTTTTCATGGAGTGCCCTATGACAAGCCCATGCAACGCATTAAGGAATACATCGAAGTGTGTCGCAAGGTATGGGCGCGCGAAGAGGCATTGCAATACGACGGCAAGACCGTGCAGATTCCATTGCCCGCGGGCCAAGGCACTGGATTAGGCAGGCCACTCAAGATCATTAATCATCCTGTACGCAAAGACATTCCCATTTGGTGGGCATCATTGAAAGACAAGAGCGTTGAGGCAACTGCAGAAATGGCAGATGGTTGGTTGCCCATCATGTTTTATCCGGAGAAGTATCACAATGTCTGGGGAGCTCAGTTAAAGGCTGGTCTCGCCAAGCGCGATCCCAATCGTGCACGGTTGGATATCTCTGCAGGCGGCATGTTGGCCATTGATGAATCCTTAACCGGAGATGCACAGACCAAGATCTTGGATATGGCACGTCCCAATATGGCGTTGTATGTAGGTGGCATGGGTGCACGTGGCAAGAATTTCTATAACGATGTATGTCGTGATTACGGATTTGAAAAAGAAGCTGTAGAGATTCAAGATTTGTACCTCGAAGGCAAAAAAGATGAAGCCGCAGCGGCGATACCTGGAGAATGGATCATGAACGCCAACTTGGTGGGTTCACCTGGATTTATCAAAGAGCGTGTGGCTGCATACAAAGAAGCAGGTGTCACGGTGTTGTCTGTGAACCCAGTGGGTCCAGATCCAGTCGGGCAGATGGAAAAACTTCGCGCAATCGTGGATGGCTGATGATGTCACCTTTGACCGTTGATCGTGTAGTTCCTGGTTGGGAGCCAGTGCGTGATGCATTGTTAGAGGGTTTTCGCAACGGTGAAGATCACGGGGCAGGCGTTGCGGTGTATCACCGTGGAACATGCGTGGTTGATGTGATGGGCGGTTGGCGAGACCGTGAACACACGATTCCTTACGGCCCAGATGCGCTGCAGACCGTTTTCTCTACGACCAAGGGCATCATGTCCGTTGCGGTGGCTATGTGTGTGCAGCGGGGCCTGATTGATTACTCAGAAAAAGTTGCGACGTATTGGCCTGAATTTGCTCAAGCAGGAAAACAAGATGTCACTGTGGCGCAACTCCTTGCACATCGTGCTGGCCTGTACACGTTGCGCGATCAAGTCAGTCTTGACGATGCTTTGAACTGGGACACGATGGTGACACGCCTAGCCGCCACAGAACCATTGCTTCCTTTGGGCTCAGTTCACGCCTATCACGCCGTCACATTTGGATGGTTAGCTGGTGAGTTGGTGCGACGTGTGGATGGACGCAGTGTGTCTGAATTTGTGCGCGATGAAATTTCACGTCCGCTAGGCGTGGATTTTTATGTTGGATTGCCAGAGGAATTAGAGCCGCGAGTTGCACGACTCATGGCGCATCCACTTCCCAGTTTTCCGCCAGATATTGCAAAAATCATGTTGGATCGTGGTGGTCCAGGAACAAAAGGCGAGGCAGCTTTGTCGTTGAATGGAGCTTTCGCTCCTGGTGCATTCAATAAGCCCGAAGTGCATCGCGCACAGGTGCCTGGCGCAAACGGCATAGGAAATGCGCGAGCATTGGCAAAGATTTATGCATCTTGTGTAGGCGAAGTGGATGGTGTGCAATTGCTCACGCCAGCAACTGTGGCTAAAGCAACCACAAGCATGACTCCAGTAGGTGAAACCGATGCGGTGCTGTTATCGCAGACAGATTTTGCAATGGGTTTTATGCGTCACAATGAGAATTACAAATTCACTGGTCCTGAAGCTTTTGGTCACACAGGTGCCGGCGGTTCTGCATCATTTGCAGATCCAAGTCGTCACTTAGGTTTTTCCTATGTGATGAACACGATGATGACGGTCTATGACGAAGACCCGCGTCGTGCGCGTCTTATTGCTGCGGCGAAGCGTTGCGCAGATGCTGCCGAAGCGAGCGCGTAGAAGCCAGATAGGTGATTGCTGCACACGCAGCAAGACATGAAAACATCACAATGGTGCTTCGTACGCCTATTGATTCAGACACCAATCCGGCAGCAATGCTTGTGAGGCTTAACATCAAGGTGACAAGTGCGAAGTCGCCAGCGATTACTCGTCCGCGCAATTCATCAGGGGCTTCCATTTGAAGACCAAGTGTGGACAAGGTCCACTGTGCGCCTCCACCAAGGTGTGCAAGTGCTACAAAAACCACCGCGACACCAAGAGTGGGGCTTAGCCCCACTCCGAGATAGGCGATAGAAAAACACAGTCCGGCCCAACCACACACACGCAATAACTTGGCCATGTCACGTTGTACTAATCGCGCAGCAAGGATCGGGCCAAGTCCAGATCCGACGCCGCGGGCTCCAAGAAGCGCTCCGCGTCCTGCATCACCGGCACCAAATGCATCAGATGCAAGGACTGCAAGCTGACTGACAATTCCTGCGCCGACTGCAAAAGTTGTTTTTGACGCAAGTAGTGCCAAGATCACTTTGTTATGACGTGCCAACGTAATGGCTTCATTCATGTCTGCTAGTGGTCGTACGCGACGAGTTGACGAGCGTACCCTTTCACGCTGCATGGGGCGTGTAATACGTGACACGAGAAATGCTGCAATCACAAACGTGAGCGCGTCGGCCACAAATGATGCTTGACGACCAAAGGCAGACGAGAACATTCCACCCAAGCCAGCACCGACAGCCAACATGATTCCCCATGTACTGCCAAATAATGAGTTGGCGTATCTGAGGTCCTGGTCGTTGTCCACCAGATTGGGAATTGCAGCACCCGATGCAGGGCCAATAAAAGCAGCTAAGGCCGAGATGGTGCTTTGACACACAAATGCAAGCCACACAGTGTTGTTGTCGACGAGTAAAAACCCCAGTGCCGCAACTGCTTGGGCAATGGAGACAACAAAGATGATCTTGCGTCGATCGAAGCGATCAGCAAATGATCCAGCAATAGGGGACATGAGAAACGAGGGCAATGTGAGTGACACCAAGACCAGTGACACCAAGAACTTTGAACCCGTGAGATCGTCTATGAGTCCTGCAAGGGCAACGAACGTGAACCAGTCACCCAGATACGACACCACTTGGGCGCCGAAAAGAAATCGAATGTCGCGATTGCGACGAAGAAGATTTAACAAAATCAGCGCATCGAATCGAGACGCTCAAGAGTCTGGATTGCGTCAGCCATGATCTCGGCCACTACTTGTCGTGCGGGCTTAATCTCATCGATTGCACCCACTGATTGTCCGATTGCCATAAACGCACGATTGGTATCAAGCTCTACTTCTGGACCCACACCTAGGTGATGAATACCAGCTTGGATGGTGGCAATTGCTTGTCCAGGGAAACCTTGTAGTTCTTCGGGGTGTTCTTCGAAGTGTTGGGTCCACTCGGTGCGTGCCACGCGACATGTCTTACCCGTGTAAGCCTTGCTAATGACAGTGTCATCTTCTGCCATCTCCAACATTTTTTCTTTATAGCCACGACCAGTGTGTGCCTCATGAGTAGCGATGAATTTGGTACCAATCCATACACCTTCTGCGCCAAGGGCAAGCGATGCAATAAGTCCACGTCCATCAAAGATTCCGCCTGCAGCAACAACAGGCACTTTTCCTTCCACTGCGTCAACAACTTGTGGAACAAGTGCCATCGTGGCCACTACACCTGTGTGTCCGCCTGCTTCTGTTCCTTGAGCAACAACAAAATCACATCCACTAGCAACCGCTGCAATGGCATGGCGCACTTTGCCACACATTGATCCCACCAAGATGTTGTGGGAATGAAGTTCATCCACAATCTCGCGCGGTACGCCAAGACCTGCCACATAGATACTGGCTCCGCCTTCAATGATTGCTTTGAGGTTGCGTTCAATGGAGTCAGGAGATGCGGTGAGAAGGTCCACTCCAAATGGCTTGTTGGTGAGGGTGCGCACTTTGGCCATCTCTGAGATCAGTAATTCAGTTGTCATCGGGGCGGCACCAAAAGTTCCAATACCGCCTGCATCAGAGACTGCAGCCACTAAATCGCTGTATGAGACGCCTCCCATGCCGGCGAGCATGATGGGTAACTCGATATCAAACATTTCAGTGAGGCGCGTTTTCATAGATACTTACCGTACAACTCGGCGGCGTGTGATGGCCTAATCAGGACAGTGTGCGATATGCCCCAGGCCGGCGCAGAAATCCACGATGCCACCGTCGAGGGGTGAAAAGCGCGGCTCGAGGCTCATCTTCAAACATCCAGCGCACAAAATACCGCTTTGTCCATGCGGTGCTGTTGACGATGGCAAGTACACGACGAGTTGTTCGTGGGGAAGAAAGCAATCTGCCCAAAAACTTCGATATGCGATGGTCGGCTAGCAAAGTTGTATCAAGTGTCCGTGAGTAGTGGTGACGAACTTGGCTTGGGGTGTCGTTGTGTGCAATCGCATGTGCTGCAGCTATGCCGGTCTCTAATGCTTGTGCAATTCCCTCGCCAGTCATGACGTCGGTGGCGCACACTGCATCACCCACAAAAAGAATGCGCCCCGTTGCGCGCACAGCATTGTCAATACGTGCAGGAATTGGCCACGCGGTGTGTCGATCTTCAGGCACAACTGTGTTGCCCAGTGCAGCACGTATGTGGGGTCGGTCAAATAAATCCACCCATGTCTTTTTCATAAACTGCATCGAAGTCGCATCATTGCGCATCATGCAAAAACCAAAGTTCACTCGATTGTTGGGTAAAGGAAATGACCATGCGTATCCAGGAAGAAGATCATCGTCAAACCACACGTATAAATCTTCTGCCGCGGGTCCATTCACATCGCTGAGGTACTGGCGAAATGCATGCCACTCACCGAGATAACCAGGAGTGGACATTTCTAATGATTTACGGATTGGCGACCACATCCCGTCTGCAGCAATGACATAGTCGGCCTCAACGATGCCTAGTCCTTCAATATCAACGGTGACAGTGTCGGCGTCGTTACGCACGACACTGCGAAAGCTATGCCCTTGGTGCACTGGGATCCCAAGTTGGATGCATTGTTGAACGAGCGCATCATCAAGTTGTCGCCGGGGCGCCACAGCGGCGAACATGCCTTGTCCTTCAGGAAGATCCATCTCTACTGAGCGTCCATCGGGTGATTGCACAATCACCTTGTGGGTCTGTTTCCAATCAGGCACTGTGTGTGGTGAGAAGTTGAGATGTTCCAAGATGCGCAATGCATTGGTGGTGAGGCCATCACCGCAACATTTGTCTCTGGGGAAGGTGGCTTTGTCGACCACTGTGACGCTGTGGCCAAGGCGGTGCAACGTGACGGCACACGCGCTACCAGAAGGGCCAGCACCAATTATGAGGACCTTTTTTGCCACGCTTTCGAGGCTAGGGGGCCTTGGGCTATGTCGGCTGTGACACCAGTTCGTAGTATCAAAGGCGGACACCATGAGGTGTTGTCCCATTTACAAAGAGGAGAGCCGTCGTGGCGAAGTTGTGTGAAGGCCGTGTTGCCGTAGTTACAGGAGCAGGACGCGGAATTGGTCGCGAGCATGCATTGAGTTTGGCAAGCCAAGGCGCCAAAGTTGTGGTGAACGATCTTGGTGGCAATATTGACGGAAGTGGTGGCGATGTGAGCCCCGCACAATCTGTTGTCGATGAAATCAAGGCAATGGGTGGCGAAGCTGTTGCAAATGGTGATGACATCTCTTCTTGGGAAGGCGCACAGCGTCTCATCAATACCGCAGTGGAGACCTTTGGCGACATCAACATCGTGGTGAATAACGCAGGAATTTTGCGCGACCGCATGTTGACCAACATGACCGAAGAAGAGTGGGATGCAGTTATCAAGGTACACATGAAGGGCACATTTGGTCCTAGCCGCTGGGCTGCTGCATATTGGCGTGAACAAGCCAAAGCAGGCAAAGAGGTATACGGCCGCATCATCAACACCACATCTGTGTCGGGAATCTACGGCAACGTGGGCCAGACAAACTACGGTGCAGCAAAAGCTGGTATTGCATCGTTCACTGTGATTGCAGCCCTTGAGTTGGCACGTTTTGGTGTGACAGTAAATGCTGTTGCGCCAGTTGCTCTCACTCGTATGACTGAAGGTTTGGGCAATGCGCCAGAGACCGACGAAGAGCGCGAGATGCGTTCACCACGTTGGATCGCCCCGATTGTTACTTGGTTAGCAGGAAGCGAAGCAGGCGATGTCACTGGTCGCGTGTTTGAAGCAAGTGGTCAGACATTGGCAATTGCTGAAGGCTGGCATCGTGGACCAAGCGTGTCGCCAATTGACGACCCCACCAAGATTGGCGCTGCTGTTTCAGAGATGCTCAAGACTGCACGTCCAAATGCGGGAATGGATGGACGCGACGGCTCCTATCCACAAAACACCATTGGAAAGAAGTAGGTCAACAACATGGCTTTGAATCCAGAAGCAGTCGGTTCAGTAGGTGAGCCGTACCAAATTTCATGGTCCTCGAAAGATTCCCTGTTGTATGCAGTGAGTTTGAATGTGGGCTCGGAACAATTGCAATACGTCACAGAAAACTCCACTGGAGTGACACAAAAAGCTCTGCCCACCATGCCAGTGGTATTGGGTTCTGGTCAAGCAACCGCTGCATCGAACCCGATGCGCAATGTGGGTGAATTCAACTTTGCAAACCTCGTGCATGCATCACAAGCAATCACATTGCATCAGCCACTTCCCGTAGAAGGAACTGCCACGGTGCAAAGCAAGCTTGTGGCGATGTACGACAAGGTAAAGGCTGCAGTGATTGTGACGGAAGCAGAAGCCACCGATGCCGCTGGCAAGCCGCTGTACTCCACGCGCTCTTCTGTATTCATTCGTGAAGCCGGTGGCTTTGGTGGAGAGCGTGGCCCAAGTGGCGCAGTCAATGAACCACCAGCAAAGGCTCCTGATCACGAGGTCACTTTTCAGACAACCCCCGACCAAGCACTGTTGTATCGCCTCAACGGCGATCGCAATCCTTTGCACTCAGATCCCAATCATCCAGCTGTTGCAGCCGGAGTGTTCCCTAAGCCCATCCTTCACGGATTGTGCACTTACGGATTTACGGGTCGTGGTTTGTTGAATGCACTATGTGACGGTGATGCTGATCGCTTCAAGCACATTGAAGGTCGCTTTGCATCTCCTGTATTTCCAGGTGACGCTCTCACTATAAAAATCTGGAATAGCGGTGCTGGCGAGGCATTGTTTGAGACCTATGTGGGTGATCGCAAAGTCATCGACCAAGGCTTGGTGCGCTTTAGCTAAACAGTGTCCAGTCATCTGACTTTTTGCCACGCAATTCGTCATAGTTGACTTCCACACACTTAATCCCGCGTGACTCTGCAAGTGTGCGTGCTTGTGGCTTAATGCTTTGTGCAACAAACATGCCTCGCAGTGTCCCCAAAGTGGGGTCATTGGATAGGTCGGCAAGATACCGAGTGAGTTGTTCTACGCCGTCAATTTCTCCACGTCGCTTCACTTCAATCACCACTGTGTTGCCCTCGGAGTCTTTGCACAAAATGTCCACGGGGCCAAGGGCGGTGTAATGCTCACGTCGAAGGAGAACAAGACCTGTTTCCATTACCTCGGGTGATGCTGCAAGAAGTTCTTGAAGTTGTTTTTCTACACCATCTTTTTCTAACCCCGGATCTGTTCCCAGTTCATGGGCAGATTCGTAAAAAATCTCGTGGAAAAGGATTGTCATTGTTTCGCCTTTGGGGTTGCGCACAATCCACGAATCGCTCATTTCTTCAATGGTGTTGGGTGAGTTCATCCAATTCAGTGGCTTGTATGCACCACCGTCGGAGTGAATAGCCACGCAGCCATCGGCCTTCACCATGACGAGACGAATTGCATCTGGCAAACGTGTATCGAGGCGACCTGCATAATCCACAGTGCATCGAGCGACAATCAATCTCACGTTTTCTATTCTCGCTCATGATGGCGGGCGAATACCAAAAACTCAGCCGACGAGGTGGTCTTTCATGCGTTTTTGAATCAGTTCTCGTCGCCGCTGCAGTTCGCGGTAGGTCAAGGTATCGGTCGACTCATCAACGCCCAAACTGGCCTTCACGCTTCCCAGGTCAATTTGGAAAGTGTTCTGATCAACGCCAAGCTCTCGGAAAATACGCTCTCCGTGTCGTTGAGTAAAGATCATGGTGATGTTGGTTAACTCAGCGATGATGTCGAGATCTGGTGCAAGTCGTGCAATTGCGCCATCCAAAAAGACCATGTTTTTCACGTACAGCATCAATTCCTTGGGAAGCTTGGCTCCATATGCCAATAGTGATTTCACAATGCGCTGCACTTCTTGGACTAGTTCTTCGCCATTAAGTGTTGTGGGATCTACGGGTTGATCAAGTTTCAAATCCACAATCACCGCATCGATATCTGTGTCTTGGGGCAAAGCGCCAAGATCACGTAAAGCTGCAACTTGACCACGAAGGTCATTTGTTGTGGCCCCAAGCATCAGGCGCATAAAAGCCATACGTCGTTTGTCATTAAGTCGACCCACAATGCCGAAATCGAGCAGTGCTGTTCGACCATCGTTGAGGACAAAAAGATTTCCACCGTGAAGGTCGCCATGGAAGACACCGTGTACGAGTGCGCCTTCCATGAATGCGATCATTCCTGCGCGAACAACTGCTTCGGTATCAATGCCGGCTGCCTGCATGCCTTCCACATCATCGAAATTGAAACCTTGCAGACGTTCCATCACAAGAATGCGACGCGTCACAAGTTGTGGGTGAGGACGTGGAACGATGTAGGCCTCTTGACGTAGTTCGTGCATCATGGCCGCGACATCGACCATGTTGTCGGCTTCCATGCGGAAGTCAAGTTCTTCCACGATGGTTTCAGCGAAAAGTTCCACCAATGCTGGCGGATTGGCAAGGGCGGCAACTTTGATGCGACCAATCATGAAAGGAGCAATCCATGCCATCACTTGTAAGTCCTTGCGCACCAAGGTGCTTACGCGTGGTCGTTGCACCTTGATGACTACATCTTCACCAGTGAGCAATTGTGCACGGTGCACTTGTGCGATGGATGCCGCTGCAAGAGCAGTTCTTTCCACGTTGATGAATACATCGTCGAGACGTGCACCAAGATCTTGTTCGATAGTTGTGCGCACACTGTCCCAAGGTTCAGGTGGTACTTGGTCACGGCAGCGCTTGAATTCATCGACAAGCTCAGTAGGGAAGAGGCCTTCACCACTCGAGATGATTTGTGCAAGCTTTATGTAGGTGGCGCCCAATTTTTCAATGGCCACACGAAGACGTTGAGAGACATAAGTGCGTGACTCTTCAGGGGTGGCGAAGCGTTTTCTCTTTTTGTTAATGAACCATGGCAACAAGGCTGTGCCAAGGTGCCACACCACAACAATCAGTCGACCAATGGGGGGAAACCTGCGTGTGCGAATAAGAGTGGGAACTTCTTTGCGAGCCGCCTCGCGCAGAACTACTGCCACTTGAGACCAGGTGATTGCGTCACGGTCAAGGACCCAGGGGCCAGAGTCAGAAAAGTTTCCCCATGAGAGGTCTGAGTGGGAGGTTGTCACAAAATCAGTCTGCCGTTTGCCTGCCTGAAAGACGGGCGACATAGGACACAATAGGGAAGGGAATAAACCGGAAAGGCAATACCGATGACTCAAGGACCTTTGCACGGCGTGAAAGTAGTGGAGCTTGGCGTGTGGGTTGCAGGGCCTGCGGCGACCGGGATTATGGCCGATTGGGGTGCCGATGTTGTCAAAGTAGAACCTCCCACTGGCGATCCTCAACGTTCGGTCTTTGGCGCACTTGGTGTTGCTGATCAAAGCGGTGTGCCCCCTTTTGAAATTGATAACCGTGGCAAACGCTCTGTGGTTGCTGACCTTCGTGATGCACGGGGCATGGAGTCATTGATGTCGCTATTGGCTGATGCCGATGTATTTGTCACCAATGTGCGTCCGGCTGGACTTGCACGGTTGGGACTTGATCCCAAATCTCTCACGGACCAGTTCCCTCGTTTGATTTATGGAGTGATCACCGGTTATGGCACAACGGGGCCAGATGTAGATCGTGCGGGATACGACATTGGTGCATTTTGGGCGCGATCGGGCTTGGCTCACACCACGGTGGCTCCTAATGAGTTACCCCCTGCACTACGCAGCGGTCAAGGCGATCACACAACGGCACTGTCTTTGGTCTCAGGAGTGATGGCCGCATTGTTTGATCGTGAGCGCACAGGAAAAGGTCGTATGGTGTCCACAAGTTTGTTGCGCACTGGTATGTACACACTTGGTTGGGATGTTGGTGTGTACTTACGTTTTGGAAAGCGCCAAAGTACAAAACCCAATCGTGAGAATCCTGCGCCGATGATGAACTGTTATCGCACCGGTGATGGCAGGGCTTTTTGGTTGCTCGGTTTAGAAGCGGACCGGCATTTCCCAGGTTTATTGGCAGCAATAGAACGTCCAGAGTTGGCACAAGTAGAAAACTTCAAGAATGCACGTGCACGTTCAATACACGCTGAAGAATTCACCGCAGTGCTTGATGAACACTTTGCAACTCAGTCTTATGAGTATTGGACGACCCGATTTGATGCACATGATGTGTGGTGGGCGCCGTTGAATTCCATCGCCGAAGCTGTTGTGGATGAACAAGTGTTGGCATCAGGTGCAATTGTGGACATGACGCCTCGCACAGGTGAAGCGCCATATCGTGCAGTGAATTCACCAGTGGATTTCAGTGACTACGCGCCTACGTATGGTCCTGTTCCAGCACTTGGAGAACACGACCCACAATGGTGAACCAATAGCAATGTCATTATTTGCAGTGAATGGTCACGAACTGTTGCCCAATGACGGCAGTGCGAAACTGTATGAATGGGTACTGGGGGATACTGACCCAAATTTGGTTATGCAGGAACTTCTTACCACCGTTCCGTGGTCATCCCAAACCATCACAATGTTTGGAAAGCAGTATGAAGAACCTCGACGTACTGCATGGTTTGGTGATGTTGGCGCAAGTTACACCTATTCGGGTATCACGATGACACCACTTGCTTGGACACCTTTGCTTGAGTCATTGCGCAAGATCTGTGAAGAACGCAGTGGCAGTTCGTTTAATTCAGTGTTGCTGAATCTGTATCGCAATGGCAATGACAAAATGGGATGGCATGCAGACGATGAACCTGAACTTGGAACAGAACCCGTCATCGCCTCACTAAGCCTTGGCGCCACTAGACGTTTTCGTTTTCGTCATCGCACCACAAAAGAAATAGTGAAGTGTGAACTACCGACTGGTTCGTTGGTGGTGATGAGTGGTCTGTCGCAAAAATGTTGGGTGCATGAGGTGCCGCAGCAAAAACGCATCACAGCTCCGCGCATAAATCTGACGTTTCGACAGATTCGTAATTGATTACTCGCGCGGGTCGCGTCCCCACAACGCATGAAGAATATCTGTGGTGTATTCGGGGCGACACACAAAAAAATCTGGCAACCAAGTATCTGGTTTGTTATAGATAAGAGGAGAGCCGTCAATGCGGCTTGCATGAAGACCAGCAGCCATCGCCACTGCCGCAGGTGCCGCTGAATCCCATTGGTGCATGCCGCCATCATGGATGTAGATATCTGCTTCACCCATCAGAATCGACATTGTCTTTGCTCCTGCACTCCCTAAGCGAAATGCATCACAACCCAAACCTTCTGCAACAAGTACCGCTGCATAAGGGGCTCGATTACGTGAAGTGACGAGGCGAGGCTTTGTGTCTGGTGTCTTAGGTGGCACCACTGCAGGAGGGTCGGTGGAAAACACAGTGTCGATGCTTGGCAGGGAAACTGCACCTGCAGTGAGAGCTTCGTTTTCCCACAATGCAATGTGTACAGCCCAGTCGGCGCGACCTTCGCCGTATTCATTAGTGCCATCTAATGGGTCGATAATCCATACGCGATCGTTACTGAGTCGATTGTGCGAGTCGCGTCCCTCTTCAGACAGAACTGCATCGTTGGGGCGTAAGGCGGTGAAGGCATCAAGAAGAAAGTGGTGGGCGAGGAGATCTCCCGAATCCTTCAATTGCCAGATACTGATACCGCGTTCTACTTGTGTATTGCGGTGCTCGTCGAGAATGCGTCCGGCGTGCTGGGCTAATGCCGTTGCAAGTTCGGCATCGGAGAATCCGCGCAATGTGTCAAATAGTTCGTCGTTGCTCACTGTTGTCCGCGTGATAAATCGAGCGCATCTCGAATCAGTGCTCGCACATCAGATTCATGAGCACCTGCCTCAACAAGAGTGCGTACTCGTTGTTCGATGCGCTCAGCAATGACTTCATCAAAGGTGTCAATACGTGTTCTGGCTGTCACTGCTGAGACTGCAATCAATATCAAAGCCGCTATGGCGGTCACCATGCCAAAGGTGACGACCCACCCTTCGTTGTTGCCCGCAATAGAAGAGACAATGAGTGCAGGAATTCCACTGAGGAAAATGACAAAACAAAACACCTTGATGATTCTCAGTGCCATGGGTTACCTCGACAACGGCTTGTACTTGATGCGGTGTGGTTGTTCAGCCGCTGATCCCAACTCTTTACGACGCCATGCTTCGTATTCGGTGAAGTTGCCTTCAAACCATCGCACTTGGCTGTCGCCTTCAAACGCAAGCACGTGCGTTGCGATGCGGTCAAGGAACCAACGGTCGTGGCTAATCACCACTGCGCAACCGGGGAATGCTTCCAAGGCATCTTCTAGTGCGCGAAGAGTGTCCACGTCTAAGTCGTTTGTGGGTTCGTCAAGAAGCAATACGTTGCCGCCACGCTTGAGAACTTTGGCTAAATGCACTCTGTTGCGTTCGCCACCAGAGAGATCGCCGACAAGTTTTTGTTGGTCTGCACCTTTGAAGTTAAAACTCGCCACGTATGCGCGTCCGTGAATCTCACGGTTGCCCACCTTCATGTGTTCCACACCTTCGGTGATTTCTTCGTACACAGTTTTTGTGGCATCTAGCGAGTCGCGATTTTGGTCGACGTAACTCAATTGCACAGTGTCACCCACTGAGACGGTTCCAGAATCAGGAGCCTGTTGGCCGGTGAGCATGGCAAACAACGTGGACTTACCCGCACCGTTGGGACCAATGATGCCCACAATTCCTGCAGGAGGTAGTGCAAAAGACAAGTTTTCAATCAGCAAGCGATCTCCGAAACCTTTCGAGAGGTTTTCGACGTTGATGACATTGTCGCCAAGGCGAGGGCCTGCTGGAATGTTGATTTCCAACTTGTCTGGTCCACGCTCTGCGGCAAGTGCTTCTGCATGCAACTTGTCATAAGCAGACAAGCGCGCCTTACCTTTTGCTTGTCGCGCCTTTGGCGACATCTTGACCCATTCAAGTTCGCGTTGCAGGGTGCGCGCACGATTGTCGCTCTGTTTTTCTTCTGCAGCGAGACGAGTTTGCTTTTGTTCCAACCACGAGGAGTAATTACCTTCAAAGGGAAATCCACGTCCTCGGTCGAGTTCCAAAATCCATTTGGCGACATTGTCCAAGAAGTAACGGTCGTGGGTAATCGCCACAACAGTGCCTGGGTATTCGGAGAGGAATCTTTCTAACCAGTCAACGCTCTCTGCGTCTAAGTGGTTAGTGGGTTCGTCCAATAGCAACAGGTCTGGGCGAGACAGTAGTAGTCGACACAGCGCAACGCGGCGACGTTCACCACCAGACAATGTGGTCACGTCTGCGTCGTTGGGCGGGCAACGCAAGGCATCCATGGCGATTTCGACGTTGCGGTCCAAACTCCATGCATCCATCGCTGCGATTTTGTCTTCAAGTTCTGCTTGAAGGGCGCCCACCTTTTCATAATCTGCATCGGGGTCACCCCACATCGCCATCACTTCGTCGTAGCGGGTGAGCACGTCACGGATCGGGGCAACGCCGTCCATTACATTGCCCAACACATCTTTTGTGGGGTCAAGTTGAGGCTCTTGTTCCAAGAGGCCAACCGAAAACCCTGGGGTCAGGCGTGCCTCGCCGGTGTAGCCGTCATCGAGACCGGCCATGATGCGCAGCAAACTCGACTTACCGCTTCCGTTGGAGCCGATAACGCCAATTTTTGCCCCGGGGTAAAAAGAGAGCGAAATGTTCTCCAAAATGGTGCGATCTGGAGGATAAAAGCGGGCCAGTTTGTAACAGGTATAGATGAACTCGTGAGCCATGATTCCCTTGAGGTTAGTTCGGCTAGCCATATTCCACCCTTCCCGTGCTGCGGGCGGGTAACTTGACCTTGTCGTCCCATCGGGCGCTCACACAAGGGGAACATCTCATGCTGTCAGCACTATTTGACCAAGCTGCTCTACATAACTTCTGGTTTAGGTACCTTCACGTCCTTGCCGGTATTGCCTGGATTGGCTTGCTGTACTACTTCAACTTCGTACAAGTCCCAGGTCTTGCCGCCTATGGCGATGAGGGCAAAGCTCGAAACATCACCATTACTCAGATCGCAACTCGCGCTTTGTGGTGGTTCCGCTGGGCTTCCATTGCCACATTGGCAACCGGACTCCTCATCATTGGTGTTCTGCCCGAGTACATGGAAAATTTCATGAATCATGAAGGCCAAGTTGGCGCAAACGCAAAGAACGTTGCAATCACCATTGGAATGATCTTGGGTATCACCATGGCAGCAAACGTATGGATGATCATCTGGAAGAACCAGAAGGTTGTTATTGCTAATGCCACCAACGTGCTCAACGGCCAAGAAGCCGACCCAAATGCAGCAACATCCGGTCGTCGTGCATTGCTTGCATCACGTCAGAACATGATCTTTTCAGTGTCAATGTTGTTCTTCATGGTGGGCGCAGCGCACTATTACGATTCATACTTCGTAGCGAGCCGCAGTGAGGCATACACCTTGTTGCTGATTGCGGTTGTCATTGGCGCATTGTTACAAATGAACGCATTGGGAATCTTTGGTGGCATCAAGGCCGGCAACAAAATGCTCTGGCCATACGAGTCACACAAAAATGCCATCATCACTTCGGTGGTGTTGTTTGTGGTGCTGTTTGTTGCATCCACCCTCACATTGGGTCTCGTGTAACTCACGCCTCGACGTAAAGATATAAAAAATGGGCCACCCTTTGCGGGGTGGCCCATTTTTATTTACGAGAAGAGTTATTCAACAGTGAGTACTGCACGCATGTTGCTGTGTCCGGGCACATCGCAAATCACTTCGTAGGTGCCGGCTTCAAGGTTGACCACAGCTGAATCAATGCTTCCTTTTTTGGGAACTTCTAATTTGAAGTTAGGCACCTTGACGCCATCTTTGGCCAAAATCAAGGTGTGGCGTACCGAATCTTCATTCAGGTAGCCGAATTGGACGTCGCCTGCAGCAATGGGGCCGTAGGTCTCAGCGTCAAACTTCAAACCAGCTACTGCTGTGACCACGAATGCATCAGCGGGCAATGTTGCCGCAGGTGCATTGGTGCTTGATCCACCACAGGCAGACAGGGCGAGACCGACAACGGCCAGGAGAGGGAGAGTGCGCTTCATGAGACTGAATTTACTCCCCAATTGGGAGGAAAGAGTCTCGGCTCAACCATGTGGGGAAGTACCATTTGTCACGCGGACAACGTCGTCCGCGGTGCCTCACAGCACCCCATAGCTCCCCGGGGCAAGAATCTAAGGCAAGAACATGGCTGACTTAGCGGACCGCACGCAAGACTTCGGCGCCAACTCGTGGTTGGTCGAAGAGATGTACGAGCAATTTCGCACTGATCCACAGTCGGTCAGTGAGGCATGGAGAGAGTTCTTTAGTGACTATCGCTCTCAGAATCCGAATCTTGCCACACCTTCTGCGCCTGTTGTTGACCACACTCCAGCCCCAGCAGTGGCGCCGTCTGCGTCCACAAATGGTGCAACACCCGCCACGTCACCGTCTACTCCTGTTGCCAGTACTCCTTTAGCCGTCGATGGAGAGCCCATCCGTGGAGTAGGTGCTGCAATTGTCACCAACATGGAAAAGAGCCTGTCGGTTCCTACTGCTACATCTTTCCGCAATGTTCCTGCGCGTTTGTTGGAAGTCAACCGCAAGCAAATTAATGATTACCGTTCACGCCATGGCATGAGCAAAGTGTCATTCACTCACATCATTGCCTATGCAATTGTGCGTGCAATCGCTGATGCAGTTCCCAACATGAAGAATGGTTATGCAACAGATAGTGCTGGCAAGCCGTTGCTGGTGCGCAACCCGAATGTGAATGTGGGACTTGCTGTTGACGTGGACAAAGGCGATGGTTCTCGAAATCTCGTCGTTCCGGTTTTGCGAGATGCCGACACCATGGACTTTTCTGGATTCCTGGTTGCCTATGACGAAATTATTCGCAAGGTAAAAGCAAACAAACTCACCATCGCAGATTTCCAAGGTGCGAATGTGTCGATTACAAACCCTGGAACCATCGGCACGGTGCAATCCGTGCCTCGATTAATGCCAGGACAAGGCGTGATCGTGGGTGTGGGATCTATTGATTATCCGGCCGAGTTTCAAGGAACTGATGAAACCAACTTGAACACATTGGGTGTGTCGAAGGTTGTGACGATTACAAGCACATATGACCACCGCATTATTCAAGGTGCAGAAAGCGGCTTGTTCTTAAAGCGAGTACATGAGTTATTGCTTGGCAACCATGGTTTTTATGATTCGTTGTTCCGTGGATTAGAGATTCCATACCAGGCTGTGCAGTGGGCATCTGACGTAGCTCCGTTGAATCGTGAAGAGACAATGATGCACAAGCAGATGCAAGTGAGTTTGCTTGTGCGTTCACATCGTGTGCGCGGACATCTCATTGCCGACATTGATCCGCTTCGTTGGAAAGAACCTCGCTTGCCGCGCGAACTTGATCCTGCTAACTATGGCCTCACGATCTGGGACCTAGAGCGCGAGTTTCTCACTGGTGGTGTTGCTGGCAGCACCAAAATGAAATTGGATGACCTTTTGGGTGTATTGCGCGATGCGTACTGCCGCACAATTGGCGTGGAGTACATGCACATCCAAGACACCGATGAACAACGATGGATTCAGTCAAAAATGGAAGGCGCAACTTTCACGCCAACACTGGATGAGAAGTTGCGCATTTTGGAACGCGTGAATGCAGCCGAAGCTTTTGAGAAGTTTCTTGCGACAAAGTATGTAGGCACCAAGCGTTTTGGTCTTGAAGGTGCCGAATCAATGATTCCCATCATTGACCGTATTGTGAGTTCAGCAGCAGATGATGGCATGCATGGAATCGTGTTTGGTATGCCACACCGTGGCCGCTTGAACGTTTTAGTCAATGTGATGGGCAAGGATTACGCCCAATTGTTCAAAGAGTTTGAAGGTCACGTCAGCCCTGATTCAGTACAAGGAAGTGGCGACGTGAAGTATCACCTTGGTGCCAAAGGTGTGTATCACTCAGCAACTGGCGCAAGTATCGACGTTGAACTGGCAGCAAACCCAAGCCATCTTGAAACTGTCAACGGTGTTGTTCTTGGAATGGTGCGTGCAAAGCAAGACGCTATTCAACCGCCAATGCTCTACAGCGTGATTCCGATTCTGATGCATGGTGATGCGGCTTTTGCAGGACAAGGGATTGTCTATGAAGGTCTTGCAATGAGCGACACCAGTGGGTATCGCGTGGGTGGAACCATTCACCTTGTTGTGAACAACCAGATTGGATTCACCACCTCACCACAGTTTGCTCGTTCTTCGTTGTATGCAACAGATGTTGCAAAGACAGTGCAAGCACCCATCTTCCATGTCAATGGTGACGATCCGGAAGCGTGTGCACGTGTGGCGCAATTGGCGTACGAGTATCGCCAAAAATTCCACAAGGACGTAGTTATCGACATGGTGTGCTACCGATTGCACGGCCACAACGAAGGTGACGATCCCAGCTACACCCAGCCCTTGATGTACAAAGCAATTGCTGAGAAGCGCAGTGTGCGCAAACTCTATGTTGAACAATTGGTCAAGCGTGGCGACATCAGCTTGGAAGTTGCCGAGCAAGCTCTTCTTGATTATCAAGGCAAATTGCAAGTAGCACTCGACGACACACGTCAAAATGCGCCGGGCAATGTGAAAGCTGCAAAACCACCAGCACCTATCGGGGTGTTGCCCCATGTGGATACCAGCATCAACAAAGAGACAGTTGAGCGCATTTTCTATCAACTCACCAATTATCCAGAGGGCTTCCATCCTCATCCTAAGTTGGTGCGTCAGTTTGAAGCTCGTCAAAAGGCCTATGAAACAGATGGCGACTTTGAATGGGGCGTAGGTGAAGCGCTCGCATTTGGTTCACTACTGATCGAAGGCTTTGATGTGCGTCTTGCGGGAGAAGATTCTCGTCGTGGAACTTTCAGTCATCGTCATGCATCATTAGTAGACGTCGAGACCGAAGAGACATTCCTTCCTTTGCGTGGTGTTCCAGGCATTAGTGGAAATTTCTGGGTCTATGACTCGTTGCTGAGCGAATACGCGGCGTTGGGTTTTGAATACGGCTATGCACACTGCAACCGCAATGCGTTGGTGATGTGGGAAGGTCAATTCGGTGACTTTGTCAACGGTGCACAAATCGTGATTGACCAATACATCGTGGCTGCCGAGGACAAGTGGAAACAAGCCAATGGTCTTGTGATGTTGTTGCCTCACGGCTTTGAGGGCCAAGGCCCTGAGCACTCAAGCGCGCGTATTGAGCGTTTCTTGCAGATGTGTGCTGAAGACAACATTCAAGTGGTGAATGCAACTACTGCTGCACAGTATTTCCATGTCTTGCGACGTCAATTAATTCGTGATGTACGTAAGCCATTGGTGATTTTCACACCAAAGCAACCTTTGCGTATGAAGGAGAGCCGTTCACACATCAATGAATTCACATCAGGATCTTTCCAAGAGGTTCTCGATGATCCATTCGTGACTGACAAGTCCGCTGTGAAGCGCATTGTGATGTGTAGTGGAAAAGTTGCATGGGATGCGATGAATGAGCGAGTGAAGCGCAATGCACCTGTTGCGGTCATACGCGTGGAACAGCTGTATCCATTCCCGCTTGACCAGATCAACGAGTTGCTCACCAGCTATCCCAACGCTCGCGAAATTGTGTGGCTCCAAGAGGAGCCAGAAAACATGGGCCCTTGGAATTTCGTGGAACATCTCATCTGGCGTGTGAAAGATCGCGGTTATGACCTTCGCCATGCAGCACGAGTTGCATCGGGAAGTCCAGCGACTGGATCCAAAGCAATTCACGATCAAGAGCACGCAGACCTTATGGACGATACGTTCCTTGGTCTGTAGTCCTCTACAGAATTAGATCAACGCAAGATCAAGGTGCCCAGATAATTCATTGAGTGCATCTATGGGATGAACCACTTTGATTGTGCGCATGCCCATTGCGGCTGCTGGTTTGAGGTTGATTCCAAGATCATCGAGGAACACACATTCAGTGGGCTCCACTTGAAGAAGTTCACAAGCTATTTCATAGAACCGTGGTTCTGGTTTACGACAACCCACTTTGCTGCTCTCCACCACATGGTGAAACTTGTCCATGATGAGAGCAACCTCGCGTTGTCGAGGTGTGGGTTCTGGAGATTGAGTGACCACATTGTTGGTCAGGCAGGCGGTGAGATAGCCCGCTGCAATAACTGCATCGAGAGCAGCGACCATTGCGGGGCGTACGTCGCCTGAGAGCAATGCCAAAATGTCCCCCCCGGCAATGCGATGTCCAAGACGTTCACTCTCTGTTGCAAACAACTCATCAAACTGTTGTGGGGTGATGTCGTTACGTTCCAATTGGGCCCATGCATTGGAATGAGGGTCTCGGGAATTGACCCCCCGAATGAAGTCTTGAGGGAGGCCATTGCGAGCCTCATAGGCGTTGAATGCTTCGAAGGGGCTGGACAAAATAACCCCGCCAAAGTCCCATAAGACGGCTCGAATTGCGTGCTGTGTCATCTATTCGAGGCTACGAGGTGCTGATATGACCACCATGGTCGGATTGCCCCAGATTGAGGGCTTGGGGGTGCTTGACTAACTAGGTGAGCAAGCACATCATCGTTGACGGGTCAAATATCGCCACCGAAGGTCGAGCGGAGCCCAGCTTGGTTCAGCTGGATGAGGCTGTGAGCGCCTTGATGGCCGAATACAAAAATGCCAAGGTGACCGTCATTGTGGATGCAACCTTTGGGCATCGCATCGCTAAAAAAGAGCGCGCCGAGTTTGAAAAGGCCTTGGCAAATAACGAACTTGTGACTCCGCCGGCGGGTGCTGTGGGTCGTGGAGATGCATTCATTCTCGCGATCGCCGACAAAGTGAATGCCACTATTTTTTCTAATGACAGTTTTCAGGAATTTCATGGAAAATATAAATGGCTCTTTGACGAGGGTCGTCTTATTGGCGGCAAGCCCGTGCCGCTTGTGGGATGGGTGCTTGTTGAGCGTCTGCCTGTTCGGGGCCCCACGAGTCGTCGATCAGTAAAACACGGTGGCGTAGTTGCAAAAGCCTTGCCTGCGGCAAGTCCTGAGGCCAGCAAACCTATGCCTGTGCCTAAAACGCCGCCACCGAATGCACGTCTTGCAAAGTCGGCACCAGCGGCAGCGAAACAGCAGGCATCAAATTCTTCAAAGGCGCCAGCTAGTACTAATAAAGCATCAACAACCATGGTCAACGATCTCGTCTCTTTTTTGGAGTTCGTTGAGAAACATCCCGTGGGTGCAAAAGTGAAGGCAGTAGTGGAGACCTATGCAGCTAATGGTGTGTCGGTGCGAATCGGAAACATTGCGGGCTATGTGCCGTTGAAATACATGGCGACGCCAATCCCGCGCAGTGCACGAGATGTCTTTAAGTTGGGAGACCAGGTCTCATTAATGGTGGCGGGATATTCTCCATCTCGTCGCAGTGTGGACTTGGGCGTTCCTGATGTGGTTGCTGTCAAGGTGGCAGAGTCGCTCCAGCAAGAGACAAAGAAAAAGTCGAAAAAATCTACAGCAGTGAAATCTGTGGCATCTGCAAAAACTGCAACCAAGAAGACAACGGTGCCGGCACGCAAGCAAGTCGTGGAAAAAGCACCGGCGAAAAAGGCTGTTGCGAAAAAGTTAGTTGCCAAAAAAACAACAGTAAAAAAAGCTGTCGTCAAGAAATCTGCGGCACCACTCGTAAAGAAAACCGCACGTCCCGCTGCCAAAAAAGTGGCTCCCGTCAAGAAATCGTTGCCAAAAAAGAAATAGTTCTTCGTCTCGGGTTCTCACGAACTTGTTCGCGCCCGCTACCGTTTGGGAGTGCTGTTTGTGACCTGGAACGTGAATTCTTTGAAAGCGCGATTACCTCGCGTGGAAGCCTGGCTCCAAGAGGTGCAACCCGATGTGGTGTGTATTCAAGAGACCAAATTGGCTCAGGAGAAATTTCCCACCGAGGCATTGTCTGCTCTGGGATATGAAAGTGCTCATTTTGGCCAAGGGCAATGGAATGGTGTGGCGATTGTGTCCAAGGTGGGTCTCGATGATGTGATGATGAATTTTCATCCATCGGTGGAACAAGACCACGAAGCGCGCATTATCTCGGCAAAATGTGGCGGGGTGCGAGTGAGTTCGGTCTATGTTCCCAATGGACGTTCGCTCGACCATGATCACTATCAATACAAACTTTCTTGGATGCAGCGATTACGCCAACACCTTGATGCAACGTGTGCTCCAAGTGATGATGTGATTGTTGCAGGTGATTTCAATATTGCACCTGATGATCGAGACGTGTGGGACGTCACGCAGTTTGCAGAAGCCACTCATGTGAGCGTTCCAGAACGCGATGCACTGCGTCATGTGTGTGAATTCGGCATGGAAGATACCTTCAGGCGCTTTCACGATGATGCCGGTTTGTTTTCTTGGTGGGACTATCGAGGTGGAAGTTTCTACAAAGGCCATGGAATGCGGATAGATCTTTTGCTTGCAACCGGTCCTGTTGCCGCGCGTTCCACATGGACAACCGTTGATCGAAATGCACGAAAGGGTGAATCACCCAGTGATCATGCACCTGTGTTGTTGAAAGTTGAACCTCAGTGAGTTCAGAGTCTGAATCACCTTTTGGGACATTTCCCACGTTTCATCAACGAGATGGCGAACTCTCCGATTCTGACATTGCACGGGTTCGACTTGCAGATGTGATGCGCCAATTGATGCGAGAGGCATTTGTCTCAAATGCATCAGGGCCCCAGATTGATTCTGTGGCTTCTGAGATGGAGCAACAACTCGCAGTGTTGAAGAAGGCGCCAGTGATTCAAGGTAGTGCCGCAAGCGAATCGCATTTTTCAGATCGCAGTCCTATCTATGGAGCAATGAATCCGCTGTCGATGCCCATGAAAATGGGTCTCAGTGACGGTGGTGGTGAATTTGGTTCGGTCACAGGCGAGGCTGTATTCACCGAACTTTACGAAGGACCGCCAGGTCATTGCCACGGGGGATTTATTGCAGCGGCATTCGATGAAGTGCTGGGCATGGCTCAATCGTTGACAGGTCGACCTGGCATGACGGGAAAACTCAGCATTTCTTACCGGGCCCCGACGCCACTGAACACGCCGATTCATTTTGTGGGATGGGTGGAAAAGGTAGAAGGGCGCAAGATCTTCACCAAAGGCACCGCACATAACGGAGACACGCTTTGTGCTGAATCAGAGGGATTGTTTTTGTCGATGCCTGTTGAGTTAATGGAACGGCTTCGTAAAGGTCGCGACCTGAAAAGTCCTACTGCGGATGAATGATTGACAGGATCTCTTGTCCGTACCTATGGGCAAAGACAGGATCAGTAATTTCTTTGATTTCTGCAAGGTTGTTCGGCATTGAGCGTATGAGCGCAACCAATTGACGTTGCGACAGAACGGTGTCGGGGTCTACGCGCATGTTGCGAGCCTTTGACTTGCGCCATGTATGCATCGCTTCTTCCACTGGATTTTTTGCAGTGACGCTTGTGCGGCGCTCGCGAAACTCGGGAGTGGGTGGAGCAAAGGTGGGTGTTGCCGTAGTTAATGAAGGCAAAAATGGCGATGGACCCGACGAACGACTTTCTCGGTGATCAGTCCATGTGACAGTAAGGCGATGAGCGGCACGAGTAAATGCGACGTAGGCCAGACGCGCTTCTTCTGCACGAGCAGATGCGCCGCGTGCACTTCGGTGGGGGAGCAAGCCTTTTTCACATGCAGCAACGATGACATGAGGCCATTCGCGACCCTTGGCCGCATGGAAGGTCAGCACCTCTACGCCGTCGGATTCAGTGACATCGGCTGATGTGGCAAGCCAGGAACCAAAAGAGCGACCATCTACTGAACCTGTTCGGTTGTCATCTAAGAACTGACGTACCAATAGTGCAACTTGGTAGTCGCTTTCTTGTTCGGTGTACTCGCCTAAATCCAGCACATCTGCTGCCCATGTTGATAATGAATCACGACCAGTGAGATCTGTAGCAATAGCAACTGCGCGCGCCCATTCACCACCACGGCGTGCAGAGCGAACAGGTAATCCTGCATCAATCAATGCGGTGCGAATCTTTTCGGCAACAACATTTGTGCGACACAACACCGCTATTGCATTGAGTGATTCTGAGGATTGTTCTATAGAGACCGTGCGCACGATGTGTTGTAGTTCTTGCACCTCGGTAGGGAAGCGACGTAGATCAACTGGTGTGCCAGAGGGTCGGCGCGATATTGCTTCGGTGGGTTGGCCTTGGCCCGTCAAGGTGTCCACTGCAAAATTCACAATCTCGGGAGTGCATCTGTAGTTGGAGGGTAGAGAGATCACTTGTGCAGGAGATCCAATACCAGGCAATTCATCGAACAATGATTTGTCGGCACCGTTAAAACCATAGATCGCTTGATTCGGGTCACCCACAAGAAAAAGATCAGGGTTCGTACCCGACAGAACCTTTAAAAACTCGAATTGAAGAGGGTTCATGTCTTGGGCTTCATCAACGGAGAGGTGTTTGAATTGAAAGTTCACAGATTCGATGTAGCGCTGGTCGCGTCGGGCCTCGTGCACAACGAAAGTTAAAAAATCATTGAGGTCAACGACGCCACGTTTCTTCTTTGTCTTTTCGTAGGCCTCGAATACTTCAATAAATCGAGTTGGTCCTAAAGGGATTGTTAAACCGGCGTGAGTCATTTTTTCCACTGCCTGCTGTGGTGAACACATATGTCCATGGGCCCAATCGATGGCGCCAAGAATGTCTTGAAGCCCACCTTTTCGCGCATCAGATCCCATGCTGACTGAGAGAACTGAAGTGCGATTGTTGATAATGGCCGGCGCAGTTTTTCCTTTGTCTTGGTAGTACTGCATCATGAGGCGTCGTGCTACTGCGTGAAAGGTGCCGATTGTGGGTCGTCCATCGAGATCAAATTGAGAAAGTCGTGCTCGCATCTCGGTGGCGGCTTGGCGAGTAAAGGTAATTGCGAGAGTGCGATTGATGTCGGCAGTTTCAGATAAAGCGCGCCACGCGATACGGCGAGTAAGAACTGTTGTTTTTCCAGAACCTGCACCGGCACGCACAACGATGATTCCAGTTGGCGCAGTGACCGCGGATCGTTGATCTGCATCAAGACCTACAAGTACAGATTCCGGGCTCAGGGCCTGAAATGAGGTACTCGGGTCGTTGAATCGCACCCCTTGAAACTAGGCGGTTGCTACCCTTTTGACATGCCCTTTTCCCCCCGGCACCTCAATGACGGTGAAACCCTTGTTTTAGACCTCCATCCTCATTGGTGGTTTTTTGGGCCCGAGTCCATTTCCTTGTTGACGTCAATGTTTGTCACTGTCTATGTGCGTTCAAAGGTGTCGGGCTGGTTAGAGACTGCGGTGACCTATGTCGGTCTTGCTGCAATCATCGTGTCGGTGTCGTGGCTGTGTGTCGCACTTATTAAGTGGCGTACCACGTATTTTGTCGTGACATCCCATCGTTTGATTTATCGTCAAGGTGTAGTGGCGCGCAATGGTGTGGAGATTCCACTTGAGCGTGTGAACAATGTGAACTTTGCACAGACTGTTTTCGAACGTCTTCTCCAGGTGGGAGATTTGTTGGTGGAATCTGGCGGCCAAGAGGGGCAACAAGTCTTCTCCGATATCGCACGACCTGAAGAGGTGCAAAACATTATCCATTCCACAATTCAGCGCGAGAAGCATCAGCGTGTGGATGGTGCGCCTTCATTGGCAGGAATTGCCCATGAACTGGAGCGACTTGAGGGTCTGCGTGATCGGGGAGTGTTGACTGATGAGGAATTTGAGGAGCAAAAGCGCCGCCTTATCGATTAAGGCTTCTCTCGCTTTCATCTCACAGCTGTGAACCTGTGAGAATGGGCATATGGCACAGCTAACCCTTCCTTCGGGAGTCTTCTTGGAATACGAATCGATGGGGAATCCTTCGAATCCCACATTGTTGTGGATTATGGGATTTGGCGCCCAGATGACTGCATGGCCCGATGAATTTCTGCAGATGTATGTGGACGCGGGATTTCATGTAGTGCGTTTTGATAACCGTGATTGCGGATTGTCGTTTAAGCATGACGGTGTCATGGTTGATGTGGGAGCAGTCACAGCCGCTGCACTAATGGGCGACCCTCCACCTCCAGTTCCTTACACATTGTCCGACATGGCTGCAGATGCGGTAGGTGTACTCGATGATCTAGGTATCGACAAAGCACACATTGTGGGCGCATCAATGGGCGGCATGATTGCCCAAACACTCGCGATTGAATTTCCTCACCGAGTGCACAGTTTGACAAGCATCATGTCTGTTCCAGGTGACCTCGCCTATGGAACTCCAACACCAGAGGCACTAGATACTCTTGTGGCTCCTCCGCCAAGTGATCGCGCTGCGTATGTAGAAGGTGCAAAAAACTGGGCAGTGTGGTGCTCAAAGAAGTATTTCGATCTCGATGAAGCACGTGCTCGTGCCGGCCGCGAATTTGACCGTAGTTTCTATCCAGAAGGTACGCATCGACAAATGGCAGCGATCTACGCCTCGGGTGATCGCAGTGAAAAACTTCAAGCACTGTCGGTACCCACGCTTGTGATTCACGGTCGCGACGACACATTGTTGACACCATCAGGTGGCGAGCGCACTGCTGAACTTATTCCTGGATCAGTACTCATGATGATTGCCGATATGGGTCACGATTTGCCACGCCCTTTGTGGCCAGTGTTTGTTGACTCAATGTCATCGCATGCACGCAGAGTTCATTCGTAACTATTTCGTGTACATCCAAGTTCAACCATTTACACAAGGAGATAAGCCATGGCTGGTCCACTGAGCGGTTACAAGGTCATAGAAATTGCAGGTATCGGACCTGGCCCATTTGCCGCGATGATGCTGGCTGACATGGGTGCAGAGGTCATTCGTGTTGATCGTGCTCAAGCTGTGCGTGGCCCAGCGGGCGACAAGCCTGCAGGAGATCTGATGCTTCGCGGTCGTCGCAATATTGCTCTTGATCTAAAAAACCCCGACGGCGTGGAAGCACTCTTGCAATTAGTGGAAAAAGCAGATGGCCTGATTGAAGGTTTTCGCCCTGGCGTGATGGAGCGCTTAGGTGTGGGACCAGATGTGTGTTTGGCGCGTAATCCCAAATTGGTGTTTGGACGTATGACGGGCTGGGGTCAAGAAGGCATGTATGCCCAAGCTGCAGGCCACGACATTAACTACATCTCGCTAGCAGGCTCTTTGGCGCATTTTGCCCGTAAGGATGAAATGCCACTTCCTCCACTCAACATGGTGGGCGATTTTGGTGGCGGCGGAATGTTTCTGGCATACGGAGTTGTCTGTGGGTTGCTCGAAGCACAAAAGAGTGGCACTGGACAAGTTGTTGACACTGCGATGGTGGATGGTGCCGCAACTTTGATGTCGATGTTTTGGTCCTTTAAGTCAATGGGAATCTTCGATGAGAACGCTCCCGGAACAAATCTTTTGGACACAGGTGCACATTTTTATGATGTGTTTGAGTGCAGCGATGGCAAGTATGTCTCGCTGGGCTCTATTGAGCCACAGTTCTATGCAGAGTTACTGAAACTGACTGGCCTAGAAGGTGATGCAGAGTTTGCGCGACAAATGGATCAATCAATGTGGCCACATCTCAAAGAACGACTGCGCGAAGTGATGAAAAAGAAATCACGCGATGAGTGGTGCGCCATCATGGAAGCAACCGATGTCTGTTTTGCCCCGGTGTTAACCATGAGCGAGGCGGCAGCGCATCCCCATAACGTAGAGCGCAAGACGTTCATCAATATCAACGGCCACACACAACCAGCACCTGCACCGCGTTTTTCGCGCACTGTACCCACAGTGGAACGACCATCTGCTCACCCCGGTCAACACAGCGCAGACATTCTGCGTGACTGGGGCATTGCAGGCGCAGATGCACTGTTGTCATCTGGTGCTGTGAAGCAGGCACAGTAAGTGGGAACACTCGTCTGTTTTCATGCTCATCCCGACGATGAATGCATTGGAACTGGTGGAACCATTGCGCGTGCCGCTCAAGAAGGTCATCGCGTAGTACTTGTTGTAGCCACCAATGGTGACCATGGTGAAACACCCGACGGCGTCGCAGAAGGTGTCACGCTTATGGATATTCGTCGCGAAGAAACAATGAAGTCAGCTGCAACCTTGGGAATTCAACGTGTGGTGTGGCTGGGTTATGAAGACAGTGGAATGACAGGTTGGGAACAAAATAAGAACCAAGGCGCATTCTGTAACGCAGATATCAACTCAGCAGCATCAGCCTTGGCGCAAGTTCTTCGCGAAGAAAAAGCTGATGTGCTGACCGCATACGACTGGCACGGTGGATATGGTCATCCCGATCACATCATGGTGCACAAAGTAGGACATGCTGCTACTGCATTGGTGCCCGAGGTGCGATTGTTAGAAGGAACAATGAATCGCGATCTCATTCGGCGCAGCATTCAAATGGCGCGCGACGCAGGGTTTTTGAAAGAAGAAGAAGGCTTTAATCCCGATGGACCAGCCGATGATGGCAACCCATTTGGCACCCCAGAGGCAGAAATTAATCTGCGTGTTGATGTCACGGAATTTTCTGCTCGCAAACGAGATGCCATGCGTTGTCATGCAAGCCAATTGCAAGAGAACAGTTTTTTCCTTGCGATGGATGACGGCGCGTTTGCCCTGATGTTTGGCGTGGAGTGGTTTATCGAGCCAGGAAGCTCTGAGCCATTGCGAGATGGTTGGATTTTTTCATGAGTCGTATTTATATGGTGCGCCATGGGCGTGCGGCCGCTGGCTGGAATGTGGACCCAGATCCCGGTCTTGATGAACTAGGGCGATCACAAGCACTTCAAGTAGCAACACGTTTATCTTCGTTGGGTCCATTGCCTGTGGTGTCAAGTCCACTGTTGCGTTGTCAACAAACTGCTTTCCCGTTAGCTACAGCATGGAAACAAGAAGTCCGCATTGAATCTTTGGTGGGGGAGATTCCTTCGCCAGAGGGATATGAATTAGAAAACCGTGTTGAGTGGCTGCGTGAAGCAATGTCGGGAACATGGGAACAAGTTGCGGTGTCATCTGGTGCGCACTATCGCACCTATCGCAATGATGTTGCCCACTTCGTGCAATCGATTCGTGTCGATACGGTGATCTTTAGCCATTTCATCGCGATTAATGCTGTGATAGGTGCAGCAACCCAAGATGATCGAGTTGTGATTGGGCATCTCGATAATTGTTCGGTGTCTGTTTTTGACACGAGTGACCAAGGTCTATCTCTTGTAGAGATGGGTGGCGAAGCAGACACACTCATCCGTTAGTCGTCTTTGGCTGCGAGAGACTAGATTCGTAGTGTGATTTCCTCTGCGGTACTTGATACGTCGTCCACTTTGTATGACTCCCATTTGTCATGGGCATGGATCACCATCATTGCCAATGGATTTGCTGGTGTATGGGCCTTGGCTGCCCACAAGATTCAGCCCCTTCGTACCCGGGCACTGTGGTGGTACACGGGGGCTGCACAATTCACTGTGTTTGTGCAGGTAGCTCTGGGCGTTGCGATTGTGAACAAAGAGAAAATGGAATTTCCCGCATTCCATGCTTTTTATGGTTTTGTTTCCATCATGGCTGTGGCGATTATTTACTCGTATCGCCACCAACTCAAAGGCCGCGTGTATCTGCTGTACGGCTTTGGTGGGCTTTTCCTGATGGGCCTGGGTATTCGAGCGATGCTGGTGGGGCAGTCCGCCTAAAAGTGAAAAAATACTACACAATGATGTAGTTTTTCTCCATGAAGAAATTATGGCGAATATTCCCTCTATTGGCGATCTTGGCAACGGGAATCGTCTTTTCAATCACTCCCGGACAAAAGGTTTCTGCATTTGCCGGAGGTACTGGTGCTTCAGCAAGTCCGTATCAAATTTCAACCTGTTTAGAACTTCTCAAGATTGATGACTCAGTGGCAAATTTGTCTGCCCACTACGTCTTATCGGGGAACATTGTCTGCACCGGTGAAACGGTTGTGCCAATGGTGAACGGCACTACCTATTTCAGTGGAATCCTTGATGGTAACAATTTTGAATTAATTGGTTTGAGTATCACTTGTTCTACGGGATTCTATTGCGCGCTTTTTCCCCGAGTAACTGGAAATGCTGTCATCAGAAATCTCATCGTGAAGGCTCCGGTCATTGATAGTTCGGCTGGCGGTGCGATGTGGACTGCGGTACTGATTGGGGACGACGGCGATAACGAGACCCAGGCGATGACAATCTCAAACGTCACTGTTGCCGGTGGCAGCGTTACCGCACGAACTCTCTACGGCGGTGGTGCGTACACCGGTTCTCTTGTAGGAAGGTCAAAAAACGGATCAATACTGAACTCCCACTCTTCGGCCACAGTGATTGGCGCTGGGCGCGTGGGTGGTCTTGCCGGGACAATGGGTAATAGTTCTAGCGGAGTGTGCAACTCTCTTGGTCCGAATATAGATAGCTCTTCTTTTTCGGGGAGTGTCTCTGGAACGCGGGAGCTTGGTGGACTAGTGGGTTACTTCGGCTCAAATTCCGGGTTGAATGACTGTGAAATTTCCAACTCTTTCAATACCGGAAATGTGAGTTCGGCAACTGGTTGTGTGCACATAGGTGGAATTGTTGGCGTCCTTTATGAATCAACGGTTGTTTCTGCCTATAACACAGGCGTAATTGGCGGCAGTTCCTGCTCTGATGCGGGGGGCATCGTCGGCAAAGCACTTGGCAGATCTTCTGGGGTATTTACAAATTCAGCTGTAGTGCGCTCACATTCCAGTGGTGCTGTATCTGGAACTGGCAACGTCGGCGGTGTAGTTGGCGTATGTGAATTCAGTTCAGTTTCTCAATCATATTCATCAGGTTCAGTGACAGCGACAGCTAGTTTCGGCGGTGGTCTAGTAGGTAACAGCTATTGCTCAATTCAAGATTCCTATTCAGTGAGCGATGTCGTTGGAGCAGGAAGTAAGGGTGGGCTTGTCGGACAAAATGGATCGTCAGGCGTCATAACTCGTTCGTATTCAAATGCGAGTGGTCGCCCATTTGCTCACACGAATGGGGGTACATGTACAACTGCAAATAATGCAACTAACTACTGGGATACTTCCACCGGGGCAGCCACAAGTGTGTGTGCGACGGGGAAGACCTCTCTGCTCATGAAAACAGCGTCGACATTTATTGATGCTGGCTGGAATTTCACTCAAGGATCTGCGGTTTGGTCAATAGACCCGAACATCAATAATGGGTATCCCTTCCACAGCAGCGCTGGGGTCGACATAACTGCGCCGACTCTGGCGTCGGGTGCTGTCAGTGCAAATGGAAGCACGGTTATATTGACGTTCAGTGAAGCATTGCACGCCACGACAGCGCCAGCAAGTGCCTTCACGGTGACAGCGAGTTTGGTGAATGTCACGCCGACGTCTGTCGTCGTAAATGGATCTACTGTGACATTGACTTTGCCTTCAGTAATTGCTCCAAATGTAAACGTAACCGTTGCATATGTTGCCCCTGCGTCAAATTCGGCTACATCGAATTCAGCTGTACAGGATCTTGCCGGCAATGATGCTGCCTCATTCTCGAATCGCGCTGTAACGAACAATTCAGCTGCGGATGTTGTTGCCCCGACCGCCACTATTTTGTCGCCCGCTTCACCTGCAAGTTCTCGAACGCTCGTGTATGCAGTGGTCTTTGATGAAGCCATTAACGGACTAACCAGCGCTGATTTTTCGAACGTGGGCACTGCAAGTTGCACCTTTGCAGTTCCTACTTCATCGGGAACGTCTTTTTCTGTGACTGCTACGTGCACAACAGACGGCACAGTCATCATGCGTCTGGCACCTAACAGTGTGACGGACGCAGCATTCAACACGGGACCAACGTCTGCTGTTCTGGCATCTTCGGTCACAATTGACACAACGACCTCCGCCACTGTTCCCACAGGAACTGTTGTGCCAACACAGGCGACTGTTCCATCATCGGGAACGACTGTGCCTTCTGTGGGAACTGGCAGGCCAGCACCAGCAGTACCAGCACCACCTGTGGCTCAAGGTTCAGGAATAACTATTGCTCCCACGACGACAACGTCAGTTGCGCCGAGTACAACAACAACCACGATGCCTTCTGTTGACGTGCCAGAGGTGGCCGATGGTGGTGGTGCACTTGTGGTCAATGGCCAACGTATTGAGGCCACAATCACTCGCGAGAATAATCAACTTGTGATTGCAGCTGGAGTGCTGCGTGCGCGTATTTCTGCGGTGCAACGTGAAGGTGGTCGTGCACCTCTGGATTCACAAGGTCGTATCCGGATGGATCAAGGCGACTCCATCGAAATTGAAGTAACGGGTTTTGGCACCGAGTCACAGGTGGAAGTGCGAATGTATTCAGATCCTGTGTTGTTGGGTCGTAGCACTGTGTCAGCGTTAGGAAGCCTTGCGGCGTCCTATGAAGTGCCAGAGTCGGTTGATGATGGGCGCCACACCGTGGTGTTGTTGGGTGAATCTCAACAAAGTGAAGAGTTAACGTTTGCGCTCGCGGTCTTTATTGGGGCTGAGTCCACCGGGCCTTCCACTCTGGCGTTGCTGGTGGGGATTCCACTTGGTTTGGCTGTGATTGCCGCATTAATCATTCCCGCAATCATTCGCCGCCGTCGTAAAGACGAAGAAGAGAAGTAGACAATAAAAAAAATCCCCTACCGAAATTCGGTAGGGGATTTTTTAGTTCTTGAAAAAGAAACTGATTTACACCAGCGACTTGTCCAACTCATTCAATTTGTCCACCAACGCCGAAGGCAACTTAGGTCCGAACTGTGCGAAGTGATCACGAATCTGTGGAATTGCTTCTTTCCATCCAGCAGCATCAAGCGACAAGAGTTTTTCTAGATCGCTGTTGTCAATGTCGAGGCCGTTGGTGTCTAGATCGCCTGCATTCGGCAAGTAGCCAATTGCAGTTTTCTCTGCAGATGCATTCCCGTCGACGCGGTCAAAGATCCACTTGAGAACGCGGCTGTTCTCGCCAAATCCTGGCCACAAGAAACGACCATCTTCATCGCGACGGAACCAGTTCACAAAGAAAATCTTTGGCAGGTTCTCTGACTTTGAGGCTGCGCCAATCTTGAGCCAGTGACCGAAGTAGTCGGCCATGTTGTAGCCACAGAACGGAAGCATTGCCATCGGGTCAAAGCGAAGATTGCCGACGGCACCTTGCTGAGCAGCTGTGGTTTCAGAAGCCATGATGCTTCCTAAGAACACACCGTGATTCCAATCGAATGCTTCTGTCACCAAAGGCACGGTTGTGCGTCGACGTCCACCGAACATGATTGCCGAAATAGGAACACCTGCGGGGTTCTCCCACTCTGGAGCCATAGATGGGCACTGTGATGCTGGTGCGGTGAAGCGAGCATTGGGGTGAGCAGAAACTGAATCACTCTCTGGTGTCCAGGCATTGCCCTTCCAGTCGGTAGCGCGTGCTGGTGCTGTGTCGCTCATGCCTTCCCACCACACGTCGCCTTCAGAAGTGAGGGCGGTGTTGGTGAACAAACAGTTGCCCCACAGTGTTTCCATTGCGTTGGCGTTGGTGTCGTACCCCGTTCCTGGTGCCACACCGAAGAAGCCAGCCTCAGGGTTAATGGCGTACAAGCGACCATCTTCGCCAAACTTCATCCAGCAAATGTCGTCACCAATTGTTTCGGCTTTCCAGCCTGGAATGGTGGGCACAAGCATTGCAAGGTTTGTTTTGCCACATGCCGAAGGGAATGCAGCAGCAATGTATTTGTGAGCACCCGCAGGATTGGTGAGCTTCAAGATCAACATGTGCTCTGCAAGCCAGCCAGCGTCGCGAGCCATCACCGATGCGATACGCAAGGCGAAGCACTTCTTTCCAAGAAGTGCATTGCCGCCGTAGCCCGAACCAAACGACCAAATTTCGCGAGTCTCAGGGAAGTGCACGATGTACTTGTTGTCGGGGTTGCATGGCCATGCTGAGCTTGCCTGACCAGGTGCGAGGGGATCGCCCACTGAATGCACACATGGCACCCAATCGTTGTCGCCCAACACGTCGAGAGCTTTTTGACCCATGCGGGTCATGATGCGCATGCTGACAGCAACATATGCGCTGTCAGTGAGCTGCACGCCAATGTGGGCGATAGGGGATCCAAGTGGTCCCATGGAGAATGGCACCACATACATGGTGCGACCCTTCATCGCGCCGGCATACAAAGAATTCATTTCGGCGCGCATCTCAGATGGTTCACGCCAGTTGTTGTTTGGGCCCGCATCGTCTTTATCTGTGGAACAAATAAAGGTGCGATCTTCCACACGAGCTACGTCGCCTGGATCAGAGTGTGCCCAGTAACTGTTGGGACGCTTTGCTTCATCCAACTTGGTGAAGGTGCCTGCATCAACAAGTGATTGACACAAAGAGTCATACTCTTCACCTGAACCGTCACACCAGTAAATGGCGTCGGGCTGAAGAATCTCTGCCCAATCGTTGACCCACTGTTTCAGACGTGTGTTACTCGTGGTTGCAGCCATTGCGGTACCTCTATTCAAAGGTCAAAGTTATTGAAGTAGATATTGCCCTATCCGGAACGGTTAGAGCAATATGAACTAAGGCTAAACCCCAGGGGTCTCCATGTCCGACTCTGAACCCAAGGTGAGACAAGTGGCACGACCACTGTCATCCAAGGTGAAGACGACTCGCTGGCCTTGGCGCAGCATGCGAAAGATAGACCCTTCAAGGGCGTTGGAAGCCAAGTTGTAGTCGCGAAGGTCTGTGTCGCAAATGATGACACCATCACCGCTGACGGGGTCATATGCCTTAACGACGCCCTGCATGGGTGCCTTAGCGGCCGGCCTTGACGACTTTGCCCGACTTAATGCAGGCGGTGCATGCGTACACGCGGCGAGGAGAACCCTTGACAATGGCACGTACACGTTGGATATTTGGGCTCCAACGGCGCTTGGTGCGCACGTGGGAGTGAGACACGGACATGCCCCAGGATGGACCTTTGCCACATACTTCGCAAACAGCAGCCATTTTGGAAACCTCTTTGTATCGGCGACAGGCATCGGGCCTATCGGACGCAGA
>JBIIBO010000022.1:0-29321 GCA_044239355.1 Ilumatobacteraceae bacterium
CATGAAATTGTCATTTTGTGTGCAGATATCGCAACAAGTGCACCAATACTCCAGTCCATCTTCAGTCGGGAAGTACAAGTAGTTGCCAAAGACGGAGCATCTCGCACTGTCACCATCCCTCTAGTTGTGGCAGACCGTGGTTTACGCGAGGTGAGTGAAGGTGCACGTTTATTGTCTGACGTGTTGGAAGTTATGGGCTCTCGTGCATCACGTACGTCGGTAATGAATGTATTGGCAGTCGACTCGGTGTTATCCAACGTGTCACTCACGCGCGAGGTTCTCGATACCTGGAATCAACTTCTCGATCGCACGGGCATGAGATGGGGTCTGGAGTCTTCGCATCGTATCCAACAAGGCCTAATGGCTCCAGCTGGCCAGACGTACACCTGGCTTTCCACCGTGCAGCAGTCACTGCTCGGGGTATTACTTCCCGATGCAAAACCTGAAGCAGAACTCGGTGGAGTAATACCGCTTGATGATCTCGACACAGCCGATGTTGAAGCAGTTACCGCATTGTCGTATTTGTTGTCCTTGCTCATGAACTGTGAAGTGAAGACCCGTGTTGAACGCAGTGTTGTCGAATGGTGTGTTTTGCTCGAAGAACTTTTGGTGGACCTATGCGGTGTCAATAGCGATGTTTTGGTAGATCCGCTTGGGGTTCTACGAACCTTGCGGACATGCAGCGAACTCGTTGCTTCCGGCAATACAACGGCTATTCCCTTTGAAGAGTTTGCAAGCATTGTGGTTGAGCGAGTCGAAGCTGCACCAGGACGTCAGCCTCTACGTACTGGTGCCGTGACTGCTACTTCGTTTGTGCCGTTACGTTCTGTTCCGTTTCGTGTTGTGTGCATTTTGGGATACGACGATGCGGTGGTGAGCGTGAAAGAAGTTGAAGGCGACGATCTCACCGGCCGGCAGCGGTTCATCGGAACATCTGATTCTCGAATTGATACACGTCGTATCTTCCTGGACGCCATGCTTGCAGCATCTGATCGATTCATCGTGACCTGTATTGGTAAAAGCATCAAGAACAATGCGCCTGTTCCATTTATTACACCTTTGGCAGAGTTTGTCGACATGTGCCTCGATGCCGATGCATCTACTGATGAGACCAAAGAAAAAATGCGGCGGTTTATCTTTGATCATCCTCGCCATGCAATGAGTTCCAAAAACTTCATTGTGGGCGAAGTAGTCCCGGGCATGGTGTGGGGTCATGACAGCGCATCGTTTTTAGCGGGCTCTATTGTGGGAACCCCTAGTACGTCACAGATTTCTATGGTGGCACCGTTCAATGTGGAACAGCCCGAAGTAGCAACAATTGAGGATCTCATAAGAGTTCTCGATTACCCCGAGGATTTCTTCTTGAACACGGTCGGGGTCCGTAAGTGGGTGGACAAGGTAGAGGCCGACACTGCGCTTTTGCCAATTGACATTGAAGTGCAGCAATTACGTGAGTTATGGAACGAGTTGCGTGAAATGTCGGAGGTAACAGCGCTGTCCACTCGGCGTTCACCTAAGAAATTTGCCAGTAACGAGATCCCTGCATGGCAGTCCATGAAAAAGGCTCGTGGGACAGTGCCAGTTGGAGTTTTTGGTAATGATGCCATCAAGGCCGCACAGTCGTTGCTCAGCGACACAGCCCAAGCTATTCAACAGTGGGGATTTCCCACCATGGTTGAGACTCAAAGTGAGATCTCTCTTGTGCTCTCCAGCGGGGCAGTGGAAGGCACTGTGTCATTTTTTGAGACCGACGAGTTAGTTGGCTGTGCTTCGTTGCATGGAGTAGATCGCTTGCACTCACGAGCAGTTGTGTTGCTCTTGGTATTGGCTGCGCAAGGAATAACTAAACATTCCGCCATTGTCTTTGGTTATGACAAAAAGAAAGATGAAATAAAAATCAACAACGTGTTCTTTGAGTATGAACTCACCAAGGATGAAGCACTACGACGTCTTGAAGCACTGGTTCATGCAGTTCACATTGCTCGAATGGTTCCCGCAGTTGATTTCGATGGGGTAGGCAAGGCAATAATGAGCGCCGACGATTCTGGTGAACAAGAGAAGTCCTTGGAGTTTGCATTTGAAAAATTTGTCGCTTCCGACAAATACGCCAAATCTCTTGAGAGGCGACTTTTTGGTGAAGAGCCTCAGTATTCAGTGGCTTTTGCTCCCGACGGTCCCATCCGACAGTTTTGGAAAACTCTCGCATCCGCCGTCAATGGTCCAAAGTTTAAAAGTTCCGCAAAACATGCTGTGACAAAAATCAAAGTGTCGGGATACATCGTCAAATGAGTAACACGCCCACTATCGAGAACATCAAGATTACGAACGGTCTGTTCTTGGAAGCCAGCGCCGGCACAGGCAAGACCTACACGGTTGCGGCTCTCGTCACCCGCGAGTTGGCGATGGACGACACATTGCGAATCGGAGATTTTCTTATCTCTACGTTCACTCGCAATGCATCTGCAGAATTAAAGGATCGAGTGCGTCGTCGCATCATCGAGATGGCAGAAATCGTTGCTGATGGGCATGCTCTGCCAGATGATGCCTTGTCTCAGTTTCTGTGTGGTCAAGATGAGTCAAGGCGACAGCAGATTGTTGTGAACCTACGTCGTGCAGCAGTTGAGTTCGATACTGCCACCATTGGCACTATTCACTCGGTGTGTTCTCGCATCCTCACGTTGGCCGGGTTGCCCAGTGGTAGTGGAAACGAGGCGTCCTCTATCAAGGTGCTCATTCAGCAAAAAGTAAATGACTATGTGGCTACGCAGGCCATAGAACTTCTTTCTGATCCTCAAGCGATTGCCGGTGCAGTGCGCCCATGGGACCCAGCACTGTTGGCAAAAGTAATTGAGGAAAAGGTGTCTGCTCCCGATGCTGAGTTGTGGGTAGACCCAAGTCATCGAAATGCGGGCAGACTTCAACAACTCGTTCAAGACATACATGTAATGGTGGCGTCTATTCATCAACGCACGCAGGCCCATCCAACGTTTGATGACCTGTTACGTCGAGCCGCATTGGTCATGGAAGATCCTCAGTATGCGGTTGCAGTTTCTGCGATACGCCAGAGGTACCGCATGGCATTTGTGGATGAAGCGCAAGACACAGACCCATTGCAGTGGAGCATCTTTCGGGGAATCATTCAAGCAATCTCTAAAGATTCGTTCTTGGTGGTGGTGGGAGATCCAAAGCAGTCCATCTATCGATTCCGTGGGGCCGATGTCAATGCGTACTTAGAAGAGCGCGACGTGAAGAATCTCATCTCGCTCGATACCAACTATCGATCAGATGAACACATGATTACGGCACTTAATGCCTTAATGGCTGGTCAGAATTTTGGGGATCAGATTGATTACGTGGAGGTGGAGTCTGCGGCAACTCACGCAGGATCACAGTTGGTTGGTTTTCACCCAGTAGAAATTGTCAATTTGGGTGACCAACCAAAAGCAAATGTTCCACAAAGGGTGGCAGCACTTCGAGTTGCAGAGTTATTGAAGCACGCTCGTATTAGTGGTGACAAAGTTGCTCTATCTGATGTATGTGTACTGGTGCGTGCAAACGAAATAGGAATCAGTCTTGAACGTGAACTGCGCGCCATGAATATTCCAGCGGTTAGTGGCGGCACAGCATCGGTTATTCACAGCGAAGCTTCCCAGTCATTACAACAGTTATTGCAAGCACTAGATCGCCCAAGCGATATGGGTGTGGTGCGAACCGCGGTATCGAGCATGTTCTTTGGACGTTCACTTCTTGACCCTGCTGTCATGGCACATGGGGTCGTGTCGGGCAGTGGTGATGATGGTGGAGATAATTCATCTGCTGAATCAATGGCAGGAATTGATGCCGAGCACGAATTTATTCGTTCTCTTTCGCGAGTTATTCGTAAAGATGGAATAGCGGCGGTGGAGGCATTGATACTCAGTAATCCACTATGTCTTCATTCCATCTTGCGCTCAGAGCGTGCAGAACGACGACTCACCGACTTGCGTCATCTTGTGGAACTCATCCACCAAGAAACTGGTGGCAAGGGAATTGAAGCATCAACCGCGCTGCAGACAATCGCAGATCTTGAAACTCTTGATGCCACAGCGGAATTAGTGAGTCGTCGCATCGAAAGTGATGTAGATGCGGTGAAGATTCTCACGGTGCATGCTGCCAAAGGGCTGGAATTTCCCATCGTTGTTGTGGCAGACCTGTGGAAGGACAAGACACTTGGTGACACGAAGGAAAAATCTGCCGATGAGCGCAACACAAAAAAGCCACCAATGTTCCTGTCCCCACAAGCCAACGCGGCTGGGAAGAGATACAGATGCATTGACGTTGCCTGGGTTGAAGCGGGAATTCCTACGCCAGCGGCACGGCTTGCCTCAGAGGCAGAAGTACTTGATGAAACAAAGCGCCAGTTTTATGTTGCTGTAACTCGTGCAAAGCATCATTTATCCATCTTGTTGCCAAGCGATACGGAGGGCTGTGTGGCCTATTCATGTATCAACAGCGATGCCATCGGCAAAAAGGATTCACTGATTCCAATGGTGCCCATTCCGGTGAAAGTGTCGCCCACAATTGAGGCACGCACCGTTCCAGTCAGCACTCACTCGTTTGTTGCATCCACCGCCCAGACATATCGCCGTACTTCGTTTTCTGGTATTTCTGAACTTGCTGCTGGGCGTAGGCAATCGTTGCCACATATGGCGCCAGGGTCAGGTCTTGATGAGCAACCTGACTTCCTTGGTGGCCACATACCTTCTGCTGTGGCCGATGTGGAACTAGGCGCAACTATGCCTCTTGCTCGTGTACCAAAAGGTACCTACATCGGCACAGTGATTCACACAATTTTCGAGCACTTTGATACATCAGCTCCATCAATTGTCGATGAGATGAGTCATCTCGTCGACACGCATGCGTCCGGCCCGTCTTTATTGCCATATCGCAAAGATCTCATCGATGGTTTAGTGCTGGCAGCGCGCACCCCACTTGGTCCACTCATGGGCGGTACGTCATTAGCTTCAATTCCACCGAAAGACCGTCTATCTGAACTTTCTTTTGAGATGGGGCTTGCACATGTGTCGAAGGATATTCGCGCACAGCACATAGGAGATGTGTTGTGCGAAATGCTTCCGGCTAACGACCCTCTAGCTGGATATGCACGACTGCTCAGTAGTGAGCAGTTCAATATCCCTTTGGCAGGGCTCATTAATGGATCTATTGACGCGGTGCTGCGTGTGAAGAATAGTGATAGCGCCGAGAAATTATTCATCACCGACTACAAGAGCAATCGTCTTGATACTGAAGACGATGCCCAGGTGATTGATGCATATCACCCATCACGGTTAGTGCATGCCATGGAACATCACCATTATCCATTGCAGGCGATTTTGTATGGGGTAGCGATACATAGATTCCTTCGCTGGAAGACACCCACACTAAACAGCGACGATGTCATAGGTGGTGTTGCATATTTCTTCCTTCGTGGAATGGTCAACGATCCTAAGTTTGTCGATGGCCAGGGTTGCCCATATGGAGTGTTTCAGTGGAAGGCTCCCACTGGGCTATGGGCACGTCTCTCTGATGTGATGGCAGGTGTCGGGCGTGAGTAATTTTCCTCAGTTCCAATCACTTGTACAACAAGACATTGTGTCGGTGGTTGATATTCATGCGGTTTATGCATTGATGAACCTTGCGCAACCCAAAGAAACGATTCCTGATGAAGTTGTTGTTGTTCTCGCCATGGCAGTGGGCGCAGGTAAGCACGGAGATACATGTGTGGATATCAATGCGCTTCCAAGTCTTCCTAAAGTTGCGGGGATTTCTTGGCCCACATCAAATCAGGATTGGGTTTCTTTGCTTTCTTCATGCACAGACCTTGTGCGAATGTCTACCCAGCCTGAAAGCTCTCCGCGTCACCCATTTGTTCTTGATGACACTCGCTTATATATCGCACGAGCGTATGAAGAAGAAGTTTCAGTTGTACATCATTTGGTGCGTTTGCATGCAGGAGGTCAACTGGTGGTGGTGCTCGGTGGCCCAGGCACAGGAAAGACCACCTACATCTCGGGAGAACTCATCACAATGTTTTCTGGCCAAGATGCTGACAACATCAAGCTGTCTTTGGTTGCACCAACTGGAAAAGCAGCGCGTCGCATGCGTCAATCGTTAATGCGTGCTTTGGCACGCTCCAATGCTCCTGAAGAGGTCGTTAAGAAAATTCTTAAAGCAGCAGACTCGCGGACAGTGCACAAACTTTTGGGAATGTCACCACGGCGCTCGCAGCGTTACAAATTCAATTCTGATCCTAAAAGCCGTTTGAAATGCAACCTGCTCATAGTGGATGAAGCATCAATGATGTCTCTCTCACTGATGTATCACTTGCTAGAAGCACTTGAAGATGGCGCAAAGGTCTGGTTGGTAGGAGACCCCGATCAGTTGGCAAGTGTTGATGCCGGGACAGTTCTTGGGGACATCTCTCAAGTCACGGTTCCTATTGGTTCACGGTTCCACAGCTCATTTGTGCCACGCACGGTGCAGCACCGATATCCGGAAGATTCACGCATTAATCGACTGGTGAAATGTGTGCGTGATGCGCAGTCAGAAAAAGATATTGAACTCTTTTTCTCCATCCTGTCCGAAACTTCACACGACGTGGCATGGATTGATCCGAAAATCCAGAAAGAAGAACTAAAGAATCTCAAACAATTGGTGATTGATAACGCCAACGCTGTAGCCAGTTTTGCTGAAGCGGGCAAATCATTAGAGGCATTAGCGGCATTGGCTTCGGTGCAAGTGTTGTGCGCCAACCGCGAAGGGGAAATGGGTGTAGCGGGATGGAATCGTTCCATTCAACGCGAGGTGAAGGGGAGTTCATCTCATCCGTTTTATTTCGGACGACCAGTGATGATTAACAAAAACGATGACACTTTGCAATTAGCGAATGGTGATGTGGGAGTTGTGTGCAACATTGGTGGCATTCGCAAGGTGGTGTTTGAAGGCCTCGACGCACCCGTGGAGATCCCAGTGAATAGTCTTCCGTCGGTCGACACTGTGCATGGTCTCACTATTCATAAGAGCCAAGGCTCTGAGTACACACATGCAGTCGTGGTGTTGCCTACGCAGCAGTCGAAGATCTTGACACGTGAATTGTTGTACACCGCTATCTCAAGACCCACCGAACGCTTGACGATTGTTGCCACAGCAGAGGCCTTGACCTATGCCATTAACAACCCCATTCGTCGCTCGACGGGTCTGGTAGCAGCTCTTACGCGTAATTAAGCGAACTGTATTTGTAACGATTAGTTAGCGCACTAACCAAGATGGACGAGATTTTTCAAAATCGTCGATCTTGGTTGCATGTGTGAGCGTGATACCAATGTCATCAAGGCCGTTGAGAAAGCGGTGTTGTGTAGGTGGATCCATCGGGAAGGATTCCACAAATCCAATAGAGGGAACTTCTACCAAGAGACGTTCCATATCTACGGTTATCTCTGTATCTGGATGAGATTCAATGACATCCCATAATTTCTCTACGGCTGCTTGAGAGAGAACAACTGGTGCGAGACCATTCTTGGTGCAGTTGTTGCGGAAGATATCGGAGAAACTTGGTGCGATTACCGCATCAAATCCGTATTGCTGAATAGCCCATACGGCGTGTTCACGACTTGAACCCACGCCAAAACTTGCACCTGCTACCAAAATGGATGCACCCGCAAAGCGTTCGTCGTTCAGAACAAAACTGCGATCGTCTTTCCATGTGGAAAAAAGGCCTGCTTCAAAACCAGTGCGCTCTACGCGCTTGAGCCACTCAGCAGGAATGATTTGATCGGTATCAACATCGCTGCGCTTCAAAGGCACACCACGTCCGGTGAGAATACGTACAGATTTCATTTGAGGTCTCCTGGGCTTGCGAAGTGTCCGGCGACAGCAGTTGCTGCAGCAACAGCAGGAGACACGAGATGGGTGCGACCGCCTCGTCCTTGTCGTCCTTCAAAGTTTCTATTACTCGTACTTGCGGCGCGCTCGCCGGGTGCCAATTTGTCGGGGTTCATTGCCAAACACATGGAACATCCTGGTTCGCGAAAATCTACGCCTGCATCAATCAAGATTTTGTCAAGACCTTCGGCAATTGCTTGTGCACGTACTGCATGGCTACCTGGCACCACCATGGCTCGCTTGACATTGACTTTGCGTCCTTTAAACACAGCAGCCGCGGCACGAATGTCTTCGATGCGGCCGTTGGTGCATGAACCAATAAATACTGTGTCCACGGGAACCTCGCGCATGTTCACTCCAGGGGTGAGACCCATGTAGTCGAGTGCACGACGAATGGTGTCGGCTTCGGTTTCGCTTGTTGCATCATCGGGTGAGGGAATCACGCCATCGATGGGAAGTACTTGTGCTGGGTTTGTTCCCCAACTCACATACGGGGTCAATGTGGAGGCGTCAATGAACACTTCTTTGTCCCACTTGGCACCTTCATCGGTGGCAAGTTGCTTCCACGCAGCAACAGCTGCATCCCATTTGTCGCCCTTGGGTGCATTCTCGCGACCTTTGAGATATTCAAATGTGGTCTCATCGGGTGCAATCAAGCCTGCTTTTGCGCCTGCTTCAATGCTCATGTTGCACACAGTCATGCGGCCTTCCATGGAAAGTGCACGAATAGCAGAGCCGCGATATTCGATGACATGACCAATGCCACCGCCGGTTCCAATTTTGCCAATGATGGCCAAGATGATGTCTTTGGCAGTCACACCTGGAGGAGTGTCGCCGTCAACGGTGACGGACATCCACTTGGGTCGTGACTGAGGAAGAGTTTGTGTGGCAAGAACATGTTCTACTTCGCTGGTGCCGATGCCAAAGGCAAGTGCACCAAATGCTCCATGAGTTGCAGTGTGGCTGTCGCCGCACACAATTGTCATGCCAGGAAGTGTGCGGCCTTGTTCTGGTCCAATCACATGCACGATTCCTTGGTGGTCATTTCCCATAGGGAAGTGAGTGAAACCAAATGCTTCGGCGTTGTCACGAAGTACTTGTACTTGACGTGCCGACACAGGATCTGCAATCGGTAAATGAATGTTTTCCGTGGGAACGTTGTGGTCCTCAGTTGCAATTGTGAGATCGGGGCGACGCACAGTGCGGCCAGTCAGACGCAAGCCATCGAATGCCTGAGGGCTGGTGACCTCATGTACGAGATGGAGATCGATATAGAGAAGGTCGGCTTCACCTTCAGCGCTGTGTACCACGTGTTGGTCCCACACCTTTTGCGGGAGAGTTAGCGGAGTTGACATTCTGTGACCTTTCGCAAGAACAGATGTGACTGTCTCAATATGTGGGATATAGTTCCCAAGTAATGGACAGCGTATCAGGAGTCGGAGTACTCGACAAGGCCTTCTTGGTGCTCAACGAATTAGTGGCCCGGCCCTTGTCGTTGACCGAAGTAGTGGAGCGCACAGGTATTCCTCGTGCAACGAGCCATCGTTTGTTATCGGCACTCGAGTATCACGGCGCAGTACGGCGCAATGACAATGGTGATTACTGCATTGGGCCCACACTTGCTGGGCTTGGTCGCGCAGCAACACAGCAATTTCCCTTTCTTCAGTTCGCACGCGACGTTGCCACCCACATTCGTGATCGAACTGGTGAAAGCGTGCAGGTCTTTGTTCCCGAATCAGAAGGGCGTCGTTGCGTGGTGTCCTTGGAGTCACCCAACGGTTTGCGTTGGATTGTGCCCGAAGGGTCATTGTTTCCTCTAACGCGTGGATCTGCGGGAAAGATTCTTTCTGGAGTGCGGTTGTCTGCAGGCGGATGGATTGAATCTGTAGAAGAACGTGTCAAAGGTGTTGCATCGGTAAGTGCGCCAGTTGTTGATGACTCTGGAGTGATTGTGGCTGCGTTATCTGTATCCGGGCCACTAGAGCGCATGGGTGCACAACCCGGTGCAAAATTTGGCGCAGTGGTCGTGAAGGGTGCACGACAGATTTCAGATCTTCTCCACACGTAGTTACTTCCGTCGGCGGGAAAAAAGTGTCCACATTGGACATATGAATCAAGACACTCCACAACCCGTCGAAACACTGCCCGCCGTCACCGATATCGCGGTGGGAATCGAGGAAAAATTGCACAGTCTGTTGGAGTCTTTTGAACTACCCGGTGCACGTTTGTATGGAGTGAATTGTGCAGGTCGTCCAACGACTGAGCCCAATATCTGTTTTCTCTCACAGCACCCCGATGTGTATGAATTGCTTGACGCTCCCTCAAGTGGGCTGGCACGAATGTTTGATGCAGCAGCGATTGTGGCTTGTGGGTGGGCTGCACCCTTGGCTCCTGATGGAAGTATCGAGGGTGCACCTAGTGAACATGAGGCACGCCGACGGGTACGACTGATCATCGTTGTGGCAGACCACGGAGTTGCAAGTGTGTTGCGTTTTGCTGATCAACCAGACGATGTGGTCACTGACCCCGGATCGGCCACTGGCTCATTGGCCGAAGCAGTAACTCACTTTTGGTTTGATCCACCTGTGAACCTGCCTACGTCGTAAACGCAGTCAGCACTGGGTGGGCAAGTTCAGATTTTCACATAGGCGCAATTTCACAAGTACCCGATTAGCCTTTTCTGCGTGACCTCTCCCGTCGACCAACAATGGGCCGAACGCATTCGTTTACTTGCGGCAGAAAAAGACGCCGTAATTTTGGCGCACAACTATCAGGTGCCAGAGATTCAAGATGTAGCTCACCATGTGGGGGATTCGCTTGCTCTGTCGCGCATAGCTGCCACAGTTCCGCAGTCCACAATCATCTTTTGTGGCGTGCACTTCATGGCAGAGACAGCAAAGATTCTCTCCTATGACAAGACCATCATCATTCCTGATGAACGTGCCGGCTGTTCGTTAGCTGAGACCATCACTGCTGATCAACTTCGGGAATGGAAAGCACAACACCCCGGCGCTGTAGTAGTGAGCTATGTAAATACCACTGCTGCGGTAAAGGCAGAAACTGATATCTGTTGCACAAGTTCAAATGCAGTGGAAGTTGTGCAATCAATTCCTGCCGATGTTCCCATTTTGTTTTGCCCTGATCAGTTTCTTGGCGCTCATGTGCAGCGCATGACCAAGAGAAACAACATGCATATCTGGATGGGCGAGTGCCATGTGCATGCTGGAATCAATGGCTCTGAATTAAAAGCCATGGTGACAGCAGAACCAGAGGCCGAATTGTTTATTCACCCCGAGTGTGGTTGTGCAACAAGCGCAATGTATTTGGCCTCTGAGGGAGTTGTACCTAAAGAGCGCACGCACATTTTGTCCACCGGTGGCATGTTGGATGCAGCGCGCACAACGACTGCAAAAAAAGTTCTTGTTGCAACTGAAACGGGAATGTTGCACCAATTGCGCAAGGTCAATGTGACAACGGATTTCCAACCAGTGAATCGTGCTGCGGTGTGTAAGTACATGAAGATGATCACACCAGAAAAATTGGAGAATGCTTTGATGTTCGGAACTGATGTTGTTGATGTTCCACGTGACATCGCAGATCGTGCGCGTGCATCTGTGGAACGCATGATTGCAATTGGCACGCCTTCTCGTGTCGGTGAATAGACAACTTCCGCGCCAACTGGCAGCACCTGAGCCCACCTGGTCGGTGGAGACAGATGTTGTGGTTCTTGGCTCTGGTGCTGCTGGCTTGTCCGCTGCGCTTGCAGCACGTCCTGTGCGTGAAGTCATTTTGGTCACGAAAGACACATTGGACGCGGGAAGCACAAACTGGGCCCAAGGTGGATTGGCAGCAGTTCTGGATCCGAATGATTCATTGGAGAATCACGTCGCCGACACTTTGGCGGCAGGCGCAGGTTTATGTGATGAACATGCTGTGCGCACTTTGGTTGATGAGGCGCCCACGGCGATTCGTTATCTCATGGAACTTGGCGCAGCCTTTGACTCTGGTGATAACTCAGGCGAAATTGCACTGACCAGAGAAGGGGGTCATTCGCATCGTCGCATTGTGCATGCAGGCGGTGACCAATCTGGTGCCGAGGTGCAACGCACATTGGATGAATCTGTGCGTTTGGCTGGAGTACAAGTGGTGGAACGCGCATTTGCACTTGATCTCATTGTGGGAGTTCGCCCAGATGGCACACGTGCCGTTGCTGGGGTGCGGGTTGCAATGCTGGATCGAAGCGGCGGTGTGCAAAGCGTGGGCATCGTGCATGCGCGCGCAGTGGTGATTGCAACTGGTGGCTATGGGCAGGTGTATGCATCCACTTCAAACCCTCCAGCAGTAACTGGTGACGGTATTGCATTGGCAATGCGTGCTGGTGTGGAAACAGCCGATTTAGAGTTCATCCAATTTCACCCGACAGTGTTGTGGAGTGGCCCAGATGCAACAGGGCAACAAGCACTGATTAGTGAAGCAGTGCGCGGCGAGGGAGCAATTCTGCTCGATGCCGCAGGTCAGCGGGTAATGGAAGGTGTGCATCCACAAAAAGATCTAGCACCACGTGATGTTGTGGCTACTGCAATAAGTCAACGTATGGCACAAGCCCCCGCAGGTGTCCACGATCATGTGTATCTCGATGCGCGTCGGATTGAGAATTTTGAAGATCGTTTTCCTTCTATTACTGCATCATGTAGGAACGTTGGCGTAGATCCGGTGCACGAGCTGATTCCGGTTGCTCCTGCTGCTCATTATGTGTGTGGTGGAGTGATTGCCAATCTCGATGGCGTCACATCGTTGCCTGGTCTATTTGTTGTGGGAGAGGCTGCGCGCACGGGTGTACATGGGGCGAATCGGTTGGCTTCGAACAGTTTGACCGAAGGCGTGGTGGCAGGAACTCGTGTAGGTCGTGCATTGAGTTGGCAGTTACCAGAGATGGCCCATGTTGCCGATATTGACTCAGATGGTGAACTCATCGATTCCTATCACCGCTCTGCATTGCGCTCTGCGATGTCGCGCTATGTCGGAGTACTGCGAAGCCCTGAAGGATTGTTGGCCGCAGATGCAATCTTGCAGACCCTTGCAGGTAATGCTTCATCACAAGTTGTCCCCACACGAAAGTCATTTGAAGCCACGAACATGTTGACAATTGCAACTGCCGTGGTGGCCGCAGCACTGATGCGACAAGAAAGTCGCGGATGTCATCGCCGCACCGACTTTGATGCTCCGTCATCTGCGTGGCAACGCCATCTAATCTGTCGCATTGTGGATGGAAAACTCGAGGTGCACTTATGAAGATGCATCCTTTATCGGTCGCTCTCGCATCTCGACTTCGTGCACAAGGATTAGATCCTGCGTACGTGGAACGAGTGATTGCCGACACAGTGAGCGAAGATCTCGATGGTGGTGTTGACGTGACGTCGGTAGCTACTGTTCCTGTTGCTCAGAGAAGCGTGGTGACATTTGGGTCACGCGCCAACGGCTGTCTCGCTGGAGTTGATGTGGCAGCGGCTGTTGTAGAGATGGTCTGTGGTGCCACCGCCAGTTCATTTGAACGCGTAAAGAACGATGGTGATCGCGTGAGTAAGGGTGATGTCATTGCGCGAGTGGAAGCACCTACTCAATACATGTTGACTGCTGAACGCACTGCGCTCAATCTCATGTGTCACCTCTCAGGTATCGCCACAGCAACTTCACAGTGGGTAGATGCTGTTGCGGGTACGGGTGCGATTATTCGTGACACTCGCAAAACCACTCCAGGGCTACGTATGTTGGAGAAATATGCGGTGCGCTGTGGTGGGGGACACAACCATCGCATGAGTTTGAGTGATGCTGCATTAGTGAAAGACAATCACATTGCAGCTGCCGGTGGTGTCGAGCAGGCATTTTCTAAGGTGCGTGAATTGGCCGCGAATTTGCCGATCGAAATCGAAGTTGACGACCTTGATCAATTGCGTATAGCGCTTGGGGCAGGTGCAGACGTTGTGTTGCTGGACAACATGGCACCCGACATCATGCGAGAAGCGGTTGCTATTGGCATTGCACATGAAAAAGCGACAGGCCATTCAGTGTTGTTGGAAGCAAGCGGGGGTCTCACTGTTGCAAATGCGCGAGCAGTTGCTGAGACTGGCGTGCATTTCATCAGCGTGGGCGGGCTCACGCATTCTTCGCCCATTTTGGATATCGGTCTCGATTTTCACACCATCGTGTGAGTATGTCTCTATGCCTGATGGCGTAGGGCAAGCCACGCGGCTTCTTGTTCACCCAACGCAGTAGATGGCCCGGCGTTTGTCATGGGCCATAGTTCTTCGCTGATGCGTCGAAAGTTCCCTGTGGAACCCAGTTGGCCAAGTAGTGCGTACAAACCCAAGTTGATGCGTTGAATAAATACAAATGAACGTGGCACCGTGGCGTATTGAGCAATGGGCGAGGTGCGATCAAAGGTGTGTCGCACGATCGACGATGCATATGCCGTATCCCAGGTCATCATGCGCGATTCACGCACAGGTTCATAAAAGTGTGCAAAGTAATCGCCCGCTTCCTCGGTGGTGAAAGGGGCGTCCTTTTGGAACATTCCTGCATCTTCAATCACTTGACGGTATTTCTCCATGTCATGATCGAGTACTGCTGCGGTCACCATCGATTGAAACATGTTCATTTCTTCCACGGTGAAATGTTTGATGAGGCCAAAATCTAAAAAGGTGACACGGCCATCACGGTGAAAGATGTAGTTGCCCGGGTGTGGGTCGCCATTGAATGCACGAAAGCGGTACAGGCTGCGAAAGACAAATCGGAAAATAGCTTCACCTGCGCGGTCGCGCTCTTCTTGAGGCCATGTGAGAACCTCGGAAAAAGAATGACCTGAGACGAGTTCTGTGATGAGGACTCGAGCAGTGGAGTACTCATGAAAAACCTTGGGAACATGAATGAATGGGTGGCCTTCATAGAAGTCTGCAAAAAGTTGCTGGTTGCGTGCTTCGTTGACGTAATCGAGTTCTTCACGAAGACGGTCTTTGATCTCCAGCACCATCTCTTCTGGGTTCAACGATTTAAACCCAAATGCAAGCAAAGTCCCCAAGAGGTCAGCAGTCTTAATATCTGCATCAATTGCTTCTGCAACGCCTGGGTATTGCACCTTGACGGCGACTGCTTGTTCACCTGCTGGTGTGCGAAGAATTGCACGATGTACCTGCCCAATAGAGGCAGCAGCAATGGGTTCTTCATCGAAGGCTGCAAACATTTCCTCAATGGGGGCACCCATTTCGCGTTCTACTTCTTGACGCACAAGGTCTACAGACATCGGAGGTGCTTGTGACTGCAATTGTGACAATGCAACACGCAACGGCTCGGGAAGACCATCGTCGAGGTAACTGGCCATTTGGCCCAACTTCATCAACGCGCCCTTCATGTTGCCCAATTCGTCGGCTACTTGTTGCGCTGTTTTGATTTCACGTGCTCGTGATAACTCTTCACGCCGTTGGGTGCTGGCAAATATTTTGCGTGCAGATGTACCGGCATGCGCCAAACCAATCTTGGCCCCAAGTCGTGCAAGTCGGCTGTTGCGTCGCCATCGCGAACGCAGACGCACTGCTTGAGTCATCGCGATTCCTGAGAAGTACCAGAATGAGATTCCGCTCGTTGATGCACGGACAAACACGCATTCACAAGCAACGGTACAAATTCATCAGCTCGTGCAAACACGGCATCATGGTTTGCTTCAAGTGAAAAAACCTCGGCATGTGGAATAAGTTCTGTGAGCACTTTTTGGCGACGAGGAGAGACCACTTGATCTTGTGTTGTCATCACCACTGAAGTGGGGACGTCAACTTGTGGCAGCCAATGACGAGAGTCGTAGCGACCGAGTGCAGCTCCTGCTTCCAGAATTTGACGCCATTCATGATCAGCAACTTGTTGTGTTGCCCAAGGTTCCCACGTCATTGTTTTGCGTGACAGATACAAACGATCACTTATGGATCGCCGCACAGATGGCGGGGCAATGCGCGCCAATGCGCCGACACCCGCAAGTGCAGTGAACGCCAAACGTTCCTGTCGTGATGACACAAAGTGTCCTGCAGTTGCTGCCAATACCAAACCACGTACGCGCTGTTCGTGACGTTTCCACATCAATTGCGCGACCGTGCCACCCATGGAATATCCCACCGGAATGAAAGTTGAAATGCCTAGTTGATCGGCGAGGCTTGCGGCATCGTCGGCGCAATCAGAAAGTCGAAATGGTTTTGCGCTACGGATTCCACGACCATGTCCTCGGTGGTCAAGAGCAATTACTCGAAAGTGTTCACCGAGTGCGCGGTAACACATAAACCAATTCAAATCCGCAGTTGCTGTCCATCCATGAAGCAACACAACAGCAGGTGCTCCGGGAGGTCCTTCAATCTCACGGAAAAAAGTCGTGCCTCGCCCGGGGAGATGCAGATGACGTCCAGGGGGCAGATCGGGTAAGAACTGTTCGCTCAGCTGGCTACCTTCACAATTGTGACGGATACTTGTGCGCCATTTTCCAATGTGATGCTCACAGTGTCTCCCTCTTGGTGCCCAAGAAGTGCCGAGCCAATCGGGGAGACCGGGCTCATGATTTCTAATGCATCGTTGGTGCGCTTTTCTTCGATGTGGCCGAGCAAATATGTCTCGGCATCATCTGGGTCATCGCCCGCAAACAAAATAGTGACAGTGCTCAATACGGCAACTTCAGATCCAGAAGGGGTGGTTGCAATGTCTGCATTTTCAAGAATGCCAATAACCAAGTTCTTCCGGTCATTGAACATGCCGTACTCATCTTTGGCTGCGTGATAATCGCCGTTCTCCGATAGGTCACCCATTTCGCGTGCGCGGCCAATTTTCTCGGCGATTTCGGGCAACACGTTGTGTTCAAGGTCGGCGACCTCGGCTTCTAGCCGTTTATAGGTTTCCTCGGAGAGAAGGTGCTTTGCCATGAGAGAAAGGCTATCTGCGCCTTCTACGATGGTCTCCCTATGACACATCGCATTGCATTGATTGGCGGAGACGGAATTGGGCCTGAGGTCACTGCAGAGGCAGTCAAGGTCGTCAAGGCCGCCGGGGTTGCCATTGAGACAAAAGACTTTGATCTAGGTGGGGCTCGTTACCTGCGCGATGGTGAAATTTTGTCTGATGCCGTTCTTGATGAACTGCGTACTTTCGATGCCATTTTGTTGGGTGCTGTGGGAACTCCCGAGGTTCCTCCTGGGGTCATCGAGCGCGGATTGCTACTCAAGATGCGTTTTGAACTTGATCTCTATGTCAACCAGCGACCTTTCTTGGGTGTGGCCCCTGGCCATGTAACACCGCATGATTTCATTTGCATTCGCGAAAACACAGAAGGCCCCTATGTCGGTGAAGGCGGTGTGTTGCGTAAAGGCACCGCGAATGAAGTTGCGACACAGGGAAGTGTGAACACTCGTATGGGAGTGGAACGTTGTATTCGCTACGCCTTCGAATTAGCCGCGCAAAGAGAGCGCAAGCATGTCACGTTGGTACATAAGACCAACGTGTTGACCTTTGCTGGTGATTTGTGGCAGCGCGCATTTAACGACGTTGCGGCGCAATTTCCGCAAGTGTCTACTGCCTACAACCACGTAGATGCCGCGTGTATTTACTTCGTTCAAGATCCACACCGTTACGACGTCATCGTGACCGACAATCTTTTTGGTGACATCCTCACTGATCTGGGTGGTGCTGTAAGTGGAGGCATTGGGTTGGCGTCTTCGGCAAATCTCAATCCAGCACGCACCGGTCCGTCAATGTTCGAACCCGTCCATGGCTCAGCGCCCGACATCGTGGGTACAGGTAAGGCGAACCCGACAGCTGCGATTTTGTCGGCGGCATTGATGCTCGATTTCTTGGGTGAAAACGCTGCTGGAGATGTCATTCGAGCCGCTTGTGCCACAGCGCCCACAGGTTCCACCGTAGAAATCGGAAACGCAATCGCCTCAGCGGTCGCTTCCCACTAATCTTCCTTCAACACTGCAACAAGGAGCTTGTATGCCCACATTGGTCCCCACACCGAAAATTTGGATGAACGGAAATCTTGTTGATTGGGACAAGGCGCAAGTGCATGTGCTGACTCATACCTTGCATTACGGCACCGGAGTGTTTGAAGGTATTCGTGCTTATGAATCCGCCGATGGTCCTGCAGTGTTTCGTCTCACCGAACACATTGAGCGTTTGTTTCGTAGCGCAAAAATTTTGGGGATGGAAATTCCCTACACGGTGGAAGAACTTGTGCAAGCCACAAAGGACACAGTGCGTTCGACAGGTTTGCCAGGTTGCTACATTCGCCCGATTGCCTATTACGGGTATGGCGAAATGGGTCTCAACACTCTTCCTTGTTCTGTAGATGTTGCAATTGCATGTTGGCCATGGGGTGCATATTTAGGTGAAGAGGCTTTAACCAAAGGCGTGCGTATGAAGATTTCTTCATGGAAGCGTCTTGATCACAACATGTTGCCGCCAGCTGCAAAAACTGTTGCCAACTATGCAAACTCATCGTTGGCAAAAGTGGAAGCGTTGCGCGCCGGATATGACGAAGCGATTCTTTTGAATAACGAAGGTCTTGTCAGTGAGTGCACTGGCGAAAATCTTTTCGTTGTGCGCAACGGCACGGTCATCACTCCGCCAATTTCGGCTGGTGCACTTGAGGGCATCACTCAGGCCAGCGTCATCACCATTCTTGAGGACATGGGTTACAAAGTGGAAAAGGGCAATATTGCCCGCTCCGATCTCTACATCGCCGAAGAAATCTTCTGTGTAGGTACCGCAGCCGAAGTCAGCGCTATCAACTCGGTCGATGACCGGTCGGTGCCATGCCCAGGACCCATCACTTTGAAGGTGGCCGACACATACGGCAAGGCAGTCCGGGGCCAGATCAGCCAGTACAAAGCCTGGTGCGAACTGGCCTAGAGGCCTTTGTGAGGGGTTCTAGAGGGCTTCAGAGCCTCAAGGAATCAATTAAATATGTTGTGTTTATCCACAGCGAATTCCCTCGTCCACAGGGGTTTTGAGGTTTGTCCACAACTTTGCCCACAGGGGTTGACGAAGCCTGTGGGTGAGGCGATACTTAAGGCCATGTTCACCGTTTTGACCTCCCACCGCACCGCCGGTTCGTCAAACGACATCATCATTATTCTCTAGCGCACGCCGGCCTCCGACGTGCGCGTTTCCGCCGCCGAAAAGGGCGGCTTTTTCATTTCTCAAAATACCTCACCGGTGTATTCGCCCGACAGACTTATGTAATCCAAATGGAGACAACCCAATGACACAGACACCCACACAACTAGAGATGGTCGAAGCATTCGACACCACTTTGCGCGATGGAATGCAAGTGGAAGGCGTATCGGCAACTGTTGAAGACAAACTTCGTATCGCAGAACAACTCGACTACCTCGGTGTGCATTTCATTGAAGGGGGTTGGCCAGGTGCGAACCCTAAAGACATCGAATTCTTCGCCCGTGCAGCGAAAGAGTTGAAGTTTCAGAACTCCACCCTCGTGGCTTTTGGATCGACGCGTCGTCCTGCAGGAAAAGTTGACGACGATGTCACCTTGCGCAACCTTTTGGATGCCAACACCTCAGCGGTGTGCATCGTTGCTAAGTCATGGGATTACCACGTCACCAATGCATTGCAAACAACACTTGAAGAAGGTGTTGCGATGGTGGCAGATTCAGTTGACTTCTTGAATCTCAATGGTCGCCGCGTACTTGTTGACCTTGAACATTTCTTTGATGGCTACAAGAACAATCCTGAATTTGCCATGCAAGTTATTGAGGCAGCTGTGATGAAGGGTGCAACACACTTGGTGTTGTGTGACACCAATGGTGGCTCTTTACCGCATGAAGTTGCCGACATCGTTGGACGAGTGAAGTCGTTCGTAGGAAATGATGCCACCTTGGGTATCCATTGTCATGATGACACGGGGTGTGCAGTGGCCAACTCAATGGCTGCAGTTCTTGCCGGCGTGCGCCATGTGCAAGGCACATTAAATGGTTTGGGTGAAAGAACTGGAAATACCAATCTCACCACGGTGATTCCCAACTTGCAGTTAAAGATGGGCTTTCAGTGTCTACCCGACGGCCATCTTGATCGATTGACCGCAGTCAGCAATCACGTGGCAGAAGTTCTGAATCGTCCCTTGAATCCTCAGGCGCCATATGTGGGTGCATCTGCGTTCGCCCATAAAGCAGGGTTGCACGTCTCGGCAATTGCGCGTGCAAAAGATGCTTACGAGCATGTAGCTCCAGAGACCGTAGGTAATGGAACACGGTTTGTTGTCTCTGAGATGGCTGGTCGTGCGACCATTCAAATGAAAGCCGAAGAACTAAAACTCGACATGGACGGCGCTGCTGTGAATCAAGTGATTGATGACCTAAAGCGCTTGGAACACGAGGGTTATCACTTTGAAGCAGCTGATGCATCTCTTGAATTGTTAATGCGCCGGGCATCTGGATGGCAACAAGATGCATTCCGCGTGGAATCAATGCGTGTGATCACCGATGAAACTGCTGATGGCCGCTTCACTACTGAGGCCACTGTCAAGGTGTGGGTGGGCGATGATCGCTACGTGCACACAGCAGAAGGCAATGGACCTGTGAATGCAATCGATACAGCATTTCGTGCCGCCTTGGCATCTCGCTATCCGCAACTCAATAAAGTGCACCTCACCGATTACAAGGTGCGCATTCTTGATGGTGCGACTGCAACTGGTGCGGTGACCCGAGTGTTGATTGATGCCACTAATGGTGATCGTTCTTGGACCACCATTGGCGTGTCCGCCAACATCATTGAAGCCTCGTGGCAAGCATTGGAAGAATCACTGATTTACGGGCTTTTGCACGCTTCATAATCATTGTCTTCACTCTGTGTTCGATAGGGGCGTAGAGTCTGTGGTCTATGGCCACACCGCGATATGCCCCCGTTTCCCCTGTTGAGCCGGTTCGTTATTACGAATCGCCAGAGGTGATTCCTGACAACTGGAGCCCCGGCCGTCCCGGAGAAATTGAAGGCCGTCAACCAGCAGGCGAGCGTCTTGGGTATCAAGGCCCCGACCAGGGCTACATCATCACATTGGCGCAACGCGCACGCACCCGTATCAAAGTTGCAGCAGGTGAATCGGTAGATGATGCATTACGTGGTTGTTCGCTCATTGCTTTGCGCCGAGCTTCTCTTTTTGGTCGTGCACCTGCTGTGCATGATCTCAATCTTGCATTGAGTTTGTGGGGATTTCTTTCCGACTCACCAGCACCTGATCTTGTGACAGTGCGTAAAGAATTGTTTATTGGTGTGGGGCATGTGCATCACTACAAAGAAGGCCGTGCATTGGCCGACATGGTGCCAGAGTCCACGCTGCGTATGACTCCAGATCAAGTGCAGGCACGAAGTGTGTCGGAATGGCGTGTTTTGACGGGGTACACACGATGACCGTTTACTCTGCACCTTTAAATGACATTCAATTCGTATTGAATGATTTTTGTCGTCTCTCTGACATCATGGCGCTACCAAAATTTGCTGAATTAGATCCGGCGACCGTGCCTGATTTGCTTGCTGAGGCAGCGCGTTTCTTTGAAGAGACCTTTGCGCCTTTGAACTCGGTAGGCGACACCGTGGGATCTCATCGAAACGACGACGGATCAGTGACAACACCGGCGGGCTTCAAAGAGGCCTACAGCGCATATGTGGAAGCTGGTTGGGGAGCAGTGGGATTTGATCCTGGTTTTGGTGGTGGAGGATTTCCTTGGCTAGTCAACATTGCACTGCAAGAAATCATGAACTCAGCCAATATGGCTCTGACGATGGCGCCGTTGCTGACTCAAGGGGCCATTGATGCGATCATGCATCACGGCGATGAAATTCAACGCATGACATATCTGCCCAAGATGATCTCGGGACAATGGACAGGCACGATGAATCTCACTGAGCCTGATGCGGGCAGTGATGTGGGAGCAGTGCGCACAAAAGCAGTGCAGCAAAATGATGGTTCTTATCTCATTAGTGGCACAAAGATTTACATCACCTTTGGCGAACACGACATGGCGGAAAACATCGTGCACTTAGTTTTGGCTCGTACGCCTGATGCGCCTCCTGGGACCAAAGGCATTTCCTGTTTCATTGTGCCGAAGTTTCTTCTTGACGAAAAAGGAAATCCAGGTACTCGCAATGATGTGCATTGTGTGAGCATCGAACACAAAACAGGTATCAAGGCCAGCCCCACCTGCGTGTTGTCATTTGGTGACAATGGTGGTGCTGTGGGGTATCTCATTGGAGAAGAAAACCGCGGTATGGCCTACATGTTCACCATGATGAACCAGGCTCGTCTTGGAGTGGGGCTCGAAGGTCTTGCTCTCATCGAGCGTGCGTATCAACAATCTTTGGAATATGCCGGATTACGTAAACAAGGCCGTGCACCTGGTGCACCCGCTGGTGAAGCATCTCCCATTGTTGATCATCCCGATGTCAAGCGCATGTTGTTAACCATGAAGAGCACCATTGAAGCTCTGCGACGGGTCATCTATTGGAATGCTGCATGTTTGGATATTGCGGCTCATCATCCCGATGCTGCCGAGCGCGAAAAAGCAAATGACATGGCCGCACTGTTAACACCTATCTCTAAGGGATGGGGGACAGACATGGCGGTCGATTTAACCGGCATGGCAGTACAGATTCATGGCGGTATGGGATTTATTGAAGAAACCGGCGTGGCCCAGCATTATCGCGACGCACGTATCACCACCATTTATGAAGGCACAAATGGCATTCAAGCAATGGATCTTGTCGGTCGCAAGTTGCCTATGAAAGGCGGCGCCGTGGTGATGGGTTTGTTTGACGAGATTGCTTCTATTGATTCACACCTTATGAAGCACGCAGAAACCGTGCAGATTGCGACTCAACTACGCAGTGCTCTTTCCGCAGTGCGCACCACAACTCAATGGCTCATGGATAACTCTGCGTCACAGACCGCAGTGTTGTCTGCTGCCACGCCGTATCTTCGCCAATTATCTGTGTTGGTCGGCGGATATGTCATGGCTAAATCAGCTGATATGGCCTTGCACTCCACGATGCCGGATGAACACAAGGCGGCCAAGATTGGCACGGCACGGTTTTTCTGTGAACAGATCCTTCCCTCGGTACACGGTTTGAGTGCTGCAGTGATGGGAGATGATGAGTTACTGATGTCGTTTGATCAGACTCGCTTAGCGCTTTAAAGGATTTTTCCTACACGTCAATAGCGTGGGAGCGAAGTGCATCCATGTCGCAGAATTCTGCGGCTGCAATGTGCGTGCTTGCAAGTTTCACCTGAGGTGCATGACCTGCCTCGAATGCTTCTTGCCAACGAGGCGCACATAAACACCATTGATCGCCAGCAACCAATCCCGGGAAACCGTATTGAGGCATCGGGGTAGACAAGTCATTTCCTGCAGATTTTGAGAACTGTAAAAAATCATCAGTCATCACTGCACACACTGCGTGCACACCCACATCATCGCCGCCAACCTCGCAACAACCTGTGCGGTAAAAGCCAGTCATCGGGGAGGTGCAACATGTCTGAAGTGGCTCTCCAAGAACATTGACCTGATCAGTTGAGGTGAAGCCGTCCATAGGGCAACGCTATCTGTGCCCATAGAGGGCCTTGTGTGACAAGTAGCCTGAGACAGCATGTCTCAGTCGCCTCGTTACCGTTTCGCCCCTTCGCCTACGGGCTTTTTCCATGTAGGTGGTGCCCGTACGGCGTTGTACAACTGGGCACTTACATTGCGTACTGGTGGCACTTTTGTTCTGCGCATTGAAGACACCGATGAATCACGCAATAGTCCCGAATGGACGCAAGGAATCATTGACGCAATGTCTTGGCTGGGAATTGATGCATCACATCCACAATTCGAAGGCCCATATTTTCAGTCAGCCAATGCAGACAAACATGTGGCAGCAGCCCATCAACTGTATGAACAAGGTGCTGCGTACTGGTGCGACATGACGCCAGAACAAATACAAGAACGCGCAAAAGAAACTGGCAAGCAAGGCTATGACGGCTATTCCCGTGATCGCGGTCTAGAACCCGGCCCTGGTCGAGTGTTGCGCTTTCGTGTACCTGAGGGCGTCACGGTTGTTCAAGATCTTGTGCGCGGTGATGTGGAATTCTCCAACAACACAATTGAAGATTTCGTTTTGTTGCGCGGTAACGGCACTCCAATGTTTCTCTTGGCAAATGTGGTCGACGATATTGAGATGCGAATCACACATGTGGTGCGCGCAGAAGAACATCTTCCCAACACGCCCAAGCAACAGTTGATTTGGAGTGCCTTGGGTAAGACCTCACCTATTTGGGCCCATGTGCCCGTATTGGTGAATGAACAACGCAAGAAGCTTTCCAAGAGACGCGACAAAGTGGCACTAGAGCAATACCGCGAAGAAGGCATCTTGGCCGATGCAATGATCAACTATTTGATGACATTGGGTTGGGCACCTGCGGGTGATAACGAAATTGTTCCGTGGTCACAGATGGTGGAGGAGTTCCGTTTGGAAAACGTGAATCATTCGCCGGCGTTTTTTGATATCAAGAAACTCATTGCATTCAATGGTGAATATATTCGTGCGTTATCGCCGGAATCTTTCGTGTCTGCCTGTGCGCCATTCCTTAAAGATGGCCCATGGCCGGTGAATCAATTTGATGCATCGGTGTTTGATGTAGTTGCCCCACTTGTGCATACCCGCGTGGCCACATTGTCTGAAGTACCTGCAATGGTTGATTTCTTTTTCCTTGATGAACCCGTCATGGATGATGCGGCGTGGAATAAGACGATGTCTGCTGATTATGCGCGAGATGTTGTCGCTGATTTTTGCGCGGCAGCACCTGGAATGGACTGGACTCACGATGCACTCAAAGAACACCTTGAGAGCTGGTCTACTGAACGTGAACTCAAATTAGGTAAGACACAAGCACCAATTCGTGTTGCAGTGACGGGGCGAACAATTGGGCCACCACTATTTGAAAGCATTGAGATTTTGGGTCGTGACGAGACAATCAAGAGATTGACAACTGCTCTGTCGCGAATGGGATAACCGCATGCGCCTTGTGCTTTCTTGCACGCTGCGATTGATCAGTGCAGCGTGTCTCGCTGGATGTTTGTACGTCGTGGTTGTAGGTATCACAGTGGTGAATGCGGGTACCCGTGATGATGGACGCACAGCCGATGTCATTGTGGTGATGGGTGCGGCGCAATACGACGGGCGACCATCAGAATTGCTGGAGTCTCGTTTGGCCCATGCGTTGTTGCTGTGGAAAGACCAGCAGAGAGCACCGCTCATAGCAGTCACTGGCGGCAAGCAAGAGGGCGATCGATTTACTGAATCTGAAGCGAGTGCACAGTGGTTAATTGAGAACGGTGTCGAAGCTGGCGTGATTCTTCAGGAGAGTATTGGGCAATCGACATGGCAGTCTTTGAATGAATTAACGCCTACATTGAAAAACAATTCAGTGACGAACGTGGTGATGGTGACAAGTGATTGGCACGCCGCACGATCTGCTCTAACGCTTGAGGAGATGGGGTTTTCGGTGTCTACATCTGCAATAGACAGTCCCACACCTTCATTACAGCGTTGGCTGAGAGAAACAGCCGGTGTGGCTGTTGGTCGCATTATTGGTTTTGAGGAGCTTTTTACCCTTACTGGGTAATAGGGCCTACTCAAGTCGTACTTATACTTCTCCCGTGGGAAATACCGTAAAGAAGAGCACAACCGATCGACCATCGGGTGAGCGGGAAAAAACAAAAGATGCTCTTTTGCGTGTAGCCATTGCAGCCATCGAAGAAGTGGGCGAGGCCCATGTGCGTCTCGATGACATCTTGCGTGATGCTGATGCATCGGTGAGTTCGTTGTATCACCACTATGGAAACATGCGTGGCTTGCTTGATGAAGCACAGCTCGCTCGATTTGATGCAGAGACTGGCGAGAACATCAAGGATTTTCATGATGCGGTGTTGAAAGTACGCAACAAAGAAGAATTCAAAGTTGTAGTTCGCGGTGCAATCCATGATGCGTACTCTCGATCAAGGGCCCATAATCGTTCAATTGCGATGAGCGCGTTTGGGAGTATTTTTGAGACACCCGATTACAACGCACGGGTAGTGGAGTTGGAGAAGTCCAATATTGACCTACTGGCGCGAGCGCTTACACATGCAAAAGCACAAGGCTTAACACGACCAGATCTTGATGTGGAAGGTCTGTCGGCGTGGGTTATGGGATTGAAATTTTCACGTGTGATCCCCGACATTTTGGATGATGATGCCGTAGCGGATAGTTGGCTTGAGATGACCACACAGGCCCTTAATCATCTTTTAGGTCTCTAAGGCTGATTTCCCAGTTGCCCGACCCCGTGCTGTGAGGTGCTGTGCACCGCTACAATTTGAGGCGCACTGGGGAATGGTGTAATTGGCAACACAGCAGTTTCTGGTACTGTTATTCAGGGTTCGAGTCCTTGTTCCCCAACCATTTGGCCCCGCAATGCTTGGTAGATACACAACTCGTAGTTTGTACGAATAGTATAGAAATGCTCCATGCTGGATAGCATGAAACCGTGGCGGAGACACGATTTTTCTTTCGATGCCTGATTTCAGTCGTCTCAGTTTTTGGCATTGCGGTGGTGTCAGTTATTGCGTTCACGTCGGTGGTGTCTCAGCAGCGCATTGCTAACGCCGCTCCTCTCTCCCTGGTCTTTGAAGCTGTCTCCAATACACGAGTCAATCTCGGCACACTTGCCAGTCGGAGTCAATGTGGTCCTCTCACAAGTCAAGGGGTGGGTCCATTCACTATGTCAGGAGTGGATGCGTCTACTGGTTCTCCGTACTCCTACACCACCAATCTCGCTTATTCTTCGGGCGCACAGAGGCGAGAGAGCCGAGAGGCGATTACGAATATCTCGTATGGAAGTGTGCAAAATCAGTCTGTGTTGGGTCGAACTGGTGTCTTGGAGTTGAACTCCTCCGGATCGATTTCATTCACTAACTCGTGCACATTCAATGGATCAAATGTCACGGTATACGGTTCGGCATTCGGACCTCAGGTGTACACACAAGCATTTCAGGCAACTGCAGGACAAGCTTTGTCGTTTGATTGGGCAGCAGTGGGCGGTGGAGATGATTATGAGGTGTATGCATTTTTAGTGAAAGTGGCGAACTCATCAGATTACGGGAGCGCATCAACAACCAGTGTCTTGGCATATGGTCGTGGCAAGAATCAAGGATGGACGACTTCGACAGGGCTCATTCCAGAGAACGGTTGGTACCGCTTTCGATTTGTGAATGGTTCCTATGACCGCAGTGGTGGCTATGTACTTGGTGCAAAAATGTACATTGATCCTCGAGTCCTTGTAGGTGAGGCAAACAACATTTCGTTTGCTTCTCTTTCAGATCGGGTGAATAACGCAAGTAATCAAACATTTACTATTTCAGCCACCACATCATCAAATGCCCAAGTGAATTTCACGTCCTCGACAACTAATCGTTGCACTGTAGGTTCATCGACGTTGAGTAACGGTGTCTCGCAAGCGACTGTGTCTTTGATAGCTGGACAAACAGGTCTGTGTACCATCTCAGCGAACAGTGCATCTACGGGTGATTTTGCAACAGCGGCTACTGTCACTCAGTCATTCTCACTGCTAGCTGCTCCAACAGCGCCGACCAACTCAGGTGGAACATCGGTTACCGGAACTGCTGCTGTGGGGCAAACAATGTCTGCTGTAGATGGGTCTTGGGCTGATGGTGGAAGTGCGATCACGGGTACCAGTTATCAATGGCAGTCATGTCTTGCATCGTCGTGCACGTGGTCAGATATCCCCGGAGCAGTCGATTCGAGCATTGTGCTGGGTTCGAGCGATACAGCCCGACGAGTTCGAGTTCAAGTAACAAAGACAAATGGTGTGGGATCAACTTCGGTTTTTTCATCTGAATCTGGAACTGTTGCAAAGGGCAATCAGGCTGCACTATCCATCTCTTCAATATCGGCGACATACGGACAAGTACTCACGCTGACAACAACGGGTGGTTCGGGAAGTGGTGCAGTGACATTCACGCGAGTGTCGGGCACCTGTTCAGTGTCAGCGAACCAATTGACACCGGGTGATGCTGGCTCAAGTTGTGTGGTGACAGCAACCAAAGCGGGTGGTGCTGCCTTCAATGATGTGACGAGTGCTCAAACCACGATTGCCATCGCACGAGCTGCGCAGTCCACTCCTCTTATCGTTACTTCAACATCGGGCACTTTTGGAACGGGCCTTGTGTTGGTGTCATCAGGTGGTACGGGTACTGGTGCTGTGTCGTGGAGTGTGGTGTCAGGTGCGTGCACGGTGTCGGGTTCAACGTTGACGCCGACTGCTGCGGGAAATAGTTGTGTTGTGCGTGCCACAAAATCATCAGATGCCAATTATTTGGTGCAAAATTCGCAAGATACACAGGTGAGTTTCGCGCGCACGACCCAAGCTTCACCGGTTGTGGTGACATCTACATCAGGCACTTTTGGTACTGATCTTGCGTTGACGTCGTCGGGTGGTTCGGGTACTGGTGTTGTGTCGTGGAGTGTGGTGTCGGGTGCGTGCACGGTGTCGGGCACGGCGTTGACGCCGACTGCTGCGGGAAATAGTTGTGTTGTGCGTGCCACAAAGTCATCAGATGACAATTACCTTGCGCAAGCTTCTGTAGACACGGTGGTGACGTTTGCGCGCGCAGCTCAGTCTCTCTTGGCAGTGACTTCGACATCAGGCACTTTTGGTACTGATCTTGCGTTGACGTTGTCGGGTGGTTCGGGTACTGGTGTTGTGTCGTGGAGTGTGGTGTCGGGTGCGTGCACGGTGTCGGGTTTGACGTTGACGCCGACTGCTGCGGGGAATAGTTGTGTTGTGCGTGTCACAAAGTCATCAGATGACAACTATTTGAGTCGTGTATCGACAGATACCACTGTGGTCTTTGCAAAAGCGGCACAGACTTCACCCGTTGTGGTGACTTCCACGTCGGGCACTTTTGGTACTGATCTTGCGTTGGTGTCATCAGGTGGTTCGGGTACTGGTGTTGTGTCGTGGAGTGTGGTGTCGGGTGCGTGCACGGTGTCGGGTACGGCGTTGACGCCGACTGCTGCGGGAAATAGTTGTGTTGTGCGTGCCGCAAAGTCATCAGATGACAATTACCTTGCGCAAGCTTCTGTAGACACGGTGGTGACGTTTGCGCGCGCAGCTCAGTCTCTCTTGGCGGTGACTTCGACATCGGGCACTTTTGGTACTGATCTTGCGTTGACGTTGTCGGGTGGTTCGGGTACTGGTGTTGTGTCGTGGAGTGTGGTGTCGGGTGCGTGCACGGTGTCGGGTTTGACGTTGACGCCGACTGCTGCGGGGA
>JBIIBO010000023.1:0-27527 GCA_044239355.1 Ilumatobacteraceae bacterium
CTTGTTCACCGACTTATTGCGCGCGACACAATTGATGAGCGCATGGTGGAACTTATTGAAGAAAAGACACAAATATTCATGAACTATGCCCATGACAGTGCGGTGCGTGATGCCAGCACGATGGCAAAAGACGGCCGCAATGTGGATGTCGAAGCCGAACTGCGAAAATTTCTCAAACCCGAATAGCCCTTGAACAATTAAAGTCCCTGCCCGCAATGTAGTTTCGTATTGATATGGGACCTAGCGACAACGCCTCTGTGAGCCACGGCACAATGCAACGCATTGCCGGCCTTGACGGCCTACGCGGACTCGCAGTCACCATGGTGCTGGGCTTTCATCTCTACCCACGCCTTGTTCCAGGCGGCTGGCTTGGGGTCAGTCTTTTTTTCACCTTGTCGGGATTTCTCATCACCACGGTAATTCTGCGGGACCTTGGGAAAGAGGCCTTTTCTTTTAAGACGTTCTATGCACGGCGAGTACGGCGTTTGGTGCCTGCAGCGGTACTAGTTCTCACCATGTTCGCATTGACCTGGACACTGCTGGGATGGTTTGACGAGAATCATCGCTCTGATGTTCTGTTTGCTCTTCTTCAAATTTCTAACTGGCAACAAATTTGGGAGGGTGTTCCTTATGGGACGGCACTCGCTTCTCCTGTTGTGCACTACTGGTCACTAGCCATTGAGGAACAGGCCTACTTAGTCCTTCCTCTACTTATTGTGCTCAGTGGTCGCACACGATTACTCAAGGTTGCCCTTGGTCTTTTCGTGCTTTCTGCCCTGGCAACTTTTCTTGCTGACGGATCACAGTCGATTATTTACTTCGGCACACACACCCGTGCGGCAGAAGTGCTTGCAGGTGTCATCGCAGCAGCTTTTCTACACAACACCACATGGCGCCCACAACGCAACATCGCAACAGCTCTCAGTCTCGCGGGTGTGGGTTACCTGATATGGGCTGGGGTGTTTGTGCATCTCAAAGACAGTCTCGTGTACTCAGGCGGACTGCTATTCACAGGAATGGTTTCGGCAAGCGTGATTGTTACGTTGCCGCAATCATGTATCGCGAAATTCTTTGACCTTCGACCATTTGCATGGCTTGGCACAGTCTCCTATGGCGTGTACTTGTTGCATTGGCCCATCTTGTTAACTCTGAAGCGAACTGATTTGCCGCATTGGTCCGTGCCACTACTCACGCTTGCACTCACAATGGTGGGCGCGATGGTGATGTACCGCACTTACGAGTTGCCTATGCGATTTACGTTCTCCCCCCGCAAAGTAATCACTGTGTTGTCCGCATGTGTGGTGTTGGTCTCGGGTGGGTTTGTTCTTGCCAAAACCCCTCCTGCTTCCTTTGAAGACATCGAGGATGATGTCAACACGACGCCAAGCGTCGTGGTGAACACCGATGTTCCGCGCATGTTGCTTTTCGGAGATTCCAAAATGGCACTGTTTGTGAAAGGTCTACAGAACAGAATTGCGTTGGAACCAATTGCGCGTACAAGGGATGATTTATTCACCATGTCGGGATCGTTCACCCGAATTGGTTGTCCCATTGGCTACCTCGGCTACATGATCAACGGGGAAATTGAACAGGTAGTGGGCGATGGATGTAATTGGTCTGTCTATGACACCGAGAAACAATCGAGTGAAATCGCCATCATCTGGGGTGGAACATGGGATACCACAGATAGAAAAATTGAGTCGCTTTTTGGTGACAAGTGGGTAAATCTTTCGAATCCTGATTACGCCGTATGGATCAAAAGTCAATACGAACAACTCATAGATCAATTCAAACGAAATCGTGGAGTACAAAAAGTAGCCATTGTGAACTACATCGGCGAAGCACTTTCAGATCGACAAGGTGCGTACACAAAATTCCTTGAAGAATTCACAAGTAGACCTGATGTGGTTGTCCTAGATCTAGTGTCGTTTTTGGAAGAACAAAAGATTCTGGATTATCTACCCGATGGCTCACACGTCTCCATCGGTGAACCTACTGAGTTCTCTCCCACTGATGACAACAGTGCGGCTGATCTCTATGAGAAATGGTTTGAACCAGCCCTCTGCGCTGCTCTTCTTGAAAAAGGACCCGAGCTTCTCACCACAACTACGTGCCCAGAGATTGACTATTCACCACGCGTCGTCAAGAAGTAGGGCGCTTAACGCACACCCACTACAAAACTTGCGACAGTAGACAGTGACCCGCCGATGTTCAGTGTGGCAAACGTTTGTGCGCCATCAACTTGAACATCGCCAGCACGGCCAGTTACTTGTTTCATGGCATCAACAATCATGCGTGCACCGGTTGCACCTACCGGATGTCCACCACCAATAAGTCCACCACTGGGATTCATCGGTAGTGCGCCACCACGTTCAATCACGCCATCTTCAATTGCTTTCCACGATTCACCTGGTGCAGTCATACCAAAGTGATCAATCGCCATGTATTCCGTCGCAGTGAAACAGTCGTGAGTTTCAATGCCATCTAATTGCATCACATCACCAATACCGGCGCGCCCAAACGCATCTGTAATTGCATCACGCACATGAGGAAACACCAAGGAGTCATCTTTACTGCGTTCTAACTTGTCGGAGAACTTAATACCCGCATTGCGATGGCCCCATCCCAGAATTTGTGCCACCTGGGTTGAGTCTTTCCGGAGACGCTGCGAGTACTTTTCGAAATACCTTGCTGAACACAACACCACAGCTGATGCACCATCTGTAATTTGTCCACAATCTTGTCGTCGAGTGCCTGGTTCGATCATCGGATTGGCCACGTCATCATCTGTGAAGCTCAAGTCAGTAAATTTCCACGACCGTGTCTGAGCAAGTGGATTCAACTTTGCATTTCCATAGTTGATTTCTGCAATGCGATTGAGATGCGCACGGTCAAGGCCATAGCGATAGTTGTATTCCTCGGCCAGTAAACCAAATACTGCTGGCCACATAAAGGTGCACGAGATTCCTTCATTGCCTTGCCATGCAGCTGCATTTTGGTTCACTGATGATTGATCACCCGGCAATGCTTTTTGCTCTTCTACTCCCACAACCAACGCAACGTCATAGCGACCGGCTTCAATTTCTGCCATGGCACTCAGCACTGCCAACGAGGATGAGGCACATGCACCTTCGTGGCGCATTGCGGGTCTTCCCCATAGCCCTGGCGCAACTTGAATGGCTAAAGCACCTAAGTGTCCTTGCTGGCGTTGTAGTTCAGAAAAAGCATTTCCTACATGCACCGTTTCTACATCGGCCACATCGACGTGTGCATCATGCAGTGCGCCTTCAATTGCCTCGCGCATCATGTCGGAAATATCTAGACCTTCGCGTGCATAGCCCCGCGCAAAATCAGTCTGATAACCGCCAAGAATAAACACAGGCGAAGACATGAATGATTATCCGTGACCTGGGATGGATTTCCACGGACCTGCATCAGAGCGCGGTTCTTTGGGAAGTCCAAGAACTTGTTCGCCCACAATGTTGCGCTGTACTTGGCTTGTTCCGGCATAAATAGTTCCTGCGCGTGCATTCAAGAACACTCCCACCCAGTTCGCACTGTCATTAGGTGAACCAGGTGAATCGGTTGTGAACGCAGTATGTGGTGTTTGTCCCACGGGCACTAACGCATCGGCTCCCAAAATATCAACCGCAAGTTCTGTGACTTCCTTGTGATACTCACTCCACCACAACTTGCCAATAGATGCATCGGGCCCTGGTTGGTGACCTTTCATGAATGATGTCAACACGCGGTACCCAAGGAATCGCATGATTTCCACTTTGGTGTGTGCTTTTGTCAAGCGTTGACGAATATGAGGATCGTGCGTCATCCCTTTTTCTTTTGCAAGCTGAGTCAACTTGTCTAACTCGCCACGGAAAGAAATACTGCTGACAACAGCTCCCGCACCACGCTCGTTACCTAGCAATGCCATAGCGACCATCCAGCCACCATTGACTTCGCCGAGGACATTCTCTTTTGGACAACGCACATCAGTGAAGAACACTTCATTGAACTCTGAGTCTCCCGACATCATTTTGATGGGTCGCACTTCAATACCTGGCTGACGCATATCCACCAACATGAATGTGATGCCACGATGCTTCACTTCATCTGGTGCAGTGCGCGCAAGAACAAAGATGTAGTTGGCAAGATGACCAGCAGAAGTCCAAATCTTTTGACCATTGATGACCCATTCATCACCATCGAGAACTGCACGGCATCCCAAGTTTCCAAGATCTGATCCTGCTGCTGGTTCTGAATAACCCTGGCACCAACGATCATCACCAGAAAGAACGCGTGGCAAGAAATGACGCTTTTGTTCTTCGGTGCCGATTGCAATCATCGTGTTACCCAACATGTCAATACCAAATGCGTCATTGGGTCCACCTTCAGGCACACCAGCACGTGCAAACTCTTCTGCCAACACAAGAGCTTCAACATGGCTTAAGCCCTGACCGCCATATTCCTTTGGCCATGTGATTGCTAGCAAACCTTCAGCGGAGAGTTTCTTGCGCCACTGTTCGGTCCACTCGGCTGCATCGGCATGGTTGAGCGCCCCAATTCCCTTCCAATCTTTAGGAAGATTGGCATCGAGGAATGCGCGAACTTTTGTGCGGTAATCAGTTGCTTGGGCTGGGTAGTCAAAATCCATTCCGACACCTTATGTCTCACGCGCGAACCGTTTCGCCCCGAAGACAGGCGGTTGAGATGCCCTTTTCACTGCCTACACTGAAAAGGTGACCAAACTGCTCAACTTTCCCTCCGAGGTGAACGACACATCAGCGCGCATCGTTGCAGCCGGTGCTGTCACCATGGCTGTTGCCTACTCCATTACGGGTTGGGGCTGGATCTTGATTCCTCTTACCTATGGATTCATTGCTCGTGTCGCATCCGGGCCACGTTTTAGTCCCATGGGTCTTTTGGCTACCAAAGTGATCACTCCTCGACTCACGTCCATCAATCACCGCATTCTCCCTGGGCCACCGAAGCGTTTCGCACAAGGAATTGGTGCTCTGTTCAGCATCACTGCTTCAGTGTTATTTCTTGTCGATTTCACAGTGGCTTCTCGCATCGTCACAGCAGCTCTCGCCGGTCCTGCATTATTGGAAGCAGCTCTTGGATTCTGTGTAGGTTGCAAAATGTTTTCTGGCCTCATGCGTCTTGGTGTTATCCCAGAATCTGTATGTGTTGAATGCAGCGACATCAGTGCCCGGCTTCGCACACAAAGTGCCGCCGAAAACTCTCACTAATACTTTTGAGGTACATCTGTTCGGCTTCTGTGCGAATGGAAAAGTTACCCTGAACCTATGGGGTCACCCGTTGGTCTCACTTCACTAGAAGTACTTCATCGACAGCTCAATGGGTTGACAAATGATCTTGATACGAAGACTTCTCGTTCGCTCGCACATATCTTTCGCACGAATGTGTTTACTCGCTTTAATGCAATTTTGGGTGCACTGTTCGCTGTTGTTGTCGTCACCGACTCTATTGCCGATGGCCTCTTTGGATTAGTTCTTGTAGCAAACACAGTGCTGGGCACCGCACAGGAATGGAAAGCAAAGAGAACCCTAGATCGCATTCGTCTTCTCCACTCACCTACTTCCTACGTCATACGTGATGGAGTCACTCAACTCATTGCATCTCATGAGATTGTTCAAGATGATGTCGTTGTCATCAGTGCAGGCGACCACATACCAGTAGACGGCACCGTGGTGACATCTCACAATCTAGAAATCAACGAATCAAATCTCACTGGCGAAGCTGATGCGGTAATGAAAGTCCCAAAACACACAGTGTTATCAGGAACATTCGTGACGGCTGGAAACGGAACTATCCACGCCACTGCAGTAGGGAAAAAATCCTATGCACAGCACATCACTGCTGAGGCAAAGACATTCACACGGTCAGTGTCTGAAATTCAAAATGCAGTCAATCGATTACTCACATGGATGCTGTGGTCTTTTCTTGTCCTGGCACCGTTGCAAGTGTGGACACAGCTTCGCGTCCATGATGAACGCAACTGGCAAGAAGCCACCGCACGTGCTGTGGCTGGACTGGTAGGAATCATCCCCGAAGGTCTTGTGGTTCTTACGACAATTACATTTCTCACTGCAGCAGTTTCCCTTTCACGACAACATGTCCTGGTACAACAATTACCTGCAGTAGAAACTCTTGCCCGAGTGAGTGTTCTGTGTGTGGACAAGACAGGAACACTGACAACGGGCATCATGCAATGTGAACCCCTACTGGTACTGAACAATCACGATGAAGCCGAACTAGGTGATGTACTGGGTGCTCTTGCCAATGATCCCGCAGCTAACGCCACCCTTCATGCCATCGGTCAGCTTTTTCCTCCTACAAAAAAACTTCGCATCATCGAAAATATTCCGTTTGATTCACTCAAGAGATGGAAGGCAATCCAAGTTGACTCTGGATCTTGGTATCTCGGTGCTCCTGAGATACTCGTACACCACGACGCAACACTTCTTCAACAGGTGCAAGATCTCGCATACTCAGGTGCGCGGGTTCTACTGCTGGCACATTCCTCGACACCACTGAGTCGCAATGCGCTGCCATCACAATTAACCCCCGCAGCGCTTATTGCAATCAAAGAACAGATCCGCACAGATGCTGCAGAGACAGTTACATATTTTGCTGAACAAGGCGTCACCATGTACGTACTCTCAGGTGATCATCCGTCCACTGTCGCAGCAGTTGCGCGTGCAGTGGGAATCAAAGAAGATCATGTACGCGGACGAGTTACCCCGGAACAAAAGCGTGACTTTATAGAACAGTTACACGCCCAAGGCGAAGTTGTTGCAATGACAGGAGACGGCGTGAACGATGTTCTCGCGATCAAAAAGGCTGATATTGGAATAGCAATGGACAATGCTGCGCCTGCCACAAAAGCCGTCGCAGAAATGATCTTGTTGGATGGAAAGTTTTCCCATCTCCCAAGCGCCATTCACGAAGGTCGCAGAGTAATCGGGAATTTAGAACGAGTGGCTCATATTTTTCTGGCCAAAAACGTAATGAGTGTGTTCTCCATCATCAGCGTGGCCGTACTGTCTCAACCTTTTCCATTTCTCCCACGACAAATGACACTTATATCTACGTTGGCAATTGGTGTGCCAGCCTTTTTCTTGGCCATTGGAAACAGTGCGCAAAGATACTCCCCGGGATTTTTACAACGGGTACTTCAATTTTCATTACCTGGTGGAATTGCTATCGGATGTGCAGTTGTCCTAGTGGATATCTCGGCCCATGATGATTCGGGTACGGCTGCTTCTGTCACTGCACTGGGTGCATTTTTCTGGATTGTGTCCGTATTTGCTCGACCATTTAGGGTTCGCAGCGCCGTAGTTCTTGCAACACTCATAGCTCTTGCAATCTGGGCATTCAGCGTTGAAATGTTGACGGAGTTTTTTTCATTCTCCGTCACTTCACACAATGTTGCCCTTGGTCTACTTGGCGCTCTTGGTGCCGCGTTGACTATCGAGGCAATTCACCACATCCGTGGTATCCATGGCACGCAACAGAAGAGTTAGCGAGAAAGCTCTAGGCCTTCCATTTGTCCAGAATCACGCCACGATTCAAGCAGCCGTGCAAAAGCGACAGGTCCACGTCCATAGCTTCCATTTTGCGCGGCTCTTTCAGCTGGTCGTCCTTCGTTGTTGTAGTAACCAGGAGTACATGCTTCAAGGAACTTGAGATTCATTGTTGAATGTGCCTTGATGGTATTCACCCATTCTGTCTCGGCAACTTCAGTGGTTTCAACCCTTGTCATGCCAGCTTCCAAGAGTTCAGACACCACATATGCAATGTGAATGGACTGCTCATTCAACATATGAGGGAAATTCACAGAGAATCCAGACTGCGCAGTGGACACAATAAAACAGTTAGGGAATTGACGAGTAAAGAACCCGTGGAAAGTCTCCACTCCATCGGCCCACTTTTCAGAAAGTGTCAGTCCATCTGTCCCATACACCTGATAGCCAGCACGTCGTGAGTAATCAGTTCCCACTTCAAACCCTGTCGCAAAGATCAAACAATCGAGTTCGTATTCAACACCATTTGCCACAACACCGCGAGGCGTGATCCGCTCTACACCGCGTCCTTCGGTATCTACCAACGTCACATTGTCACGGTTGAAGGTGGGCAAATAATCATCATGAAAACAGGGGCGCTTGCAGAACTGTCGATACCACGGCTTCAAAGACTCTGCGGTTTTGGGATCACGCACAATCTCATCAACTCGTGAGCGCACTTGGTTCATTTTTTCAAAATCAGCAAGTTCGACAATTTGGCCAATCTCGGCAGGGTTCGCACCAAGACCGCCTTCTTTACGCGCACGCAGCATCAGATTCGCAATGATTTCTGTCCAACCATCGTCCACTAGATCTTCAGTGTCAAATACACCAGATGTGAGATTCGTAAAGTTCTCATTGCGACGTCGTTGCCAACCAGGCTCTAACGATGCTGCCCATTCAGGGTTAGTGGCTCGATTATTACGAACATCTATTGATGATGGTGTTCGCTGAAACACAAACAATTGTTCTGCACCTGCTCCAAGATGTGGAACACACTGCACTGCTGTTGCGCCGGTGCCAATAATTCCTATGCGCTTGTCTGCAATTCGATCAAGACCACCTTCGCTAGTGCCGCCTGTGTAGTCATAATCCCATCTACTGGTGTGAAACGAATGACCTTCAAAAGATTCAATCCCTTCAATGCCTGGAAGTTTGGGACGGTGCAAGGGGCCGTTAGCCATGGAAATAAATCGAGCACGTATCTCATCACCACGATTCGTGCGCACCACCCATCGCCGACTCTCTTCATTCCATCGCACTTCGGTGACTTCGGTTTGCAAGACCGCACGTCGATAGAGATCAAAGTGTTCTGCAATACGTCGACAATGCGCCAAAATCTCTGGAGCTGGTGTGTATTTGGACGCAGGCATAAACCCTGTCTCTTCCAGTAGCGGAAGATAAATATAGGACTCCACATCACACGCGGCCCCTGGGTACCTGTTCCAATACCACGTACCGCCAAAGTCTCCACCCTTTTCAATGATGAGGAAATCTTCAACACCTTTTTCATGTAAACGAGCGCCAATAAGAAGGCCGCCAAATCCGCCACCCACAACAACCATGTCCACATCACGAACAATCGGGTCGCGAGTCATCTCTTTCACGTAGGGATCATCGAGATAATGGGAAAAAGAATCTGCAACTTCAACGTATTGCTCATTGCCGTCTGTGCGCACTCGCTTGTCTCGCTCAAGGCGGTACTTCTCGCGCAATTGATCTGCATCGATGTCAGCGGGCGTCGACATATTCTCCTGTGAAGTCTTCACTAATCCCCCTTTGAAGTTCGGATTCAAGGTATCACTGCTCATTTCTGGCACTCTTAGTGGACCGCCACCTCAATGTCGTGTTCCCGTCACGACAAATTCACTTCCATACGGCAAGATAAGAGGCATGCGCATACTTGTCACAAACGACGACGGAATTGATTCAGTAGGACTTCATGTCCTTGCTCGCGCGATGAGACCTTTTGGCGAGGTGGTAGTCGCTGCGCCAGATCAGGAATACTCCGGAGCCGGAGCAGCCATTGGTGCGCTTCACCTCATTCAGCCCGAAGTGCATAAGCGCCAGATCGAAGGCATCGATACTGCATGGGCAGTTTCTGGCCCACCTGCGTTGTGTGTGTTCTTTGCGCGACTTGGCCTCTACGGAGATCCTTTTGATCTTGTGGTGTCGGGAATTAACCCAGGTGCAAACGTGGGTCGTGCTGTGTATCACTCGGGAACAGTGGGCGCAGCCATCACCGCACGCAATGGTGGTATCAGTGGCATCGCAGTAAGCCAAGCAGTCATCGGTTTTGGTGTTGAAGGTCAAGGTTGGGATGACGCAGTAAAAGGTCAGAAGTGGCATACAGCTGCAGCAGTGGCGGCAAGAGTTGTTGATGGCTTTATAGCGAACAAACCCGCAGAGCCCATCGTATTGAATGTCAATGTTCCCAACCTTGAAATTGAAGAGATCAAAGGATGGCGTCGCACATCAGTAGGCCACATTGTTCCTCAAGCAATGGCGCGCGCAGAGATGGAAGCAAAAGAAGGCTACGAAGATTCCTATTACGTGCGCATGACCTATGGTGGTACAACCCAGATGGCCCCACACACAGATGGTGGTGCTGTAGAAAACGGTGAGGTGGCAATCACCTATCTCAGTCGCTTTGATGACGTCACCCACCATGGCACCGATGAAATCCATAACGCATTGACGGACATCGTGGGCTCACAAAATATGCTCCACTCGTAAGCCGTCAACTTCATCACCACTAGCGTGATGTCGCATGACTAATTGGCACACTTTGACCCAACGAGCTTCGCTTGCTTCTCATCAACTCATCGGATGGATTTTTTGGGATCCCACTGCAAAGGAAAATCTTGCAGCACTCGGGGTGCCCGAAGGAATGGGTCACTACATCACTAATCGGGCTGCCCCTTTAGCAAGTGCCGGCAGCGAAGCAGTCTTTGCTGCCTTCTACACAATCAAAAGAGAATTCATTCAGTTCTCACTGCAACATGCACAACCACATATCACTCATTGGACCGACGTCACTGATGCACGCGATGCAGCGGTTCTTTCAGGATTGCAACGACTTGCTCCCGACATAGTTATGCCGCTTGGCGAACTTGCAGATGATTTGTGGAGAACAGTTGATGCATTGCCTGCTTCTGGGCGTGTGCTTTTTGGAGCTCATAAATCTTGGCCCCGGCCCTCGCATCCCACATTGTCTGCATGGAATGCACTCAACACCATTCGTGAATGGCGCGGCGATACACACTTTGCTCTACTTGTCGCCGATGACATCGGACTGGTTGAGGCAGGGCTACTGCATGACGCATGGATGGGATACCCCACACAGTGGATTCCCCGTAGCCGTGGTGCAGACGATGCAGAGATCAACAATGCTCTAGCCCACTTAACGAAACGAGGCTTTGTTACAGATGGTGTCGTGAATGATGCCGGCGTTGATTACCGCCAAAGGATTGAAGAGAGAACTGATCAATTGTGTGAATCAGCGTGGCAAATTTTTGGTGAACACAACACATTGAAATTCTTAGACATCATCGAACCAGTAGGACAACGCTTTGTTGAAGAGATCAATACCACTGCAGGTGAGAACTGGATGCCAGCTGCACGCCCACGCCGACGGTAACTATCGCAGATAGACCTTGCGTGGAAGCCCCACTCGTACAGAAACCCCGGGTGAGAACATTACGTGCGGCGCACCTTGTGGAGCAGAGAGACCCGAAGCAACGACCAAGGTGTCATTGAGTGACATCAACTCAGCTGAATACAGCGGCCATGTTTCATGGTCAACTGGCGCATAGCGCACACCATTGCGAAACCCCTTTGAATACAAACCCCATCGTGCCGAGAGAAAAACCGATAGGTCATCAGGGACTTCAATCCGTTCACCAATCTTGAGACTCAGCGATGTTGATGCACCACTTGGCCAGCGCCTCCGTACATGTGTCTCGATGATGTCGCCATCGCGATGATTACTCGCTGATCCCCAGCAATATGGCAAAAAGTACGTGGTGCGCGCAACAAGAGCTGGCAGAAATCGATTGACATCCAAAGAAAAAAACCACACACCAGGAACTCCATTGCACTTCACATAGGTGCGGACATTCACTTCAGGAAATGAGCCGAAATATGGAACGGAGGGCAGACGTGGAAGACCGATGTTGCGCATAGAAAATGGAATTAGTCCCACCCACGCAGATCCATCGAATGTGTCAACTTCCACACCTGGTGGCAATAATGCCTGCACCTCTTGTGGGTCATAACGCCAGTGGATATACGACAAGTCTTGCCATTGCTGCACCATGACTGCTCGTGTCACTGGTTCTGGGCATGTATCCATCACAGGTCACACACTACGTCTCACATTTCCCGTAGCAACTTCTCTGCGCACCGCTACCGTCACATGCACATGCGTCGTTTTCTTCCTTCACTCATCACGGTGGCCATCATTGTCACTTTGAGTGTCTTTCAACGTGAACTGTTAGGCGACATCATCGATCGCCTCGCTGATATCCAGCCCTTGGGGTTCATCCCTCTGTTGAGTGCAGGCTGCGCGGTATTTGTTGCACGCGGACTCTTCCTACGTTCGTGTTCGCCAGGTATCACTCTTCGCCAAGCAATCACTGCGGATCAAACTGCACTAGCTGCGGGATACGGCATTGCACTTGGTGGCGGCGCAATTGGCACCGCAATGCGCATCCATATGTTTACAAAATGGGGGCTCACTAGCCAGACCATCGCAACATCAATTGTTGCAACCGCAGTAGTGCCTTCATTCACCACCTGGGGTTTACCAATACTGGTACTTGGGTGGCCATTTATTTCAGGTAACACAAGCACAGTGGAGACCATCGCACTGTGGGCCGGCGTTGTCTTAGTTTCCACTTCGGCAGTGTTTTGGTGGATTGCACTTCGATGGCCATTTGTATTCTCCCAAGTTGGTCGTGTGGGTCACTTGCTTCGATCACTTATTCTGCAAAAACTTCCCAGGCGTTTCTGGCGCACTAGAAAACTTGCCGAGCGCACCACGCCACAAAAATTCACCGAAGAACTACGCCTCTCACTGGCAGATCTCATACGTGCCCGTGGTTTCATGATTATTGCGAGTTCCAGTTCCACATTGCTTGCAAGCTTTACGGCGCTGTGGACTTCTGCTCAGATATTTGGAGCAACCGGACTCAGCTTTAATGAAAGTGTGATTGCCTTTTCTCTCATTCGTGTCCTCGTTGCACTCTCGCCAATTCCAGGAGGTGTCGGCATTGCCGAACTAGGACTCATTGCACTATTGGAAAATGCAGGCCTTTCCACCCTCGACGCAACGGGTACAACCATTCTCTATCGCTTTCTCACATGGTTCTTGCCCATTGTGGTGGGTACTGTGTTGTGGTGGCGCTACAGCCACACACGCCAGGAGAAAAACAATGGCTCGTTACGTGACGACAATTCCCAGTTCCAAGACCCCAGCGGAGGCGTTCGCCTACATGGCTGATTTGCGCAACTTCCCCGAATGGGATCGCAACATCATCAAGGTGGAACAAATAGAAGGCAATGGCCCTGGCCTCAGCACTGTGTTTGATATCACCGTGCGCAGCATGGGTGGTAAGCCATCAGTTCTTCGTTACAAGACAGTGGAGTTTGATGAACACACCAACATTTTGGTGAAAGGTCGCAACACGTTGTTCACCTCCATTGATCGCGTCACTGTGGTTCCCACTGCAACTGGTTGCGATGTCACCTATGACGCAATCTTGACTGCCAATTGGATTGTGGCTCCAATGAATCTCGTGCTTGGTGCAGTGTTTAACAAAGTGGGAAATGCGGCAACAAAAGGTTTGCGACGCGTACTTGCCTAAACCGAGATCTAGGGGCAACCCAGCCCATGCAAGTTTGCACACTCTCTACATAACCAGGCTCGACCCTCGGTCGTATTCCACGCTGTAGCAAAAGGTGACCCACACGACATGCAGTCGTGTTTTTCTTTCAACTCAGGTCGCACCTGAAACGAAGGCTTTTCATCGGACATCGTTTCTCACAGTAGTTGCAAACTTTGAAAGTTCATGGAGATTTTTCTCGACAAATCCTCTACCGAATTCACGGGCATACTCACGCACAAGTTCCTTTTCCTGTTCATCGCTTACTTCTGCAACAGCAAAAAGAAGGGGCTCAAGGGCAGCCCACCCCATCTCCATTGCCATCCCGATGGTCACCATTGCCTTTGTCTCAGCATCGGCTGACGACAATTGACGTGCATCTACAACATGTTGCAAAGCCCTGCGAGGTACTGACACCCCAGCAGTGAGCTCCATCTGAGCAAGTTCCATCTCGCCATCCAGAACAGAACGAACAACTGCACGCAGATAACGTTGGTCATCCTTAAGTGTTAGCGGTGCTGGCACTGGGGCGCCTCTTGATTGTTCTTTGGCAAACTCAGCATGCTCATGCACCAGCCTTAACATCGCGGCACGCAAGAGACCTTCCTTACCGGCAAAGTAATGATGCACAAGACCGTGATTCACGCCTGCACGTTCTGCAATGGCGCGCACACTCATCGCACGAGGACCTACCTCACCAAGCAGATCTGCTGCTGCATTAATGAGTTTTTCTTCCGATGTTGCTCGTGCGCGAGACGGTGATCTTTCAGTTTTTTGCATCAAGGTTTATCCCGCTGTTGCATAGTCGGTCACAGACGCAACGCTTTCGCCTTTGCGATACCGCGAAACAAGATCACCAAAATCCACATTGATACCGATTGGATTAGCAGCAAACAATGGACCTGCCATAAATACGTCTGCTTCGTCCATGGTCATGGCATCAAATTGTGTTTCTACTTGGTTGCCATCTGGATCTCGGTAGTACGCCGACAATGTCATCCCATGGTTAATCGTCCAATACGGTGCACATCCCTTTGCCTTCATTCGCTCATATTGATAAAAAAGATCATCGAGAGTGTCGTAGGTGAAAGCAAAATGTTCTAGACCGCGCGAAGAGGCTGGCCGTTCTTCCAAGTTGGGAAAGTTCACTATGGCAATTCGGTGATGCTCGTCGTCATAGGAAATGAAAGAGATGAACTCATTCTCGTGGCGGGCCTCGCCTTCCAAGAACTCTTTCCACCAAGAGACCATCTCTGTAAATTGCGATGTTTTCAGCACAATGTGGGCCAATTTGATGGGTGAACTCATGGCGTCCTCCTAAGTTTAGACAACTGACTAAATAGGACTATAGTGCCTTTTATGACACTTCGTTTTGCCTCCCGCAACGGCCGCGCCCACCTCGTCGTCGGGGCTGATCATCGATTGGTAGATCTCGAAACAGTCAGTGGTGGCAAGTTCTCTTCTGAACCCATTGATGCGTTTCGACGATGGAAAGAACTGCGTGCATTTGCCGCAACAGTTCCTGAGGACTCTGGCGATATCTGTGATGTGCACAGCCTTGATGCACCTTCACCGTGGCCTACTCAAGTGTTTGGCATTGGATTGAACTACCGCTCACACGCCGAAGAAAGTGGACTTCCCATTCCCACGTCACCTTTGACATTTGCGAAGTACTCCTCTTCGATTGCTCACGGCGATGCTGACATTCCCCTCGGTGGTTCGTCGATTGATTGGGAAGTAGAACTCGTAGTTGTGATTGCTGATGGAGGGCGCAATATTGCACACGAAAACGCATGGGACCATGTTGCTGGCATTGCAGTCGGACAAGACATCTCGGATCGTGCGTTGCAATTTGCGAGCCAGCCCCCACAGTTCAGTTTGGGAAAGAGCCGCAAGAACTATTCACCATTTGGTCCGTGGCTTATCGATGCAGCCGATGTTCCCGAACGCGACGCATTGCACATGACCTGCACACTCAATGGTGAAACTGTGCAAGACACATCAACAGATGACCTGATCTTTAGTGTGTCTGACATCATTTCCTATCTTTCCGAAATCGTTCAGTTGCTTCCCGGTGATGTCATCTATACAGGCACCCCTGGCGGAGTGGGCGTGTCGCGACAGCCAGCAGTGTTTCTCAAGCCCGGAGATGTCTTGGTCTCCACCATTGACGGAATTGGCACCACAACAAATCGCTGTATTGCTGAGTAAAAGCAGTCGCCTATTCCTTGTTCGCGCGGGTTAAATACGCTGTACTCGCAATGGCTGTGCGCCAAGGGAACTAGGTTGACTGACAACTTCACACTGGGGGAACACAATGGGTCTGAATAAAGATTTCCAAGGAAAAGTTGGCCGTTACTTCGAAGACTCAGAGCCATGGTGGCCACCTATCCAGACACCACGCGAAGATGCGCCCAATGTTGTTGTTGTGTTGCTTGATGACGTCGGTTACGCCCAGTTTGGTTGCTACGGATCAGACCTTGATACGCCCACATTCGACCGACTCGCAGCAAAGGGTCTTCGTTACTCCAACTACCACACCACTGCGTTGTGTTCACCCACTCGCGCATGCTTGCTCACGGGTCGCAACCATCACGCATCAGGTATGGCGTGTGTTGTGGAGTTTGCTCAAGGATTCCCCGGCTACGACGCAAACATTCCTCCTGAGAACGGATTTCTTTCCGAAGTACTGAACATAAATGGCTATGCAACATTTGCATTAGGTAAATGGCACTTAGCCCCTGCATACGAGAACAACGATGGTGGTCCACGTACTCACTGGCCGCTCAGTAAAGGCTTTGATCGCTTCTACGGATTCCTCGCTGGTGAAACCGACCAATATCATCCAGACCTCATTCACGACAATCATCAAGTGGAACCACCAAAAACTCCAGAAGAGGGTTACCACATCACCGAGGACATGACAGATCGCGCAATTCAATACATCAAGGATCTTCGTGCTTTCTCTCCCGTGAAACCTTTCTTTATGTACTACGCACCTGGTGCATGTCACGCACCACATCAGGCTCCAAAGAAATACATCGATGCCTACAAAGGCAAGTTCGACAAAGGATGGGATGCGTGGCGCGAGGAAGTCTTTGCGCGTCAAGTTGATAGTGGTTTGTTGCCCAAGGGAACGGAGTTATCTGAGCGCCCTTCATGGGTTCCCGCATGGGACACACTCAGCGATGATCAACGACGTCTTTACACCCGATTAATGGAAGCCTTTGCAGGTTTTATGACCCACACTGACGAACAAGTGGGTCGTCTTCTTGAGTTCATTGATTCATTGGGTGAACTCGACAACACGATTGTTGTCATCATGAGCGACAACGGTGCATCTGCCGAAGGTGGACCCACAGGAAGCCATAACGAAAAGTACTTCTACAACTTTGTGCCAGAAAGTCTTGAAGAAAACCTCAAACACATCGACGACATCGGAACGCAACATTCAAATAACCACTACCCATGGGGTTGGGCATGGGCAGGCAATACGCCACTCAAGAGATTTAAGCGCGATACACATGAAGGCGGCGTGTGTGACCCGATGATTGTGCATTGGCCAGCTGGCCTGGGAACACCTGGGCAAACTCGACAGCAGTACGTGCATGCAATTGATCTCACGCCTACTCTTCTCGAACTCATTGGCATCGACATGCCCAATGAAATCAAGGGAGTTACTCAAAGCCCAATTGAGGGAACCAGCTTTGCCTACACCTTCAATGACGCCGCAGCACCGCAACGTCACCTCACGCAGTACTACGAGATGATGGGGTCGCGTGCGATTTATCACGATGGATGGAAAGCAGTTGTCTACCACCCACCCATGATGTCGAACTACGAAGATCGGCAACTATCTACACGCTCGTTTGAAGAAGATGTGTGGGAGCTCTACCACGTAGCTCAAGATTTCTCAGAGTGTCATGACGTTGCGGCCAAGTTCCCGGACAAATTGGAAGAGATGAAGAAACTGTGGTGGCAAGAAGCAGAAAAGAATCAAGTACTGCCTCTCAATAACACTCCAGGAAGATTTGGCGATAAGCGCTGGATGAGACAGCGCTATGTGTATCACCACGGCATCGCCTCAATCCCTGAAACAACTGCACCCAACTTGCGTAATCGTTCTTTTCATATCAATGCAGAACTCACCATTACCTCAGGTGTTGATTGCGACGGCATCATCGTGTGTCACGGTGGTCATGCAGGTGGATACGCGCTCTACATCAAAGGTCGACGCCTTCACTACGTGCATAACTTTCTTGGGTCCATTGCCACAACAGTGTCTGCAAGTGAAGAACTTCCCGCAGGAGACATTCTTGTGCGAGCTGTCTTTAATGCCACAGGACGATTCCGCGGTGAGATGAATTTGTATTACGGCGATGTGCCAATGGGCAGTGGCAACATTCCCATCACTACTCCGCTTACGTACGGTGTAGATCCGTTCTCAGTGGGTTACCAACGTATGGGTTCTATTTCATCTGATCTCCCCGGCAAGTTCGAGATTCCCGAGGGAGTTCTTCATCGAGTAGTTATCGATGCAATTGGTCGTGCGTACCGTGACCCAGAAGGTGAACAACGCGCCGCCTTGGCACGTCAGTAAGGATCTTTACCCCGCAAAGGGCTGAATCGCATCGTTACACGATGTCCACAGTGCATCTCGCGCAGAATCTGTATCTGCACGACGTGTCATAGGTGTTTTGTGTACAGAACGCACTTCGCGATCTGACCAAAAGGTGCCACTTTTTTGAGGAAGTGGGCGCACTGCGGCGAGCCATGCAATTGTGTCGGCGCCCTGTTCGGAGGTGCGCAAGATGGGTTTAGTCAACGTGCGGAACAAAGGAATCGAGTCCTGAACTCCTGGGGTGTCGGCCCATCCCGGGTGCATCGCAACGAATTCAATGTTGGGTTCTTTGTCTGCCCACAATTCATTCAAAGTAACTTGAGCGCGTTTTGCAATTGCGTATTGGCGGGTCCCGTTGTATTCCGATACTGGCATTTCCAGTGATTCACCACTGTGAATCTGCGGCAGTGGTGTTGAATACATCCCTCCCGAAGACACAGTGACCACTCGACCATTGGCAGCACGCAACACATCGCGCAACATTGTGGTCATGAGATGTGGACCCAATACATGTGATGCAATGGTTTGTTCAATACCTTGGGGCGACACAGCACGTTCTTGTAACAGCGCACCGGCGTTGTGCACGAGCACATCTACGCGAGGAAACTGTTCGCGAATCTGCCGTGATGCACTAGCCACTGAAGAAAGATCACCCATTTCAGCAATCACCACAACGGGATTGCATTGTGGAAATGCAGCGCGAAGCTCTGCTGCAAATGCATTGCACTTGAGTTGGTTACGTGCCACAAGAACAAGCTGTGCACCAGTGGGCGCCAACATATGTGCAGTTGCAGCACCAAGCCCAGATGTGGGACCAGTAATCACGACTACACGACCCGACAGATTCATGTCCGACACAGACGACCATTGGCCCAGTTGAGCGCGCAACAGATAACCCACGCGCGAAAATCCAGGCACAACTGTCGCATCAAGGACATTGCTGATGAATTTTTTGTTCATATACGTGCCGCCAATGTCGCAAGCACCATTCCACCCACAATGAGCCCTCGCACAGTCCATGCAATGGTGCGCACCCAATTTGTGGACACCAATTCTTTTCCTACTTGAGCATCAGGTTCACGTGCCATACGTTCATGTCGCGGCACAGAAAGAAAAATCGTTGCACCAAGTGCCACCGCTAAGGGAATTCCCGCCAGCCATGGAACAAACCACGCCACGCCTTCTGGAACAAGAACCAATAAAGCCAAGGTGGTCACACCCTCCAAGGCCATAGGGGCGCCAACTACCCACCCTGTACGGCGTTGATGTTCCACGGCTACCGATGCTGCGCTTTGCACCGGAACCACTGACAAGAGTGGATAATGCACTATCTGCACAAACCAAATGACTCCCACCATCGTCCAGGTGGACAACAGGTTGATCAGTAAGACAAGGTCACCCATGTACTCACCGTATCGCTAGGAACATCACGCACCCTACGATGAGGTGGTGACCCGCGTCGCTCAAACAAAAAATGGACATCCACCACGTTTGTGCGCCAGTTGTGGTCGCCCGTTTGAATGGCGGCGTAAGTGGGCTAAGGATTGGGAAAACGTTCTGTACTGCTCAGAAAAATGTCGTCGTCACAAAAGCGATGGCGACAGTCCAAATTCAGAAATCTGAACAGCACGCCCTTCCTCAATGGAACGATGTGCGGCGGCTCCAATCACCACACTCCACAAACCATCTGTCACCGAGACGTCAGGTGTGCGCTTGTGCAATACAGCATCCACAAAACGTTGGCACTCCACAAAACTTGCACCGAAATGAAATCCCACATGCGCAACGTCGTCAGATATCGCCACGGGAATCTCGGTCACATGTCGAGTTGATCGGGTCCCTATATAGATCTGACCATCGCCAGGAATCTGTGCTTCAACTTTTCCAGTACTTCCCACCACAACAATTTCTTGTTCATGGCGCGAACCTTCGGCAAACATCGAAAGGTCCAACATGGCGCGCACTCCATTTGAATAGTCCACAATGACAAACGCATTATCCAAAATGTCGGAACGCTCGCCATCATAAAACTCATCAAGGTGATTGACGTCTTGGCTACCACTTGCCATCACGCGCACAGGTCGAGCACCAACCACCACATTCATGAGATCAAAAAAGTGACAACATTTCTCCACCAAAGTGCCGCCGGTATTTCGAGAAAAACGATTCCAGTTGTTAACTTTCTGCAAGAACGGAAAACGATGTTCTCGAATGGACATCATCTTCACATCGCCCACTTCCCCGTTGTGTGTGCGACGAATCAGTTCTGCAATCGGAGCCATGTATCGATATTCAAGGCCTACCCATGTGAGAGCTGTGCGCTGTGATTGAGCCTGCACAATAGAGACGCAATCTTCCACAGTGGTGCACATAGGTTTTTCTACCAACACAGGAATGTCCGCTGCGAACACATCGTCGAGAACCGATTTATGCGTGTAGTTAGGTGACGCAACTACAACAGCATCAACCAAACCCGAGGACAACACATCTTGGTGATGCACAAACTCTTGGGCATTTGCGGCTCGATCTCCCAATGTGAGGCGTGCCCAGTTCCGAGGATCCTCATTCGGGTCGCTGTATGCAGTGATCGCAACATCGTCAATCCCCATGAGGTTCTTGAGATGCTCACACCCCATCATTCCGGTCCCAATGACCCCCACCCGCAGATTCGCCATATGCCCACATTAGGTCTCCCCTATTTGCGTTTACCTCGTCGCCAACTAATGTTCATGTCAGTCGCATCGGGGGGTGCGCAGCCAAAGGGGGGCAATATGGCAATCGTCGATCTCATCGGTTCAGGTCTTGGCTTGATCAGTAATGACTCACACATCACTCCACAGTGGGTTGAAGGTCTGCTCAAGGGCAGTGGTGATCTCGAGGGGCAGAACTCGGTAACAGCAGTAACGACTGAACGCATTGGTGAAGGCGTAGGCATTCTCAGTATCTTGCAGCGAGTTATCCCTACTTATGCTCAACCCACGAGCGCACCAAAGTCATTCGTGGTGAAATACCCCACTGACGATCTCACGCAACGGTTTACCGCTGATGCATTAGTTCTCTACATTCGCGAACTGAAGTTCTACGCAGAATGCGCCGAGAAGGCTCCTTTCAAAACAGCGAAGTGTTATGGACAAGCCATCGCAGGAGACAACACCGATTTCACCATCGCAATGGAGGACATCAGCCATTACCGGCCAATGAATCAGCTCGATGGCGTCACTTTGGATGATGCAAAAACTTTGCTGAATGTACTGGCGGATTTCCACGCATCATGGTGGGGATCTGCTCATCTCGACACCATGTCTTCGTATTTCCAGCCGTTGGATAATCCCACCTACAACGCAGTTCTTCCTATGTTGTGGCAAGGCGGATGGCCCATTGTTGAACAGCACGGCATGGATGTCGTTCCGGAATCTGTGGCACGCATTGGTGGCATCTGGGCAGAGAAGGTTCCCTGGATGCTGTCTAACCTGATGAGCCCTACAACGATGTGTCACGGTGACTACCGCGCCGACAACTTGATGTTTGATGGCGCACAACCTGTCGCCATCGACTTCCAACTCATTGGAACAGGAAGTGGCATGTACGACGTGGGGTACTTCATCTCACAATCCATCACTGCCGCTGTGCGTTCTGGTCATGACCATGAACTAGTCAATGGATACCTAGATCGTCTTGAATCACACGGAATCAGTGTGGACCGCGATGAGATGTGGCGTCAGTATCTTGTAGCCATCTGTTTCTGTGTCACCTACGGTGTCACAACCTTCCAGGGATACGCAGACCAGAACGAGCGCGGACAACAACTCATCAAGGAAATGCTTGGTCGCTCACTGCGTACAGTTGCCGACAACAACGCCCTTCAAGTGTTCGATTGATTTTTGTGCTCCCACACGGGAGACTGCATACATGAGTGAACACACCCACGACCATGGTCGAGACCTGTTGAAGCAACTCGCAGGTGAGGGCCGTGAACTACGTGCACTTATTCCTGAGGTGTACGACGGTTTTAGCGAACTTCACAAAGCAGCGTTTGCCGATGGTGCAATCGACAAGAAAACAAAGGAACTCATCGCACTCGCTATTTCCATTGCGGTGCGATGTGATGGATGTATCGCAAGCCACGCACGTGGCGCCTCGCTCAACAAGGCCACAGAGGCCGAGGTGGCCGAAGCTATTGGTGTGGCAATTTCAATGAGCGGTGGCCCTGGCACCGTATACGGCCCACGGGCTCTCGCAGCATTTCGCTCCTTTAACAACAAGCCCCAGCCCTAAGTATCTTCTCCGGCTACTTAGCGGGACGATGCATCTCTCAAGCGGTGACCGTATTCCTTCGAGACTTCATCTTTCTCAGCAATGCATCACACGCAAGCAATACAACAGCACTTGCTCCCCATAGTGGATAAATAATCCCAAGCACTATTGCCGTGATTCCAGTCGACTTCGTGACGGACACGTCGGGTACACGCCGCGGTATGCCCAATGCTCCTCTACGTCGGCGACGCAACCACATGACCATTGCCGAAGTGATGCTCCAAAAAACCAAGACACATATCGCAGTAAGAAAAATTCGATTAACGAGACCAAACTGAGTACCCATGTGTGTCTGGACTCCCAACTCGGCAGTCTTTTGAATTGCACCCCAAGTGTTTGCATCGCTTTTGCCAAGTGTTTTCCCACTGAACTGATCCAGATACAGAGCACCTTGTTCGCTCAATGAGCTTGGCCATGGATTCACGATGACAAATGAGCCGTATGTTGTCGATTTGTCGTCGTTAACAGTATTAACGGGAGGGGTAATGGAATAGCCCGGCACCATTCCCTCTTCCTGTGCGGCCTTGTGTACAACCTCCAAAGAAACACGAGTTGCCGGCAGTGGAGAGGTTTCGGTGGCAGCATCGTCTCCAGCACCATGATCGACAGAAGCTGAATGCGAATGAACGTGACCGCCTCCGCTGGATGGTGGAATCACATCTTCGGTAGACGCCCAAGGGATACGCACCCCGTTTCGCGTCAAGTCTCCAACTTTCGGTACCACGGATGGTGGCCCTGAATCACCCCAAGCAAAGGAACCTTCGGCATTAGGTGTCACTTTTGAAGCAACGGTGCTGAATTCATTTCCCCAAAACGTTGCCCACGGAAGTCCCGACATCACAAAGAAAATCAGACCGATGCTCACTACGGTCCCCGCCGAAGCATGCATGTCGCGCCACATTGGTCGGCCGCCGCCGCGGAATCGTGGAATGAGCAGACGTTTCTTGCTCCCCTTGCGCGGCCACCACAGATACAAACCACTTGCCGCAAGTACTAATCCCCAACCAGCAACAACTTCAACAATTACCTCGCCAACTTCGACCGTTCGAAATGCATCGCCCTCTCCAAAAATTCCCGTGAGAGATGGGATTGGCATCGTGTACTGACGAGGCAAAAAAGATCCATGAGTGTTGTTGGCAAAACTCACGAGACCTTTATCTGGACGTCGATCTCCCAGAACTTCGGCAGAATAAGGATTCACGAATACATCTTTTGGTGTTCCCATCTCAGTGCCCATCGAGAACACTGTGGGGTCACCATCGCGTCGAGGTGGGGTCACATACCACAAAGACAAATCGGGGTGTGCTTGTTGCACCGAGGCAAGCTGGGCGTCAAGAGTCAACACAGACTGATCTTTTTCCACGGAGTACAACTCTGAATGTTGACCTCTCTGGATCGAATCCGAATACAGAATCACAAGACCAGTGACAGCGAACCAAACCAAAGCAGGAGCGATGATGATTCCAGCAAGAAAGTGGAGCCGCCACAAACGGCGCCACAAGAAAGAGTCAGCATTGCCATCACTTTGAGGGATTTCGGTTTCTTGTTTACCATGAGAAAAAGTCTCTTTATTTGTCACATATGAATAGACAGGGCTAATGGCGAAAAAGTTCCCATAGAAATGGCTCCTACGCTTCGGACAAAGGTCACAACTCTGAATACGCTTCGGATATGTCACACATGGAAGTTTCTGTTGATCCCACCGAAGTAGGTCTTGACCCACAACGTCTTGCACGCATCGAAACCCACTTTGCAAAATATGTCGAGAATGGAAAACTTCCCGGCTTTCACATCACAGTCTCTCGCGCAGGCAAACTCGCCTACAGCTCGATGTATGGCCATGCCGATGTAGAAAATGGCAAGCCCATTGCTGATGACACCATCTACCGCATCTACTCCATGACCAAACCCATCTGTGCTGTTGCGGCACTGATGTTGTGGGAAGAAGGTCTCTTTGAAATGCGCGATCAGGTGAAATGGTTTATCCCTTCGTTTGGAAACCAAAAAGTATTTCGCTCAGGCACACTCACTGCACCACGTTTTGAACCAGTCACAGAGCCAATGGAGATGTGGCAGCTCTTCGCCCACACCTCAGGCATGACATACGGATTTGTCTATGCCAATCCCGTTGATCAGATGTATCGCAATGCAGGCTTTGAATGGGGTACTCCAAAAGGTGCAAACCTTGAGCAGATTTGTGACGCATTGGCTGCATTGCCCTTGATGTTCCAGCCGGGCACTGAATGGGCATATTCAATGTCCATCGACGTCCTCGGCCGCATTGTGGAGATTCTCTCTGGAATGACACTGGGTGAGTTCATGCACAAGCGCATCTTTGCCCCACTTGGGATGAACGACACTGCTTTTTATTGTGAACCCGATAAAGCCGACCGACTCGCTGCGCTCTACGTACCAAACCCTGCAGACAAGAAACGTCTTCGCAGCGATGCCATGGGAGCAGGTGCACTGAATAAACCCATTGCAGACCTTGGTGGTGGCGGTTTGGTGTCCACCACTTCTGATTATTTGAAGTTTGCAGAAATGCTGCGTGGTGGTGGCGAGTTGAATGGCGTGCGCATTTTGTCTCCTCGCACTGTGGAGTTCATGGGGTCTAACCATCTGCCAGGCAATGCAGATCTCACTGCATACGGTCGCCCCTTGTTTTCAGAAACAACATTTGATGGCGTGGGATTTGGCCTTGGCGTGAGCGTGACGCTCGACCCCATCACAGCAAAAGTTCCTGGCAGTGCAGGAGATTACGGCTGGGGTGGTGCTGCAAGTACAAACTTCACAGTCGACCCGAAAGAAGATCTTGTGTACATGATTATGACTCAGTTACTTCCCTCAAGTACCTGGCCACTACGCAGCCAACTTAAGCAGTTGGTATTCCAGTCTTTGGTCGACTGACAGCACGCTTCATCTGTACGGACAGCACACCTAACATCGCAAGTCCTGTCGCAATAATGACAAGGCCTTGTGCCAAATCATTATTGATCCAACGCACTACCGACATCACAATTCCGGCAACAATTAAAAAGGCGCCGGCGATGAGCATCTCTGGTGCAAGCATGATGGACCCGACGGCAAACAATGCAGCCCCCATCACGATGGGAATGAATTTGCCGTTCGAAAGATCTGCACCCAGCGGCATTGTCCCAATGACATAAAACAAGGCCCCATAAATTCGCGCCAAAATAGGAACGCCGATTGCGCGGGTCCCCAGTATCAACAAAATGATTCCTGGAATCAATGTGAAGCCCGACATCACCCATGGAGTGTCGGAGTCAGTTACTGCACCAAGTGATGCGCCAAGAGCTGGAATACCGATCACGATTGCAACTGTTCCGGCAAAAATTGTGTTCCAACATCTGTACAGACCCCACAATGCTGGTATCGCAGACAACGCCACGCCCACCCACGGACCATCTAGATCTTCCACTTGGTTCAACACAATGGCCGTTGCGCCCACGAAAGACCCGAGTGACCCCAATTCCAATACTTCAGAGAATCTTCTTCGAATAGTGCTACCTGAGGACAATTTCCACGATGCAATGCCAGTTCCTACCGACACCACATACAAAGCAGCGCTAATCACGCCCTCTGATGCATCTTCAAATGCAATGGCCAAAATGCGAATGACTCCCACCGCGATGATGATGGAGGCAAGATACGAGACAAGTTCCCGGATTGAAAAAGACCATTTCGGCGCATGTTCGATGTTTTTTGCTGCACTTTCCGTAAGCACCCCTTGGGTAACTAGATCTTCCAACATCTCTCGGCGAGTCTTGTTTTGCTCCATGCATGCAGTGTGACACGAATTCTGAGGGACATGGGTACCTTCTGCCCAACTTCCGTACTTTGGTCTACTCGTACATAGCATCCATAACTGTAGAGACTGACGTCACAATTCTTATGTGGAACTAATTCCCCTCACAGGGTGTCTATGTAGATGTGAGGACATTCTGGTTCAAAAAACATAAGTGCATTGGCGTGCTTCTGGGTATGAGTGTCCTTCTCGCGGCATGTAGTACATCCTCCACAAACAATCAGGAACTGTTCGGCTATGTCCCGCCTAAAACAAAGGACGTATCGCAAGCATTCATCGCAGATGCAGCAACCAACACTCCTTTTAGCTTTATTGCTGCACCCAACGAGTTGTTGATTGCATATTTCGGCTACACCCATTGCCCAGATCTCTGCCCCACCACATTGGTCAATATCAAAAATGCAAAAAAGAAAATGGGGGAACTTGCAGCACGTGTAGATCTTGCGATGATCACCGTTGATCCCAACCGTGACACCAAAGATGTGCTGCCTCGTTACCTTGCATCACTCAGTGATCGCTTTCATGCTCTGATTCCTTCAGATGATGAAGAGCTCCGTCGTGCAGAAGAGTTCTTTCAGACCTCATCTTCAGTCACCGTGACGGGCGACAAAGTGGAAGTCGTGCATAGTGGCACGGCATACGTCATTGATGACAAAGGCATGGTTGTCGTCGAATGGCCTTTCGGAATTGATGCCAACTCAATGGCACATGATCTCACCGTTCTCCTCAACAAGAAAGACACAACAACATGAAAACAAAACTGGTAAGAATCATCGCATCACTTGCACTAGTTGCGGGCGTGACTGCGTGTTCCAGCGATGATGCAGCCACACCGGACAGTCCAGAAATCACAGTGACAGGTCAATGGGCTCGTCAATCACCCATGGCAACAGACATGGGTGCTGCGTACATGACCATTGAATCCGACGCAGAAGATGAACTTGTAGGCGCATCTGTTGATATGAGCATTGCCATGATGACTGAGGTGCACGAAACCGTCACTGTGGATGGTGGAATGAAAATGCAAGAAGTAAGCAGTATCAAGGTCACCCCTGAGATGTCTATTGAAATGAAGCCAGGCGGATATCACGTAATGCTGATGGGGTTAGTGCAACCGCTTGAAGTCGGTCAAACAATTTCGGTGACCTTGAAATTCAGCAAGTCAGGCGACAAAGTCATTGATGTGCCTGTTCTTGAGGATGCTCCTTGATCTCATCTGAGGCAGAAGCCTCTCGGGTGCGCCGAGGCCGTTCTGTAGTGATCGCCGCGATTGCAATCGCGGCGATCACTCCCCT
>JBIIBO010000007.1:0-80371 GCA_044239355.1 Ilumatobacteraceae bacterium
GCGAAAGGCGCGCACCGACCAGTCAGTAAGTTCCAAGGCAACATCTGAACGCAAAATAAATCTTTTCAAGCGATCAATAAGTGACTGTCCAAAACTTTTTTCGACGTCCAGGGTGTACAAGTTTTTTTCATGTCGAATAACTCGCACTATTGCCACAACATGTCCAGTGGGCTCTAAAAGAAGACTGTGCACAGAAGAGCCCACCTCAAGTTCGATGACATCTTGTGCAAGTTGGGAATGCAGGAAGACACCTGCATCTAATCCGCGCACTGTCACTACATCGCGAGCAATATCGGCCCACACCAACGTACTCATGCCTGGGTTCCCGCAGAACGCCGACGCGTTGTCATTCTTCGAGCTGCGGGCACCGTAGCCAAAAGAGCACGCGCTTTGTTGTGACACTCGAGGTCTTCATCGCTGGGATCACTATCGGCCACAATGCCGGCCCCTGCTTGCAGGCTTGCCCCAGTGGGCCCAACAAACATGGTGCGAATGGCTATTGCAGTGTCGAGGTTGCCAGAAAAGTCCACGTAGCCCACAACTCCTGCATATGGTCCACGCTTCACCGGCTCTAAAGCATCAATGATTTCCATTGCACGCACTTTGGGTGCTCCGCTCACTGTTCCTGCAGGCAATGTGGCACGCAATACGTCAATAGGTCCGAGCCCCTCGCGCAAATCACCAGAGACTTGCGATGTGAGGTGCATCACGTGGCTATAGCGCTCTAGTGACATCAACTCGTCCATGGTGACTGTTCCATAACGGGCCACTCGGCCCACGTCATTGCGTGCCAAGTCCACCAGCATCACATGTTCGGCAATCTCTTTTGGATTCTCTCGAAGTTCCGCAGCTAAACGCCGATCATGTTCATCGGTTGTTCCACGCTTACGTGTACCAGCAATGGGGCGTGAGATCACTTTGCCATTGATCAGTTGGACCATGGGCTCAGGTGAACCACCCACAATGGTCAACTCAGGCTGTTTCACGTAATACATATAAGGGCTGGGATTTACTTGACGCAAAACGCGATACACATCGAAGGGTTCAGCATCTAACTGAATGTCAAAGCGCTGCGAGAGAACTACTTGAAAAATGTCTCCGGCGACAATGTGTTCTTTTGCCACTTGCACTGCGCGTTGATATGCACCGTTGGGCATAGACGACACTGTCTCGGGAAGTTCTTCACCAGGTTCTGGGGGTTCAACTGCCACATAAGCCAAGGGACGCGAGAGATCTGCAACAGATGTATGCACACGCTCCACAGCTTCGTGATAGGCGCGCACGATTTCTTCGTCGCTCAATCCTGCAACAGGCACACTCTCCAACAGATACACACGTTGACGCCAGTGATCAAAAGCTGCAAGGGACCCAATCACACTGATTGAAGCATCGGGAACTCCACGATCATCGTTCGGAGGATGGGGCAAGTGTTCGATTTCCCGCACAACGTCATAACCCAGATGACCCATAAGCCCACCTTGCAGTGGTGGTAAATCAGGAAAGATTGGTGCGCGATAAATACGCAGCAACTCTTCCATGGCCACCAAGATGCCTTGATCCAATGGGACAGAAGGTGGAATGTACCCAGTGGTGCTGAGCATGCCGTTGCGCAGTGTCAAGGTGGCACGTGGTTCACGGCCTACAAATGAATATCGACTCCAACGCTCTCCATGTTCTACAGATTCAAGAAGAAACCCATTTCCCTCACCTACCAACTTGATGTAGGCAGCAACAGGAGTTTCAAGGTCTGCGAGCACTTGTGTCCACACCGGTATCACCGTGTAGTCACGAGACAGCGCTATGAACTCCTCAAGAGATGGCGTCACCGACGTTACAGACGTCATGACTCGCTTCCGAATGCTCGATAGAAACACGAAAACTCACCGGTGTGACACGCGCCTTTACCCTCTTGTTCCACAACGAACAGCAAAGTGTCTGCATCACAGTCATAGAAAGCTTCGCGAACAAACTGCCGATCTCCACTCGTGTCGCCTTTTCGCCACAGTTCTTGACGACTTCGACTCCAGTACACCATGCGGCCTTCACGAAATGTCATCGACAATGATTCAGCGTTCATCCATGCCATCATCAAAATGTCTTTTGTTGCAGCGCACTGCGCAATGACGGGCACCAACCCATCGCTGTTGTACTTCACTGCGTCAAGTTGATCCTGGGTGGGAATGATTACCCGGCCTTGTAATTCTGATGACATTAGATGTACAGCCCTGTTCCTACTTCAATTCGCGAGGCAGCCACAGCATGAATGTCACGTTCGCGCAACATGATGTAGTCGATGCCTTGCACTTCAACTTCGTATCGATCATCGGGGCTAAACAGCACTTGGTCGCCCACTTCGGCCGCCCTCACATTTGCCCCTTGGGCCACAACTTCGGCCCACACAAGGCGCTTGCTGATCTGAGCTGTCGCGGGGATAAGTATTCCCCCGGTAGAACGGCGCTCGCCTTCGCTTTGCGGGATGCGCACCAAAAGACGATCGTTGAGCATCTGAATAGGGAGTTTTTGGTCGTCATCACTCACGGTAAGCACGGTACCGTCTTTGAGCGTGCAAGAAGAAACTGTTTTGCTTGAGACCCTCGATGGAATCACTATTGAGGCGGGGATTGTTCGCTGTGACACCCGCGAACCATTGGCCACGGTGATTATTGGCCACCCCCACCCCCTCTATGGGGGTGACCGCTCACATCATGTTGTCCGAGCGCTACAAGAAGCCGCATGGAATCTTCAGTGCCATTCCATTGCCGTGAATTTTCGCGGTGTGGGCTATTCAGGGGGCGAACATGACAATGGCGACAGTGAACGACTTGACTTGGTCGCTGCGTGTGAACTCGCCGACATGATGGAACTCGATGCCAACATCATTATGGCGGGTTATTCATTTGGTGCTGTGGTGGCATTGAACGTGACCCATCCATTGATTAGTGCATGGATTGGCATTGCACCACCAGTTCCACTGATGACCTCTACGCCCACAGCATCGTCACATCATCGACCAAAGTATCTTTTCGCACCTGAACATGACCAATACTCAACCGCGCAACAACTGCGTGCACATGTCTCTACCTGGACATCTACTTCGGTAGCCGAGATCTCAGGAGTGGACCACTTCATTGCGGTGGGTGCCAAAGATGTTGCCCACAGTGCCCTTACCCAGGCATTGAATCTTTAGCGAAGTGCGGGGCGCACGCGAATGCCGCGTGCAGACATCAGTTCTTTAGCTTGGGCCACTGTGTGCTCACCGAAGTGAAAAATTGATGCAGCAAGAACCCCTGTAGCCCCACCATGAAGAACTCCGTCAGCAAGGTGGTCAAGGGTGCCCACACCCCCACTTGCAATCACCGGAACATTGACTGCACTTGTTACTGCACGTGTGAGTTCCACATCAAACCCATCACGGGTGCCATCGCGGTCCATCGAAGTCAACAAAATTTCTCCCGCGCCTAGCGATACGGCACGTTGTGCCCACGCAACCGCGTTGAGATCTGTACGAGTGCGTCCACCGTGGAGATACACCACCCACGATGATGTGTTCATATCCCATTTGGCATCAATGGCACACACTGCGCACTGTGTGCCAAATTCGGCAGCAATATCGCTGATGACCTGTGGATTCTCCACCGCAGCTGTATTCACACTTACCTTGTCTGCCCCTGCACGCAACATTGCGCGTGCATGATCAACTGTGCGAATTCCTCCACCTACGGTGAACGGAATAAAGACTTCTTCGGCCACCCGAGACACAACGTCAATCATCGTGTTGCGCTTATCCGACGATGCGGTGATGTCTAAAAACACCAATTCATCGGCTCCTTGTGCGTCATAGCGTGCTGCAAGCTCCACAGGGTCCCCCGCATCGCGCAGACCTACAAAATTCACGCCCTTGACGACGCGCCCATCAGTGACATCAAGGCAAGGAATGACACGCGCCACCACATCTGGGTTCATGACAACACCTGCACTGCTTCAGCAACCGTGAAACGATTTTCATAGATTGCTTTACCCACAATGACGCCATCTAGTTGTGTAAGTGTTGACAAATCTTGCACATGAGATAAATCACCCACACCCCCACTTGCAATCACTGGGATTTTCGTGAGAGAAATCGCCCGAGCAAGACCTTCCAGATCTGGACCAGTCAACATTCCATCACGGGAAATATCGGTAATCACAAAAGCTGATGCACGAGGGAATTGGCCCAAAAGCTCATCTACAAGCACGCCAGAAGATTGCGTCCATCCGTGTGTGGCAGCCACACCATTGCGATGATCAAGCCCCACGGCGACATCTATCTCTTGAGCGACATCATTGACTAGCAGGGGCTCAGCCACCGCCGCAGACCCCATCACCACACGACCCACACCGATCTGTTGAAGCGCTTGTGCATCAGCAATTGAACGCACGCCACCGCCCACTTGCACTCGTGCAGAACCAGCCAATGCCCGCACCACTTGTGCAATCACTGGTCGGTTAATTGGTTCACCACTCTTGGCTGCATCAAGATCAACAATGTGCACCCAGGATGCACCTTGTTCCACAAACGACTGCGCTACAAGTGCTGGATCATCACCATAGACAGTGCTGTCGTCATAGTCGCCTTGACGCAAACGCACTACTTTGCCTCCAAGGAGATCAATGGCTGGATAAAGGTTCATGCCCGTGCCCACTGAACAAAGTTTGCGAGCAGTTGAAGTCCATCGTGTGCAGATTTTTCAGGATGACATTGAGTGGCAAAGACATTGTTACGACGAAATGCAACATTGAGTGTCTCCCCATAATGCACAGTGGCAACAGTGTCTTGCGTGTGCGTGGGCACACCATGGAAAGAATGAACAAAATACATCCATGGGTCACTTCCCAAACCTTCAAACATGGGATCATCATGAACAATGTGCAATTGATTCCATTGCATTTGCGGACGTTGCACAGTCTCAGGAATCCATTGCACTGTTCCTGGAATAATTCCTAGACCTTTTGCCGAAGGATCTTCCTCACTGGCATCAAACAACATCTGCATCCCTACACAAATTCCAAGAAATGGAACTCCTGCGTCTACTGCTTTATGTACTGCAGACTCCAAATTTGCCTCACGCAACGCATCCATGCATGCGCCAAATGCTCCTACGCCTGGCAATACCACGGCATCAGCATTTTCTATCTCGTGATGGTCGCTTGTAAGAACTGCATTGGCTCCCACCTTTTGTAAGGCCTTTTGTGCAGAACGAAGGTTTCCAATTCCGTAGTCAAGAACGGCCACCCTTGGCGCTGTGGTCACGCAAGAACGCCTTTAGTCGAGGGAACCCCCGATGACTCAACGCGAACGGCATCTCGAAGACAGCGTGCAAGACCTTTAAATGCGGCTTCAATAATGTGGTGGACATTGCGGCCCGTTTTGAGGTTGACATGCAATGTCATTGCAGCAGATGTAGCTAAAGAAGAAATCGCATGCTCTGCCAATGAAGGATCAAAAGCAGGATTTCCCAGTGGCAAACATTCAGGAAGGTCTACATTCCATTCCACGAAAGGTCGCCCACTTAAGTCAAGAGCAATTTCCACCAACGCTTCATCTAGTGGATAGAGACCACTTGCAAAACGACGCACACCTGCTTTGTCACCAAGAGCCATCTTGATGGCCTCGCCCACCACAATGGCTACATCTTCCACTGTGTGATGTGTATCTATATGTAGGTCACCTTGGGCTGCAATGGTGAGATCAAATCCGCCGTGACGCGCTAGTTGTTCCAACATGTGGTCATAAAACGGAATCCCCGTTGAAATTGATGACTGACCTGAGCCATCAAGATTGATAGATACATCAATTGAGGTCTCTTTGGTGTTGCGGGTGATTTGGGCGGTTCGTGCCATATCTCTATTCTCGCCGTTTCTTCGGCGAACCCACGCCTTATTTTGCAGCCATTGGCAAAAATGTGGGGCTAGTTAGCCCGCAATCTCATCTACGGCATCGAGAAACAGCGAGTTTTCTTCCTCACTTCCTACCGTGACCCGCAAGCATCGCTCCAGACCAGGCCACGAGCCACAATCTCTCACCAAGATGCCTCGTTCCAATAACTGCTGCCATAGGGATGGCGTGGATTCTTTTCCTGGTCGGAACAACACAAAATTGGCGCCACTTGGCCACACCGTCATACCCACTGCCTGCAGCCTGTGCTCAATTCGACTTCGCTGCGAGGTGATCGCAGTGACTCGCTGTTGCATCTCATCTACGTAGGACAATGCCGCCACTGTTGCCGCCTGCTTAAAAGCATCAAGATGATATGGCAACGCGGCAATGGTCAGTTTCTCAATCATCCAACGTGGACCCACTGCATATCCCACACGAAGTCCGGCCAGTGACAATGTCTTTGAAAATGTTCTTGCGACAATCAACCCTTGTGATTCATTGACCATGTCAATGGCGGACCAATCAGCGAACTCTGCATATGCCTCATCAACCACCACAATGCCACTTGTTGTGCGCAACAGGTGTTCAAGATTTTCACGCGGCTCAATCACCCCGGTGGGGTTGTTGGGGTTCGTCAAAAAAGTTACTGCTATGTCTTGAGAACCCGTCACGCGTGAAATCTCGTCTGCGTCCAAAATGAAATCACCATCGCGGGCACCAACTACTACTTGTGCTCCGGTGACCCGGGCAATCTGGCCATACATCTGATAGGTCGGTTCAAACACTGCAACTTTTCGACCATGTCCGCCATAGGTCAACAAAATTGTCTGCAATACCTCATTAGATCCATTGGCAACAAAGACATTTTCTGGGGACACTCCATGTCGTTGCGCAATCACTTCTCGTAGTCGTGTTGCGGAGCGATCGGGATACCGGTTCCACGACACTTGCCGTGCAATCTCATCTAATGAGTCCACCCATTGTTGCGGTGGCGGAAATGGTGACTCATTGGTGTTCAAACGCACTGGAACATCCACTTGTGGAGAGTGATAACCCTGCATCTCACGAATTGCATCACGAGGTTCAAACATGTTCTAACGGGCCAATTTCTCTGCACGTGTCAACAGGCGCTCTGCCGACACAAGAGCTCTTTCGGCTTCATACATTGCGCTGATGAGATCTTCATTATTCGGCCCGATGTTTTCTACCAAGCCAGCAATTCGCATGCGGTATCTATTGACCGCGTCCACTGCGGCTCCTAATTCTGCGCGAATGCTCTCATTCATCACGCCCACGCTACTTGTTGGAGATGGTCTACTTGGATTTGTTTTTTGTGGGCAATGACGAAGATGGGCAAATGTCTTCTAATTCACAGATATCACAGCGTGGCTTTCGTGCATCACACACTCGACGACCGTGAAGAATGAGTCTCAGACTGAACCGACCCCACTCAGGTGGCGGTAAAAACGCATTGAGAACCTTCTCTACTTTGACGGGGTCTTCTTCAATGGTGAGGCCCAATCTTCGCGATAACCGCCCTACATGGGTGTCCACAGCAAGACCTGGCAGATCAAACACCACACTGCGCAACACATTGCCGGTTTTCCGACCCACACCAGGCAAGGTGACAAGGTCTTCTAACTCATGGGGAATAACGCCCTCGTAACGCTCCATCACAGCGCGTGCCATTCCAATCAGATTCTTGGCTTTGCTTTGATAAAAACCTGTAGATCGCACAATCTGTTCCACATCCACAGGGTGCGCATCAGCAAGATCTTGTGGAGTCGGATACTTGGCAAATAGCGCTGGGGTCACCATGTTGACTCGCACATCGGTGCATTGAGCCGACAAGATCGTGGCCGCCAAAAGCTCATAGGGGTTGGAATGTGTTAATTCACATTCAGCACCGGGATACAACTGCGCCAATCGAGATGCCACTTCTTTGGCTCGTCCCGCTGGTGTTCTCGGCTTTCCCATAGACACGAAGGTACCCTGAAGTGATGCGTTCTCTTGAAATCAGGCGACAGATGAACGCATCTAGTCTCCAAGACGTCTCGGCCTTGATTGAAGATGCGTGGCGTGCCGACGGCACCAGACCTCTCAATGACCACCTTTGGCTCGACCTACGAGATGGCGGGCGTGCAGGTTTTGCTGGCATCATCGCCCGCGAGGATGATCGCTCCCACATTGTTGGTTATTGCCAGGTCTCGCGCGGAAACGAATCATGGGCTCTCGACCTTATTGTTCACCCTCACTATCGATACGACTCTTTAGAGATTGCGCCAGAGATGATGACCACCGCCTTAGACATTGTGGCTACCGAAGGCGGGGGTCACGTGCATTGGTGGGTCTTTGAGCCAAGTCGGGCGCATAAACAAATTGCAGAGACCGTGGGCCTACATCCAGGTCGTCGATTGTTACAAATGCGTCGACCACTTCCCCTTGAGCCAGAAGTAATTGCCGAGATTGCAGATTTTTCCACGGAACCGTTCCACACAGGACGTGATGAACAGCAATGGCTAGACCTCAACAACGCTGCTTTTGCTCAACACCCCGAACAAGGGGGCTGGACGATGGACACATTGACATCTCGAATGCAACAAGAATGGTTTGATGCGTCAGGCTTACGTGTGCATTGGCGTGATCAGATGATGGCAAGTTTTTGCTGGACCAAGATGCACCACGAGAACAATTCAATGATGGGCGAAATTTATGTCATCGCTGTTCAACCCACATTGGGCGGTCAAGGAATTGGGCGCAAGATTGCAATAGCTGGACTTAATACGGCGTTTCACAAAGGCGCCAAAGAGGCCATGTTGTACGTGGATGCAGATAATGCACCAGGTGTTGCCATGTACAACTCTCTTGGTTTTAGCGTCCATCACGAAGAACACTCATTTGTAGGCAACATCACTGCCGAAAAGGTCAGCTCATGAAAACTCTCTATGACCCCACTCGAGAAGAACTCACCGAAATTCTTAGTGGTGAACCTCGTTATCGCATTGATCAGTTATGGACAGGTCTCTACCAACAGTTCCAGACCCCACATGACATTTCCACCTTGCCAGCCTCATTGCGCACCCGATTAGCTGAGGCTCTCCCGGCGTCACTCATCGAAGTCAAACGCGTGAGCACCGACAACGAAGACACCATTAAATTTTTGTGGCATCTCGTGGAGGGCAACTACCCCATTGAAACCGTCTTGATGTTCTATCGCGATCGAGCAACCGTATGTGTAAGCACTCAAGCAGGTTGTGCGATGGGATGTGGATTTTGCGCCACCGGACAAGCAGGGTTTCATCGCCAACTCAGCGTGGGTGAAATTGTCGAACAAGTTATTCGGTCAGCACATGAAGCACACACAAGAGGTCGCCGAATCGACAACATTGTGTTTATGGGCATGGGTGAACCATTAGCTAACGAACCCGCCGTGTGGGGTGCCGTCGAACGCATTCATGGCGATATCGGTATTTCGGCTCGACACATCACTGTTTCCACTGTGGGCATTATTCCCGGCATTCGCACCCTTGCCACACGCCCGTTACCTGTCAATCTTGCGGTATCGCTTCATGCAGCGCGCGATGACTTACGCAATGAACTCGTTCCTATTAACACTCGATATCCCCTCGCGGATCTCATTGCTTCGTGTCAGGATTATTTGGCTGTAAAACGTCGTCGTGTCACATTTGAATGGGCACTCATTGACAAAGTGAACGACACCGATAGAGATGCGCACGAACTTGCAGAACTGTGCTTGCAACTCAGTCCCTCAGCCCATGTCAATCTCATCCCCTTGAATCCCACCCCAGGTTGGCCAACTGTGGGCAGCTCTCCGGCGCGTGTTACTTCTTTTGAACAATTGCTTCGACGGCTTGGCGTCAATGCCACCACACGTCAAAACCGGGGAACCGATATCGCAGCCGCCTGTGGCCAATTAGCTGCGGGACAACCCGTTGCTATCACGTCAAAAACGCGACACACATCTCAATAAAGATATTTCGGGTTCGCTACGGCAACTTTATCTTCCACCACGGGTCGCAATTTTTGCAACATCTCCAGCAGATTCTCGTCGTAGACGCCCGCGCGAATCTTGTCCACAAGTTCTTGTTCACTTGTCACCTCAAGACTTGCCAAAACTTGATCATGTCGCGCATTTACCTCAGGAGCTGATGCGTTTTCCCGTCGCACTATTTCAATGATGTTGGCAGCAACTCGCGCATGAAATGCAATGCGTGCATCACCAGATTGAGCAACATCTCGCTCTAGCCATTCTCGAACGGACTCCAAAAGTTCATCCACGCTGGGTCGATCGTGTGGCGAAGTCATCGTGGTGCCTCTTCCAACAGTCGAATGAGGTCATATTCGTTTTCACATACTCGACGACCAATTGCAGCTAATTCATGGCTGCGAGAAGCTCCCGACAAGTGCGTATTGGCTTGCACAATGCACATAATGCCCCATTTCAGTGTTGCCAAAATCTCCCACCAGCGCACCACTTCACGATCTGGGCGCACTCCGGATTCTTGTGCATAAGAGTCGAATAATTCCTCATAACTACCTAGGCCAGCCACCGGATGAGCACCGCCAAAACGCCATGCCCGCACACACAACCAGCCGAGATCCTCCATGGGATCACCTAGATGGGCGAGCTCCCAATCCAAAACTGCCTCTAGACCATGTGTTCCCACAACGACATTGCCCAGTCGGAAATCTCCATGCACAAGCGCTGTTGTGGTGTGTGCAGGTCGATTCTTTTCTAACCATCGAAATGCAATGTCACACACCGGGTGTGGTTCACCTAAATCCACCAAGATCTGCCGATACATGGACAATTGATCTTCCACGACGAGCTGCTGCAAACCATCGGTGGGCACTTGATGAATGCGGGCGGCAGCAATACCAAGTTGAGAAACCAAATTCTTTCGTGCGTTGGTGAAAGGCTCATCGCGCAGAATTTTTCGAGCAATTGTCTCACCAGCAACTGCCTTAACAATCATGAAAGGGCGTTCCAAATCTGTGGAGATTGAGCCATCAACCACTAACTCAGGCACAGGAACTCCATGAGCGAAAGCTTCACGCAAGACAGTTGCTTCGCTACCTAATCCACCTGGGCGTTGAGGACGCACGCGTTGCAAGATAAATGACTCATCACCAACTTGGAATTCCCAAGTTTCTCGTGATGCCCCACCAGAGAGCCGGCGAAGTCCATGCACCACATCTACTTTCATGACACCAGCGATACCACCAGCTAGGTCTGCGGTAGATGTTGATGATTGTGGAGAAGACATTTACAAAGATTGTGTCACAAGTTCAGCAAGTGTCTTTTTACCGAGGTCGACTTGATGAGCCAGAATTTTGTCTAACACGCCTGCAGTCCATAAGTTGCCGCCATAGGTGAGTTGAATACTGACCGTGCAACCCTTTGTGGTGTCTATCAGTGAGACTTCCATAACCCATGGTGCATGCTGTCGCCCATCGGCTTCTTGTCGCTCAAAGATGAGTCGATCAGCCGTGTGCGTTGTGCGCTTCATAGTGAGGCGCTTAGATCGGGCAAACACGCCAACTTTTGCGCGAAGTTCAACCTTCCACACACCTTCATCTATTGGTTCTACTTCGTGAATAAGTGGCATCCATAACAAGTACTGCGACAGATCTGCCACGTACGGCAGCACATGTTCTTTCGGTACACAAAGATCAACCGAAGACGAATACTTCATGATTGATTCCCGGTCTGACGAAATGCACGCCCCATCAATCGTCCCATCACAGGTGCATCTACATCATCGGGTTCACTATTGCGTGGTGTTGCGGGCGACCATGCAATTGCTCGAGTTTCATCAGGATCATCGGTGATGTTGTGCGCTGCGTTGACTGCTGAAAGTACTTCATCGTGTATTTCCTCCACAGCTTGTGTTTCAAACAAAGTGGGCTCCGCAATGTCAGGAACTTGAGCCACAACTTCTGTGGGTGCACGCGACTTTCGTGTTTTCTTTTTTGCGTTCCTAGATGCAATCTGACCTCGACCATCGGGGTCCAAGGAACGCTCAAGCTCACGAAATAACTGTGGGATGGGTTGACGCCTGTCGTCGACTGTCCACCCACGGGGAACAACTAAAGCATTTGCATGTCGACGACATAAACGACCTGCATGTTCACGCTCTGGCACATGAGAATTGTCTAGCCATACAAGCAATTGTGCGTTATCTATCCCATAGGACACCTCTGCTGGCGCCGCACAACCGGGTCGCTCACACAATCTACGCACACTGAGAAACTACTTCCCCACACGCCCTTGATGTTTCACCTACGAGAGATGATCACAGTAGTGGGCGATACGGGCCTCGATCCCATGACCTCCACGGTGTGAACGTGGCGCTCTTCCAACTGAGCTAATCGCCCTTACGGGAACTTCACACTAGCGAGGAGTGGAAGAAGACACCACACTGGCCTGAGGTGATGCCTTATTCACGCACGCAATTCCCATGCCTTGGCGATCACGAAAAGCATCAGTATTCAAGGGGCATGCTCTATCTAGGGGAATGAATTGCACCACCACGTAGTCATGTGGCGCCCCACAAGACACCTCCGTGGCCAGAAGTTCTGAGCCCACCACCACACACGAGCCAGGCACAAGCAATTGGTCAGGTATTCCTGGCAGAGGAGATTCCGTAAAACTGCGGGCTATCAACACAATCACCGAACCCACAACTGCTGCAATCAACATGCCCCGCCACGGGAAGCGAGTAGGCGGCAACATGGAAGGAGGGATGACCTGGGTATTTTTGGGATCACTACTGGAACCCGAACGCGCATGCGACCCAGTGCGTAACGATGACAAGGTGGTGTCGTACTCACGTCGGCGTACAGGATCAGACAAAACCGACCACGCATAGTTGATCTCTGCCATGGACACCGACGATGTTTGTGCAGCACTTCCTACATCGGGGTGCACGCGACGCGCCATGTTGCGGTAGGACGAACGAATCTGTTCGGTGGTCGCCCCGCTCGAGACGCCCAAGATGTCATACAAGTTTTTTTCTATAGCCACGGCGAAAATCAATACGTCCCGAGAGTTCTTCGCCCAGATGACAACAACTGCACCCCGCCATTTTGCACTACTGCACCCACGGCTTATTTCTTTCGCTTGATAGCGCCCGAGGCAATCATGCGTTGACGTCGGGACTCAATCAGCAATGCCCCCACCATGAGAGCGATACTCAAGAACAGCAACATAGTCGCCAACACATTGATTTGTGGCGGAATTGCCACTCGTGACGCACCAAAGATTTGAAGTGGGAAGGTCACTAGTGAACCCGCATTAAAGAACGTGATGATGAAGTCATCAATGGACAAGGCAAACGACAACAACCATGCAGCCAAGATGCCCGGCAAAATGAGTGGGAAGGTGATTCGCCAGAATGCGCGTTGTGGAGAGGCACCTAAATCCATTGCTGCTTGCTCCAATGTCCAGTCAAATCCACGAATACGTGCGCGCACAGTGACAGCCACAAAAGAAATTTGAAACATCACATGAGCGATGATCACGGTTGTGTATCCAAAATCAACACCCCGTGACAAAAACAGCGTGGCAAGAGAACTTCCCAGTACAACTTCTGGTGAAGTAAGAGGTAACACCAAGAATAAGTTCACCGCACCAGATCCTTTAAAGCGATAGCGGCTCAAGGACAATGCGATCATCGTGCCTAATACTGCGGCAATCACAGAAGAGATAAGCGCTACTCGCAAACTGACAAAGAGAGCATCGGTCAGTGCCTTATCTGAAAACGGGCTCGCCCAATTCTCCAGAGTGAAACCCTGCCACACGATATTGAATTTCCCTAGTGGCTTGTTAAAGGAGAAAATAACAATGACCACGATGGGCGCAAATAGATACAACAGCCCCAGCACAGCTGCCACGTTGATGAGCCGACGACCTGTGCGTTGTTGCGTGTTTTCAATAACACTCATACGAGATCATCTGTTCCCATAATTTTGGCATAGATCAAAACCGACACCGTGATGATTGCCATTAATACAAAAGACATCGCAGACGCCACAGGGAAATTCAATTGCTTCAAGAATTGATCTTGAATCACATTGCCAATCATTGTGGTATTTGGGCTACCAAGGAATTGCGCATTCACAAAGTCCCCCGCCGCAGGAATAAAGACCAACAAACTCCCTGCGAAAACCCCAGGCAACGACAACGGCAACACCACGCGACGAAAAGCACCTGCGGCACTTGAATACAAATCCATGGCTGCATCTACTAGACGTACGTCAATCTTTTCCAGACTGACATAGATCGGCAAGATCATGAATGGCAAAAAGTTATATGTGAGACCACCAATTACCGATGCTGGGGTGTTCATCAATTGGCCATTCGTCATGATCCCCAACGCCTCCAATAAAGACGTCACTCCAGTGGCATTAAAGACACTCACTACCGGTCCTGAATCTGCAAGCAGGTTCTGCCAGGCCAAAGTGCGAATGAGATACGACGTAAAAAATGGCACCGCAACGAGACCAAGGAGTACGGCTTTGTATTTACCACCACGAAATGCGATCACATAGGCCAATGGATAACCAATCAATAATGTGAGCAAAGTCGCAATTGCGGCATACAGAAAACTGCGTCCAAACTGTGCACCGTAATCATTAAAGGCAGTCGAGTAGTTCCCCCACTCCCAAGAAAACGTGGGAAAAAAATCAAAACGGCTCTGCTTGCTGGAAAGCGACATTTGCAACATGGACCACAGTGGCGCCAAAAAGAAAAGCGACAGCCACAATATTCCGGGCTTCAATAAGCCATACGGGGCAAGAGCACGCCGAGTATCAAGCCCACCGACAAATGCCGTCCAGATGATGGTGACAACCGAGACCACCATGATGGCCAATACAACAAGTGCGGCATTACCCGTTACCCATTCAGCTCCTACCGCAACAATGCCTACGGCAAGCACCAACATCACCCCGAGCCCCACCCACTCAGGATGAGACATCGTCACAAAAGATCGTGACCGAGATGATGTTGGATTACTCAACGAAAGCTAAGCACCTGTAATCGAAGAGAACCGTTCGTCGAACTTTGCTTCCTCTTCTTCGGACAATGAACCCCAACTTTGCAAACGAGCCAAGGTGGCATCGTCAGGGAACAACAATGGGTTTTCTGCAAGTACTGCAGCATCTCCACCCATCTTGATGAGTTCATCGCGCACACCCTCGACAGGCGACATGTACTGCACTTCTGCAGTAATGCGTGCAGCATTCACGGGGTCATATACATAGTTCATCCATTCAGCAACTGCATCGCCGTTTTGAGAACCTTTCATCCACACCATCGTGTCGTACCAACTTGTTCCACCTTCTTCAGGAATCACAAATCGCACATCGGGGTTGTCCTTGCCTAATTGCAACACATCGCCCGACCATCCCACGCATACAGCGAAGTTGCCCAAAGACAAATCATCGATGTAGTCGTTGCCCGTAAATGCACGAATCTGTTTGTCGTTCTTTGCTTTTTCAATCTTGTCGAAACCCTCGGCTGCTTGGTCGTAGGTGGAGATTTGGTCAAGCTTTTTACCTAGGCCCAAAAGAACAAGTCCCAAGGTATCGCGCATTTCTGTGAGCATGCCCACTTTGCCTTTGAACTCCGGTGCAAAGAGATCTTCCACGCTGGTGATCTCGCGACCCGTTGCCTTGATGTTGTAGGCAAGACCTGCCACGCCTGTTTGCCACGGAAGGCTGTACTGGTTGCCTTTATCCCATGCAGGGTCTTTCAAGTCACTGCGAAGATTTTTCGCATTGGGAATTTTTGCGAGGTCAAGTTTTTGCAACCAACCAAGTCCCAACATGCGCTGGGCCATCCAAAACGTCGGAGCCAAGATGTCGGCATCAATAGTTTTGCCTTGGCTCAACAACGGCAGAATCTTTGAGAAGTACTCGTTGTTGTCGTTGAAACCTTCGCTGTATGTGAAGTTGATTCCCGACGCTGCAGCAAACGCTGCCACAGTTTCTGCATCGATGTACTCAGGCCAGTTGTCGAATACCAAGGTCTTTGTGCCAGCTGAGCCTGAAGGAGTAGTGGTGTCCGATGGCTCGCTCTCTGAACAGGCCGCAAGCAAAGCCGGAAGGGACAACGCTCCAGCTCCCACTAAACCAGAACGCACCAGAAAGTCGCGGCGGCTAAATGCCGGACCTTGGCCAATTGAACTGTTCTTGTGTGTACCCATGGGGCCCTCCTTTTATTGGATCTTCTTGTAGAAAAACTAATACTCACATACGTAGTGCGCGGTCATAGTGACGCTTCGATGGAATCCACATTGGTCGATGTCGAACCAGCCATCTCGGGCCAGCCCGCCAATAGATACGGGATTTCCGAATGCCAGGTCATTGATGTGGTCTCACCCGGAAGCGGTGCCCGTACCCCAGGCTCTACACCCACAATCGCAGAGACCTCAGTTCCGTTATTCATGCGGCCCACGATGCGTACCGATGACCCTTGATACACACTGTCGGTGACAGACAATGACACATGACCCTCAGGATCGAGATGCACGTGCTCGGGCCGTAATACAACGGTTACTTGGGACCCTGTCGCCAACGACACCGTAGACGCACTGTTTCCAGCCGGCACAACAATCTGTGTTCCACCCACAATGTCTACTCGCGTACCAGATCCATCTGATGAGACCACGGTGGCAGGTAAGAGATTCGCAGAACCAATAAAGCCCGCAACAAACAATGTTTCTGGACGTGAGTAAATATCTGCACTTGAACCAATTTGTTCCACGTGCCCCTCACTCATCACCGCAATGCGATCACTCATTGTGAGTGCCTCACCTTGATCATGAGTGACAAAGACAAACGTGATGCCCACTTCGCGTTGTATGCGCTTCAGTTCAATTTGCATGGCCTCCCGCAATTTCAAATCCAAAGCTGCTAACGGTTCATCTAGCAACAGTGCCGAGGGGTAATTCACCAAGGCACGAGCGAGCGCCACACGCTGTTGTTGTCCACCAGACAACTGTGATGGACGTCTGTTGGCAAATTCACCGAGTCGAACAATGTCGAGCATTTCAGTGACGCGACGAACAACTTCGGTCTCTTGAATTTTTTTACTTCGCGGACCAAAGGCAATGTTGTCAAAAACCGTCATATGAGGGAAAAGGGCATACTGCTGAAACACAGTGTTGACGTTGCGCTTGTGTGGCGGCACGTCTGAGACGTTGACGCCTTCTAGAAAGACTTGCCCATCGGTGGGTTGTTCAAAACCCGCAATCATCTTCAATGTTGTGGTCTTGCCACATCCTGAGGGACCAAGGAGTGCGAAGAATTCGCCTCTACCAATTGAGAAATTGGCATCATGGACGGCAACAAAGGAACCGTATTGTTTGCGCACATTATGTAATGCGATGACGGCCTCTTGGTTGTCCATCCCACCTCCCCTTACGGCATAGTTCTTCAGTGAAGCACTTCAAGCGTAACACTCAAGCGAGAAACTTGAAGACTCGCCAGGTTAACTTTGGATGTTGGCCATCACATGTTTGATGCGGGTGTAGTCATCCAGAGCATAAGCAGAAAGATCTTTGCCATAGCCAGACTTCTTGTACCCACCGTGAGGCATTTCTGCCACCAAAGGAATATGGGTGTTAATCCACACACATCCAAAATCGAGATACTTCGCCATACGCATAGCCTTCCCAAAATCTCTCGTCCACACCGATGACGCCAAGCCATACTCCACACCGTTGGCCCATCGCAGAGCTTCTTCTTCATCAGAGAAACGCTGCACCGTGATGACGGGACCAAAGATCTCATTTTGAATCATCTCGTCGTCTTGTTTGAGATCGGCAATCACAGTGGGAGCAAAGAAATAGCCATCGTTCCCCACCTTTTCGCCTCCGGCAATGACGCGTGCATGTGAAGGCGTGCGATCAACAAGTCCAGCAACACGCGTCAACTGGGCCGAATTATTCAATGGACCATACGCTGCGTCGAGTTGAGAGGGTGCGCCTGTTTTTGTTCCCGCTGCTTGTTCCGCCAGAGCAGCGATGAATTCTGAATAAATCTTGGGTCCGCACACCACTCGTGTTGCAGCAGTGCAATCCTGGCCGGCGTTGAAATACCCGGCTGCTGCAATTCCAGCTGCTGCTGCTTCGATATCGGCGTCATCAAAAACAATTACTGGTGCTTTCCCACCCAGTTCAAGATGAACGCGCTTGAGACTGCGAGCGGCCGTTTCAGCAACTTCCATCCCAGCGCGCACGGAACCTGTAATCGAAATCATCGCAGGTGTGTCATGTTCCACCATTGCACGACCAGTTTCACGATCTCCACAAATCACATTCAAGACACCATCGGGCAAAAACTCAGCGGCTATTTCGGCAAGCAAAGAAGTAGTTGAAGGTGTTGTATCTGACGGCTTGAGGACCACCGTGTTTCCTGCCGCGATTGCGGGAGCAAATTTCCACACCGCCATCATCATCGGATAATTCCACGGAGCAACCTGAGCACATACACCTACTGGTTCACGACGAATCATTGACGTCATGTTGGCCATGTATTCCGCTGTGGCTTTTCCTTCCAGCATTCGAGCAGCACCAGCAAAGAAACGAATCTGGTCAACCATTGGCGGAATCTCTTCGCTCATCGTGAGCGCAATGGGCTTGCCAGTATTTTGCACTTCGCGTGCAACAATCTCTTCAGCACGAGATTCAATCGCATCAGCAATGCGATACAGAGCTAATGAACGCTCCGATGGGGTTGTCTGGCTCCATGATGTAAACGCCGACGCAGCAGCAGACATTGCATCATCGACATCTTTTTTGCCACTTAAAGCTGCAGTTGCAAAGACCTGACCTGTAGATGGATCAACGAGATCAGTTGTCTGACCATCACGAGAATCGACATAGCGACCATTGACAAAGTTTTGAATCGAGGACATAGATACAAGGATTCCACATCTCCGTACACAAAACCACCGAAAGGTTCACACTGCGGTAGAAATACGTTCATGGCACATATCCAGACAGTCGGCGTCCCCAGAGAAATCAAGACTGCTGAAGGACGAGTATCCCTCACCCCAGATGGTGTTCGAGAGTTTGAACGCATGGGTACCCAGGTTTTTGTGGAGACTGGAGCCGGCGAGGGTGCATCAATCAGCGATAGTGACTACGTCTCTGCGGGGGCCACCATTGTGCCCACGGCCGCAGACGCCTGGTCACAACACATGGTGGTGAAAGTTAAAGAACCCAAACCCGAAGAATTCGGGTTCCTACGCCCGGACCTCACTCTTTTCACATACCTCCACCTCGCGGCGTATCCAGAAGTAGCCAAGGCGCTGTTATCTGCAGGTACAACCGCTTTTGCCTATGAAACCGTGCAGACCTCTGACGACAAGCTTCCATTGTTGGCACCGATGAGTGAAGTGGCCGGACGGCTCGCGCCTCAAATGGGTGCACAATTTCTTGAACGACACCGTGGTGGTCGCGGCGTATTGATGGGTGGTGTGCCTGGTGTGAAGCCCGCAAAGGTTGTTGTCCTTGGTGCGGGCAACGTGGGTTGGAGTGCTGCACGTATCGCAGCTGGCATGGAAGCTGAGGTCACTGTCATTGACAAAGATCTCGATCGACTGCGCTATCTCGATCAGATCTATACAGGGCGCCTCACCACTGTGGCATCCAATCGTGGATCGATTGAGCGCAGTGTCGCCGAAGCAGACCTCGTGATTGGTGCGGTGCTTGTGGCCGGTGGACGTGCGCCCATCGTGGTCTCTGAAGACATGGTGAAGTCAATGAAGGCCGGCGCGGTCATTGTTGATGTAGCTGTTGATCAAGGTGGATGTGTAGCAACTACCAAAGAGACCACTCACACCGATCCGGTGTACGTCCTTCATGGTGTTGTGCATTATGCAGTGGGCAACATGCCTGGCGCTGTTCCTCACACCAGCACCTATGCACTTGCCAATGCCACATTGCCTTATCACGTGCAACTTGCTCATCTTGGGGTTCAACAAGTTGTCGCCACAGACGCCGCTTTAACTGCGGGCCTTAACACCTATAAAGGAATGGTCACCCACGAACTAGTCGCCACAGACTTGTCCCAACCCTTCACTTCCCCCAAGGAGGCTCTTTCGGCATAGGTTAGAGACGTGGCTACACACGTTGACTCCCTTGATATTCCCAAGATTCCATTTCTTGTAGGACAAACCCGCGATGAGCGCCAAGAGTTCATGCGCACCACAGCCCAAGGGCACTGGCTGGCCAAAAGCGATATTGGTTTTAGCGTGCTCACATATGAGTCTGTTTTAGGAGTCTTGCGTGACAAGCGTTGGCATTCAGCCACCGGTCTAGTAGCCCAGATTCGTGGTGTGACCGATGAACAATTCTTGTCTCGACGCCGTGTGTCCATTCTTAATGCCGAAGGTGATGTACATGTACGTTTGCGTCGCCTCGTAGCACCAGCTTTTTCACCTCGCAGCGCAGATCGTCTTCGACCGTTTATGCAAGAAGTCATTCACTCACTTGTCGACCCCATCGCTGCACGTGGACACGGTGAGTTCGTTGCTGAAGTGTGCGAGCCCTATCCCATCCCCATTATTTGTGAATTGCTGGGAGCCCCGAAAGAAGATTGGCAGTTCTTTAGCCGTGTCGCCACCGATGTACTTCGAGTCTTCAGCGAGGACATGGCACAGCAGTTGGACATCATTGTTTCTGCCCAAGACGAACTCAATGCCTATTCACGGATGCTCATTGATCAACGTCGTCAAATTCCACGTGAGGATTTGTTAACCGATTTGATTACCGCCGAAGAAGCCGGCGACAAACTCACCACTGAAGAATTAGAAATGATGGTAGAGGCAGTCATCGTGGGCGGAACCGACACCACTCGTAATCAACTTGGACTTGCCATCGCACTGTTTGCCCAGCACCCCGATCAATGGGAAAAGCTTGCTAATGATCCTTCTCTTGCGCCTCGAGCAGTAGAAGAAACCATGCGATATATCGGCGCAGTGGGAGGAACAGTGCGTTTTGCTTCCGAAGACATCGAATACAACGATGTGTTCTTCCCCAAAGGAACTTTTATGTCGGTCTCAATGAGCTCAGGCAACTTTGATGCACATGTATTCCCAGATGCGGAAGTCTTCGACATCACCAAGCCACCAGCTGGACAACCACAGCTCAGTTTTGGAGCAGGAATTCATTACTGCCTAGGTGCATCACTTGCGCGAGCAGAACTTCAAGAAGCTCTCATCATTTTGTCCCAGCGCTTACCCAAATTGGCACTCGATGGTGAACCAGAGTACAAACCATCCTCAGTAGGAATTTTTGGCCCTTCACGACTTCCTATTCGCTGCGAAGCCGGTCATTAGATGTTTGCTGCTTAGTCGCAGCAACTATCACGCCATCCACAAGAGAAGCACTTGAAGTGTGCGTGTTCAGCAGTGAGGTCTCCACCACATAACGGACATTCAGGAAAGACTCCGAACTTCGTACGACATGATTCATCAGTGACACGACGCCCTGGAATAACACTAGGAGTGGTTTCGTTGTCCATGTATCTCATTATGTCCCCTGCGTGCCCTTTGTTCACGGATTCCAGCCAACATCTCAGCACTGAGAACAAGTAGCGTCTGTAAAGCCCCCTATGACCCCTGAACCCATCGCGCATACACACAAAAAGACACCCAAGCCTGGAACCATTCGGGCTGCGTTGTCCTATCGCGATTTTCGATTGATGTGGCTCTCGAGTGTGACATCGAGCGTGGGTGTCTGGATGCAGCAAGTGGTTTTGCCTGCCTACATCTATGCACGTACCGATAGCGCCTCAATTGTGGCTCTTTTTGTCTTTGCACAGCTTGGACCACTTCTGTTGCTGTCTATTCCGGCAGGCGTGATGGCCGACAAGTTTGAACGTAAAAAATGGTTGGTCTTCGCACAAAGCATTCAGATGGTGGGCTCCATCCTTTTGGGAATCTTTACTTCCTTCGACGGATCATTAGTCATTTTGTTTCTCGCACAACTCACCGTTGGTATTGGAAACTCTTTTAACGCACCGGCATTTTCGGCAGTTCTTCCAAGTCTGGTCAAACCCCAAGATCTAGGGGGATCCATCAGTTTGTCGTCCGCTTCAGTAAACGGTTCGCGCGTACTGGGTCCCATCTTGGCCGCGCTGCTGATGAATCTGGGCGTGGATACTCATTTCATTTTCTTCATTAATGCCAGCACGTATCTCATCGTGATGACTGCAGTGCTGCGCATTGCTCTTCCTCAGGCCACAAGAAGTTCAGAGAAGGGTCTCAAGTCATTCACGTTGGGACTGCGCATAGCCAAGTCACGTAAAGCGGTGGGAAGAATTCTGTTGACGATGTTTTCGTTCTCGCTTTTGAGTCTTCCCTTTGTGGGGCTTTTCCCTGCTGTTGCTGAATTGACCTTTGATATTGCAGCCGACTCGCCGACATATAAATGGTTATATGCAACATGGGGTCTTGGTGCCATGTTTGGGGCATTGTCTATTGGATCAGTGTTGTCCGCTGTCGACAAACGTAAAACCGCAAGGTTTGGCTTTGTGTATTTCGCAATAGCTCTCGTTCTTTTTGCATCTGCGCCAAATACTCCACTTGCATTTGTCACGGGCTTTATTTTGGGAACTTCTTATTTCTCCACGACAACAGCCCTAATGACTGTGCTGCAAAGCCGGCTTGAGCTTGAAGTGCGCGCGCGTGTTCTCTCTTTATGGTTTATGGCCTTTGGCGGCACTGTACCGCTTGGCAACATTGTCTTTGGCCCCATCATGGACTCGCTAGGCGATGCTCGATACGTGCTGTACTTCGGCGCTCTTTGGGCACTGTTCCTCGCATGGTGGTGCAACATCGAAGCCATCGATGCGCAAGAGCACAACACTCAGTCGGCGTAGTCACCCGTCAACAAGGCCACTACGCGCTCCATACGTGCAGCACGTGAACCTTTAACCAGCACGGCATCGTTTTTTTCAAGTAACAAACGATCAGCAACGTCGTGTACCGAGATTGTCTCTACGCCATAAAGATCGGTGTCAATGGCAAAAACTTGAATACCTAAATCCTGTGCTACCTGGGCAATATGGCGATGAGCCACTTGTGGTTCAGACACTTCAAACATTTGCCCCAGCACTGCAAATCGACGATGCGCATCACTGGCAGCCAATACTTGTAGCGCAGCAATCATTGAAGAAGAATTTGCGTTATAAGCATCATCGAGAATGCGTGCACCAGCAATACCATTGCGCCAGATCACTCGACCTGACTCAACTGTCTCACGGCCAACTCCGGATACACATTGTTCAAGATTCATACCTGCAGTGATTCCCACTGCAATGGCAGCTGCTGCGTTTGCAGCCATATGTGTTCCCGGAAGACGTGGTGTCGCTTCTCCAGATTCTCCGTCATAGTCGAACCGCGTGCGAATACGACCGTCGACAAGAGTTTCCAACGCAGTCCAACGCACATCGGCCCCTACAGCAGATCCATAGGACATCACACTGGCCCACGTGCGCGAAGCCATCGCAGCAACTCGCGCATCATCCACATTTAAAATTGCAGTGCCATTTTCTGGAAGTGATTCAATGAGTTCGCCTTTTGCACGAACTACCCCTTCCAAGCCCCCCACTCGTTCGGAATGTGCGTCGCCCACATTTGTGATCACTCCAATACTGGGACGTGCAATCTCACACAATCGTTCAATTTCGCCAAACCCGCGCATACCCATTTCCACAATCAACGCATCGCAATTCGCTGGAGCGTTAATCACTGTGATGGGAACTCCGATGTCGTTATTGAGCGACTGGCTTGATGCATAGACGTGGCCAAACCCTGCTTCCAAGACTGCACGGATGGCATTTTTTGTGCTGGTTTTCCCTGCAGAGCCCGTAATGCCCACCACACGTTGGGCCACTGTGTCAGAAAGCTGTTCACGACACATCTGACCCACCAAGGACAAACCCACCAAGGTGTCTTCCACTTCAACACAAGTCAGTTGATCAATACTTCGGCCCCGCTGCACGAGCGCAAATCGGGCTCCTCGATCGCGAGCCGACACTAGATGATCATGTCCGTCGCGTTCCCCCACAATGGCTACGAACGCTTGATTGGGCTCAAGAACACGAGAATCAAAGGCAAAACCTTGGGCATCAGTGTCCTGTCCCACCAGTGTTCCAGAAACTGCACGTGACACATCGGAGGCTGTGATGCGCATATCCACACCCTAGTGGCGAGTACCGTCGTGTCGATGGACATCGCCCCGCCGCAGACAACGTTGGTTGTGATTTTTGGAGGCCAGTCCGCAGAACATGATGTCAGTTGTGTCACCGCAGCCCATGTCTTACGCGCTGCCAATCCACAGAACTACATCACTATCGCAATCGGCATCTCCACCGACGGCACATGGCATCGACCCGATCTTGCCCAATTACCTCATGGAGGTATAGACCCCACTGCGCTGCCAGATCGATTGAGTGCATCTGGGCCCACCACATCTCCTGATTTTCTTCAACAGTTTGATGCCTCACAACATGTAGTCATCTTTCCCCTCATTCATGGCCCATTGGGTGAAGATGGCACATTGCAAGGAATGTTGGAGATGTTGAACTTGCCGTATGTGGGCAGTGGTGTTCTTGCGTGCGCCGTCGCCATGGACAAAGCAATGGCAAAAACAGTGTGTGCACAAGCAGGTATTCCGCAGGTGCGCTACGAAGTGCTCCGCGAAGACGATATCTCTGAGTCAACACTGACAACAATCGCCAAGTCCTTGGGGTATCCCATGTTTGTGAAGCCAGCCAACATGGGCTCATCTGTTGGGGTCTCAAAAGTGACCAACAGCCAAGAGTTAATAGTCGCCGTTCAACATGCCGCGCGATATGACGAGTGGATTCTCATTGAAGAAGCTGTGACTGGGCGCGAATTGGAAGTTGCAGTACTTGGGAATCGATCTCCACGCACATCAGTTGTGGGAGAAATTGAACCTGGTCACGATTTTTATGACTACGAAGACAAATACGTCACCGATTCTGCTTCTCTTCATATTCCTGCTCGAATCTCTTCTGCGGAAAGCAACGAACTTCAACAACTAGCTCTTGATGCGTACCGTTCGCTTCGCTGTGAGGGACTTGCGCGTGTTGACTTCTTCTACGAAGAAAATGGTCGCGGATTTCTTCTTAACGAGATAAATACCATTCCTGGATTCACCCCCATCTCGATGTATCCCAAATTGTGGGCTGCAACCGGGTTGAACTATCCAGATCTGATTGATGAGTTAGTGCAACTCGCACAAGAACGTCACGGCCGGCAAAAGAGATTCACACAGCGCTGAGTTGCTGACGCCTACGAATTAGCAGGCGGAATTTGAATTGTTTGTCCGGGATAAATCGTCACACTGGCCGAGTCAGCCCAACCATTGGCCGACAACAACGCAGCCAGCGACACACAGAACTTGCGACGAATCGTAAAGATGGAGTCACCGCTTTGTATCTCATATGTCCCAGCAGGACGCGTGCCACATCCGCCCGAAGCTGGACCTGAAGGAGCGGTGGAATTCGAGGTACCGCCGTTGGAGTCACTGGGTTCACTAGGACGCACTACTGCTTGAGGCGGAATCTTAATTTCTGAACCCGGATAAGGAAACTGGGCTGGACTGACCCAGCCGTTGTAGGCAAGAAGCGCCGTGAGTGAAATGCTGTACTTGTTAGCCACAGCAAGTGGAGAATCACCAGCTTTGACAACGTAAATCTGTTCTGAGCCCACCGCATTGGCCGGCAACGAAGTTGTCGTGCCCGGCAATGTGCTGGCTACTGGAGGAATGGTGGCAAAGTTCGTGGGTGTCACGTTGACCACTGTGGTGGCAACTCCCAGGGTGTCTCCACCACAAGATGCACTCACAATTGACACCACAAGAACTGAAGCCACAGCCAATGCGCCGCGTCGAAGAAGTGTCATCGTAGAAATCTGCACAGACCTACACAGTAGAGCCTGCGAGAGCTCGAGTTGGGGCGCTTCGATCAGACCAACGGACGAGCCGACGGACCAATGGGTGCGGGAAGGCTTGTTGTGCCCATCAGAGCTGTGTCAACTGCTGAGGCACATGCTCGCCCCTCTGCAATTGCCCACACAATCAAACTTTGACCGCGACCCATGTCACCTGCAACAAACACACCGGGCACATTGGTTTCATATGCGTCATTGCGCGCAATATTGCCCCGCTCATCGAACGCAACACCTAGTTGGTCAAGCCATGAGCCTTTTTCTGGTCCCACAAATCCCATCGCCAAAAACACAAGATCAGCGGGAATTTCCGTATCGGTTCCCTCTTTCTTCACGAAACGACCATCAACCATTTCCACTTCATGAATCTGGAGTGCACGAACATTTCCTTGTCCATCGTCGACGAACTTTTCAGTGTTCACACTAAACAAGCGCTCACCGCCTTCTTCATGCGCAGAAGACACTTTGTAGACCATTGCATATTGCGGCCAAGGATTGTTACCCATGCGCGAATCAGCTGGGCGCGGCATGATCTCTAACTGAATGATTTGCTGTGCACCTTGACGCAGCGCTGTACCTAAACAATCTGCTCCAGTGTCTCCGCCACCAATGATGACCACGTTTTTACCTGCTGCATCAATGTCGGAATGCTGCGCATCACCTTCTTGCACTTTGTTGGCCATGGGCAAATATTCCATTGCCTGATGAATGCCACGAAGCTCGCGACCCGGCACATTGAGGTCACGCCATGCGGTAGCGCCACAGGCAAGAACAATTGCATCATGTGATGCACGCAGTACCTCTATATCGAGTGCACCACCTACATCTGCGTTGGTACGGAATTCAGTTCCTTCTTCTCGCATCTGTTCTAGACGACGATCAAGATGATGTTTTTCCATCTTGAATTCAGGAATTCCATAACGCAATAGCCCGCCAATGCGATCTGCACGCTCTAAGACAACAACTTCGTGACCAGCACGTGTGAGTTGTTGTGCCACAGCCAGTCCTGCTGGCCCGCTTCCTACTACTGCTACTCGCTTGCCAGTTGAGACCGATGGAATTTGCGGGGTTACCCATCCTTCTTTCCATGCACGATCAATGATCTCTACTTCAACTTGCTTGATGGCGACAGGGTCTTGGTTAATACCTAATACACATGCAGACTCACAAGGTGCTGGACACAGACGTCCCGTGAATTCAGGGAAGTTGTTGGTGGCATGCAAACGCTCAATGGCCTCTTGCCAGTTGTTGCGATACACGAGGTCATTCCAATCAGGAATGAGATTGCCCAGAGGGCAGCCGTTATTACAAAACGGGATACCGCAATCCATGCAGCGCCCCGCTTGTTCTTTCAGCAGAGAGCCATCAAAAGGTTCGTACACCTCTTTCCAGTCTTTGACACGAATCGATACTGGGCGACGTGTTGGTCCAGTTCGACCCCATTGCAAAAATCCACTTGTTTCACCCACGAGCGGCCTCCATGATGCGTTGTGCTGTATCGGATTCGTTTAGTCCTTCGGCGCGAGCGGCCTCAATGACTGTAAGAACTTTCTTGTAATCACGAGGCATTACCTTGCGGAAATTTTTCACCTCTGATGCCCAGTTCTGCATAATGCGATCTGCAATTGCAGATTGCGTCAATGCACCATGACGTTCGATGGTCTCTTGCAGCCAAGCAACATCATCAGATGCCAAATCTTCAAGATCAACCATCTCGTAGTTCACTTGCGCAGCAAATGTTCCATGAGGGTCATAGACATAGGCAATACCGCCAGACATTCCAGCGGCAAAGTTGCGACCAGTTGGCCCAAGCACCACAACTCGACCACCTGTCATGTATTCACATCCATGGTCACCTACACCTTCGACAACTGCAGTTGCTCCAGAGTTACGCACACAGAACCGCTCACCTACTAAGCCGCGAATGAAGATTTCTCCACTCGTTGCTCCGTAACCAATCACATTTCCTGCAATCACATTTTCCTCAGCAACCAAAGGTGCGCTGACATGTGGATGCACAATCAATCGTCCACCAGACAATCCCTTGCCCACGTAGTCGTTGGCATCGCCTTCTAGACGCATCTCAATTCCTGCTGGCACGAATGCGCCGAAACTTTGACCAGCAGAACCTGTGAAATGAATGTTGATTGTTCCTTCGGGTAAACCTTTGCCACCCCATGCCTTTGTCACTTCATAACCCAACATCGTGCCCACCGTGCGGTTCACGTTGCGAATCGGCAAGTCAATAGACACTGGACGCGCATCTGCAATCGCATCGCGTGACAGTTCAATCAACTTCACATCAAGTGCTTCATCAAGACCGTGATCTTGACCCACCGATGAAGTGAGTGTTTGGTCATAAGGGTTCTGTGGAATCTCCAACATCGGGGAGATATCTAGTCCCTTTGCCTTCCAATGATCAATTGCCTCACGTGCGTCAATCATCTCCACATGGCCAATTGCTTCTTGAAGTGTGCGATAACCAAGTGCTGCTAGATACTCGCGCACCTCTTCGGCAATGTATTCAAAGAAGTTCACAACGAACTCTGGCTTCCCTGAGAAACGCTCACGCAATGTGGGGTTTTGTGTTGCAATACCTACTGGGCATGTATCAAGGTGACACACGCGCATCATGATGCAACCACTCACCACCAGCGGTGCTGTAGCGAAACCAAATTCTTCTGCGCCAAGCAAAGCAGCAATGATGACATCGCGACCGGTCTTCATTTGACCGTCTGCTTGCACCACAATGCGATCACGCAATCCGTTGAGCAAAAGAGTTTGTTGAGTCTCCGCCAAACCTAATTCCCAAGGCGCGCCGGCGTGCTTGAGAGAAGTTAAAGGTGATGCCCCCGTGCCACCATCGTGACCAGAGATCAGGACAACGTCGGCTTTTGCCTTGCTGACACCTGCGGCAACAGTCCCCACTCCTACCTCGGCAACCAACTTCACGTGTACACGAGCCGTCGGGTTCGCATTCTTCAAGTCGTGAATCAATTGTTTGAGATCTTCAATCGAATAGATGTCGTGATGAGGAGGAGGACTAATCAAGCCCACACCAGGCGTGGAGTAACGCGTTTTTGCAATCCACGGATACACCTTGTGCCCAGGGAGCTGTCCGCCCTCGCCCGGCTTTGCACCTTGGGCCATTTTGATTTGAATGTCATCAGCATTGACGAGATATTCACTCGTGACACCAAAGCGACCAGATGCAACTTGCTTAATAGAAGATCGCTTGGAGTCGCCATTGGCCATCGGTACGAAACGTTCAGCGTCTTCGCCACCTTCTCCAGTGTTGCTCTTGGCGCCAATACGGTTCATCGCAATGGCCAATGTCTCATGTGCTTCTGCAGAGATAGATCCATAACTCATTGCACCCGTCGAGAATCGCTTCACAATTTCCGACACTGGTTCTACTTCGTCGATAGAGATCGCGGGACGTGCATCTGTTCGCAATTCAAAAAGACCTCGCAAAGTAGCAAGGTGCTTGGCTTGATTGTCGACTTCACTTGTGTATTGCTTAAAGATGTCGTAACGACCAGCGCGCGTGGAGTGCTGCAAGCGGTACACGGTCTCGGGATTAAAAAGGTGATATTCCCCTTCTCTACGCCATTGGTATTCGCCGCCTAATTCAAGGCGACGATGCGCACGTAGGTCTGGACGCTTCGGATGCGCGGTTGCATGACGGCTTGCCACTTCGGTAGCTATCTCATCAAGACCAATGCCACCCAAACGCGACACTGTGCCGGTGAAGAACTCATCCACTAATTCAGTAGACAAACCAATCGCTTCAAAGATCTGTGCTCCGGTATATGACGCAACGGTTGAGACACCCATCTTGGACATCACTTTCAAGATTCCCTTGCCAGATGCCTTGATGTAGTTCTTCAGTGCTTTATGCACATCGGTACCACCAAGGCCATACATGCCCGCGCCATCGTCTGCATTCACCATGTGTTCGATGGACTCAAAAGCCAAATATGGATTTATGGCGCCGGCCCCAAAACCAACCAGCAATGCCATGTGATGTACTTCGCGTGCATCGCCGCACTCCACCACAAGACCCACTTGTGTGCGGGTTTTGTTGCGAATGAGGTGATGATGCACTGCACTTGTCAATAACAACGAAGGAATCGGTGCATAGACCTCATCAGAGTTGCGATCGGACAACACAATGATGCGCGCACCTTGAGCGATTGCCTCTGACACTTCACTGCGTACTGCATCAAGTGCTGTGCGCAAACCATTTCCACCATCAGCCACTCGATACAGCCCACTCACTACTACTGCAGCAAGATGTGGGTGAGTTCCATCGTCGTTGATGTGGATGATTTTCGCCAGATCATCATTGTCGATGATGGGGAACGGCAAAAGCAGTTGACGACAACTCTCTGGTCCTGGCGTCAACAAGTTGGCTTCAGGACCAATGTTGGTCCCCACGGCAGTCACTACTTCTTCACGAATGGCATCCAATGGTGGGTTGGTGACTTGTGCAAACAGCTGTTGGAAGTAATCAAACAACAAACGTGAACGCTCAGACAACACTGCAATGGGTGTATCTGTACCCATCGAACCAATGGGCTCTGTTCCAGTTTTGGCGGTGGGAGCAAGAATTACTTTGAGCTCTTCTTCGGTATATCCAAACATTTGTTGACGACGCAACACCGAGTCATGACTGTGCACAACATGTTCACGTGGTGGCAGTGAACCCAACTCTGTAAGCCCGTCTTGTAGCCACTGGCCATAGGGATGTTGAGCAGCAAGTTCGGACTTAATTTCTTCATCTTCGATGATGCGGCCCTGAGCGGTATCTACCAAGAACATGCGGCCTGGTTGTAAACGACCCTTGCGAATAATGCGCGACTGTTCAATATCAAGAACGCCTGCTTCACTTGCGAGAACCACCAAGTCATCATCGGTGACCCAATAGCGTCCTGGGCGCAAACCGTTGCGGTCAAGAACTGCACCAATCACGGTGCCATCGGTGAAACAGACATCGGCGGGGCCATCCCATGGTTCCATCATCGTGGAATGGAAGCGATAAAAATCGCGACGTTGGATCTCCATGCGATCGTTGTTTTCCCATGCTTCTGGAATCATCATCAATAACGCATGAGGCAAAGAACGTCCACCTAAGTGAAGTAATTCCAAAACCTCATCGAAACTGGCAGAGTCACTCATGCCTGGTGTGCAGATGGGGAATGCTCGATCAAGACCAGGAATCAGACTGCTGTGCAACATTGCTTCACGTGTGCGCATCCAGTTTCTGTTGCCCTGCACAGTGTTGATTTCACCGTTGTGTGCGATAAAGCGGTATGGGTGCGCAAGTGGCCATGAGGGAAAAGTATTTGTGGAAAAACGACTGTGTACAAGCGCCAACGATGACTCCATGCGTTCATCCCACAGATCTGGAAAGAATTCACCCAACTCTGGCGTAGTCAGCATGCCCTTGTACACCAAGGTGCGCGACGACAATGAGGAGAAATACGTACGCATCTCCCCGGTGAGTTCATGTTCGATACGCTTACGCACAATGAACAACTTGCAATCGAGGTCAATATCGGTTGCGCCTTGTGGATCGTCAACAAAGAACTGACGAAATGTAGGCATCACTGCTCGTGCAGACGCACCCAGACATGCAGGCTCAACAGGAACTTCGCGCCAACCCAAAGTGCGCAGACCTTCTTCACGCACGATCTCTTCCACGCGAGCTACAGCGGTAGCAACGTTCTCAGGTGACTGCGGCAAAAACGCAAGACCTGCTGCATAGGCACCCATGGGGGGAAGCGAAAATCCTGCAACGGCACGAAAGAAGGCATCGGGAATCTGAATCAGAATTCCTGCTCCGTCACCAGTTTCTGCTTCAGCACCGGTAGCACCGCGGTGTTCCATGTTGCATAACGCCGTAATACCCAAAGTGACGATCTCACGACTGCGTACACCTTTGATATTTGCCACAAAAGACACGCCACATGCATCGTGTTCGAAACGTGGGTCGTAGAGACCGTGAGCAAGGGGAAGATCGGGGTTCATAAATGTCGTGTCCTTAGGCATGGAACTGTGATGAATCACAGCGGAGAATCTTGGTGATTTCTCCCGGGACGACATTGGCCCGAGCAGGAGTTAACGCTATCGGGCGAGCAGGTCGCCACACAAGCCATTTACACAGTGGAAATACCCACCGTATGGGGCATCTGTCCCCTATGCGGGGTCGATGTAGGCCGGTGCCCGCTTCTCGAAATCGCTCATCACTGCTTCACGCTGATTATGGCCACCGATGAGAGAGCCAATAATTCGACGCTCGGCTGCAAACTGGGCGGCGGCGAAATCCAAAGTGAGACGGTTCAAAAGCTCCTTGGCCCCACGCACAGCATCGGGGCTTCGCTTGCAGATTTCTTCGGCATAAGCAAAGGCATCATCTCGTGGGGTCTCACTCAATCGAGTGACAAGACCCATGGCATGTGCTTCCCGACCATCAAAGATGCGCGCCGACAACACAATGTCTTTCAATACATCGGGTCGCACTAACCCTTGCATGAGAACTGTTCCGGCCATATCAGGCACCAGGCCCCAATATGTTTCGCGCACAGAGAACTTGGTATCAGGATGAGCAAATCGCATGTCGGCTCCCAATGCAATCTGGCAACCGCCACCTAAAGCATGGCCATGGACTGCAGCAATCACCGGTACTGGCACTTCTTGCCACACCCATGCTGATTGTTGCCCGAGATGGGTGATGCGATCCCCCGACATGTCCGATGCTGAGGGCTGACGCTCTCCCCCCGAGTTGCTTCCACCGCCAGCCATTGCCCCCATGGATGCAAGGTCAAGACCTGCACAAAACGAGGCGCCCTCACCAGAGACCACGACAACGCGAATCTTCTTGTTTGTCTTCAGCGACTCACCAGCATCAACGATTGCTTGGAATTGCTCACCATCGAGGGCGTTGCGCTTGTCAGCACGGTTGAAACGCACGTCGGCAATGCCGTCGGAAATGGAGATAGTGACTCTGTCGCTCATCTCGTCATCTTGCCACGCCCCAAGGAACTGGCTCGCACCCAAAGATGGCAGACTGTGGCTATGCATTTAAATCTTTCAGCAGATGAAGTACTCAAGACCACACGCAGCGTGCGCAAGCGACTCGATTTTGACAAGCCTGTAGAACGCGCCATTGTCGAAGAATGTCTCGAGATCGCACTTCAGGCACCCACAGGAAGCAACAGCCAAGGCTGGCATTGGGTAGTCGTAGAAGATGCCGCAAAGAAAAAGGCGCTTGCCGATATTTACCGCAAGAACTGGAACATCTACGCCAACATGCCAGGACGCGAATTTGAAGCAGGCGACACACGTGGTGAGCGCATGGATCTTGTGCGCGACTCGGCTGGATACCTTGCGGACAATTTTGAACGCGCACCATTGTTGATGATTCCTTGCATTGAAGGACGCCTCGACAACTTGCCCGTCTTTGCATCAGCTGGTGCATGGGGTTCGCTATTGCCTGCAGTGTGGAGTTTCATGTTGGCTCTTCGTGAGCGCGCAATGGGATCGGCATGGACAACCATTCACCTCATTGGTGATGGTGAAAAAGAAGCAGCCGACGTGTTGGGCATTCCATTTGAGACAATTACACAAGGTGGCCTCTTCCCCATCGCCTACACCATTGGCACAGAATTCAAGCCAGCTAAGCGCGAGCCACTGAGCAAGATTCTTCACTGGGATACCTGGTAGGTCGTGACAGCCATAGTCACCACCGAGCTAGTCGATGGTGTTGCACTCATATGCATGGATGACGGCAAGGCGAATGCCATGTCGTTGGCAATGCAACAAGGAATTCATGAAGGTCTAGATCTGGCCGAACAACACAATGTGCCTGTTGTTCTCACTGGGCGTGACGGAATTTTCTCCGCAGGCTTCGATCTCAAAACATTGGCAGGCGGCGGACAACCCGCTGTAGATATGTTGCGCGGCGGTCTTGAGTTATCACTTCGGCTTCTCCAGTTCCCCACACCTGTGATTGCTGCATGCAGTGGACATGCAATTGCAATGGGAATTTTTGTGCTCACCAGTTGCGACTACAGAATTGGCATTGCAGGCAACTACCGCTATGCGGCCAATGAAGTGGCAATCGGCATGACAATGCCATGGTCCACCATCGAGATTTTGCGCCAACGTCTCACGCCAGCGGGAGTAAACCGAGCTGTGTTGTTTGCAGAAAACTTCACACCCGATAACGCTGTTTCTTTTGGTGTACTTGACGAGGTTGTAGCCAGTGATGCCTTGAGAGACCATGCCTTACAAGTAGCAAGAAACACCAGTTCACTTGACATGCGTGCCCATTTCGACAGCAAGAAGAGACTTCGCGTAGACACCATTGCAGCTATGCGCAGTGGTCTTGAAAAAGACCAAATAGGTTGGGAAAAACAATTCCTCGCCTAAAGCGTTAATCGACAAGTCGCAGTCCGCTAGGGGCAATTGACTGATCTACAAACGGTAGATCCACCACGAACTCTGTGCGGTGCGCAGGAAACACATGGTGCGAGACCAAAACCACGCGCCCATCAGTACTTGAGGTTGTACGTACACAACGCAATACCGCAGAACCAGCCGGCACTTTCAACACTTCTGCTTCTTCTACTGTGGCTGCATCGGCACCAATGGTTTGGGTTGCCCCACTTAAAGGAACATCTAGCAGTTCATAAAACGGTGATCGTTCCACATCTGCTCGTGACAACTTCTCTGCAAGTTCTGCAGGACACCACACAGTCACAATTGCAAAAGGTTCGCCGTCTGCAAGATTCACACGGCGCACGCGCAACACCTGAGTAGTTCCCAATGCGTGCGCCACTTTCTTTGGTGCTTTTTCAAAAGCAAATTCAAGAACGCGTCGTTGCGGAATTGCACCCGATGCACGCATCTGATCTTCAATGGTGGCTAAACGCGCCAACGGTTGACGCACGGTGTCACCTGCGACAAACCAACCAAATCCCTGTCGAGAATCCACAAGGGCATCGTCTCGCAGAATTTCAAGTGCCTTGCGTACAGTCACACGGCTCACACCAAATTCACCAGAGAGCTCTGATTCACTCGGTAGCAATCGACCCGCGGCATAGGTGCCAGAGAGAATGCGGCCGCGAAGTTCTTCGGCGATGTGGTGATAGCGAATAGTGCGCACTTGTATTAGAGTTGTATACACAGAGAAAAAAAGCAAGTCCGCTACTTGCACGACGAAAGGTGGCCCTCAATGGCCGTGACCGCCGGAACCCCCATCGAACTTGTACAAGGTGTGTATGCCTCATTGACGGCAAATACCGAATTAGGTCGTAAGCGCCTCGGTCGCCCACTGACGCTGGCAGAAAAAATCCTTATCAACCACCTCGTTGATCCTGCACAACAAGAAATGGAACGCGGCCGCAGTTATGCCGACTTCCGACCTGATCGTGTCGCCATGCAAGACGCAACAGCACAAATGGCGCTCTTGCAATTCATGACAGCGGGCTTGCCCACCACTGCAGTTCCCTCAACAGTGCATTGTGACCACCTCATTTTGGCAAAGCGCGGATCTGCACTCGACCTTGTTGACGCAAATGACACCAACCGTGAGGTCTATGACTTTTTACGTTCAGTGAGCGCCAAATATGGTGTGGGATTTTGGGGCCCCGGTAGCGGAATCATTCACCAAGTAGTGCTGGAAAATTATGCATTTCCCGGCGGAATGATGATTGGCACCGACAGCCACACACCTAATGCAGGTGGACTGGGAATGGTGGCCATTGGTGTGGGCGGCGCAGATGCCGTAGACGTCATGACAGGTTTTCCTTTCAACGTACGTTGGCCAAAAGTTATTGGCGTAAAACTCACCGGCACTTTGTCAGGTTGGAGCAGTCCGAAAGATGTGATCTTGGAAGTCGCGCGAGTACTCACCGTAGAAGGCGGCACTGGAGCAATTGTTGAATACTTCGGACCAGGAGCCGACAACATTTCTGCAACCGGCAAGGCAACAATCTGCAACATGGGTGCAGAAATTGGCGCAACATGTTCTGTGTTTGGCTACGACGACAACATGGGTGCCTACTTGCGCTCTACAGGTCGCAGCGACATTGCTGCAGCTGCAGAAAAAGTAGCGAGCGATCTTCGCCCCGACGATGGTGCCCAGTATGACCAAGTCATTGAAATTAATCTCGACAACTTGACGCCACTTATTAATGGACCTCACTCCCCTGACCGTGCACACAAAGTAGGCGCAGAAGTGGGCAAAGAGGCAGTGGCAAACGATTGGCCACTTGAGATTTCGTCAGCTCTTATTGGTTCGTGCACTAACTCTTCCTATGAAGACATCACGCGCGCAGCATCTATTGCGCGTCAAGCAGCCGCAGCTGGCCTAAAGGCAAAAGTTGAACTGTTGATTACACCTGGTTCTGAACAAACTCGTGCAACCATCGAACGTGATGGCTTACTTGCAGACCTCGAAGCAATTGGTGCAACAGTGCTCGCCAATGCATGTGGTCCGTGTATTGGCCAGTGGGAGCGCAGCGCAGACGTCAATGCCAAACCCAACACCATCGTGAACTCGTTCAACCGCAACTTCCCGAAGCGCAATGACGGTTCGGCAAACACTTTGTCATTCGTGACCAGTCCTGACACCGTGATTGCATTGGCACTTGCGGGACGTTTGGATTTCAATCCCATGACAGACACATTGACTGCACCCGACGGCACACAAGTGACGCTTGCACCGCCCACTGGTGAAGTGCTTCCTGCGAAGGGTTACGACCCAGGCGAAGACACCTTTACTGCTCCACCTGCTGATGGGTCTGGTGTTGTTGTTGAGGTGAGCCCCACAAGTGATCGTTTGCAGCTTCTTGATCCATTCCCCGCATGGAATGGAAAGGACTACGTGGAACTGCCCATCTTGATGAAGGCAAAGGGTAAGTGCACCACCGACCACATCTCAGCAGCCGGCAAATGGCTTAAGTACCGCGGGCATCTCGAAAACATCTCGGGCAACTTGTTCATTGGTGCTGTGAATGCATTTGGTGGAGCTGTTGGCGAAGGTCTGGATATCACCGATGGAAAGCGTCGCAGTTACCCCGATGTAGCAAAGCGTTACAGCGAGGCGGGAATCCAATGGTGTGCCATTGGTGACCAGAACTACGGAGAAGGTTCATCACGTGAACATGCCGCAATGGAACCACGCTTCCGAGGCGGCGTGGTGATTTTCGCCCGTTCATTCGCACGTATTCATGAAACAAACCTCAAGAAGCAAGGCCTTGTTCCACTTACATTTTCAGACCCAAAGACCTATGACCAGATTGATGAATCAGATCGCATCTCTGTGTTGAATTTGCCACCCGTGCCCGATCAGCCAATGAAGTGTCGCATTACTAAAGCTGATGGCTCCACCGTTGACTTCGAAGCAAAGCACACCTTTAGTCCTGAACAAATCGAATGGTTCAAGGCAGGATCTGCACTCAACATCGTGCGCGAAAAAGTAGCCAAGTCAAAGTAGGCGTCCGTGTCACCTCACAGTGACACAACACAAAACAGATCTAGTCAGTGCCTGGTCGTCGAATTTCTTCGGTGTCCGGGTCTCCTGAATAATTCGACGGATAACTACGCCTGAGTTCATCAGCGGTGGGTTCACGATGCACCTGTGCTTCTTCTGGCAACAATGCTGCAATTGCATCCATGATGATTTGCGTGTCTTCATCGGGATCGACATAGTTCAATATCACCGGTTCACCTACACGCACAATCACTTGTGGAGGCGAGGTCACATTGGTGATGTTGGGAAGTTTTGCATTACGTGGCCACACATTTTCTGTGCCCCAAATACCCACAGGAATAACAGGTGCTCGAGTTTCATCAGCTAAACGTGCAGCACCCCATCGTCCTTTTAGCACTGGATCAAAAAAAGCCGGCCCACGCGGAATGGTGCCCTGAGGCATGATGGCCACAAGATCTCCGGCCAAAAGAGATTGGCTCGCTGCGCGCAAAGGCTCATCACTTCCTGTTCCTCTTTCCACTCGAATACCACCTAGTGCAGTAGCAAGTGGACCAATGATGGGCGCATCAAAGACTTCCTTCTTACCGAGGAACCGAACTGCCCGACCAGTTTTTGCCACGGCGAGCGAAATGGCTGCAATGTCGAAATAGCTACGGTGGTTGCCACACAAAATCGCTGCGCTATTTGACGGAATGTTTTCTGTGCCGGAAATAGAAAACTTCGCATAAGGAAAAACTTCTGGGCGAGCAAATTTCATGAGGGCTTGCTGCGCTTCAAGACCAATCACAGGAATTTTTGCAACACCAACTGGAACATCAAAATGCATCACTGGCCAACGCCGTGCTACAGCCATGAGGCGCAATCGCCAATCAGGGTTCACACAATGAGGAAATCCCACCATAGATAACAAAGGTTCATCAAAAACACTGTCGCTATAGGCATAGGACTGGGCAACGTCAACATTGTTGTCGCGACACCATTGAGCAACAGCGTCTTTCTTTCCTTTTGACCACACATACGATCCCACCAGTTCACCGGTGTAGCGACCCGTGCTATCAACTTCATAGGTTGTGGCAATCACATCATCAAAGCCCACTTCGCGCGCGAAAGGGGCGATGAGATCTCGTGGAGTTGTGGTTGCAAGTACCACTCGTCGCCCATGTGCACGATGATCATCAATCACTTGACGCACAAAAGGTTGCAACAGATCCATTAATTCAGGAACTGCTTTTTCTGCAGCTGTCTGTACTTCGGACTGTGATTGACCTCGCATGGCAAGAACTGCTTGCCGGCCCAACACCATGGACGGCAAGTTCTCACCGAATGTTTCAAAAATTTGATACAGCAATGTCTCGCCTGGCAGCGAGCGATTTACTACGCCGGTCTCGCGCAACACCTTGCTCACCACAAGCGCAGATGCCCCCGACAAAATCGTTCTGTCGAGATCGAAAAATGCACCTTGGCTCACGGGGGTACCTTATGCCCCCGTTACACCGAGGAAAACCAATGCTCAAGAACCCAGTAATGGGAGAAGCCCCGCAGGGGGTGCGGGGCTTCTCTACCTAAACCCGATAGTGGGGGGACTATCTGTTGGGTTCTTTCGGCTGGCCAATGGGGGCATTGCCAGCGCGATTTCTATAAGTGAAATTATGCACGTGAATGCGTGAACACTCAAGGCGAACGATGCGATAGTTGCTATCGTTTTTAGAGATAGATATCTGGGGGGTCAGATGGAACTCAAACAACTGCAGATTTTGGTAGCCATCTCTGAACACGGGTCTTTCTCTGGCGCCGCCAAAGCCCTAGCCACGGCTCAATCCAATGTCTCGGCCCATATCGCTCGTCTTGAGACCGAATTGGGATCCACATTGATTGAACGCTCCAGTGGTCGACTCACCGAAGAGGGCGAAATTGTTGTGGCACGTGCTCGTCGAATCTTGCACGAGGTTGAAGACATTGATGCCGACATTCACTCACTGGGCGATAGCGCTACTGGTGAATGTCGCATTGGTGTTCTTGGAACAACAGCACGCTGGTTGATGCCCCCGCTACTCAATTCACTCACCCGACATCATCCTGGGGTGAAAACCACAATTGTGGAAGGTGCAACAAGTTCTCTTATGCCGCGACTTATCAGTGGCGAAATTGATGCAGCTCTCGTGCACTTGCCCGTGATGGATGCAAATCTTGATACACGTGAGATGTTCGCTGAAGAACTGTTTCTTGTAGCTCCCACTCGCCATGTACTTGCCCAACACGAAAGCATCTCACTAGAAGAACTCGCCCATCACCCCATTCTTCTTGCACCCCGAGGTACGGCCCAGCGACGCATCGTGGATCGCGCAGCTGCCAACAAAGGCGTTACCTTGCAATCACAAGCCGAGATTGATGGTGTGCGACTCATGGCTTCCCTCGTCTTTGAAGGATTCGGTGCGGCCATTGTTCCTGCAAGCGCCGTACCAGGTTGGCTCAAAGGAGATTTTGTGCGCATCAGTGTTCCCGATTTACCTCGCCGAGTGGTGGGATGGGTTCAAAGAGATCGCCCTCGACCGAACCGCGCCACATTGGCTGTGCGCGACAGAGCATTTGAAGTTGCTCGCCGTCATGCGCCCCGTCAGCCAGGAATTACTTTGCAAATCGGTATTAAACCACTGCCAAAAAGCGCCAGAGAGTCCTAGGCAAAGGCCAGGGTCTACTGTTGAGACGTGGCTCAGACGAATACTTCGCACTACGACATCGTCGTTGAGTTACAACACAGCGTTCCAGGAGCAGCTACGGCACAAGTTGTTCGCCTCTCTCAGGGTCGCGAAGTTGTCTGGCTTGCCATCACTGGAGAAATTCATAAAGGAGCTCTTTCGGCAAGCGCATCGCATGTGATTGCTACTGCAGCAGTGACTGCACGCACAAAATTACTGCCGTTAGTGCTGCAAATTGAATCTTCGGGTGCAGACATTTTGGAAGGCATCTCGGCACTTCACGGATGGGGCAAAGCAGCCAAGGCTTTATCGGATTGCTCAGGAGTGATTCCCACCATCAGTGTGGTTACTGGTCCTGCTGTGTCTGGTCCCGCGTTGCTAATTGGTTTGTCCGACTTTGTCGTCATGACTCAAGACTCGTATGCGTTTGTTAGTGGCCCCACCATGGTTGCTGAATTCACTGGCATCACAATGACAGCCGAAGAACTAGGTGGTGCTTCTGTACAGGCGCGCAATAGTGGCGTGGCATCAACAGTGGTGGATGATCTTGATGGTGCAGTTGCATGGATCGAAGATTTGTTGGAGTACTTGCCCGACAATGTGAACTGTGTTCCACACAATCTTGAGACTGATGATGCCGATGATCGCCCCACACAAGAAGCCGGTCACGTAGTACCAGAATCATCTACGGGCAGTTACGACATGCGCAAAATCATTGCAGCGCTAGTCGATGATGGTGCGTACTTAGAACTCAAGCCTGGGTGGGCAGGAAATCTTGTCACCGTGTTTGCCCACATGGGTGGCCACAGCATCGGCATCGTGGCCAATCAGCCAATGAACTTGGCGGGCACACTCGACATACCTGCCTCACAAAAAGCCGCGCGCTTTGTTGCATTCTGCGATGCATTCAATATTCCGATACTTACATTGGTCGACACTCCGGGCTTCTACCCCGGCAAAGATCTTGAGTGGCGAGGCATGATTCGCCATGGCGCACAATTGGTATTTGCCTACGCTCGCGCCACCGTTCCGCGAATTTGCGTCATCATCCGCAAATCCTATGGAGGCGCCTACATCGTGATGGACTCCAAGAAAATGGGTAATGATCTTTGCTTGGCGTGGCCATGGGCAGAGCTTGCCGTCATGGGGGCAGGTCAGGCGGCTGCGATTCTTCAACGACGCGCCACACCAGAGGAACGCACCGCTTTTGAAGCCGATTACACACAACGACTTCTTAATCCCTATATCGCTGCTGAACGGGGCTACATAGATGCAGTGGTAACTCCTGAAGATACACGTAAAGAAATTTGTGCATCTCTGCACATGCTGGTGGACAAACGCGAAAATTTGGTCTCACGCAAGCACGACAACACCCCCCTATAGGGCTCATGAACCCTGGAAATGGGTAACTGATACCTCGCTCGTCTAGCCTGTCCAGTGGGGGAAAAAAGCTCCCGTCGGAATATCCGGTCAGCAGTCAAGGAGATCCCATATGGCTGACACCATCACCATCATCGACGACAGAACGGGAAAGAAAGTCACGGTGCCCATCACGGGCGGTGTTTTTTCTTCCGCAGCATTACGCGAACTTGATCCAAGTTTGTTTATGTACGACCCAGCGTTTTTGTCAACAGCCTCATGTGCATCATCAATCACCTATCTCGACGGTGATGCTGGAATCTTGCGTTATCGCGGATACCCCATTGAACAACTCGCGGAAAACTCCACTTTCCTAGAAGTGGCATATCTATTACTGAATGGCGAACTGCCTACTAAAGATGAGATGGCTGCCTGGGAATACGGCGTATGCCACCACACCATGATTCATGAAAACATGCGCAAGCGCTTTGTTGATGGTTTCCACTACGACGCTCACCCCATGGGAATGTTTGTCTCGGCAACTGCTGCGCTGGGAACTTTCTACGATGACGCGAAGGATATTTTCAACAAGGACTCATTCGACAAGCAAGTGCTGCGTCTTGTTGCAAAGGTTCCCACAATTGCTGCGATGTGTTATCGCTTCAGCCAGGGATTGCCTTTCGTGTCACCTAATAATTCGCTCTCGTATGGCGAGAATTTTTTGAACATGATGTTCCGCATCGGCGAGGACTATTCAGTAGATCCCGTTCTTGCTCGCGCAATGGACGTGTTGTTCATTCTCCATGCTGATCACGAGCAAAACTGCGGCACCACCACAATGCGTGTAGTGAGTTCTGCAAACTCTGATCCCTACACCTGTACTGCTGCTGCAGCTTCTGCGCTCTATGGCCCACTTCATGGTGGAGCCAACGAAGCAGTCGTGCGCATGCTTGCTGAAATTGGTGACGTCAAGAATGTTCCTGCATTCATTGAAAGCGTCAAGGCCGGCGAAGGTCGCCTCATGGGCTTTGGCCATCGCGTGTATAAGAACTTCGATCCCCGTGCAACATTGATCAAAAAGACTGCTTATGAAGTTTTTGAAGTCACAGGCATGAACCCATTGTTGAACATCGCGCTCGAACTAGAAAAAGTTGCGCTCAACGATGAATACTTCGTGTCACGCAAGCTGTACCCCAATGTGGACTTCTACTCTGGCCTGATTTATCAAGCCCTGGGATTCCCCGTTGACATGTTCACCGTATTGTTTGCAATCCCCCGCACCGTGGGCTGGCTTGCACATATGCAGGAACTTCTTAACGACAAAGATCAAAAGATCAGCCGTCCTCGTCAGTGGTACACCGGTGCAGACGAGCGCAACTACATTCCCGTAGCAAAGCGCTAGTTGCCCTACTGGGCAATATCAATCACAATTTTGCCCACATTGGCATTTGATGCCATATATGCGTGGGCTTGTGCGATCTCACTAAATGCATATCGTGAATCGATGACAGGCGTCATTGCCTCAGTATCAAACAATGGCAACATCTCTGCAATAAACCGTTGAGTGATTGCAATCTTTTCCTCGAGTGATCGCGCGCGCAACACAGTTCCGGTAATTGATGCGCGCTTACCCAGCAACAGACCCACATTGAATGGAACTGGCTTTCCCGCCATAACACCCACTTGGATGATGTGTCCTTTTACAGCCAGAGATGCAATATTGCGTTCAACATAGTCACCACCGATGACATCGAGAATCACATCTACGCCAGCACCATTGGTCGCGCGTTGTACTTCTTCCACAAAGTCTTGCGTTGTGTAATCAACAACGACATGTGCGCCAAGGTTTTTGCACGACTGCACCTTGCCGGATGAGCAGGTCACAATGATGCGTGCACCAATTGCAGTGCATATTTGAATCGCGGCAGTGCCTACTCCCGATGCACCGGCATGCACCATTGCCCATCTTCCTGATGTGAGTCCCCCTTGGACCACTAGTGCATCCCATGCAGTGATAAACACCTCTGGAATCGCAGCAGCATCATTCAACGACGTACCCGACGGCACAGCCATCGCCTGACGCTCATGAAGAACAAGTTCTTCTGCATACGCACCGCCACTCACGATGCCCATCACTTTGTCGCCAACTTTCCAGGTTGTGACACGCTCACCCACTGCCTTGACAGTGCCTGCGAACTCAAGACCAGGAATCTCCGGGCCTTGAGGGAAAGGATTCGGATAGAACCCCATGCGTTGCAATAGGTCTGCACGATTGAGAGCCGTTGCTGCAACGGAAACGAGGATGTCCTCTGCACCAAAAGTCGGCGAAGGGACATCCTCGATCTGAAGAACTTCAGGCCCACCGTGCTCGCGGAGAACGACGGCCTTCATTACTTATGCCATCTTTGCTTGAAGACGACGGTCAAGTGCTTCAAGGTATTCCTCAGTGGTCAACCATGGCTGCTCTTTCGAGATGAGGAGCGACAAGTCCTTTGTCATTTCTCCAGCTTCAACACTTTCCACACACACTGCTTCAAGATCTTCGGCAAACTTGCTCAATGCTGGGTTGTTGTCCAACTTGCCACGATGCTTCAAGCCACCTGACCATGCATACACAGATGCAATGGGGTTAGTAGAGGTCTTGTTGCCTTTTTGATGCTCGCGATAGTGACGCGTCACAGTGCCGTGTGCAGCTTCTGCTTCCACGGTCTTACCATCTGGTGTCATCAACACTGAGGTCATCAGACCAAGCGAGCCAAATCCTTGCGCGACAGTGTCGGACTGCACGTCACCGTCATAGTTCTTACATGCCCAGACATAACCGCCTTCCCACTTCATTGCAGAGGCGACCATGTCATCAATGAGGCGGTGTTCATAGGTGAGACCTGCCTTGTCGTAATCAGCCTTGAACTCAGCGTTAAAGATTTCTTCGAACAAATCTTTGAACTGACCGTCGTAGGCCTTGAGGATGGTGTTCTTCGTGCTCATGTAGACCGGGTAGTTACGCGCAAGTCCGTATCGAAAAGACGCACGGGCGAAGTCGCGAATACTGTCGTTAAAGTTGTACATACCCATTGCCACGCCACCGTCGGCTCCATACTGTGCCACCTGGAATTCCATGGGTGCACTGCCATCTTCTGGCGTGAACGTCATGGTGACTGAACCAGCTCCAGGAACTTTGAAGTCGGTTGCCTTGTACTGATCACCATGAGCATGACGACCAATGATGATGGGCTTGGTCCAGCCTGGAACTAAACGTGGAATGTTGCTACAGATAATTGGCTCGCGAAATACCACACCACCCAAGATGTTGCGGATTGTTCCGTTGGGCGACTTCCACATCTTTTTGAGTCCAAACTCTTCGACTCGAGCCTCATCGGGAGTAATGGTTGCGCACTTGACACCCACCCCGTGTTTCAAGATGGCGTGTGCTGCATCAATAGTGACTTGGTCGTCGGTGGCATCACGGTGCTCAATACCTAGGTCGTAGTACTCAAGGTTCACATCGAGGTACGGCAAAATCAGGCGATCTTTGATGAACTGCCAGATGATGCGAGTCATTTCGTCACCATCGAGTTCGACAACGGGATTGTCCACTTTGATCTTGGCCATGAGAACACCTTTCAACTGCGACTACCACCTAGGGCTAGCCGAATGTCACTTGTATGACACTTGTACACAATAGCGTGCGAGCCAATCGCGCGCCGTACCATTCGGAGTAATGGATTTTGCATGGACCCCAGAACAGATTGAACTGCGCCGAGAGGCAGCCGAAGTCGCAGCTGACGGTGTTCGTCGCTATGGACGCCACAACGTTACGTGGATGAATGGTTATTCCAAGGAGTTTTCTCGCGAGCTTGCACAGCGTGGCTGGATTGGCATGGTGTGGCCCAAAGAGTTTGGGGGCGGCGGACGTCCGGCCATTGATCGACTCATTGTTGGCGAAGAAATGATTAAAGCAGGCGCACCGATTGCGGCAAGTTGGTTCGGAGATCGCCAGATGGGTCCAGCACTCATTCAGTACGGCACGGAAGAACAACGTGCACAGTTTCTCCCCGGCATTCTTGCGGGAGAAACCACCTGGTGCATTGGAATGAGCGAACCCAACTCTGGAAGCGACCTTGCTTCGCTCAAGACATTTGCCGAAGATGACGGCGATGAATGGGTTATCAACGGTCAAAAAATTTGGACAAGTTTCGGAGCTGAAGCGGACTATTGCTATCTCATTTGTCGCACCAGCAATGACGGTCCACCTCATGCAGGCATCAGCGAGATCATCGTGCCGATGAATACTCCTGGTATCGAAGTACGCCCTATCACCGACATGACAACGAACCGTCATTTCTGTGAAGTGTTCTACACAGATGTGCGAGTACCCAAGGGCAATCTTGTGGGTCAGCAAGGCGGTGCATTTGCTCAGACAATGCGCCAGTTAGAACACGAGCGAGGCGGTATTGATCGCCTGGTGTCCAACTATGCACAATTTCAATATGCAATGTCAAAGGTAGACACCACTCACCCGCTGGTGCGTCAAGAGATTGCTTCATTAGAGATGGGTTACCGCATTGGGCGCATCTTGGTGATTCGCGAAGTGCTTCGCCAAGCACCTACAGGATTTTCTGCAGCCACAAAATGCTTCTGCACAGAACATCAACAAAAAGTTGATGAGTTTGTGTTTCGCGCACTTGGCGCCGAGGGAACTTTGTGGGATGACATGATTCAAGGAATGACCTATAGCCCTGGGTACACCATCATGGGTGGCACATCTAATGTGATGCGTAACATCTTGGGCGAACGGGTACTTGGTCTCGCTAAGGGCTAACTACCCACTTAACATCGTCACAACTTCAAGGAGGCACCTATGGCCGATCTCATTGGCTTAAGCACGCAGATTGTGGATTCAGGTCGTGCGGACCAACCGGTTAACCGCACCACGGGTGAACTTTCCGAGATAGCACCAGGTCTTGCGATGGTGGAATCTTTTAGTCACGTTGTGACGTGGGATTCAGGTGACGGGTTGGTGTGTTTTGATACCAGCCATTACAACACCGGACAACAAGTAGTGGATTCCATCCGCACGTGGAGTTCCTCGCCATTTTCAGCACTCGTCTACACACACGGCCACGCCGACCATGTCGGCGGCAGCGCTGCATTTGCCGCAAACTCTGCAGCGCTTGGTCACAATGCGCCTCGCGTCATCGGGCATAAGAACGTACAGCGCCGTTTTGATCGCTATCGCTACACAGATAGTTGGAATCGCCTCATCAACGCTCGTCAGTTTGGCGGAATCCGCGGCGACCTCGATGGAATCATGAATGATTTACGTCCCGCCGCAGGTGGCGCACGACCTACTCGTTTCATTCCCGATGACACTTTGGACACAACAGATGTTGTCGACAAATTTGCCTCAATGAAGTTCGGTGATACCACGGTGGAATTTCATCACGGGCGCGGAGAAACAGATGATCATTTATGGTCTTGGTTTCCCGATCAAAAATGGGTCGCTACTGGCGACTTTGTGATTTGGAATTTTCCCAACGCAGGAAATCCACAAAAAGTGCAACGTTGGCCATTGGAGTGGGCACACGCACTGCGCGCAATCAGCGCAAAGGAGCCAGAACTTCTCTTGCCTGCACATGGTCTCCCCATCGCAGGCAAGGAGCGCATTGCGCGTGTCCTCGACGAAATTGCAGGCGCACTTGAATACCTAGTGAAAAACGTGGTGGAGATGATGAACGCAGGCGAAACGCTTGACACCATCGTGCATGCAGTTCGAGTGCCCGAGGCAACACTTGGAAAGCCTTACTTACGTCCGCTGTATGACGAACCCGAATTCGTAGTGCGTAACATTTGGCGTCAATTTGGCGGTTGGTGGGATGGCGCTCCATCGCGTCTTAAACCGGCACCTGATGCACAACTTGCACACGAAGTTGCCACTCTTGCTGGTGGTGCCGAAGTGCTCATTAGTCGTGCAAAAGATCTTGCCGATGCGGGAGAACTTCGTCTTGCATGCCACCTTGTAGATTTTGCCGGGTGGGCAGCGCCCGATGATCCCGACATCCATACAGCACGTGCAGAAATCTACGAGATGCGCCGCAAACAAGAATCGTCATTGATGTCTAAGGGAATCTTCAAAAGCGCTATACGCGAATCTGAAAGTGTTGTGAAAGCCGCTCTCGGCGAGCGATAAATCTTTACGACAATGAAATCAGCAGCAATGCCATTGCTGCAATCACTAAACCCACTACTTGGGGACGATGAATGCGTTCGCGGTCAAGTTTCGTAGCCAGCATCAATGTGCTTGCTGGATAAAACGAGTTGATAGTGGCCACGATGGACACAAGTCCCTCACGGGCTGCAAGCAGATAGAGAGCATTGGCGGTGCTGTCGAGAATCCCCGATGCAAACACAATGGGAAGGCTCCCTTTGGCTTCACTTGGCCGGCGGCGCGCAGACAACATCACTATCGTCATAAACGGAATTGATGCCATCCTCATCGCAACTACTGGCCACAATCCCCCATCATCATTGGTGTTACCAAGGATCACATACACAGTTCCAAATGCCATTCCCGACACAAGTGCAAATACCAAAATCTTGCGTGGAGCCCGCCTGTGGTTCGGCCCCAGTACATCGCTGATCAATGCCACCGCTACAAGAGCGATGGGGATTCCCAGCAATGCCAGCACGCCTGGTCGCTCACCAGTGGACAGACCAAACACCACAGGTAATGCCGTGGACGTCACCGCAGAAATAGGCGCAACCACTGTCATAAAACCACTTCCCATGGCCCGGTAGAAGGCCAGCAAACCGCTCGCGCCTGCTATTCCGGCGATGCCACCCCACAGCCAGTCACTCAAGGGAGGTAAGTCTGATCCCACGAGCAGTGCTGCTGCCAGAAGAACTATGAAACCTGCCGACTGACCAAGAACGGTGACCACCATGGGCGACACTGATCTTGCAGCACGACCGCCGCAATAGTCAGCGACACCAAAAACGCTGGCGGCGCACAACGCAAGAATGATTGCCATGAAACTCTTTCCGACCTGCTGTGACTATTTAATTGATGGATTATCTAAGGCCGCAAACGTTAGTCGCTGATTCACTTGTCGCACATAGGACATCACATGTGGATGATCAGCTGAAGTGAAATCAAAATCTTTGAGAAGGGCATGGCCGAAAAACGAAAAACGGCTGAACACTATGACGGGCAAAATATCGTCGATTAAGCCAACACTGTCTGAAAGTCCCATACTTTTTTGATCTTCAAGCAAGATCTTATGAAACGCACTCCGAATAATTGTTCTCAACTCCTCATTGTGCCCGGCACTAAACAACGTCTCTAACCGCAACAAGCGCACTTCATTATGTTCTGTTGATTGGTTTCCTCGAAACATGACAACCGCAGAATTAACAACGCTATCTATTGAACTCTCGTTGGATAAAGATACGTAGTACTCAATCATTTTCTTGTTTTGAGTAAAGGTCGCATTCATCACATGAGTGACGCAGGCAGCCAAAAGCGCGCTTTTATCGTCGTATTTCATGTAGATAGATGCGGGATTGATGTCGGCATGACGCGCAATACGAGAAATTGTTGCATGATCAATTCCCACGCGTGAGATCACTCGAGAAACTGCACCAAACAAGCGGAGATCGAGATCGTCTAAACCTTCATCAAGTCCAGAAACTTCTGGAATTGCAGGCATCGAATTAACTAGTGGGTGCAACTCTGTTGCGTCACGCGTTGCAGATGCAACAACAGAGATCGGCGAAAACCAATCGAGACCCACAAATCCCGTGCCTTGCACCCCGAGGGAAATCCCCAAGACCTGAGCCAAATAGAAATCAAATGCAGGAGTTTTTTCCATTGCTTTATTCACTGCGTCAATGGTGGAAGGAATCACGAATTCACCCACGGCTTCATTGCGACGGGCAATCACCAGCATTTTAGAAATCAAACACAACTCTGGATCGGGTCCCGCCAGCATGTCAGCGATACGACGACGGGCAGATTTGCCAGTGCTGGTGACGAGGGACTCCTGCATCTCTACAATGAGTCGCCGTAGTGCAGGTAGCCCACGATGCAGCCACACTTCAAGTAGAAGCTCATCCACGTTTTCGTACCGTGCATACAAAGCACCCGTGGACTTATCTGCACGTCGTGCGACGGATGTAAAACCCAAGTTGTCGGGGCCAACTTCAAGAATTTCAGCCACAGCACAATCGAGAAGCTTCAAACGAGTGGATTCACTCTTAGGAAGTTTTTCTCCACTTTTAGGCATAAAAGAACACTACCTAGGAGGTGAAGAGAAACGGAAGTTACAAATGGTGGGCACGACGGGACTCGAACCCGGGACCTCTACCATGTCAAGGTAGCGCTCTAACCAACTGAGCTACGCGCCCGTAAATCGGACTCCCACACTCTATCGGGGTCGTAGTCGCAGAATCACTTCGTTGGCCAACAACCGGCCCTGCTGGGTAAGGACCAACCGTTGTCCACGACGCTCTATAAGCCCTTCAAGTTCTTTCTCATCAAGAACACCAATGGGCACTCCATCTGCAGTACGTAATGCAAGTTCAAGCGCCTCACGTGCACGAGTCTCATCATCGAGCACTTCATCGGCTGCTTCAACTGATTCACCGTTGCGCACACACGTGATGTATCGCTCCGGTGTACGTACATTCCACCATCTGCGACCACTCGCATGAGAATGTGCAGCACACCCAAAACCTTGGTAATCACCTTGAGACCAATACACCTTGTTATGACGACACTGATGACCAGGCTGGGACCAATTAGATATTTCGTAGTTCTCGAATCCCGCAGATGTCAACAATTGATCAGTGAGTATGTATTTATCTGCTTGGTCATCATCATCGGGATAACGAGCAGGGTCGAGAGCCAATGGTGTTCCCGCCTCAACGGTGAGTCCATATGCAGAAATATGTGTGACACCCAAGGCAATGGCTTCTTCCACAGTGGTGCGCCACTCATCGACGGTCTCCCCTGCTACTCCGTATATGAGGTCCACATTGATGGAAGAAATTCCGGCGCGGCGCGCTGCGTCAACGGCAGTTCTCACATTGTCTGGATGATGAGTACGTCCAAGAATGTCCAATACGCGCGGCACCATCGACTGAACACCAAAACTCACACGGTTCACACCGCCAGCAGCAAAGATCTCCATCATCTCTGGGGTGACGTCATCAGGATTGCACTCAACAGTGACCTCAGGATTTTCTGACAATGGAAGCGCACGCACTATGTCAGAAATATTGTGTGGCGCAATTCGTGTGGGGGTTCCCCCACCGAAAAACACGGTATCCACTTGCGACAAGCCGTGTGCATGTGCACGTGCGATATCGGTACACACCGCATCGACGTAATCAACAATCAGATCGTCTTTATCGGTCCATGTGGCAAATGCGCAGTAATCACATCGATGCCGACAAAACGGGATGTGTACATACACCCCAAATTCACTCATAAGAAAATTATGCCGCCGGCGGAACGAAAAGTAGACCTAGCTCGGCCAGTTTGTCACCCACTGCATCGACAGGAACATCCAACATCACTGCAATCGCACGAGTGTCATGACCACGCACTGTGATGACTTTGCCGTTGAAATCTTGCCGTTGTACTTGAATCATGCGAAGGAAACGTTCCAACATTTCAAACTGGGCACCATTCATCGAGGACAACTTGGCAACGTCAATGCGCAGTTTCTTTGTTGTTCCCTCTGATCCGCCAGATTCTGCAGCACTAGAACTTTCGCGCGGCAACAACTGATCGATGCTGACTCCATAAAAACGTGCAAGGCGTTCAAGACGAGGCACCGAGATAGCTCTTTCACCTCGTTCGTAAGCGCCAAGAACGGATGCTTTGAATTCGCTGTTGCTCGTGGCTTCCACTTCAGACAAGGACAGTTTCTTTTGTTGCCGGATGCGCCGTAAGCGGTCTCCTACAAGACGCGTGAAAGGAGAATCGTGAAGAAGATCGTCGTCAGAAAATGCACTCATGTCACCACCCAGTGTGGTCTATTCAACGCCTGTGGTGTGCGACCATCAAGGTGGCGCCCACAATTGCTGCGGTGTCAGCGCGCAATATTGACCCACCTAGATCCACTGTGGCAGGTGCGTCGCTAACTTCAGCAGCACTAAATCCGCCTTCAGGCCCCACCACCAGTGTGGTCACTTCCCCTATGGGGCTCTTGCCCCCAGGCTCGGCATAGGCAATCACTTGCCCATGTGACCCTTGGGCAATCGCCTCTAGTGCGACGGGGCCAAGAATTTCTGGAAGAAAGAGTTGCCGAGATTGCATTGCGGCAGCTCGCCCAATCCGCCTGTACCGCTCGAGGACTTGAGAGGTTTTCTCTTGTGACCATTTCACTACTGAATGATCAGTAGGCGCCAAGACCACAATGCGGTCAATACCTAATTCCACCAGTTTCTCAATCACCCACTCGGTGCGATCACCTTTCACCGGAGCAATAGCCACAGTGAGCACGCCTTCACGCGGTGGGGCACTATTGATCTCGCCCACACGATGTACTCCTGTATCCCACGTAGTGGTGATCCAGTTACCCACACCATCAGAACAGGTAACTATCTCGCCACGGCGCAATCGCATTACGCGATCCAAATGATGAAAATCGTCTTCGCCCAGTACAGGTGCAACGAGGTCTTCAACAAAGACATGCGCAGATGAACGGCGAAGGTCTTCAATCACGTAAATGCCGATTTGATTTTGGAAAACAAACTCTTATCTGGTGGCGCAATCTCATCACCAGAAACTTGCGCAAGTTGACGAAGTAGTTGCTCTTGTTCTTGAGATAACGACGTAGGTATCACCACTGCAACACGCACAATGAGATTGCCGCGACCTCTGCCTTGAAGATGCGGAACTCCCCGACCACGTGCAACGAATTGTTTCCCATGCTGTGTCCCTGCAGGCACCACAAGGTCAAGTTCGCCATCGAGGGCTTGCAACACCGTGTGCACACCGAGTGCTACTTGAGAGATCGACAACGACAAGGTGTACACCAGGTCATCTTCCACGCGTTCAAACTCGGGATGTACCGCAACAGCAACATGTACATACAAATCACCTGCAGGACCACCACGTGGACCCACTGCACCTCTGTCGGAAAGTCGCAATGTTTGCCCAGAGCGAATGCCGGCGGGCACATCAACGGTGTAGGACTCTTTCGACATCACACGCCCATCACCAGAACACACCGAACATGGCGTCACGATGACTTGTCCCATTCCTCCACAACGGCCACATGGACCAGTGGTCACCATTTGGCCCAACATGCTTTGTCGCACACGCCGCACTTGACCAATGCCACCGCATTCTGAACATTGCACAGGCTTGGTTCCAGCCCCTGCGCCCGACCCACTACATGGATCACATGAGATAGCAGTATTGACCTGCACAGTGACCTGAGCCCCGTTGAGTACGTCGTCCAATGTGATGCGCGCCGTTACCTCGAGATCTTGTCCGCGAGGCGGACCGGCTTGTTGACGTTGACCGCCAAATCCACCGCCACCAAAGAACGCTTCAAAAATGTCGCCGAAGCCGCCACCACCAAATGGATCAGAGCCACCGCCACCGCCACCAGAAATTCCTGCTTCACCAAAACGGTCGTATCGGGCACGTGTGTCAGGGTCTGACAACACTTCATAGGCGCGACTGACTTCCTTGAATTTTTCCTCTGCCTCTGGATTATCGGGGTTGGCATCGGGGTGTAGTTCACGGGCGCGTTTGCGATACGCACGCTTAATATCATCGGCCGATGCATTTTGTGGAACACCAATGAGTGCGTAGAAATCCGTACTCACGATGCACCTTCTGCAATATGTCGACCCAACTGACTAGAGACCACTTCTACGGTGTTCAGTGCTTGTGGATAGTTCATTCGCGTGGGACCAAGCACGCCGACCGACCCAATGGTCTCGCCATCGGCGATGACAGGCGCCACGATGACTGAACACGCCGAAAGTTGTTCAATGCCATGTTCTGCACCGATAGATACCGATAAGCCACGATCAAGTAGGTCTTGCAAAAGTGTGACGACTACAAACTGTTGCTCAATAGTGGTGAGCACATCACGTACAACGTCCACCGCATCAAAAGCATTGGCTAACGATGCCGCTCCCCCCACAAACACTGGTTTATCTTTTCGATGCTTTGACAACGCATTGATGGTGGCAAAACACACTGAATCGACATGTGCGTCGTTAGTAGAAGGAACAGTGTCCACATCTGCCAATGAGCGATCGGTCAACATACGAGAAAGATGTTGTACTGCTAAAGCAAAATGTTCATCGGTGACCCCATCGGACACACTGATGGTTTCATTTTCTACTCCGTGATTCGATAACACCACCACAACAGTTGCAGTCCGCGCAGTGACTCGGCTGATGTGAATGGCACGTACCGTGGTGTTTTCTACTTCTGGGCCCACGATCACCGCTGTGTGCTTAGTGATATTGGCCAACAATGTGGTGGTGTGACGCAACAAGTCCTCCAAACGGCCATGGGCTGCTTGAAAAAAATCACCCACTTGGGAAAGTTGTTCACCCGCAAGATTGCCTTCAGGAGAGATGGAATCTACGAAGTGCCGATAGCCCTTGTCTGTAGGGATACGTCCCGCAGAAGTATGGGGTTGGGCCAGGTAGCCCTCTTGTTCCAACATGGCCATTTCATTGCGCACTGTCGCCGAGGACACTTTGACCGACGGAAGCGTTGCGATATGGGTGGAACCCACTGGTTGACCAGTGGCGACATACTCCTGCACGACGGCACGAAGAATTGCGGTTTTACGTTCATCCAACATGGCGCATCAAATTTTACTTACCGCTGACCGCTTTATAACGTGTCAACGCTTCTTCTCGTTCTATGGCATGGTCCACCATGGGAGCTGGATAGTCCGCCGGGGCAAGCAAGCCCAATGTCCAAGGGGCATGAATACTCGCATTATCTAGAGCAGCAATCTCTGGGACCCACGTACGCAAATATTCACCCTTGGGATCAAATTTTTCGCTCTGTCCCATCGGATTAAAGACCCGAAAGAACGGTGAAGCATCGGTGCCGGTGCCAGCGGTCCATTGCCAACCATGTGTATTCGACGCCACATCGCCGTCAATGAGATGTTCCATGAAAAACTTCGCACCCCATTGCCATGGCAAGTGCAAATCCTTGACCAGAAAACTCGCCACAATCATGCGCACACGATTGTGCATCCATCCAGTGGCCAGAAGTTGACGAATACCCGCATCAACGATCGGGAAACCAGTGCGGCCTGCACAAAATTGTGCGAATCGTTCTTCTGCACGTGCGCCCGAGTCCACAGGCAATGCATCCATCTTTGGCTGGAGATTCTTCCATGTGGTCTCTGGTTGATGAAACAACACATCGGCATAGAACTCCCGCCAAGCAATCTCTGATCGGAACACATCAGACCCTGCAGATCCATCAAGTCGCTGCAGGAGCTGACGCGGGTGAACGATGCCGAATTTCAAATAGGGCGACATCATTGATGTGCCATCCACGCCAGGGATGTTTCGCGCTTCTTTGTAGTCACCCATTGCACGTTGTGACCACTCATCAAAACGTTCCCATGCAGTGTCTTCACTGGGGTGTGCAGTAAGTGCCGTCAATTCACTATCTATCCGCGAACCCACGCACAGATCCCGAAAATCGGCGAACTCCACTGTGTTGTCCAACGCCGATGACCATTGATGTGTCAGCCAACGCTTATAGAAAGGTGTGAACACCTTCACGGGGGTACCGTCATCTTTACGCACAGTTCCTGGTGCAATCACATAAGGAGTATCAGCGCGCACCAAGCGACGGCCATCATCTGCGAGAGCCTTTTCCACTTCGGCATCACGTGTGCGTCCATAAGGCGCAAAGTCTTCGGTGATGTGCACGGTGTCGGCCCCCACGAGACGACAAAACTCGACAACTGCCTCGGCCACAGGGCCATTGCGATAAATCAACGCACGATCCATGGAGTCGTCAAGCGCATTCAATGCACGACACATGAACTGACGCCGAAAACTGCCAGAAGTTTCGAACAACACGTCGTCCCAGACAAACAACGGCACAACTTTGCCCGCTGCTGCCGCTGATTGCAAAGCTTTGTTATCGCTGAGACGAATGTCGCGGCGAATCCACCACACAGAGATACCCATCACAGTTTCCTTAACATCGGAACGCACAACAAAGCCACGATGCCACCATATGCCAACGCCCACTCAACACCTACCGAGTCTGCGACCCACCCAGTGATGGGTCCACCAATGGGAGTGGAACCAAGAAAAGCAACAGCCACAAGAGCCAACATTCGCCCACGCATCTCGGGCGGAGTCTTAAGTTGACTGAGTCCATTCATTGACGCCACACATGCAGTGCCGCCAGCGCCAAGTGGTAGAGCAACAAAAAATGCCACCACAATGTTGGGCGACCACGCCAATGCAATTGCAGACACTCCACACACAGCCGTTGCCAACATGAACCAACGCCCTGTGGCATGTGGCAGTCGCGCTGTAGCCAACGATCCCACGATGCTTCCAATACTGATCACCGTCAACATCCACGGAAACGCACCTTGCATGTTCCAACGTGTGTCTACCAATTTGGGCAACACAACGCCGTAGTTGAAAGCGAACGTACTCACGATGGTGAAGGCAATAAATGTGCGTTTCAACAATGGATCCGAATTCACAAATGCAAATGCCTCTCTTACCGGCTTTGCAGACCGAGGGGTACTCGGCACAGGAAACATCTCAGAACGAGTGATAAGAAACAACGACGCCAGCACTGCAATAAATGACACTGCGTTGAGTGCAAAGAGCCAAGCAGTACCTAATGGACCGATGAGAAGACCAGCCAACGCAGGACCAAAGATGCGCGAACCCGTCATCACCGTGGTGTTCAACGACATGGCATTTGAAATCTCATGGGGCTCAACCAGCTCGGTCACTAAGCCTCTTCGTGCAGGGTTATCCATTGCATTCACTAGGCCCAACACAAGCGACGATGCAAACACCACCGGAAGTGTTGCATTACCAGTGAAATCTGCGACAGCGAGAAACACTGCTTGCATACCAAGGGCTGCTTGGGTGTACACAGCAATAGTGCGTCGATCATGACGATCTGCAAAACCACCCGCCCATGCACCCAGTAACAACATCGGCAGGAATTGAAACAAGGTGTTCAACCCGACATCGGTTGCCTTTTTGTCGATGTCGTATAACAGCACTGATGTAGCAGTGAACTGCAACCACGTGCCGATATTGGACATAAGCAGTCCGGCAAAATACACACGAACATTGCGATGTCGCAGGGAACGAAATGTTCCTCCACGTACGTTGTCGACTGGGCTAGACGTCATCAATCGTCCAACTTTAAAGCACTAATGAAAACATCGCCGGGAACTTCAACCCGACCAATTGCTTTCATTTTCTTCTTACCCTCTTTTTGCTTCTCGAGAAGTTTGCGTTTTCTGGTGATGTCACCGCCGTAACACTTGGCAAGTACGTCTTTACGTTTTGCCTTCACAGTTTCACGTGCAATTACTTTTCCGCCAATGGCTGCCTGAATGGGTACGTCAAACATTTGTCGTGGAATAAGTTCCCGCAGTTTTTCACACATGCGTCGGCCGTAATCGAATGCTTTGTCGCGATGCACGATGGTGCTGAAAGCGTCTGCTGCTTGACCGTTCAGCAAGATGTCTACCAGTACCAAATTGCTGGGACGATAACCATCTAGTTCATAATCCAAACTCGCATACCCTTGGGTACGGCTCTTCATTTGATCAAAGAAATCCACAACTACTTCAGCAAGCGGAATTAGGTAGTGCAACTCCACACGTTCTGGCGAGAGGTATTCAAGTTTCACCATTTCGCCACGTCGTGTTTGACACAGATCCATCAACGCGCCGGTGTAATCCTTGGGCGTGATGATGCCCACACGAAAAAACGGCTCTTCAATGAAGTTGATGTTTTGTGTGGGAGGAAGATCGGCTGGGTTTTCCACCACCATCACTTCCCCATCTGTTTTGGTGACTCGGTACGCAACAGAAGGTGCCGTTGCGATGAGTGCCAAGTTGAACTCACGCTCTAGGCGCTCTTTAACAATTTCCATGTGCAACAACCCGAGGAAACCGCAGCGAAAACCAAACCCCAATGCACCCGAGGATTCTGGTTCATAAGTAATGGATGCGTCGTTGAGTTTTAACTTCTCCAGGCTTTCGCGCAAGGTTTCAAAATCATCACCATCGATGGGATACAAACCACAAAACACCATCGCTTTGGGATCGCGATACCCCGGCAAAGCCTCGGTAGCCCCATGGGCCAAAGTGGTGACTGTTTCACCACTTCGTGCTTCGCCCACATCTTTGATACCTGCAATGAGATAGCCCACCTCGCCAGGTCCAAGTTGTGGAAGTGGATGCGGGCCAGGTTGACGAGCGCCAATTTCAATCGCATCGTGTGTAGCGCGAGCTTGAATGAATTGCAGGCGACTTCCAGTGTTGAGTTGGCCGTGCATGACGCGCACACTGGAGACCACGCCGCGGTATTGATCAAATTGAGAATCAAAAATCAATGCTTGCAAAGGAGCATCCGCATCACCCACTGGCGCAGGAACACGCTCGATGATGGCATCTAAAAGCTCAGGAACACCAGCGCCTGTCTTTGCAGAAATTCGCAAGATGTCTTCAGCAGGAATGCCCAAGATGTTTTCAATTTCCTGCGCATAGCGATCAGGGTCTGCTGCAGGTAGATCGATCTTGTTGAGCACCGCCACGATTTCCAGATTGTTTTCCAAAGCCAAATAACAATTCGCCAAAGTTTGAGCTTCAATACCTTGAGCGGCATCGACCACCAACACCACTCCCTCGCATGCAGCCAAGGAGCGGCTGACTTCGTATCCGAAGTCCACATGGCCCGGGGTGTCAATCAGGTGAAAGGTGTGCCCTTTCCATTCCACTCGCACATTTTGAGCCTTGATAGTGATGCCACGTTCGCGTTCGAGGTCCATCGAGTCGAGGTATTGGGCCTTCATATCGCGTGCTTGTACAGCGCCAGTCATTTCCAATATGCGGTCAGACAGCGTCGACTTGCCATGGTCAATGTGGGCAATGATGGAGAAATTACGGATTTTGGAGATGTCCATGGGCAAAATTGAGCCTACCTGTGGCGGTTGGTGACGGCGGTATACACCGCTAGCCTTGTTCAGCGTGGCAAACATTAAGAGCCAAAAAAAGCGCATCCTCACCAACGCAAAGTCGGCCGACCGTAACAAGGCTGTCCGTAGCGAAATCAAGACCCGTACCCGCAGTGCATTGAATGCAGCTGGTACCCCAGAGGCTGATGCCGCATTGAATACCGCAGTGCAGCGCATCGATAGCGCCGCTGCAAAGGGCATCATTCACCCAAATGCTGCAGCTCGTCGCAAGAGTCGCTTAATGAAGCGCCTCAACGCCGCGAAGTAATTCGCCCACCTGTTGTTCCGCCCAATCGGGCAAGTCGCGCAACGAGTACTTCCATCACCATCTCTGGTGGCCAGTCTTTGCCTCCGCGCAGATCCACATCGGCTGTAGCAATCAGGGCCATGGCTTTGGAAATCCCCGCGCTACCTAAACGCTGATACTGCTCAAGAACCTTTTTTGCCGTAAAGGCCTTTCCCCCCAAAATCGCTACAGCATCGTCTGCGCTGCGCACACCACGACCATCGATCTTCATCATCTGGGCATATCTATTGGCAAGCAATGCAAGGATCTGCATGGGATGAGAATCAATCATCATGCGATGCAACATTTCGAGTGCTTTCTTGGCATCTCCTGCATCAACGGCATCTGTGAGATCCCAAGGCGCCACGCTTCCTGCTTCACCAAGAAACACTTCAACATCTGTACGACTGAGTTTGGCTCCTTGTCCATATGCCGAGGTCAATGTGGCGATGAGGCCTGATACTCGCGCATGGTCGCCACCAAACCACGCAGAGATAATTCGTGCGACATCGGGTGCATAACTAAACCCTGCCTCTACAAGGCGCTCCTCTACCCATGAGATGCGCTCTTTTTGACCACTGACCACAGTGGCCCCAATGGTTTGTGCTTTGGCGCGCTTACATGCATCGGCAATCACCTTGGGCAACTTGCCCGTGACTGTCAGAACTAATTCCACCTCAGGAATACAGGCATCGATAGCGGACACAAACACATCAACAAATGCCGCATCAAGTTCTTGCAGATGACGCACCACAACAACTTTGCTCTCCATGAATAACGACATCGTGGTGAGCGCATCGGCAACTGGACCCATAGAAAAAGCCGACTCAGCACAATCAAAATCGTCCACCATCATGGAACGGTCATTGTTGCCCACGAGACGATCGACAAGGCTTGTCATCTCGAGACTGATCAACGTTTCATCACCAGAGATGAGATACACAGCCATCCCTCTACCCTGCCACATGAGCCACTTCAGAACCTGATGCGTGAGATTTTTTCGCACGTTTCCACAGCCCGAACACCACTATGAGCACCCCAGCCCACACCACTGCGTGTAGCCAACCTTTCGGGGCAATGCTGGACGAGAACCGCGCAACGGCATCCACCCACGCCACCGGCACCGTGAGCACCACACCTACAGGGTCTGCCAAGACAGGAAATATTGCAGCCAGCACGGCAAGAGGCAAACCAATAGTCATCACAATGCCAGCAATAGGAATAGCAAGTGGATTAGCCATTAATGAAACCACTGGAACAGTTCCAAACACCACTAACGACACTGGCGTTGTACCCACTTGTGCGGCAAATGTAGAAGCAAGAGTCTGACCGGCTGCGAAAATTTCCCCACTGCGTACAGCAAGCCATGCAAGACCTGCTGTTGCTCCCACAGATAATGCAAAACCCACACTCCACGCCAACATTGGATCAATCACCAACAGCACGATCACAGTGCGTGCAAGCACTGTGCGTGTACTGGCCTGTTTGCCCAACAATCCATACGTGGCCACCATTCCTGCCATAACTGCCGCTCGCGTAATAGATGGCTCACCACGCGTTACGACAACAAACCAGGCAATCACCCCGATAGTGATTCCCCATGACACAAAGCGATGTCGACGCGAGGTGAGAGGTCGAATTAGCAACAATAAGAACGCTACGTTTTGGCCAGAGACTGCACACAAATGCGACAAGCCACTTTGGCGAAAACGTTGCACCATTTCTTCGGGTTGCTCTCGATCATCGCCAATAACCAGTCCAAGAAATAACGAACGGTAATCACGCGACATTGATTGTGATCCCTGGGTGATGACCCCGCGCATACGGTTTGCCGCACGAATGAAGTGAGTGCCTTCATGAAAGTTTTCCGACACCACATCAACACTCATACGCCCCACGATGTGTCTCACCCGATCAATACGTGCGAAGTCTCCCGTCAATGGTCCACACGTGCCCGACACATACACCGATTGTCCACTCAATCGTTGGGCAAGTCGACGACCCGACATTCCATAGGCGCTTACGCGATAACGGCGATTATCTAACTCCAGAACAACTGCAGTACCTGCGAAGAACAGTTCGGGGTCACTGCGCAATGTGGCAATACCGTCACATGGCCCCACAACAGGCACGCCAGCCCCATGCCAACTAGATGCACCACCAGCAAGTCCAGTCACCACCACAACACCCACTACCACTACCACCGCCAGATAACCCCTCACCACAAGCGCCAAACACACAACTGTGCCCAGCACAAAAGGCCATCTCACAGATGCGCACACAGGCAGATATTCACCTGCGAATGTGGCGCCCCACAACACACCAGCCAACAACACCCATACCGACGTACCTATGTGATGCCCACGCACAGATGCGCCCGCAACATACGATGGCAACGTGTCTTCTTTGCCCTCTCGTGATTTATTGCCCGGAGGCATTTTTTCGACTCGCCGTCAGGTGCGACGCATTGGCGGCCTGATGGGAATTGCAGTCGCAGTATGTCTGTGGTTGACAGGCGTGATTGCCGAATGGATATTGCCCGGAATTGTGGGCGGTGCGATTTCTTTTGTGCTGATGGTGATGGCATTGCCTGTGATGCCCATCTTGGGTATGCCCGCAGTGGGTGGCAGTAGTCGGTTGTTGTTGGCTATGGCAATAAGTGCAACCTTGTGGTGGATCATCGGACAAGTGGTAGCCACTCGTGTTGCGCAACGACCAGTTGTGGGATGGCGCGAATGGTTGAAAGAGTTTGTGACACTGAGTCTTGGATTGTGGATTGGTGCAGCAATGGCTCTTGCATTGGGCGCACTTGCTTTGGGCGCTTTGTAAACAACTGTGCTTCAGGGCTAAACAATCACAAACGATGACGATGTTCATTGCGCCACGGTGACAAGGTCGCGTATCGCTGCAAGTTTGGCAGGGCCAATTCCTGCAACATTCAACAAGTCTTCTACACGAGAGAAATTCCCTTTCGACGTGCGATAGTCAATGATGGCTTTTGCAGTGGCGGGCCCTACTCCCGGCAAAGCATCAAGTTCACTAGATGTTGCACTGTTGAGATCTATCTGTGTGTTATTTGTTTGTGGTGTTCCTTGTGGTGCAGCAATACCAGGCGAGGCAATGGTGGTGGTCGGACGATGCCGTGGTGCGACGGTGGGTGATGGGGAACGTGTGGTGCGCCCAGGTATAAACACTTGTTCTGTATCTACTAATACTTGTGCCAAATTGATGCGTTCTAAGTCTGCATCAGATTTTGGTCCACCCGCAGCGGTCACCGCATCAACGACGCGAGCCATTGGTGCGAGCCGATACACGCCTGGCAACTTCACTGCGCCTGCCACATGCACGGTGACAAATGAAGGTGATGAAGTTGTGGTGGCCACTGGAAGTGTTGCAAGTGGAATGGACGCTTCAATGGGGGCTTCGGTGGGTCGAAGAATGAGCCACAACACGATTATTGCCACCACCCCACTCACTACCGTGGAGATCACGCGGCGTATCCCCAGAAAGGCAATCCAATAGCGAGCCTTGCCCCATAGATGTACCAATGTTTGGCGATTCATTACCGCCATGTGGAAACAGGCAGCTACGTGACGGAAGATTTAGAACAGGCGTGCTGTGAGCAGTTTGCGAAACTTTGCGGTGCGGGGATCTAGTGGCCCCATGGTTTCGAGAATGTCGAGAAACTCTTGACGCGCTTGTTCGTCATCTTTCACACGATCCAACAACGACATCAACTCTTCGTCGTAGTTGTCAACAGGATTCAACGACAATCGCGCAGTAGCTGCAATATGGCGCACTCGATCTGTTTCAGGCAATCGAGTGAGCAAAGCTAATGCTTCTTCTGCACCACCTGTGCGTACTAAGTGCTCAGCCAAAGAACACACGGCATCTTCATTTCCTGGCGCCAGTGCCACCGCATCACGTAATGAATCTTGCGTGCCCTGGCTAAGGAGTTCATTCACGCGGACCTGGGTGGGATCAGGTAAAAGTGCACGCACCAATTCTTCAATGACATGTTGTGGTTGGCCGCCAGCAAATCCATCTACTGGTTGGCCACCTTGAAAGATTAAAACGGTGGGTATCGACTGAATACCAAAGGCTTGGGACAATCCAGGGTTTTCATCCACATTGACCTTTGCCAGCACCACTTGGCCATTGGTGGCATCTGTGGCGTTTTCCAAAATAGGAGTCAAGGTTTTGCATGGCCCACACCACGGCGCCCAGAAGTCCACAATCACGGGTGTGGATAATGACCGTTCCACCACATCGGCTTGAAAAGTTGCATCTGTGACGTCTAGGGCCATGTGGGCACGATACAGGTAGTTTTTGTATGGTGACTCTTCCTCATGGCATTAGCGAACACGTCGAGGGCTGGCTGACATCTCAGATCCCTGGCGCCACAGCACCTTTTCACTACACCCAAATCGCAGGTGGACACTCCAATCTCACCTTCAAAGTGGACGACGCCAATGGACATCACTACGTTTTGCGTCGGCCTCCATTAGGTCATCGCCTCGCGAGTGCTCACGACATGACTCGCGAGTACAAAATCATCGCAGGCTTGTCCTCGAGTGCAGTACCTGTTGCCCCTGCTCTTGGTTTGTGCACTGATGAGTCTGTGAACGAACTGCCTTTTTATGTCATGTCATTTGTGGATGGACACGTCATTCGGGACAAAGCATCAGCAGAAACAATCCTGGGACCCGCGGGGTGTCAACACGCAAGTGAATCCATTGTGGACACTATGGCTGCTATTCACGCTGTTGATCTAGATGCTGCCGGGTTAGCAGATCTTGGTCGCCACGACGGTTACATTGCACGCCAACTTAAGCGTTGGCACGGCAACATTGTGGAACAACGCACACGTGAGTTGCCACTGGTTGATTCTGTGTTTGAAGAACTCTCACGACGCATTCCCGACCAAGGAAAAGCAACACTGGTGCACGGCGACTATCGACTCGATAACTGCATGGTGGATGCACAAGGAAATGTGATTGCCGTTCTTGATTGGGAGATTTGTACTCTCGGCGACCCAATGGCAGATCTTGGATTGTTGATGGTCTATTGGACCGGGCCTACCGATACCGCAAGTGCATGGTCAAACCCTGTGAATACAGCTAAAGGTTTCTACAACCGCAAAGATCTTGCACAACGCTATGCACAAGTTTCCGGTCGTGATATTTCTCAATTGGATTTCTATGTGGCATTTGCATATTGGAAACTGGCATGCATCTTGGAAGGCGTGTATGCGCGTTATCTCGGTGGTGCATTGGGGCAAAAAACCCCGGAAGAGCTTGAGCCCTTCGCACTACAAGTAGCTGGTGCAGCACAAATGGCCGCAAACACTTTGGATGCACTCTCATGACATCTTCCCCTGGCGGTTTTCCTTTTACCGTCAATGGCCAACTTCCCACATTGGATGCGCCTGTGTTGATTGTGATGTTGTCGGGTTGGATTGATGCAAGCGGCGCTGCCAGTGCAGCAATGGAGTATCTCGTGGAGTCAAGCAAGGCAGAAGTAATTGTTGAGTTCGATCCTGACACGTTTATGGATTTTCGTGCGCGCCGTCCCGTGATGGAACTACGCGAAGGTGTGAACACATCAATTGTGTGGAATACACCACAGATCAAATTGGGTACTGACGCTACGGGCACACAGTTCTTTATGTTGACTGGCCCAGAACCAGATACATCATGGAATCTTTTTGCGCGCAGTGTTGCAGGCATTGCTGAACAACTTGGTGTGGTGAAAACAATCGGGATGGGTGCCTACCCATTTGGGGCTCCACACACCCGTGCAGTCGGACTCACCGCTACTTCGCCCGACCCCGCCATCATCGAACGACTCACGTTGTCCAAGAACTCACTTGATGTGCCCGCAGGTATTGAACCTGTGATCGAGCACGGCCTGCACAAGATTGGTATTGCATCAATGTGTATTTGGGCCCAAGTTCCCCACTATGTCGCCTCTATGGCCTATCCAGCTGCCACTGCAGCGTTGCTGGAAGCAGTCTCTATGGAGACCGGACTCACCTTGGATGCCTCACGATTTAGCCGTGAAGCAGGTGTACAGCGCGAACGTCTGGACCAGTTGGTCTCCAACAATCCCGAACATCAAGAGATGCTCCACAAACTGGAACAGTCCTATGACGAGACAATGTCGGAGACAGGCTCAATGCCAGTTACCAGTATGGACATCCCTACAGTGGATGAAATAGCCGCAGAGGTGGAACAGTTCCTCCGCGATCAACAACCCGGAGGATGACATGAAAGTCGATAGTGGTTTTGGCTCACAGCTTGCCCAAGTACCCCAAAGCGCGCGAGAGATTGAAGCGGCAGGTTATGCAGGCGCATGGACTGCAGAAACATCACATGATCCATTCTTTCCATTGTTGCTGGCAGCAGAACACACCAAAACTTTAGAAATTGGAACATCCATTGCAGTGGCGTTTGCGCGTAATCCGATGAATCTTGCCAACATCGGCTGGGATTTGCAGTCCTACTCACAAGGTCGTTTCATGTTGGGTTTGGGAAGCCAAATTAAGCCACACATCACCAAGCGATTCTCCATGGAGTGGAGCCACCCTGCAGCACGCATGCGCGAGATGGTTCTAGCGATGCGTGCCATTTGGGATACATGGCTTAACGGAACTCCATTGAACTTTCGCGGTGATTTCTATACACACACTTTGATGACACCGTTCTTCACACCTGATGCATCCGAGATGGCGCCTTATGGCCCTCCCAAGATCTTCCTAGCAGGCGTCGGCGAATTGATGACAGAAGTAGCCGGCGAAGTATGTGATGGATTTTTGTGTCACGGCTTCACCACCGAAAAGTATTTGCGCGAGGTCACCATGCCTGCGCTTGCTCGCGGTCGTGCAAAGGCTGGCAAAACAATGGAGGGCTTCGAAATTGTGGGGCCATCATTTGTTGTGACGGGCACCAATGAAGACGAGATGAAAAAAGCATCTGACGGCACACGTCAACAGATTGCTTTTTACGGTTCTACTCCGGCCTATCGCGGCGTTCTTGAGGCACACGGTTGGGGCGGCTTGCAGGATGAGCTCAACACGTTGTCGAAGACAGGCAAATGGGTGGAGATGGGCAATCTGATCACCGATGAGATCTTGAATACATTTGCCGTTGTTGCAGAGCCCGAAAAAATTGCGCCGGAGCTTTCGCGTCGTTATGGCGATGTGATTGACCGCATCAGTTTCTATGCGCCCTACAAGGCAGACCCAGAGCGCTGGCTGCCGATTATTGATGCGCTAAAAAAAGCCTAAGCACTATTCGAAATTGGGGCGGGCGCGCAACGATCGCTTCAGTTCCGCCATGCCACTAGAGGTAGCAATTGTCTCAATTGCATCCCATAGGCGCACTGCTTCTTCTCCACGCGGAATAGTAGAGATAACTGGCCCAAAAAACGACGCTTCTTTTTTGCCGCCTGGGTGAAAAGTAAGAATGGGAGTTCCCACATCTTTCCCCGTGCGTTCAAGAGCTAACTCCGTCTCCCTACGAATGAGTGCATCGTGTGCATCGTTATCGACATGAGTTGCCCAGTCACTTGGCAAGCCAGCAGTAGCTAACAATGACGCGACATGTGCACTGGGATTGGCAACCATCGCATCGCGCTCTTGACGATTATGAAGACTTGTTCCCAGCGCCGTGTACACCGCGGCCACGGCCTCGTTGCCCTCTGTGGCACGTGCATGCGCGGCAACTCGTAGACCCATAGTTCCTGCGGCATGCACTTCCTTATAGCCAGACGGCATTGAGGAATAGTCCATTTTCTCTTCGTTCAAAAAACGCAAAGAGATGAATCGCCACTGCACGTCATAGTTCCGCAGACTCTGTACTTCACTCACCCAACGAGAAGTGATCCATGCCCATGGGCACACCGGATCAAAAAAGAAGTCGAGATCAGCCATGAACGTTAGACGCGAGCTACTTCTCGCTCTTCGAAGGTTTCAATCAAGTCGCCTGGCTTCAAGTCTTGGAAGTCGGACAGACCAATACCACACTCGAAACCTTCACGTACTTCGCGTACATCTTCTTTAAAGCGACGCAATGACTGAATGGAGCCCTTCCAGATGATGGTTCCCTCACGCAAGAAGCGCACTTTGGTTCCACGCGTAATGGTGCCCGTACGCACGAAACAACCAGCGATCGCGCCAAGTTTTGGCACACGGAAGATTTCGCGTACTTCTGCTTCGCCAGTGACTACTTCTTCGAACTCTGGTGCCAACAGACCAAGCATTGCTCGTTCCATATCTTCCAACAGTTTGTAGATGATTTCATAGGTACGAATTTCTACGTGTTCAGATTCGGCCAAGTCACGTGACTTGCGATCAGGACGCACGTTGAATCCGATGAGCGTTGCATTCGTTGCAGCAGCCAATGTGATGTCGTTTTCGGTAATTCCACCCACGCCACGGTGCACAAACGCCACCTTGACTTCGTCACGTTCCATCTTGCGCAAGCTTTCGGTCACTGCTTCCAGCGAACCGTGAACGTCAGCTTTGATGACCAAGTTCAACGTTGCTACTTCACCAGCTTGAATTTGGGTGAAAATGTCTTCCAACTTCACGCCGCGTTGTACGCGTGCATCTCCGCGCTGGTTCAGCACTCGCATACGTTGTTCACGAGATTCGGCAACAACACGTGCTGTCTTTTCATCCGGAGCAGCACGGAATTCATCGCCTGCTTGAGGAGTCATGGAAAGACCCAACACCTGAACTGGTGTGGACGGGCCTGCCTCTTTGATTTGCTCGCCTCGTTCGTTGATAAGTGCGCGCACCTTGCCCCATGCTGCGCCGGCAACAATCGGGTCACCCACTTTGAGTGTTCCCTTGTCGACCAGAACTGTTGCAACAGGTCCCCGACCAATGTCGAGGTTTGCTTCCAACACAATTCCTTTAGCGCGACCGTCAGGGTTTGCTTGCAAGTCTTCCAACTCGGCAACAACGTTGAGTTGTTCCAACAAGTCATCCACGCCAAGGTTTTGCTGTGCAGACATCTCCACAACAATCGTGTCGCCACCCCATGCTTCGGGCACAAGTTCATATTCGGCAAGTTGTGACAAGACGCGCTGTGGATCAGCGTTTTCTTTGTCGATCTTGTTGACGGCAACAATGATGGGTACCTCTGCGGCACGCGCATGATTGATGGCCTCAATTGTTTGTGGCATCACACCGTCATCGGCAGCAACCATCAACACCACAATGTCGGTGACTTGTGCACCACGCATACGCATCTTGGAAAACGCCGCGTGACCTGGGGTGTCGATGAAGGTGATCTTCTTGCCGTCTTTCACCACTTGGTACGCACCAATGTGTTGTGTAATTCCGCCTGCTTCACCTGCAACAACATTTGCTTCACGAATACGGTCAAGCAGTGTTGTTTTACCGTGGTCTACGTGACCCATCACAGTGATGACAGGTGGACGAGGTTGGAGCAAGTTTTCGTCGTCATCGTCGGAATCGTCGAATAGCGCTTGCAGTTCCATCTCTTCTTGTTGACCTGGATCAACAAGAATGATCTCTGCACCCACTTCGAGTGCGAACAGTTCCATCTGCTCTTCACCCAAACTCATGGTTGCAGTGATCATTTCACCGTGTTCCAGCAAGTAACGGACAACGTCTGCTGCTGTGCGATTTAACTTCGGTGCGAATTCTTGTGCAGAAGATCCGCGTTCCACCACGATGGTGCCCTCTGGAACAGGGGCATTGCTGTTGGAATACTGCGTGAATTGCGGCTGCAATTCTTCAAATTCTCTACGACGACGTGCACGTGATTTCTTACGTGGTGCACGACGTTGACCATTGCGCGGACCACCAGGACCGCCGCCGCCAGGACCGCCACCACCGGGGCCGCCGCCAGGAGCGCCTCCGGGTCGAGGACCACCAGGGCCACCTGCGCCGGCAGGACCACCAGGACGAGGACCAAAACCAGGACGTGGACCACCAGGCCCACCTGTACGAGGACCACCAGGGCCACCTGTGCGTGGACCACCAGGCCCAGTACGCGGACCACCAGGGCCACCTGTGCGAGGACCACCAGGACCAGTACGTGGACCACCAGGGCCAGGTCGAGAACCAGGACCGGGACGGAAACCTGCGCCTGTGCGACCTTGAGGTGCACTACCTGGAGCAACTCTTTGCCCTGGAGGAGGAGGAATTGGACGACCAGAAGGAGACATTGGGCCAGGAGGAGGCGGAATGGGGCGGCCACCTGGCGCGCCTGTGGTGCGAGGCGGCATACCTGGGGGAAGCCCAGATGGAGGTCGACCGGCCGGTGGTGCTGGACGCATTGTGGGCGGCTGATTAATGGGAGGACGAGGTGTACCTGTGGTGGGGCTTGGCCGACCACTAGAGATCACACGTGATTCACCGCCCGATGATGCAGCAGGCCTCTCAGACACAACAGGTGCCTCAGGTGCCTCAGGTTCGCGAACTGGTTCTGGTGCAACAGGTGCAACAACTTCAACTGGGCGTTCCGCCACTGGTTCTGGTGCCACGGGTGCAGGAGGTGTCTCAACAACAATTGGTGCTTCGACAACAACCGGCGCAGCAGGCGCTGGGGCAACTTCAGGTTCTACAGATTCGGGCTCTGCTTTTTTGGCAGCAGCTTTTTTCGCAGGAGCTTTCTTGGCGGCAGTCTTTTTCGCAGGTGCAGCAGTATCGGTTCCACCATCTGCATCAGCATCTGCTTTTTTCGCAGCAGCTTTTTTCGCAGGGGCTTTTTTCTTGACAGGCTTATCTTCCTCAGGCTGCACATCGCGCTTGAGTCCTTCGCGTTCGGCTTTACGACGAACGCGATCTGCTTGGGCATCCTCCATTGATGACGACACGTTGCGCACATCAATACCCATCGACTTCGATAAGTCGAGGGCTTCTTTATTGGAGAGTCCTAACTCTTTTGCGAGTTCGGCAATACGAATCTTTTTGGCTGGCAAGGGTTAGGCCTCCGTGGTCTTTGCATCATCAGAGGACCCGCCGGCCCACTCCTGTTCGCTCACAACAGTTCCGTCAACTGCAAAAAACTGCAGTTCACCGGTCTCGTCATTCTTGCGCCATTCACCTTCGGCAAATCCTGAATCACCACGTGGTTGACGTGGTTCGCGAGGCTCAAAGATTCCTTGTGCCTCGTTAGCGGCTTGTGTTTCAGACTTAATGTCAATGCGCACACCAGTGAGGCGTGCTGCGAGTCGAGCATTTTGTCCTTCTTTTCCAATTGCTAATGACAATTGGAAATCAGGAACAATGACATCGGCTTGAGTGCCATCTTCGGCCAAACGTACTTCGGTGACTTTTGCAGGCGACAGTGCCTTAGAAACAAAATCCACCATGTCTTCTGAATAGGAGACGATGTCGATTTTTTCTCCACGCAATTCGTTCACAACCATGCGCACGCGTCCACCGCGAGCACCTACACATGCGCCCACTGGATCTACGTTCACATCATTAGAGAACACAGCAATTTTTGTGCGGTGACCTGGTTCGCGAGCACATGACTTGATCTCAACGATGCCATCTGCAATCTCGGGAACTTCAAGTTCGAACAATCGCTTGATAAGGCCAGGATGGGTACGGCTGACCACGATTTGTGGTCCTTTTGCGGTCTTGCGCACTTCCACGATGTATGCCTTGACGCGTACGCCAGCTTCGGGGCGCTCGTAAGGAACTTGTTCTGCCTGTGGCAAAAGTGCTTCAACTTTGCCCAAATCCAACAATGCATAGCGACCATCGGATTGCTGAATAATGCCAGTGACAAGATCGCCTTCGCGGTTTGCATATTCTTCGAACTTGCGGTCGCGCTCTACTTCACGGATGCGCTGGCTCATCACTTGCTTAAATGTGGCCGCAGCAATACGACCAAGTTCGTGCTTGCTCGGGGTGTCATCACGTTCGTTGACCCAGTTGCCATCATCATCGACGTCATATGCAGTGAACTTCATGTCGAGGTTTTCAGGGTTCACCTCAACGATGACCTCATCGGCTGCGCCGGGGCGCTTCTTATAGGCAGTAGCAAGTGCTTCTACAAGCACCTGCAAAAGCGAATCCACACTGATGCCGTGGTGATCGGCAAGCATGCGTACTGCTTCGGACATATCAAGATTGCTGCTCATTGTGCGTTGGCCTCCTGTTGTGGCGTGGACAGAGAATTTGCGGCACGTTTTGCATCACGTGCCTCTTTTGAATTTGGTTTTGGCTGACTTTCCCAGACAAAAACAGTTTTTGCTTTTTCGACGAGCGACAAAGGAAACTCAACAGTTTCGCCAGACTCGTTGAGACGTACCGCACCATGAGTGTCGGTTGAAGACATCAACACGCCAGCTAAACGACGGCGACCATCTACTTCGGCAGCCAGACGCACCGTGATCGACTTGCCCACTTCACGAGCGAAATGATGAGCGGTTCGCAATGTGCGCTCAAGACCAGGACTGCTCACTTCCAAGGTGAACCGGCCCGGTACAGCGTTTTCGTTGTGATCCAGTTCGCGACCCAAAAGCCGGGTGATTAAAGAGATCTGATCGATATCGACTCCCGCTGGGCTGCCAGCTGGCGTATCTACTGTGACGCGCAAAACGCCGCCAGCGAACTCAAGGTCGTACAGTTCAAGGTGTAAATCGTCCAGAATGGGGGTCAACATGGTGGTCACTGTGTCTATGACGCTGCTCGACATGTGCTCACCTCCTGCCAAAACTGGCTCTAACAGAACAAAAGGCACGGGGAGCACCCGTGCCTCCGGTTCACCGAACTTCAAAGGACGGGTTATATGTTAGCCGTTCAAACTAAGGTTTCGCTCCGATGCTTCGTCTGACTCAACTCTTCCTTAGAACCCTGCGTGATGACCCTTCTGATGCAGAAGTGCCCTCCCACCGCCTACTGGTCCGTGCGGGCTACATTCGCCGTGCCGCCCCCGGGGGCTACACGTGGCTCCCACTTGGCTGGCGCGTCTTGCGCAAGGTGGAAGACATTGTGCGTAAAGAGATGGATGCCATGGGCGCACAAGAGGTGCACTTCCCTGCCCTACTTCCGCGAGAGAACTATGAGGCCACAGGGCGCTGGACCGAATACGGCGACAACCTGTTTCGTCTCGTCGACCGCAAAGGGGCCGACTACCTGCTTGGGCCCACTCACGAAGAAATGTTCACGCTGCTCGTCAAAGATTTGTACTCCAGCTACAAAGACCTGCCGGTATCTCTCTACCAAATTCAAACCAAGTATCGAGATGAAGCGCGCCCACGTGCGGGCCTTCTGCGTGGCCGTGAGTTCTTGATGAAAGACAGTTACTCATTCGACATCGACGATGAGGGGCTGGCACACAGCTACGCACAACATCGCGATGCATATGAGCGCATCTTCCAACAACTAGGTATCCCCTATGTGATTGTGCAAGCAATGAGCGGCGCAATGGGCGGCTCAAAAAGTGAAGAATTTCTTGCACCTATTGAAGTAGGCGAAGACAGTTTTGTGCGTTGCACCAAATGCACCTATGCAGCAAACACAGAAGCAGTCACCGCAGGAACAATCGCACCCGACACCGCCACCTATCCCACATCAAGTGACTTACACAGTCCTAACTGTGCCACCATTGCAACACTTGTTGAGTACCTCAATGCTCACGCGCCTCGCACAGATCGTCCATGGACAGGTGCAGACACGTTGAAAAACGTGATGTTGTCTTTGCGTCACCCTGATGGAACAACCGAAACACTTGCAGTGGGCGTACCTGGACACCGTGAAGTTGATGTGAAACGCATCGAAGCACAACTCTCTCCTGCAGAAGTGACTGCACTTGACGACGCAGGGTTTGCACAACACCCACAACTGGTGCGTGGCTATATCGGACCTGCAATGTTGGGTACGCAAAGCCCATCGGGTATTCGTTATCTTTTGGATTCCTCCGTAGTGCCTGGAAGTGCCTGGGTGACTGGAGCCAACACCAAAGAAATCCATGTCATCAACTTGGTGAATGGACGCGACTTCACCGCCGACGGCACTATCGAAGCAGTCCATGTGGAGCCAGGCGACCCTTGCCCTCAGTGCAATGCACCATTGGAAATTGCGCGCGGTATTGAAATTGGCCATGTATTCCAGTTGGGTCGCAAATACGCCCAGACTCTTGGCTTGCAAGTACTCGACCAAAATGGAAAACAGGTCACCGTGACTATGGGTTCATATGGAATTGGTGTCTCGCGCGCAGTGGCATCAATTGCAGAGGTATTTCACGATGAAAAAGGTTTGAAGTGGCCACGTGCTGTTGCGCCCGCAGATGTGCATCTTGTCTCTACTGGGAAACGCGACGATGACATCACTATTGCTGCGGAAAAACTTGCTCTTGAACTAGAACAAGCCGGACTGGAAGTGATCTTTGATGATCGTATTGGAGTCTCACCTGGCGTGAAATTCAAAGACGCAGAACTCTTAGGTATTCCCACAGTTGTTGTAGTCGGTAAATCATTGGCAGAGGGAACTATTGAAGTGCGTGATCGCCATAGTGGTTCACAAGAAAATGTTGCCGTTGCAGATGTGGTGGCTCGAGTTTTGACTGTGCATCGGGAAGGCCGCTAACAACATGCTGCGACGTATCGTCGGTGTCCCTCAGCACTATTCCTGGGGAGACCACACATCGATTCCGTCGCTTCTGGGTTTTGCACCTGATGGAAATAGTTGGGCCGAGATGTGGTTTGGCACCCATCATGTTGCACCAGCCCATCTCGACACTAACGATGGACCACTACTTTCAGAAGTTGTGGGCAACATGGACATGCTTGTCAAACTTCTTGCAGCAGGCCAGCCTCTTTCTTTGCAGACACATCCCAACAAAGAACAAGCGCGTCTGGGATTTAGCCGCGAAGATGCAGATGGCATTGACATCTCAGCGCCGCACCGCATGTACCGCGATGCATCCGACAAGCCAGAGATTCTGATTGCTCTCACACCTTTTGAAGCGCTATGCGGTTTTCAAACTATTGATGCCATTTGTGCGGCATTTACTCACATGCAGTGGACACAAGAACTAGAAGTCATCACTACACATGGCATTACTGAATACATGAAGTGGTGCTTCACACAAGACACTCCACCACAAATGACAGCATCCCCCGAGTGGTTACACAACATTTCCCAGTTGTACCCCAATGACCCAGGTCTACGCGTTGCTCCCTTATTGCATCATGTGGTCCTTGCTCCAGGCGAGGCCATTTGTCTGCCTGCAGGAAATCTTCATGCCTACATCAAAGGATGCGGCTTAGAAGTGATGAATTCATCGGACAATGTTGTACGAGCAGGCTTTACTCCCAAGCACATCAACGTTGAAGAACTACTCGCCATTGTGGATACTTCCCCACTTGCAACACCCGTGATTGCTCCAGATGCATCTGGAACCTATCTCTCGCCTTCTGATGCATTTTCAGTGCAACATATTGTTGCCACTGGGGACATGTCATTTGATGCAGTTGCACATCACCGAGTGATCTTTGGTCCGTTATCTCAAGGTTCAGCAACAACGCCGCAGATGTTTTTCCTTGCCTCAGGCGATTCGGGAAATCTCACTGCCCACGCCGGCGACACGATTTTCATCTGTCACCAACTGTGATCTAGTCGTTCCCGACTGTTTTTCGAATCTCGACGATTTTGGCTGTTGCATTGTTGGCATCATCGCCTTTTTCATCTAATGCTTGCGAACGATCTCGAGCGGCTTCTCGTTCTGCGCGTGCGGTATCTGCACGCGCAATTGCAGCATCGGTGCCATGTTCATGAATGAACTCAGCCCACTCAACGAGTGCCTCAACCATTTCATCTTCAGGAACTACTGCAACATTGCGTCCCTTCACAAAGAGATGGCCACGCTTGTTGCCAGCTGCAATTCCAAGATCTGCCTCGCGCGCTTCACCTGGGCCATTCACCACACATCCCATGACGGCAATTTGTAGAGGAAGCTTTTTGTCTTCAAATGCTTTCATTGCTCGATTAGCTACGTCGATCACATCGATTTCTGCTCGGCCACAACTTGGACATGCAATGAGGTCCACGTTTTTGCGCTCGCGTAAACCAAGTGCTTCTAAGAGTTGACGTCCGGCACGAGCTTCTTCTACAGGGTCTGCAGTCAAGCTATATCGAATGGTGTCACCAATGCCTTCCAACAACAGCGTGGCGATTCCTGCAGTCGCTTTCACAAGACCTGCAGGTGGTGGGCCAGCCTCAGTCACTCCAAGATGCAAGGGGTAGTCCACTGTGTCGGCCAACATGCGATACGCCTCCACCATCAGTGGGACATTGCTGGCTTTCACGGAAATCTTGATGGCGTCGAAATCAACTTCATTGAAGTATGCAATTTCTTGAAGTGCAGACTCCACCATGGCAGCAGCCGTTAAGCCACCGTGTTTTTCATAGAGCGATGGATCTAGCGAACCACCATTGACTCCAATACGAATGGGTAATCCACGATCACGTGCTTCTGATGCAACAGCTTTGATGTGTTCAGGTTTGCGTATGTTTCCAGGATTCAATCGCAAGCCATGCACGCCAGCTTCCATGGCTGCCAGCGCCATTTTGTACTGATGATGAATGTCAGCGATGATCGGAATGGGCGAACGTGGAACAATCTGAGCCAATCCTTCGGCTGCATCTTGGTCGTTACATGTACAACGCACAATGTCGCAGCCAGCCGAAGCCAATGCATAAATCTGTTGCAGTGTTCCTTCAACGTCGGCCGTCTTTGTGGTGGTCATTGACTGCACGCTGATAGGGCTGCCACCACCGACGGCAACTTTGCCTACGGTTATCTGCTGGGTTGTTCGGCGCTCAAACATCAGTTACCAGTGTGTCACCCAAACCCAGATTTCACCCGAGGGGACGAGTGATGTCGAGGTACAAACCTGTCACCAACAAGATGGCCAGCAAACCCACCACAGTGGTGGCCACAGGGACCATTTTGTTGATATCGGCGCGATAGGGGTTCCCCTTGCGAGAACGAATCCGTTCATAGATGGCAATTGCTGCATGGCCGCCATCGAAAGGGAGCAACGGCAACATATTAAATACACCCACAAAAACATTCACGCTCGCCAACAGCAACAAGATGCCTTTAAAGCCATCGGATTCTCCAATGACGCCGCCCACTTGGCTTACTCCCACCACGGTGGTGGGACGAGATTCAAGTGGAGCATCTTCGTTGGTGAGCTGTTCCAAAGAGTTCAAGGGATTCAATGCGGTGACGACCCCCGTGATCGATCCAGAAATAGTGCGGCCAATGTCGCCCACACTTTTCACCGCAGCATCAATGGGATTCAATTGCGCCCACGCCCAATCGTTGGCATACACCCCAAGATATGGTCGGCCATCGGCTGTGGGGTGAGCGGCTAGTACCACCGCAACGGAACTCTGTTCACCATCACGTGTGTACGTGACCGACACAGTGTCGCCTATTTCATGTTGGCGAATAGCTTCCACTACTGAGTCATAGTTGGTGACTAACTTGTCATCGATTGCCACCAACACATCGTCTGGGCGAATGCCGGCAGCGTAAGCAGGGCCGGCAACATTGTCCATGGATTGCACGGTGGCAATACCTGTGGCTTGTTCGCGACCGGCAGTTGTGTAGACACCAAAGAACAACGTAAAAGCAATCAACATATGCATTAACGATCCCGCAGTGATAACTAACAAACGTCTCGGGAACGACTTCGAGCGATATGCGCGTGCTTCATCTTCGGGTTCTACTTCATCGAGATTGTTCATACCAATGATGCGTACGAAAGCGCCAAGCGGCAATGCACGCACCCCGTATTCCACTTCACCACGGGTGCGGCTCCATACACGTGGGCCAAAACCCATGAAGAACTGTGTTGCTTTCATGCCTGTCCAACGTGCTGTTGAAAAATGTCCCACCTCATGCAAGAACACAGAGATCAAAAGACCCACCACAAAAACGAATGTCCAGATGTTGACAAAGGCCAACCACAGCAATAACGCCAACATCACAAGACCCGTCAGTCGACCCGATTGGGCAACTTCAGGAGAATCAGGTGACTCAACGGCTCCACCAGCGGCCATTTCTGAGCGGAACTTTTGGTACCAATTCATCGAGTTAACTCCTCATGGGCGAGGCGTCGCCCTTGCGCATCGGCGTCCAACACATCTTCGACAGTATGGGGCACGGTGTGTGAAAAACGGTCAAGAACTCGGGCCAGTAGTCGTGCGATATCAGTCCACATAATGGCTCCCGATAAAAATGCTTCCACGATTTCTTCATTGGCTCCCGACAACGCTGCAGGAGCAGTACCGCCACGTCGGCCAGCTTCATAGGCCAAATCTAAACAAGGAAATACCTCACGATTCGGCGCCTCAAAATCCAACCGCGCAAGTGTGGTCCAATCAATTTTCCCAAAGGGTGTGGCAATGCGATGCGGATATCCCAGTACATACCCAATAGGCAAGCGCATATCGGGCATAGACAATTGAGCAATGGTTGATCCATCGGTGAACTCCACCATGGAATGCACCACCGATTGTGGATGCACGACGACATCGATGTTGTCGTAACTCGTTCCATACAACTCGTGTGCTTCAATCACTTCGAGGCCTTTATTCATCAACGTGGAAGAATCAATGGTGATCTTGGGACCCATTTTCCATGTGGGATGAGCAAGGGCTTCTTCTACCGTGACACCAGCAAGAGATTGTGCACTGCGACCACGAAATGGGCCACCGCTTGCAGTGAGAACTAGGCGCGCCACTTCTACATCTGTATTGATAGATGAACGCAAACATTGGTGCAATGCACAATGTTCACTATCGACAGGAACCAATTGAGCACCTGGTGTTGTACGCAGTGGTTGCACAATAGGCCCAGCGGCAATCAGGCTCTCTTTGTTCGCTAAACCAAGCGTGCGACCTTGGCGCAATGTCTCCAACGTGACAGATAGTCCAGCGAAACCTACAACGCCGTTAATCACCACGTCTGCCACATCGACTACATCGGTCAATGTGTCAGTGACTTGCACACCAGGGAGAGCTACCTCAACACGACGACGCACTTCTTCATTTGTCACCACTACAACATCGGGAGATAGCCGGCGCGCTTGCTCGATGACAACATCACCTGCCGAAGCCACAGCCAAGGCAGTCACTTTGTAGGCATCGGGTTCAGCCAGAACTACATCGATTGTTTGAGTACCAATAGAGCCAGACGAACCAGCGATTGCGACTTTCTTCATGTTCACCGACACAGTCTGTCAGTGGGATGCTTCACAGTGGCGACAAAAAGGTGTGCCCTACAACCAAGGTTGCATGACCAGCATCAGGTAATAGCTGGCAGGGAGCACAAACAAGAAGCCATCGAAGCGGTCCAGAACGCCGCCATGACCGGCAACGAGACTTCCGAAGTCCTTCACATCGAGGTTGCGCTTAAACATTGACTCCACCAAGTCTCCCAAAGGAGCCATCACTGCAACAACAAGACCCAAGGCAATCCATTCGGCCATTGAATTCCATGTGCCGTTTTGAGAACCAAACACAATGAGAGCCACGATGCTGGCAATGCCGCCACCCACAACACCTTCAACGGTCTTGTTAGGGCTTACCCATTCACGAAGCGGCGTGCGACCTACCGAGGAACCAACAAATAGCCCACCCACATCGTTAGCAATCACGGCCACAACAACCATGAACAAAGTGTCTGTACCCACATGGGCACCTGCACCATTCACGGAATAACGAAGAATCAATGCAGCAAATGATCCCATCAAACCAATCCACATCATTGCCATGGTGGTGATAGCAACGTTGGGCATCGGTCCGCTTTGAATGCTGGTTGCACCCAAAAAGCCCACAGATGTAGCGAGGAATCCGAATGCCAATACCAATGGCAATGCAGCATCACCCATCCAATACGCCGCAAGTGGTGCAGCCGCACAGGTAATCAACCCAGCAAAAGTTGCAGGTCGATAACCCTTTTCTGTGACTTTGCTAAAGAATTCCACGGCAGCAAGTGCAACCACTGCCAACACAATCAGCATCACTGCTGCTGGACGCCACATAATCGTTCCTACAAAAACTGCAAGAAGAATCAGTGCAGTAGATACCGCTGTCGGCATGTCACGTCCTGTGCCACCAGGGCGAGGACCACGTGGTCCGGTGCGTCGCACTTGTTGTGGCCGCGAACGTTGAGCACCACCAGTGACATCGCGCGAAGGGTCACGTGGAAAATCAGAGGGAGTGTCGCGCGTTTGACGGCGACGTTCATCGGTGGGATCTGTACCAATCACCAAACGCTCGGGGCGACGAGTCGGTTCGCTCGGCTGTTGGAACGTTCCCCACACATCTGTGTCGTCATCGAGTGCCGGCACTTCTGAGGTGGGAGGCTCTGTCCAATGCGGAAGATTCCCCGTGTCTGCATCACCAAAGCTCATTGCAGGCTCCGATGTGGGATCGTCAGCAAACTGCACGGTGCCAAAGTCAGACCCGAAGTCAGTTCCATAGCCTTTTGAATTGTCGCCCGTATCGTCGTCTCTACGGCGCCAGATGTCGTCACTCATTTTTCTCCCCTTTCGGGTTCCGAGGGCAAAAGGTCTTGCCCCAGATTTTTATACCTCGAGCAGCTCTTGTTCCTTGCGGGCAAAAGCTTTTTCGATTATTTCAACATGTTCTTGGGTGTACTTATCGAGATCTTTCTCTGCACGCTCAAGATCATCTTTGGAAATCTCTGAATTCTTCTCTGCAACTTCAAGTTGTTTGCGCGCATCGCGTCGCACATTGCGCACCGCTACCCGCCCATCTTCGGTCATGTTCTTCACAACCTTCACATATTCCTTACGACGTTGCTCGGTGAGAACAGGGAAAGACAAGCGAATCACAATTCCGTCGTTGGATGGCTGTAAGCCCAGATCACTATCTCTGATCGCTTTCTCAATGGCGCCCATGGATCCACGATCGTGTGGCTTGACAACCAAAGTGCGTGCTTCTGGAACCTGAAAGCCAGCTAACTGCTGAAGTGGCACCGTGGATCCGTAATACTCCACAGGCAGTTTCTCGACAAGTGCGGGATTGGCTCGACCGGTACGCACTGAGGAGTACTGGGCTTGCACATGACTCACAGCCTTTTCCATCTTTTCGACGGCTTCGAGCAGGGTCTCTTCGATCACCCGACCAGCGTACCTACTTGCTCACCCTTGAGAATGGACTTCACGTTGCCTTGAGCGAGGAGGTCAAACACCACAATCGGCAATTTTTTGTCCATACAGAAGGTAATTGCCGTGGCATCCATGACTTTGAGACCCTTTGTGATGACATCCATATGGGAGATCTGGTCATATCGGGTCGCGGTCTTGTCGATTTTGGGG
>JBIIBO010000033.1:0-7224 GCA_044239355.1 Ilumatobacteraceae bacterium
TTGGCACCACGCCGCACGGTGGTTCGAGTGCTCGCAGGTTGGACGTCCGAGTGATTTTCAGCCATCACAAGAATGTAGGTCGGCAATCGCCCACTACAACGAATGATTTAGAGATTGTCCGATTTAATTACCGAGCGTCCGTCGAGGCCTTCGAACCAATTCACCGCCGCAGTTGGGACAAATGGAATCCATTGTCTCCCCACACGCCACGCAGAATGTGCACTCAAAACTGCACATCACAGCTTCACCAGATTCCACCAAAGCAGCGGCGCACTTCTCACAGACATCACGCATCTCTAACATTTATTCATCCTTCCTTAGACCACAATGAGTCAATAAATCGCTGGTCCTCGTCGAAGAGCCAGCATTCGCGCAACTTCTCATCATGCACTCGATAGAGAAGTACCCGCTTTACTCGTTGAGCGGGATCACCAAGGTCTTCAACAGCTATCAAAGCACCAAGAGATTCACCAACAAGAACATCCTCAACATCGATCAACTTGCGATCAGTGCGCGTTGATGCCTGAGCGAGAACGGCGAACGCGGCATCACGCCCGCGATGAGTTCCAGCGAGCGGGCTCTCCCCCATGTAATGCAGTTCAATGTCATCGTGATAGGAGGCCAACACCTTTTCAAGGTCCGATGCCAGCCATGCTGTGGCATACTCACGCAGGACTCGGCTTGTTTCTTCTCTATCTGCCATGGGTCTTACACTATTCGCTTCTCAATACGTCTTTTGGGTGAGCTTTAGATTGCGATCTATTGCTCGCTGAGAGACTTGATGCCTTCGACTGTGGCTGTCATATTCTTTGACCATTGGTGCAGACGCTTTGAGATAATCATCTCTGCATTCTCTGGATCCTTTGCAGCAGATGCACGTGGAGGGCTCATCGCGGGTCCCATCGTTGCATGCATCTTCAACAACACATCACCATCGTGTCCAGAGAGCGTAAAGCCCCACACTGCGACGGGCTCTTCCAGCGAACCAACTGTCCATGCAAACGATTTGTTTTCGATGAAGTCAGTGACGACCGCTGTGGTGGACCATTTGTAGTCCCCCACAGCGTTGTCACCACGAAACGTGCCACCAAGACCAGGTGTATCAAGCCATTCGGCTCCTTTGAATTCACGTGAGAACTGCGCAGGAACATTGATGTCACTAACAAACGACCACACCTTTGCCACATCAGCGGCAACGGCAATTTCTACTTCGATGTACTCGTTTGGTGTGCTCATAATCTGTGTCCTTCTTTCGCATGCACAGAGTAGATGACACCCACGGGACCCTACTCACTGGGTACTGCAACAAGTCCAAAACAACAAACACACGTAATTGAGTGCTGTGACCAAACGAGGGCGCACCGACGTTAATTTTGGAGCCATTCGGCACCTAAGTAGCCTGGCAAACATGTCACCGATTGCCCGCCCACTTGCCGTAACAATTGACTGTCTCGACCCTCGCCCCTTGCTTTTGTTTTGGCAACAACTTGTGGGTGGGAATCTTCTTGCAGAGTCATCCGATGATTACATGATGCTCGAGAATATTCCGGTGTTTGGGGTGATGGGATTTCAAAAAGTTCCAGAAAGTAAACTTGTCAAGAATCGAGTGCATCTTGACTTGGAAGTAGATGACATCGAAGAGGCCGTTACATCAAGTACCCGAATCGGTGCAACGAGGCACGGGAATATCCATGAGGAGCCAGCAAACTTTTTCCAGGTCATGAGCGACCCGGCAGGAAATGAATTTTGTTTCATTTTGCTGAAGTGAATTGGACACGGATACAACGCCTTGCTACAAGTGCGAGCTGGATTTCAGTTCGGTGACCATGCCCCTCGTGGACGCGGCACAAAAGAGCGCTAAAGCTCAATCTCTAACTGTTTGGCAATTTTCTTGCAACGATTTGATACCGACTTTGCACCACGAGCATTCAGTTTTCGCAATCGCGGAATCAAATCTTCAAGTAATGCATCGTCAGCTTCTGCGAAGTCCGCTGCCGCTTGCAACCCGTAGTAGGCCACAATCTTGCTTGCATCAGTTTCGGACCACTCCATGACAACCTCATATGCAGTACGTCGCTCCGCAGCAGTGAGTTTCATGTGAACCAATAACTGGGGCACGTGCCACCGAACCTCTTGTTGTGTGTACTGAGAAAGGTTCTTGAGTATAAATTTCTTGAACTCATGCGTAGTAGCGGGATCAGATTGCGCCAACTTCATCGCCACGTAGCTTGCCCTCATGGCGACAACTGGGTCATCATCGAGAAACAGCTCATAGATCTCTCTTCGTAACGGAACTGAGACGAGAGCCTTCTTCACGACGGACTCAGCTTGGCCAACTGAAGTTCGCGCTCCACCCAACAACTGATCTCTTACTGACTTCGGCATGAAGAAATCATAAGTTGGTCTCTCAAAACCAGTCAACTGGTGGCGATGCCCACCGCAGCCCACACTGAACTAAACAGCAGTACCCGCAATTGCACCGATGATCCCATATCCACTGGCGAAAAAAAGTCCGTAAGAAATTCCACTGATTGCAGTCAACTTTCCCACGTTCCCCACCGGACGTCCTTCCTCAAGTGACGCAACAATGATCGGAGCAACTGATCCGAATACAGCGGCACCAACAGCAGTGGTGGTTATGCGGTCAGGATGTGGAACCAGATAACGGCCAAACCTCTTTGAGGTAATCGACGAAATACGTGCACGACTGCGAAGAGACAACACCAGCGGTTCCTTGGTAAGGGCCCACGAAGTTGCGCCAGCCATCATGATTGAGAAAACAACAAAGACGATGGCAGCAATGACCAATCCCTGAGTACCGAAAGCCAAACGTGCGCCAACCATCAAGCTTCCGAAAATTGCGTCATCAACAAATGTAAGTAGCAATAACGCACCAGGAATAACTTGAAAGCACCCACGCTTCATTTTTCGAATCCACTCACCGAAACCCATGATGTTTACTCCTCAACATGAAACCTCAGAAGTCACAACCGCCGTTCGGCTGCATCAGCAAGGATGCGACCGAATTCAGCGAGGTCCTGACGTGCAATGTCAATGTCCTCATTTGCGGCAAACTGCAAAACCACGCCATCGATCGCAGCCATCATCATCCGCGCCAACTGGGTCCTCGGGATCGCCGGTTCGCGGTCCACTGCATCGGCAATTGAATCAATGAGGTCTTGAGCAAGCCGGTAGTACTTCTCTTCAAGTGCCTCGACGCGCCGGTCTCCAGTCGGGTTGAGATCACGAAGCAACACGCCATACCGTTCGTCCTCCAACAAAACGGAAACACGCTTCATGATTCCGATGATGCACGGTCCATATCCGGTGGCCACATCCAATCCATCAGCAACCGACGAACTCAACTCGTCAATCAACTTCTCAAATGCTGCGAGCACAAGTTCATCGAGCGAGCCAAAAGTGTAATGGATGGATGCAAGAGGTGCGCTGGCCTCAGCGGCAATTGCTCGTGAGGTGATGCCTTGGGCGCCAGACTTCTGAAGTACCGCAATGGTTGCGCTGATCAGTTGTTCTTTTCGCTCAACGGCGCTGACGTAGGACACACCAAACATTCTAGACAAGAGTTGGTCATGCGACTAACTCTTGATATTGTTAGTCGCATGACCAACTTCAGGATGTCATCAACTGCGATACCCCTTATGGAGCAAGTAAGAGTCGCGGGTGCGACAAAGACACTCAATACTCTCTCCCGCTTAGGCCGGCGGTTTGGTGACCCCTTCGGCGCAATCGATGCACCTGGTGGCCCTTTCGATCGCCAAAAAATGCATGAGTCAATGCTCACAGCCGGACCGCTGATCAAGAGCCGGTTCGGGGCGTATCTCACCCCCACTCACGCTGGCTGTCATGCAGTGTTTACATCTCCCCATGCATCATCGATAGTGGCCCAACCACAAGGCACGATTGGTCAACTTCTTGAACCGACACTTCGCACGGATCTCGGCTCACCGTTTGACACCTGGTTCATCTCAATGGACGCACCTGACCACACCAGACTTCGCCGTCTTGTCCAACGAGGATTCACTCCCAAAGCAATCGCTGACCACGCTGACCTCATACGCCAAACTGCCGACGAGTTGATAGGTGCGTTTCCTACTCACGGTGATGTTGACTTAGTTGCATCGTTCGCTCGACTGCTGCCAATGCGAATCATCACTCGACTTCTTGGTGTTCCAGATTCTGACTTCGCAACATTCGACCGATGGGGTGAGCACTTAGTGATTGCACTTGATCGCCCACGTTCATTACGAGATGCGAGAAATGTTCACAACACGTTCATCGAGATTGACACGATGTTTCGAAAACTCATCGCAGAAAGACGTCGTCATCCGGGCGAGGACTTGATTTCAGTTCTTGCAGAGCAAGTTGACGGTGACCTACTCAGCGACGACGAACTCGTGGGAACACTTTCACTCTTGCTCATCGCTGGCTTTGAGACAACAGTCAATCTCATCGGAACTGGGACAGCCACTCTTGTTGCACATCGAGATCAACTAGAACTCCTCGCTGCGAATCCCGGGATGCATATCGCCAACACCGTTGAAGAAGCATTGCGCTACGAGAGCCCCGTGCAGTACACGGTACGTCGAACACTTGCGCCGATTGAGATAGAACTGGGTCATGTCATTCCCGCTGGAGTTGATGTCATCACCGTCCTGGCCACGGCAAACCGCGACCCACTTGTTTTCGACAACCCAGAGAAGTTTGACATCACCCGACCAAACTCACGGCGCCATCTTGCATTTGTCAATGGACCTCACGCTTGTATCGGTGGAGCACTCGCACGTCTTGAGGCACAAGTTGCGTGGGAATCACTCATCAATCACTTCCCTGATATCAGTCGGTGGCGGACTACGAGTGCTCCAACTCTTGGGCCGAGTCAAATCATTCGCGGCTTCAAGCACTTACCGATGCGCTTCGCATAACCGTCAAACTCCACATCGCTGAACGTGATCACGTGTACGCCATGAAGAGGAAGTATCCAGTTGTCCTGCTTCAAGCCTCAAACTTTTCGTCTGGGCTTGGCAACTCGATAGTCATGATCACCATTCCTTGGTTGATCCTTGAACGAACAGATTCACCATCCTTTGCAGGGTTAGTTGCTGCAATATCTGCGCTGCCAGGGATTCTTGTTTCCCCTATCGGTGGTTGGATGGTTGATCACATCGGACGTCGCGCGGTAAGCATCGGAGCAGACTTGCTCTCCTCCGTTTCTGTAGCGGCATTTCCAATTGTTGCTGCCACTTTCGGTTTATCCAATACCTCTATTCTCCTCATCGCTGTGCTGGGCGCGACCTTTGACCCTGCCGGTTACACAGCTCGAAAAACCCTGCTTGCCGATGTCGCGAAGGCTTCTGGTGCAGACCTCGACCATCTCAATGGAATACATGATGGAATCATGGGCATCTCATGGATTCTTGGTCCTGCTGTTGGTGCAGGATTGATTGCGAGCGTGGGTCCAGTTAACTCATTTTGGGTCTCCACGACTTTGTTTATCGTCGCCGCATTAGCTATTTCATTCTTGCGAGTTGGAGATGCGAAGAAGGAATCCCGTGACATTGCCAGATCATCTGACGAAGAAACCGATTCGGGCTTCCGTATCGGCTTACAAACTCTTTGGGATGACAAGGTGTTGAGGACGCTAAGTCTCGCGCTTTTGATTACCGTCGCCGTTTACTTGCCAACTGAAGCTGTGGTTCTTCCAACTTATTTTGAAGACATTGATCACCCGAGCGGGCTTGGATTTGTTATCTCAGCTCTTGCCGCCGGTTCGACGGTGGGTTCATTTGGCTATGGATGGATTAGTGCTCGAATGAAAAGAAGAACGCTGATCCGATTAATTCTCATGGGAACTGCACTCAGCATTATTCCAATGGCGTTTCTTCCTCCATTTTCAGTGTTGATGTTTGCTGGATTTCTTTTGGGCCTGTCGTGGGGTCCGTACAACCCTCTCATCAGTACATTGGTTCAACAAAGAGTGCCAGCACATTTACATGGACGAGTTTTTGGTGTGCAAACAGCGGTCTTCTATGCTGCACCACCTCTAGGGATGGTACTTGCAGGACTTTCAGTTGAAAGTTATGGAATCAAGACCACTTACATTGTCTTAGCTGGAGTGCTTTCAATAACTTCAATTCTTGTTTTGCTAACCAAAGCCCTGCGTTCAGATTTCTAAAGTCATTAGCGAACGGCTACTTATGCATCAAGCCCCTTTCAGGTCGGTGACAACACCACCAGCGACACACACGAAGGTTGAGAGCTGTGATCGAAGGGCGCACCCCGCTATTGGTTGTGGAAAGTTATCTTCTTGGTCAGTTCTCAAACACGTCATGTGTAATGGACATGACCAAGCAATCATCGCTTCCGAATCGTCTTGGTCCAACTTCCTTGAAACCGACTCGACGGTAAAACTCGATAGCACGATGATTTGTTTGTAGTGGATCAATCAGCACCGAACTCGCGCCGTGATCAGCAAAGCATCGCTGCAACGCTTGCTTCATCATCGATGCCCCATATCCCTTGGATCGATGCTCTTGGCCCCCAATCCAAATGTCAATAGCCCACGAATCAACTGGGGCATCTTGCCCCCAGTAGTGACTTTCTTCCCGCAAAGCGTCAATGAGCACAATCATTCCAATTGGAACTGCGTCGACCTCCGCAATCAGAAACTCGCGCCAATCGACATTCCGAGGTAATTCATAGTCCCAGTCATAGCTGTCATCGTCTCCACCGGAATATCCGACATCTTCATCAAGGTCCCAATTCTTCAACAGATACGAATCTTCAATTGTTACTGCGCGAAGAGTTACCGACATCTCTGTGGACTCTAGTGTCCATTCATTTTTGAACTTCATTCCGACGGTATCAACCGTGTTGTGGGTCGGTGACCACACCATCGGCGACTCGAGCAATGTCATTCGGGTTTGCACCGAAGTTGTCATTCCACGTTCCCGGAGCTGCCCATACCTCGTCGTGTCGCAACAAGCCGGAATCAACGAATACACGTAGTTGAGTGCAGCAATCCAACGGCTACACGCCACTGTTGGTTGAGGCAACTCTTTGACGATCGGTTAAATCAATCGGTTCGCTGCCCTGCTCGTTGGAGCACCTCTGCAAGTTCTCCAGCAATCGGCATTGGCTGTGTCGCAGGAACACGAGCGCGCCCTGTATTCCCCGTTGGATAGCGACCCGACAACGAACCAGGAC
>JBIIBO010000024.1:0-26860 GCA_044239355.1 Ilumatobacteraceae bacterium
AGTTTCTAATGGGTTACTTAGGCGGATTTTTGGTCACCATTCGTCAGCATGGTGCAAAAAACAAAGTCACCACTGAGTATTCAGGTGGTCGTGTTTATCGTCGCAAGAACAAGACGCAAGGTGACGAAAAAATTGAAAAACCAGAGCGACTTCATGGCCGTCACGTATTGAACCGTTACGAAGACGGCATGGAAAAGTGCATTGGCTGTGAGCTATGTGCCGGTGTGTGCCCTGCAAAATGCATTTATGTGCGCGGTGCCGACAATGATCCAGATACACCCACCTCACCAGGTGAGCGCTTTGGTTACATCTATGAGATCAACTACCTGCGCTGTATCCATTGTGATTTGTGTGTTGAAGCTTGCCCGACTGAAGCCATTACTGAATCAAAACTGTTTGAGTTCTCCTTCACTAATCGAAAAGATGCGATTTACACGAAGAACGAATTATTGGTTGACGACGAAGGAAAACCACAACAGATGCCATGGGAAGATTGGCGACCTGGTGAAGATGTGTTGACCTCTGGGTGGATGCGTGCAACTGCACCATCGGGAGATGCCTCTTTTGAAGGTGTGGTCTCATGGAGTGGTGAACTTGGCCATGGTGTGCGTTCGCCAGAACCGGAGCAAAATGTTCGTGATGAATCGCAGAACACCTCACATGAAGGTGGTCATTAGATGGAACTTTTCGTTTTTGTCGTTGCCTCCATCATGATTTTGGGTGGAGCACTAGGTGTAATAGTGCGCTCTAACCCTGTGCATGCTGCGTTAAGTCTTGTCCTTACTCTTTTTGGTGTAGCTGTGATGTTTGTGTCGTTGCACGCCCATTTCTTGGCAGCTGTTCAGGTCATTGTGTATGCAGGAGCAATTGTTGTGTTGTTCTTGTTCGTGATCATGTTGCTGGGTGTCGATCGCACCGAAGACGTGACAATTGAACCGATTACCGCACAACGCCCTCTGGCATTGATTGTGGGCGTGGGAATTGCTGCCATGGTGTCGGCCGCTGTGGTGTCATCCACGGACATCTTGAATCGAAAAGGTGATGGCTTGGATCTCACAACGGTAGACAGCCCTGATGCAAACATTCGCCAAGTTGCCCGTTCGGTTTTTGGTGACTATGTGTTTGCTTTTGAATTGACGTCGGTCTTGCTGCTTGTTGCAGTTGTAGGAACTGTTCTTATGGCTCGACGCATCTCTGTATCGGGGAATGGGAAATGAGTGCAATGATCTCTGCCATTGAGCCCACCACAAGTTGGTATCTCATTCTTGCGGCAGTTCTTTTTGGAATTGGTGCATTTGGAGTGCTTGTGCGTCGCAACCCACTTGTGATGTTTATGTGCATTGAATTGATGCTCAATGCGGTCAATCTCAGTTTTGTAGCGTTGGCGCTTTCATTAGATGACATCAATGGACAAGCCGTGGTGTTGTTCGTGATGGTTGTCGCAGCAGCTGAAGTTGTTGTAGGTCTTGGAATCATCGTGGCCATCATGCGGCGCCGTAATGGAATGACGGCTGATGACTTAACCGAGTTGAAAGGGTAAGGGCGCACATGTTGGATCTCATTTGGCTTGTACCTGCGTTACCGCTGGCCGGTTTCTTGCTAGTTCTTCTCTTTGGTCGTCGACTTGGTGAACCAGGAGCAGGGGTTATCGCAACGTTGATGACAGCTGCATCTTTTGTGGTTGTTGGTTTGATATATCTCGACATGGTCTCGATGCCCGAAGAGGATCGTCGCCGTATTGTGACTTTGTATTCCTGGATTCCTGTGGGAGATCTCCAGATCGACCTTGCTTTCTTGGCAGATCCGCTCAGCATCACGATGGCCTTGTTCATCACTGGAATTGGTTCGTTGATTCATCTGTATGCAATTGGCTACATGCATGGCGATCCCAAATTCCCTAAGTTCTTTATGTACTTGAACTTGTTTGTGTTCTCCATGCTGGTACTTGTTTTGGGAGAGAACCTTTTGGTGACCTTCATGGGCTGGGAGGGAGTGGGAGTGTGTTCGTACTTCCTTATCTCTTTTTGGCACACTCGCGATTCAGCAGCTACTGCAGGCAAGAAAGCTTTCGTCACAAACCGCGTGGGTGACTGGGGAATGATGGTGGCGATGTTCTTGGGCTTTGCAGCTGTGGGAACGATTTCTTATGACGGGCTGAATCATGCTGCAGAGTCAGGCGCAATGGGCGCAGTTGCAGCTACTGGCATTGCGATGATGTTGTTTGTGGGAGCAGCTGGAAAGAGTGCCCAACTTCCTCTTTATATTTGGCTTCCCGACGCGATGGAGGGCCCGACTCCAGTGTCGGCATTAATTCACGCGGCAACGATGGTGACATCAGGTGTGTTCTTGCTCACTCGTACGGCACCTGTCTTGGCAGCCTCATATCCGTGGGCAGGCGATGTCATTGCCACAGTCGGTGCTCTTACGGCATTGTTTGCTGCCACGATTGCTGTTGCACAAACTGACATCAAAAAAGTTTTGGCGTATTCAACTGTTTCTCAGTTGGGCTTCATGTTCTTGGCAATTGGGTCAGGTGCCTACGTTGCGGCCATTTTCCATATGGTGACTCATGCCTTCTTTAAGGCTTTGTTGTTCCTTGGATCTGGTTCGGTTATTCACGGCATGCATCATGAACAAGACATGCGCAAGATGGGTGCACTGCGCAAACTGATGCCAGTGACCGGAATTACTTTCATTATTGGTTGGCTCGCGATCGCCGGTGTTCCGCCATTTGCTGGCTTTTGGTCAAAAGATGAAATTTTGCTCTACACATTTGCAAACAATCGTTTGCTCTATGTCATCGGTGTAGTTACCGCACTATTGACGGCGTACTACATGACTCGACAAGTCATCATGGTTTTCTTTGGCCAAGCTCGCTGGAATGATCACGCAGAAGAAAATGGTGCCCATGGCGATCACACGCCGCATGAAAGCCCATGGACAATGTTGCTGCCGTTGGTTGTTTTGTCGGGGTTGTCCATTGTGGGCGGAGCCATTCAACTGCCCTTTTCCAAGAGCACTCATTTCCTCGAACACTGGCTAGCGCCTGTTGTGCATGATGCCGAGGTGAGTATCAAGGGAACTTGGGCATATGACAACAAATGGTTGCTTTTAGGGTTGGCGATAGTGATTGCCACCACCGGCATCTTGGCTGCAGTTGCTGTGTATTCAAAAGGAAAACTTTCACCAGTTGAACCTCAGTTACTTGCTAACGGTTGGCGATATGACTCTGCAATTAGCGCATTTGTGGGTGGTCCGGGCCGTCGTGCTTTTGATGGTGTTGCGTCATTTGATGCACGCATCGTTGATGGTGCGGTGAATGGAGTTGCAAAAGAAGTTAGAGCAACAAGTTCGTTCTTTAGTCGACTGCAAAACGGACTGATCCGTTCGTATGCGGCAATTATTGGTATCGGCGCAGTTCTTGTGCTTGCGTGGTTTTTAATGAGGGGATTGCTGTGATGAATATCTCTTCGCTATTTGCAGCAGGCACAACATCTGATGTGGGTTCATTTCCCATTTTGTCTGCACTGATTCTTCTCCCATTGTTGGGATCGGTTCTAGTCATGGTGATGAGTAATCGTCGCCCTGAATACGCCAAGTTGGTGGCAATCCTTTTCAGTGTGGGTGTAGGAGCGATGTCTTTATGGATGTTGGCTCAGTTCGACACACATGATGGTGGGTTCCAGTTCGTGTCACAGCACGAGTGGATAGCCAGTTGGGGAATCTCGTGGAACTTGGGTGTAGATGGCATTTCACTGTTCCTTGTGGTGTTGACGGGAATTCTTTTTCCTCTCGTTATTGCCGGGATTGATCCCCACCACGACGAAAAGAGATACTTCGCATGGTTGCTTCTTCTTGAAGCTGGTGTGATGGGAAGTTTCCTGAGTCTTGACCTGTTCTTGTTCTTTATCTTCTTTGAAATTGTGCTTGTGCCAATGTATTTCCTCATTGGTGGATGGGGTTATGACAGTCGCGTTTATGCTGCAACAAAGTTCTTCCTTTACACAATGCTTGGCTCTGCCTTTATGTTGGTGGGCATCATTGCTACCGCAATGTTGGCGCGAAGCGATATTGGCTATCTCACTTTTGATTTAGTGGTGATTGCTGAACAAGCAGACTTTGCGACCAACACGGCCCGCTGGCTCTTTGTGTCTTTTGCAATTGCATTTGCAGTAAAGGTGCCCATTTTTCCTTTACACACTTGGCTGCCAGATGCCCACACACAGGCCCCCACTGGCGGATCGGTGATCTTGGCAGGTGTGTTGTTGAAGATGGGTACATATGGCCTGTTGCGCTTTGGCCTGTATTTATTCCCTGAAGCAGCAGTGTGGGCAAAGCCAGTCTTCTTTACGTTGGCAACCATTGGCATTATCTATGGCGCCATTGCAGCAACAATGCAAAAAGATCTCAAGCGATTGGTCGCTTATTCATCGGTGGCTCACTTAGGTTTCATCGTCCTTGGAACTTTTGCCATCACTTCGCAAGCACTGACAGGAAGTGTTGTGCAGATGGTGAACCATGGTGTGTCCACCGGCGCATTGTTCTTGTTGGTGGGAATGATCTACGAACGTCGTCACACACGTCAAATCGCAGAACTTAAAGGTTTGCAATCTGTGGCACCTATTTTTGCTGGCGCCTTCATGATTGTGATGTTGTCCTCTATTGGTGTGCCTGGTCTTAATGGATTCGTCGGCGAATTCCTTATTTTGATGGGCTCATTTGAGACTGCGCGTTGGTGGACAATCATTTCGGCAACCGGAGTAATTCTGGCTGCGCTGTATTTGTTATGGGCATACCAGCGTGTATTTCATGGTGAGCCCGACGAGGAGAATTCAAAGTTTGCCGAACTTACATTGCGTGAAGGCGCCCTTATTGGTGTCTTCATCGTGATCATCGGATTTACAGGTTTGTATCCAAAGCCAATGCTCGATCGCATCGAACCTTCTGTGGGCAAATTGATTGAACATGTTGAATCTAAGTCTGATTATGTTGCTCCAGAAGCGAAATCTTCTGAGCACAAATCCTCTGGACATACTCCAGATGAAGGAGACGAGTAATGAATCCCTCTCAACTCGTAACCCCTGAAATTGCTTGGGGCGATCTCGTCACGCTTCTCGCCTTGCTAGGCGGCACGTGTCTGTTACTGCTTTTGGGATCTCTTATTCCACGGTGGCCTCGATATGGAAGTCCTGCTCTCACAATTGTGACCGCGGCGGTTGCGTTCATTGCAACAGCAACTCAATGGAACAAATTGTCGTCACGTGGTGGTTTCACCATCGTGGGTGAAGCATTCACAGTTGATCGCTTCTCTGTTTTTGGCACGATGGTTATTTTGCTGTCTGTAGTTCTGGCATCGTTGTTGATGTCGGCGCATTCTGATCCCATCAACGGCGATCCGCTAGAGCGCTACGCGCTTTTATTGACCTCTGCCATTGGCGCAATTGTGATGGTGTCAGCAAACGAACTCATCGTGTTGTTCCTTGCATTAGAGATATTGAGTCTGTCGTTGTATCTCATGGCAGCAAGTGATCGTCGTCGTGTGCAAAGCCAAGAAGCAGGTTTGAAGTATTTCGTACTCGGTGGATTCGCATCTGCGTTCCTTTTGTACGGCATTGCAATGGTGTATGGCTCAACGGGAACAACAAACATCAGTGGCATTGGGGATGTACTTGCCGGAGAAGCCGCCCGAGGCAATAACGATGCGTTGTTGTTGATAGGTATTGGTCTGTTGATCGTGGGCTTTGGTTTCAAAGTGTCTGCAGCACCATTCCAGGTGTGGACTCCCGATGTGTATGAAGGTGCTCCTACATCGGTGACCTCCTACATGGCCTCTGCGGGCAAGGTTGCAGCATTTGCAGCGTTGCTGCGCGTGTTCTTGGTATCTCTTGAGGCAAGAGTGGATGACTGGCGTCCAGTGATGTGGGTCTTGGCAATTGCAACAGTTTTTGTGGGATCCACGATGGCTGTGGTGCAAAGCAATGTCAAACGCATGTTGGCGTACTCATCAATTAGTCATGCTGGTTTCATTCTCGTAGGAGTTGAGGCGGCGTCGCACAGCGGTGGCGACGGCCTGCAATCATCCATGGCTTACTTAGCGATTTACACAGTTTTAGTCATGGGTTCTTTTGCAATTGTCCAAACAATTGCTGGTTCCCCAGATTCGGCGACGTCTCTCGACGCTTTTAAAGGCCTTGCAAAACGTCGACCATCATTGGCACTGGCTTTCAGCGTCATTTTGTTTGCACAAGCCGGTGTTCCTTTCACATCTGGTTTTGTCGCAAAATTCGGAGTGATTAAATCCGCGGTAGAAGTCGAGTCATATGCCCTTGCAGTAGCTGCAATGGTGGGCGCGGTCATCGGTGCTTTCTTATATCTACGCATCACCGTGAGCATGTGGCTGGAAGAGCCAGCAAATGATGAATCAGTGCATGTGCCTTGGCCTGTGGGTGTTGTGATTGTGGGAAGTGTTGTGGCAACACTTGTTGTTGGATTTTTCCCAAGTCTCTTGCTTGACGCAGCCCGGCTTGTGCGCTTTGCGCCGCTGTAAGAATTTATTTCTGCGCGCGGCGAACTAGCTCGTCAAAAAGTTGCTGTTGTTGCGAGTCGGCGAGTGCGGTGTCTTCGGGGTGCCATTGCACACCCACAACCCAACTTGCCGTGGTGTGTTGTACTGCCTCAATAGTGCCGTCTGCATGGGTGCCCACCACTTGTAAATCCCCAGATAGTTGTTTGATTGCTTGATGGTGGGATGAATGCACTGTCGGTCGTGTAGTTCCCATCGCAAGAGCGACATGGGAGTGTTGTGCAAGTTCAACATCATGCATTGTGTCGCGATGATCATGGGTGGTGTCAAGGTGTTGAATCAAAGTTCCACCTAGTGCCACATTCAACATTTGGTGTCCACGACAAATCGCCAAGATGGGTTTATCAAGTGCAATGGCTTGGCGAAGTACGAGCAATTCAAATTCATCCAGCGATTCGTTTACTCCATAGAGTTGGGTAGTTTCTTGCTCGCCGTATGTGCGCGGACACACATCACCGCCACCGAGAAAAACAAGACCATCACATCGTGCGGTGGCTTCACGAATCACCTCGGTATCCAAGGTGGGCGGGAGAATCACAGCGATTCCACCGGCGCGTTCAATTGCATCTGCATAGAGGCGACCTGAAGTGACTACGGCAGTGCGGTGACCAGCGGCTTGTTCACTATGACGACCAGGAATTAATACAAGTGGTTTCATGATTGATGACCTACGGTAGTAGTCATGCGCGCTGCTCTTATTGCCAATGCTGGTGACGCCGATTCGGGTCTAGTGGGTAAGGCGCTTCGCCGTCGGGGGTACAGCTTTGTGGAGATGATCCGAGAACACCATCAGGAATGGACCTCAGGGCAAGAGATGGATCTGGTGGTCTCGATGGGGTCGAGTTGGAGCACGTATTGGGACCATGTGGCCGAGCCCATTCGTGCAGAACAACAGTTCTTGGCCGGGGCGATCGCTGAGGGGATACCCGTCTTGGGAATCTGTTTTGGGGCCCAACAACTCTCCACGGTTTTAGGTGGAAAAGTCACAAAAGCACAAAGTCCCGAAATTGGTTGGCATCAAGTCACCCCTGTGGCCGAATCAGCCCATCTCATACCGGCCTCGTTATGTGAAGGGCCTTGGATGCAGTGGCATTACGACACATTCTCGGTTCCTTCGGGGGCCACTGTGCTCGCTGAGTCTCCAGTGGGACCTCAAGCGATGGTCTGCGGCCGATCTTTAGGGGTTCAATTTCACCCAGAAGCCACCGAAAGCATCGTGCGGACCTGGTCCTCAGGAGATGGGGTGGCCGAACTTGAGGCCGCCAAAATTTCACCGGGAACGCTCCAACTTGCCACTGCGGAACACCTCGAAGATGCCGCAAGGCGCTGCGATGAACTGGTTGAGTGGTTCCTCTCCGATATTGCACAAAGGCACATAGACATAGGTCTCACGCGTTGAAGTTGGGGTGATTGTGGCCCTCCGTAGTAGTTTCGTTTCCGATGTCTCCGTTCCTACGGTCCTACCTCACAGTTGTCTGGTTTGGTCTTGCTGCGTTTTTAGTAGCTGGCCTTCTCCTTGGCATCTCTTCTTTACTTCGGCCTTCAAAGCCAACGCGAGAAAAATTGCTGACATACGAAAGCGGTGTTGATCCCGTTGGTGATGGCTGGTCACAAAGTCAGATCCGTTATTACGTATTCGCCTTGTTGTTTGTGATCTTTGACGTGGAAGCAGTGTTTATCTTCCCGTGGGCAACACAGTTGGAACGATATGGCACGTTTGGTTTGGTGGAGATGGGCGTCTTTGTGGGCGTTCTTCTTCTCGGTTTGGTCTACGCATGGCGCAAAGGCGTCTTGCGTTGGGTCTAGGAAGTTAAGGAACACACAGTTATGGGCCTTGTAGATCGCGGACGGCTTCCAAAACCGCTGACAACCTTGTTCAACCTTGGCCGCTCACACAGCATGTGGGTGTACCAGTGGGGCTTGGCATGTTGCGCAATTGAAATGGGCGCCGCATTTGGTTCCCCACGCTATGACGTGATGCGTCTTGGAGTTATTCCGCTTCCTGCATCTCCTCGTCAAGCTGACCTTGTAGTTATTTCTGGAACAGTGACCGACAAGATGGCGCCAGCTATCAAGCGTTTGTACGAACAAATGCCAGAACCCAAGTACGTGATTTCGATGGGTAGTTGCGCCAACTGTGGCGGACCATATTGGGATAGCTACTCGGTCACAAAAGGTGTTGATCAAATCATTCCTGTTGATGTGTACGTACCGGGATGCCCTCCTCGCCCCGAAGCATTGTTAGAGGGAATTGTGATGTTGCAACAGCGCATTAAGAACGAAGACATGGGTGCACGTTGGCGTGGCGAAGGCACGAAGCCAATGAATGTCGTTGATAGTGAGTCGATTGAGAAAGGTGGTGTTCCCGTTGTCGTCAACAACTGATTCCACTACCGAAACCCCACGCGACGATGTGCGTGAGACGGAAATTGTGCGTATTAAAAATGCGCTAGGTGACGCCGTGGTTGATTTATTAGTGAAGCCACACGACGACATGTGGATTCGCGTCACTGCAGAGTCATGGCTCAACACCGCAGAGACTTTGAAGTCACTTGGATACACCTATTTCTGCTTCGTATCTGCCATTGACTGGATGCCTTCTCCATTTGGAAAAGGTGAAGATGATCCCACCGAGCCAGCACCAGAACGTGACATGTCCATTAAGCAGGGTTACACCGGTGGCGCGACGCGCTTTCAAGTTCTTGCGCGTTTGACGCAGCCTCACACTTCTTTAGGAATCAACATCAAAGCCGATGTTGATGACGCACAGCCATCTATTCAGTCATGGACGTCTGTCTTTGCAGGTGCCAACTGGCATGAGCGCGAAACATGGGAAATGTTTGGCATTGTGTTCACCGGACATCCCGATCTACGCAAGATGTATCTGCCAATGGACTTCGAGGGCTTTCCACTGCGTAAAGATTTTCCATTGCTTGCGCGCATCGTAAAACCATGGCCAGGAATTGTGGATGTTGAACCGATGCCGGGCGACGATGATCAAGAGGAGGGCGGAGCGTCATGACAATGATTGGTGACCGTCAACAGTTGGCCTACATCGCAGCACAAGCTGCAGATGCACGAGTCAATGTCGAACTTGAAACAGAGGGCATGACTCTCAACATCGGGCCACAGCACCCAGCGACTCACGGAACATTGCGCATCATTGCACGCCTTGATGGTGAACAAGTGTTGTGGGCAGAACCCTCTGCTGGTTACATGCATCGTGGTTATGAGAAGTTGACTGAAGTACGTACTTATCCTCAGGTCACCGCTCTCGTCAACCGCATTGACTGGCTGGGTTCATTTGCTAATGAAGTGCCGTTCATCTTGGCCGCAGAAAAGTTGATGGGTGTTGAAGCACCTCCACGTGCACAACACATTCGCACCATCTTGTTTGAGCTTTCGCGCATTGCAAACGTGTCGTTGTTCCTCGGCGACCTTGGTGTACAGATGGGTGCAGTGACACCTGTGTTCTTCGCATTTAGAGACCGCGAATATGTTCTCAACTTGATTGAAGCGGCCACCGGTGGTCGTTTCCACCCGAACTTCGATCGCATTGGCGGACTTAAAGATGACCTTCCTGCGGGATTCATTGATGAGACACGCATGGTGATGAAAAAACTTCGCAACTTCTGCGATGAGATCGAAGGCTTGTTGTTTGGCAACGAAATCTTCCAATCACGTACACGTGGTATCGGAGTAATTCCGAAAGATGTTGCATTGCAATATGGATTGTCTGGCGCCAACTTGCGCGCAAGCGGAGTGGATTGGGACTTGCGTCGCGACCAAACCATCCCGATGGCATGGAACAAAGTTGATTGGAAAGTGTGGACACACCCAGACGGTGACTCGTTCGCACGTTGCTGGATTCGTCTACAAGAAGTTCGTGAATCAACCAAGATTGTTGACCAACTTCTCGACACCATTCCATCTGGCCCTGTCATGGCAAAAGTGCCCAAGATCATCAAGGTGCCCGAAGGTGAAGCTTTTGTTTCTACCGAGAATCCACTTGGCGAAATGGGTTACTACGTGGTGTCACAAGGTGATCAAGGACCATTCCGTGTGAAGATTCGTAGTGCATCTTTCAACAACATCTCGATTGTACCTTGGGCGTTGAAGGGTGTGTATGTACCCGACATCATCACGATTCTTGCTTCGTTGTACTTCATTCTTGGAGATATCGATCGCTGATGAACGCTGTATTGATCTCTGCTGAATTGGCCTATTGGGCCCAGTCGCTTCTTCGCGTATTGGGTGGACTTGTTGCAGTACTTCTTCCCGCGGGAACCATCGTGTACATCTTCTTGTTCAAGATGATGTCGTTCATGCAGTCACGTCTGGGACCAATGGAAGCTGGTCCCTACGGCTCGATGCAGTTGTTTGCAGAAGTAGGCAAGTGGCTTCAAAAAGAAGACATCGTTCCTGCAGCAGCACAATCAGAAGCTCGCATTTTCAAGATGGCGCCATTGATTGTCTTGGCGAGCACCTTCTTGTTGGTTGTTGTGGTTCCGTTTGGCCCAGACGCATGGTTCACAGATTTTGAAACTGGAATCTTCTATGCACTCGCAGTGGGGTCAGTATCTGTCCTGGGCATCTTGATTGCAGGGTGGTCGAGCGCAAACAAGTACTCACTACTTGGTGGATTGCGTGCAGCTGGACAGCTGATTGCCTATGAGTTGCCGATGGTGTTGGCTGTTGTGGGTGTTGTCATCCAGGCAGGCACGATGAACTTGCAACAGATTGTCGTTGCACAAAATGCCGGATCAATTTTTGGCTGGGATGGCGTGGGCAACCCCTACATCCTCACTCAGTTCGTAGCATTCATCATTTTCATGATCGCTGTTCAAGCCGAATTAACTCAGACACCCTTCGACATGCCGATTGCTGAATCCGAACTTGTATCGGGGTACATGACGGAGTACTCAGGATTTAGATTCCTTATTTTCTTTATTGGTGAATTTGCCACCGCTGGTGTTTTCGCAATGATTGCATCTGTTCTGTTCCTTGGCGGTTGGGGAGTCCCATTCGCATGGTTTGGTTGGACCGACATTGGCAGTGTGGACAATTGGATGAATGTGGTCGGTCCATTGATCTTGTTCACAAAGATGTTGGTGCTGGTGTTCTTCATCATGTGGATTCGCTTTTCTTCACCACGATTCCGTGAAGATCAACTGCAGCGGTTTGCGTGGAAAATTCTGATTCCTATTTCTCTTGTCAACATCATGTTGACAGCGGTGTTTAAGGTGGCGTTCTGATGGCTAAGCCCAAAGTTCCTGGTCTCTTTAAGGGTCTCGGTATTACGTTCGGCACATTGGTGCGGACCGCCAAGGAAGGTGCTGCAACTATTCAGTACCCGCACGAAAAAGAGACACCTCCTATTCGTGCTCGCGGAGTTATTGCACTGCATGAAGGCAACTGCACCTCATGCATGTTGTGTGCGCGTTCTTGCCCAGACTGGTGTATCTACATCGAAGGGCACAAAGAGTTAGCCCCACCTCGTCGTGCGGGCGGCGCGCCTCGCAAAGTCAACAAGCTTGATCGATTCGACATTGACTATGCACTATGTATGTACTGCGGTATCTGCGTAGACGTCTGTCCGTTTGATGCATTGTTCTGGAGTCCTGAATATGAGTATTCAGAACCACGCATTACCGATTTGCTGCATGACAAGACAAAGTTGGGTGAGTGGATGGAAACCGTTCCTGAAGCACCTGAGTTAGAAGTTGGCGCAGACAAGAAGGGCAAAAAGTGATGATTGCCTCTGACGTATTGATTGCTCAAAATGTGGGCTTTGCAATCATTGCTGCATTGATGATTTTCGGCGCCCTTCGCGTGGTGACGACCAACAACGTTGTGCACGCTGCACTGTGGCTTGTGGTTGTTCTGGCCGGAGCGGCTGCTCAATACATTTTGCTGGCAGCCGAATTTGTAGCAGTTACTCAAGTAATGGTCTATATCGGCGCAGTGATGGTGTTGTTCTTGTTCGGAACAATGCTCACGCGCGCGCGCATTGGCGCAGAAAAAGATTTGAACAACAAGAATTGGTTCATTGGTCTTCCAGTAGCTGGATTGTTGTTGGCAACTATTTTGGTTGCTCTCAAGGATGGCTTTGGCAATGAGAAGATGCCAGCAGATGCAGAGCTGTTCACAGTTGCTCAAGTCTCCGACTTAATCTTCGGGCCATACCTCTTGCCATTTTGGGCATTGTCGTTCTTGTTGTTAGCAGCCGTGATTGGCGCAATTGTTCTGGCGAGAAGGGATTAATCATGTTTGTGAATCAATTCCTCATGTTGGCCGCAATCCTGTTTTGTATCGGCGTGTACGGCGTCATTGTGCGTAAGAACGCCGTTCTTGTGTTGATGTCTATTGAATTGATCTTGAATTCTGTGAACATCAACTTGATTGCATTTTCTTTACGTAATGGATCAGCCGATGGTCACACGTTTGCGTTGTATGTCATCGCGGTTGCTGCAGCCGAAGTTGGCGTGGGCTTGGCGATGGTGCTGTTGATGTATCGCAACCGTCGTTCAGTCGGTCTCGATGAACTTTCAGGAATGAAGGGCTGATCCGATGAGTGTTGTTGCAGCCGAAACCGCAAAAGTGGTGTTGTCATCTGGATGGTTCTTAGAGAACGCGTTCATTATTCCGATTATCCCTGCGGTGGCATTTGCGTTAATCATTTTCTTTGGGAAGCGCATGCCCTTGAAGGGAAGCGAATTTGGTATCGCCTCCATGGTGGGCGCATTGATCATGTCGGTGGGCGCGGGGTACCAGTGGATTCAACGAGTCAATGGCGCCCCGGAAGAGGCATACATTGAACCCGTTATTCGCACCTGGACATGGTGGCAAAACGGTGGAGTTCCATTAGGAATCGGGCAACACATTGATGGCCTCTCTGTGGTCATTTTGATTGTTGTTGCATTCATCTCCACACTTGTGCAGATTTATTCAACCGAATATCTCCATGGTGATCGTCGCTACACCCACTTCTTTGCTTCATTGACATTGTTCTCTGCGGGCATGTTGAACATGGTGGTTGCCGAGAACATGATTCAGCTCATTCTTGGCTGGGAACTCATGGGCTTGTGTTCTTTCATGTTGATTGGCCACTGGTGGGAAGACGGTGCAAATAGTCGTGCCGCTTTGAAGGCTTTCTTCACCACTCGCACAGGTGACATTGGATTGCTCGTGGGAACTTCAGTGTTGTACTTCGCGGCCAATGACTGGACGCAAAAAACTTTGGGCGTGTCGGGTTTCAGCATTCGTGGTCTCTCAGCGTGGGCACTTTCTGGTGAACCCAGCAGCACAGCAATTACCGTGGGTGCAGTCGCGTTGTTTATTGCCGCCATTGGCAAATCGGGTCAGTTCCCATTGCACACCTGGTTGCCAGACGCTATGGCTGGCCCAACCCCAGTGAGTTCATTGTTGCACTCATCCACCATGGTGGTTGCTGGTGTGTTCTTGGTGGCTCGAATCTTCCCTGTGTTCTACGAGGGCATGAACATCTACGGATCAAATGTCAACTTCATCATTGTGATCGGCGCCATCACCATTGTGATTGCAGCTGCGTTGGCATTTGTGCAGACCGATATCAAAAAGGTGTTGGCCTACTCAACGGTGTCGCAGTTGGGATACATGATGATGGGACTTGGCGCAGGCGCTTGGTTGCCTGCAGTGTTCCACATCTTTACTCACGCGTTCTTTAAAGCATGTTTGTTCTTGGCAGCTGGCTCCATCAGCCACAGTGCCTCGCACCACTCATTCGACATGAAAAAAGACATGGGTGGACTGCGTAAATTCATGCCCATCACTTTTGGAACATGGATTGTTTCCACTTTGGCATTGGCTGGTGTGTTCCCATTCTCTGGCTTCTTCTCTAAAGACGAAATCATCGACAACGTGGGCTATGCCGGATACACCATCTTTATGTGGGTGGGTCTTCTTGGCGCATTCATGACCGCGGCATACATGACGCGTGCGACGTACCTCACTTTCTTCGGTACACCACGAGGTGCCGCAGCAGGTGAACATCACGATGAACATGACGCACACGGACACGATGCCCATGACGATCATGATTCTCATGCACCTGCGGTTCACGACGAACATGGCCATGATGCACATGCATCGCATGGTCCGCGCGAGTCTGGTCCGCTGATCACAATTCCACTGATCATTTTGGCCACATTGGCAATCGGTTCTGGTCTTCTTAACGCCGTTCCTTTTGGTGAGAACTGGGAAAACTTCAAGAAGTGGGTTGAGCCACGCGGTCAAGTAGTGAGCGTGACCGGTATTGATCATTCCACCGGAAGCCATGGAGAATCTCGAGTGATTCAACCCGAAGCACGTGTTGCCGCTGGTGCTGAGTCTGATTGTGGCAAAAAGACACCTACCGATGGTGTGTGTTATGCACCGCAGTTAAAGCACGCCAAATTCAAGTGGTCGAAGGCTTCTATTTCTTTGGGAATCGTGGCGGCAGGAATCATCATCAGTTGGTTCGTCAGTGTGCAGTTGTACACGCGCCGCAATAAAGCTCTGGTGGGTCTGACGCAGCGCAACAAATTGTTGGGTGCGGGCTATGCGTTCTTGGTGAACAAGTACTACCTCGATGTGCTCTACGAAAAAATCATCGTTCGATCCATCGCTCATCCAATCTCGCGCGGAGCGTATTGGATCAACCAAAACATTCTCGACGGCATTGTCAATGGAGCCGGTCTTGGCTCTAAGGCAGTTGCTGGTTGGGTGTATCGCAATATCGATCAACGTGTGGTCGATGGAGCAGTGAACAAGTCGGGTGATGCAGCACAAGGTGCTGGAAGCATTGTTCGGCCTGTTCAGTCCGGAAAAGTCAATCAGTATGGGGCGTTGTTGTTCGGCGCTGCCGCCATCGGCGCCCTCGTACTCGTCATCATCAATACCTGAGGGAGCACATCGGTATGGAAGTCCTAAGCGACAACAACTGGATCCTGACAGTGGGCACATTCCTGCCACTCGTCGGCGTTCTCATCATGCTCTTCATTCCGAAGGCAGATGAAGCGTTGGCGAAGGCTGTGGGAATTATCACCGCTGCAGCAACTTTGGCTGTAGGCGTCTTCACCTTGGTGAAGTTCAACTACGACAAAGCCGACCAAATGCAGTTTGTGGCAGAAGCCGAATGGATCTCGGTGATTAAGTCCTCGTACTTCATCGGACTAGACGGCATTAGCTTGCCTCTCTATTTCCTTTCCATGGTCATCACCTTGTTGGTGATGATTTATAGCTGGAATCATGTGCCATCTCCAGGGAACGCAAAAGCATTCTTTGCCTTGATGTTGATTCTTCAAACAGGTATGGCTGGAACCTTCATTGCTCGAGACTTGGTTCTGTTCTTCGTGTTCTTTGAACTTGTGCTCTTGCCGATGTACTTCATGATTGGTGTATGGGGTGGCGAGAATCGCCAGTACGCATCTTTGAAGTTCTTCTTGTACACGATGTTTGGCTCAGCACTTATGTTGGTGGCGTTCTTGGCATTGTTCTTCCAAACAGGTGCGGAAAGTTTCTCGATTCCTTACCTCATTGAAGAAGGAATCAACATTCCAAAGAACACCCAAATCTGGATCTTTGCGGGAATGTTCATCGGTTTTGCTGTGAAGGTTCCGATGTTTCCATTCCATACATGGTTGCCTGATGCACATACGCAAGCACCCACGCAAGGTTCGGTCATCTTGGCTGCAATTTTGTTGAAGTTGGGAACATACGGATTTGTACGTATTGCAATTCCCATTCTTCCCGAAGCTGCAAAAGAGTGGGCACCTTGGATTGGTTTGTTGGCCGTCATCGGAATCATCTACGGCGCATTGGGCTGTTTGGCTCAAACAGACATGAAGCGTCTGATTGCGTTTTCATCGGTGGCTCACATGGGTTACGTGATGTTGGGTATTTCTACTCTCACTGAATTCGGCATGAATGCAGCAATGTTCGGCATGGTGGCACACGGCCTCATCACTGGCATGTTGTTCTTTATTGCCGGCTCCATCAAAGAGCGCTATCACACTCTTGAAATCAAGCGACTTTCAGGATTGTTACTCCAGGTGCCAAAACTTGGTTGGATTCTTGGGTTCAGTGCAATGGCATCTCTTGGCTTGCCAGGTCTTGCAGGTTTCTGGGGTGAGTTCCCCGCAATCTTGTCGGCCTACCAACCAGCAGAAGGACTCCCCGTGGGAGTATTCCGCGCCTACATGGTTGTAGCTGCAATTGGCACCGTGTTCGCGGCCGCATATTTGTTGTGGCTCTACCAGCGCACCGCATTTGGTGAGCCCACCGCAGAATTCTCTGGTGGACATGGACACGGACACGGACACGGTGACGACGACGCACACAGCGACATTCACGACGTGAACAAGTTCGAATGGATTGCATGGACGCCACTTCTGATTGCCATTGTGGTCTTTGGTGTGTATCCGCAATTGATGTTCAAGATTCTTGACCCCGCAGTGGGCGTCACCCTCAAGGCATTTGGGGGCTAATCCGTGTTGAGTGCAGTTGCTGCAGAGTGGGCGGCGCCAGTAGTCGATTACCACGCACTTGCTCCCGAGATAATTCTCGCGAGCGGAATCGTGGTGCTCTTACTTATCGATTTGTTCGTCTCTGATGCGAAGAAATGGATTCTGGCTCCACTTGCATCGTTCACGATGCTTGGTGCATTCATTCCTGTACTCACACTTGCATTGAGCGACGAGGGCGTGCGATCAATGTTTGACGGTCGTTATGTAGTGGATGACTTCAGCCTGATTATCAAGGGATTGTTCTTGCTAGTTGGCTATGTCATCATTCTTTTGGCTGCTGATCATCTTCGTGAAGGCGACTATTACCAAGGTGAATATTGGTTCTTGTTGATGAGCAGTCTTTTGGGAATGGTGATGATGGCGTCTAGCCGTGATCTCGTTTCTGTATTCGTCTCACTTGAGTTCCTCTCCATTCCGGCCTACATGTTGGCGGCATGGCGCAAGCGTGACCTCCTCAGCAATGAAGCGGGTATTAAGTACTACTTGTTGGGTGTATTCGCATCGGCAGTTCTTCTCTATGGCATGTCGCTTCTCTACGGAATTACCAACTCAACGTTGCTTGTAGAAATTGGCAAGGAACTCACTGGAGAAATGACTGCCATTCGTGCAGTAGCAATCTTGTTTGTCATCGTCGGTTTTGCTTTCAAGATTTCGGCTGTTCCGTTCCACACTTGGGCTCCAGATACCTATCAAGGTGCACCTACTCCGGTGACAGCTTTCTTGTCCGTTGCCTCAAAGGCAGCCGGTTTCGTGGGTCTTTTAATTGTGGTGTTCGTCGCATTCCCGAATTCATTTGACGTATGGCATCCAGTGTTCTGGATTCTGTCGGTATTGACAATGACTTTGGGCAACGTCATGGCACTAAAGCAGACAAACATCGTGCGTATGTTGGCCTACTCATCTGTGGCGCAGGGCGGATTCATTCTCATGCCACTGGCTGTTGCTGGAACAAATGCAGATGTTGCTAATTCATCATTGCGTGCAGTGGTGACGTATTTGTTGGTGTACGCAGCAACCAACCTTGGTGTATTTGCTGTAGTCATGGTGGTGGCACGCAAGACACGCAGTGGCGAGATTTCTTCTTATGGTGGTTTGTTCTCGTATGCACCTGGTGTTGCAGTGTTGATGACCATCTTTATGGCGTCTTTGGCCGGTATTCCACCACTTGGTGGTTGGTTCGCGAAGTTCGCAGCATTCGAAGCATTGATCTCTGCAGAAACCGGTTGGGGATACTCTCTTGCAATCATCGGTGGTGTGAACTCTGTGGTGGCGTTTGGTTACTACGGAAATATCTTGCGTGAAATGTGGATGAAGCCTGTGCCCGATGGTGACACAGCGCCAGTTGTTGTTCACTCTTCACTGGGTGTTGCTTTAGGAATTACAGGACTTGCCACATTGGTCCTTGGTGTATTCCCAAGTCTTGTCATTCACTTCGGTGACATTGCAGGACTCGCTGGTGCCCTCGGCAAATAGCGCAGTTCGTCGCGCAATTTCAGAAGCGGGAGGGTCGATACCTTTCCGGGATTTCATGAAGATTGCGCTGTATAGCGACACTGGTTTCTATGCGACCACTGGTCGTGCAGGACGCCGTGGAGACTTCATTACATCACCTGAAGTGGGTCCACTTTTTGGAACTGTTGTTGCGCGAGCAATAGATCATGTGTGGAACACACTGGGTCAGCCCGATGATTTTCACATTGTGGAAGTAGGTGCAGGCCCGGGAACATTGGCTCGTTCCGTATTGGCGGCACAGCCCAAATGTTTGGCAAAAGGAACATACATCGCAGTCGAGATCAGTGCTGTCCAAAGAGAGCTTCATCCACAAGGTGTGATCTCTACCGAAGTGATGCCAGAAGCAATCGAATATGGTGTGGTGATTGCCAACGAATTGTTAGACAACATGGCATTTGATCTGTGGGTCTACGACGATGGCTGGCGTCAATCTCACATCATCGAACAAGGTGATGGGTTTGCCGAAATTTTGAAAAGTGCTGCCGTACCGAAGTGTTTACCTGCTCGTGCACCCCATGGTGCTCGTGTGCCCGTGCATCAAGAAGCGGTGGCGTGGCTAGAACAAGTTCTTGCCTCGCTGGGTAATGGAACACTTTTGGTCGTTGACTACTGCACGCCACTGACCGCAGAAGTCGCCGCTATGCCTTGGCGTGAATGGTTGCGCACCTATGTGGGCCAGAATCGGGGAAGTCACTACTTGCGTGATGTGGGGGACCAAGACATCACAACTCAAGTGTGTATCGATCAGCTTGCAGCAGTGCGTGAACCAGATGCCGTGCGCAGCCAGTCCCATTTTCTTCAACGGTGGGGAATCGACGACCTGGTAGATGAGGGCAAGAAAGTGTGGACGGACAACGCTGCACGACCCACCTTGGAAGCCATGAAAATGCGCAGTCGGATTAGTGAATCTGAAGCCCTTTTAGATGAATCTGGACTCGGGAACTTCACGGTTCTTGAATGGTCCAATGGGGTGATGAAATCCCACTAGGTTGACAGTGTGATTGTTGTAGAAAATCTCTCCAAGTCCTATGGAGCCAAAAAAGCAGTGGACGACTTATCTTTCACTGTGACGCCGGGACGAGTGACAGGGTTTCTAGGGCCTAATGGCTCAGGCAAAAGCACCACGTTGAGATGCATGTTGGGTCTTGACCGACCAGATGCTGGTAGCGCCACCTTTGACGGTCAGCAGTATCGCGATTTTGAACGTCCGTTGGTACAAGTGGGATCGCTTCTTGATGCAGGTGATGCACACAAAGGCCGCAGTGCACGCAATCACTTGCGTTGGATTGCGATGACGCATGGTTTCCCTACATCTCGTGTGGACGAGGTGTTGCAGATGGTGGGTATGAGCGAGGTCGCAAAAACAAAAGTCGGCAAATTTTCTCTTGGTATGCGTCAACGTTTGGGATTAGCAACAGCATTGTTGGGTGATCCGAAAGTTGTCATCTTGGATGAACCTGCAAACGGGTTAGACCCAGAAGGTATTCGTTGGACACGAGACGTGATGCGCCATCTCGCCGACGAAGGAAAATCAGTTCTTGTGAGTAGCCATCAATTAGTGGAGTTATCCCTGGTTGCTGATGATCTTGTAGTCATTGGACAAGGCAAGTTGATTTCATCAGGTCCGATTAGTCAGTTCATGACACAACATGCCAAGACATGGGTGCGTGTGGTGTCGCCACAACTTGATGCATTGGTCACCTTGGCAACACAACGGGGTGCAACTGTGGAACGCACACGAGAGGGTGCAGACTTCTCTGCAATCACTGCAATGGAACTGGGCGATTTGGCTGCTAATAACGGTGTTGTTCTTCATGAGCTTTCACCACAAACAGGTTCTCTTGAACAAGCTTTCTTAGAGGCCACAGATACTGCCGTGGAATACCGCGGCGAAAGAACAAACAACGTATGGGAGGCCCCACGGCCATGATGGGTGTACTTCGATCCGAAATACTCAAACTGCGCTCTACACGTGCGACAAAGTTAGTAGTAGCAACTGCGGTGATTTTTCCCTCGGTCATTGTTGTGTTGACATCTGTGTTTGGATTCTCCAGCGGAAGTTCTGAAGGCTCACTGACGGCATACTTGGGTGGGTCATCTGCGTTGGTAGCCCTATTAATGGGCGTAGTGGGTGTGTTGTGCTCTACACAGGAGTACTCACAGGGCACTATCCGCATCACATTGGTAGCAACTCCACAGCGCTACAAAGTGTTACTTGCAAAATTGTTCACTGTGATCATTGTGTCGATTGGAGCAACGGCATCTGTTGTTCTTCTCAGCATCATTCCTTCAAATTTTATTTTGAACAGCCGAGAAATTGACATTGAAATCATGGGACCCGATGCTCGAATCATTCTTTCAATGTTCATCATCATCACGATTATGTCGCTACTCGGGCTCTTTCTTGGGTTACTTTTCAAGAGTTCACCTGGGGCTATCTCGGCATTGCTGTTGTGGCCCACCATTATCGAGGGCCTTATTTTCGCCCTTCTTTCTTTAGCCTTTGAAGGAAACCTGTTGAGATTTGCTCCTGTGCAGGGCAACGGATTTAGCCTCACCAATGAATTCCGCTCTCCCGATGACAATTCCTGGTTGCTGTCGCTGGGTTATTTCAGCGCATTCGTTGCAGTGTTTGTCATCCTCGGAACGATTTTCTTCTCTCGGCGAGATGCCTAAAGCGTCTTAATCGGGACGGCTTGTGAGCCAGGCGCCCACAATCACAATGCACATTCCCAGTACCGCAAGAATGGTGACGGATTCATCGCGGAAAGTGATTCCCAAGATGGTGGCCACAATCGGGGTAAAAAAGACTCCGATGACTCCACGCACAGCACCTGCACGCACCATCAACATCCCGTACAGCACATAGGCAAGACCAGTGCCAAAGGTTCCCAGAACAAACAAAGCGGCAAGTGCTGACCAGTCGAATGAACTTTGTGCAAGTGCCGGCAGACCAAGTGGCAGTGAAAACATCAATGCAAACAATTCTTGCCATAACAGCAAAGTCAAGGTTCCGTATTTCACTTGCATCTCACGGGACAAAATGCTGGTGAATGCATAACAACACGTGGCTGCCAACAAAAACAGCACACCGTGAAGCGATGCGCCTTTGTCATCTCCCACACTGCCAAATGAAATAAGTGCAATTCCCACAAAACCAATCAGCACCGCAACGATGCGCCGCGCAGAAGGCTTGTTGCGCGTCAAGATGGCAGCGGCCATCACTGTGGTGATGGGAATGGAGCCATTGATCATGCCGGTGATAGACGAAGACACGCTTTGTTCAGCAAGTGGATACAAATAGAAGGGAATTGTCATTGCCACAAAGCCCAGCAACGCAACTTTCTTCAGATCCGAGCGTGCAATACGACGGCGAGCGGCTGGAAAACATGCAAGGGCAGCAGCACCAAAACCCAATCGGGCAAGTGGGACGACACCAGTAGCGACATGGTCAATTGCGATGGCAATAAAGAGAAATGAAGATCCCCACGTGAGGGCAACTAGTGAGCTCATTGTCCATTCGGTGGGGCCAAAACGAAGGTCGGTATCGCGGCCCAACGAAGAAGAGGTCATTTGGTCAATTCTTGTCGGTTGCCGTTCATAAACCGCTGTCGAGTTCACTATTGTCAAAGAAGTCACCTGGGGGTTTGAACGATGTCGGATAATCACGAGACAATTGATGCATTGCAATGGGAAAAGCGCACTTTCCCTCCAAGTGAAAGCTTCAAGCAAGACGCTCTTGTGGTGGGCACTCACCTCTACGACGAGGCCAATGTGGATTATGAATCTTTTTGGGCGCGTCAAGCAGAAGAACTGATCTCATGGCAGAGCCCTTGGAAGACCATTTGTGAATGGAACCTGCCGTACAGCAAATGGTTCGTGGGTGGTTCTTTGAATGTTTCCTACAACTGCGTGGATCGCCACGTGCTGGCCGGCAAGGGAGACAAAGTTGCTTTGCATTTTGAGGGCGAACCTGGTGATCAACGCACGGTGACCTATGCCGAGTTACTGGATGAAGTGCAACGCTTCGCCAATGTGTTGAAAGGTCTTGGCGTGGGCAAAGGTGACCGCGTCAATATTTATTTGCCGATGATCGTGGAAGCAGTCGTAGCCATGTTGGCGTGCGCACGCATTGGCGCAGCACATTCTGTGGTTTTTGGTGGCTTTTCTTCACAAGCGCTGGCTGATCGCATTAATGATGCACAGGCAAAAGTTCTTATTACCGCCGATGGTGGGTATCGCCGCGGAGAAGTGTTTGCACTCAAACCTCAAGCTGATGAAGCTGTTGCATCTACTCCGAGCATTGAACATGTTGTTGTGGTGAAACGCGGTGGAAACGATGTGTCAATGACATCTGGTCGTGACCATTGGTATCACGAACTGATGGCAACCGCTGCACCTGAGTGTGTGGCAGAACCTATGGATTCTGAACAGCTTTTGTTCTTGTTGTACACCTCAGGAACCACGGGGAAACCAAAAGGCATCATGCACACCACTGGCGGATATCTCACGCACGTGACGTATACGCACAAGTATGTGTTCGATCTCAAACCAGAGTCAGATATTTACTGGTGTACCGCAGACGTGGGTTGGATCACTGGTCATAGCTACATCGTCTATGGCCCGCTCTCTAACGGTGCAACCCAAGTGATTTATGAAGGTGTTCCCAATTTCCCGGGCAATGATCGCATGTGGGAAGTCATCGAAAAATACAAAGTCACAATTTTTTATACAGCACCCACAGCTATTCGCACTTTTATGAAATGGGGAGTGGAAGAACCCGCTAAACACGATCTCTCATCGTTGCGATTGCTGGGCAGTGTGGGTGAACCCATAAATCCAGAAGCATGGATGTGGTATCACGAACACATTGGTTCGAAGCGATGTCCGATTGTGGATACATGGTGGCAAACAGAAACAGGTGGCATCATGATTTCTCCACTTCCGGGAGCCACCACAACTAAACCAGGTTCGGCAACGTTCCCATTGCCAGGTGTAGGTGCCGAACTTCTCGATGATGAAGGTCGTGTTGTCACCAAAGGTGGGGGATATCTCACTCTCACTCATCCATGGCCTGGGATGTTGCGCGGCATTTGGCAAGACCCTGATCGTTTCCAAGAGGCGTATTGGTCGCGATTTGAAGGGCGCTACTTCGCAGGAGATGGCGCCAAGTTAGATGATGACGGCTACTTGTGGCTGTTGGGTCGCGTAGATGATGTCATGAATGTGTCCGGCCATCGCATCTCTACCACCGAAGTGGAATCTGCTTTGGTGTCGCACCCCGCTGTTGCAGAAGCCGCTGTTGTGGGTGCAAATGACGCCACAACCGGCCAGGCAATCATTGCCTATGTCACGTTGGTGGGGGGCAGCAATGTTGATGAACAAGTATTGCGTAATCACGTTGCTGGCGAAATCGGCGCTATTGCAAAACCGAAAACCATTTATTTCACTCCTGATCTTCCCAAGACCCGAAGTGGAAAGATTATGCGTAGGTTGCTTCGCGACGTTGCTGAAGGGCGTAATTTAGGTGATACCACAACTTTGGCAGATGCCAATGTGGTGAATGAATTACAGCGTCGTGCACAAGATGCACCAACAGAGGATTAATTCTGAAACGTATTTTGATTTTTGCAGTAAGTGCGATGTTGCTTGCATCGTGTTCCTCTACGCAGTCCACGCCCACGACCACCACTGAGCCTGCATTGCCACAAGGCAAATGTTCTGCCACCACAGCAAATCCCACCTTGGGACTTGCAGCAATCACCGATGCATTTCTTGTGCGTGCATGGACGAATCCAAATTCATCTGACTACACAGAGTTTGTACGTATTGGTGATGATCCGTTTGCAACCCCACCTACTCAAGGCGGCGATCTCACGGTTGTAGAAACTGCAACAGTCTCCATTGCAACATGTGCAGTATTTGTAGGCACGTGTTGTGAACCGGTGAGTGGAATTACTTATTACGGCGGTGAAACAACAGGCGAGTGGCAAATGTTGATGGGTCGTCTTCCCGCAATAAGCCCCGATGGAGAGCGTCTTTCAGTGGTGGCGTATGAACAACTAGTGATTACATCGGTGCGTACACCAGAAGAAACTGCTGCAGTTATTTCTATTCCCACTGGTGAGACAGTGAATTTTCTTGGCGCACACTGGTTAAACATTGAACAAGTTGCACTTCTTGGTGCAACTGCAAATGGTGTCTACATGTGGGTTGCCACGGTGGTGGACAACGCGGTGAGTGAACCCGTACTCATTACAAACTCGGTGAATTGGTTATCGGAGAACATCAACGAAGTGGAGTTTGTAGGTGTCGACGAAAACGGCAATATCGCCGTGCGAGTTCCACGCACAACATCGCAAGTCATTGAGTATCGCTACCCAGATTCATTTGAAGTACGTTCCTCCACGCCATTGGGAACACCTGTGTTGTCGTATCGCACCGCGTTGGATCGCAGTGCAATGGTGACAAGTACGGGAGTGCTCAGTGTGTGGTCGGGCAATAACAATCCTGCACAAGTGGGCGCAGGATATGTATGGGCGGGTTAGATCAGTGCTAGTCGCGGAAGTTTTCGAACTGCAACGGAATTTCTAAGTCTTCGCCTTTGAGCAACGCCATCACTGTTTGCAAGTCATCACGTTTTTTGCTGGTGACGCGCACTTGTTCACCTTGGGTTTGACTCGTCACTCCCTTGGGGCCTTTTTCTTTGATCAACTTGTTGATCTCTTTGGCTTTATCTGATGTGATTCCCACCTTGACGGTGACTACTTGACGCACGGTGTCGCCTGAGGCTTGCTCAAACTTGCCCCAGTCAATTCCTTTCAGCGACATTCCACGCTTCACGAATTTCTCTTCCAGCAATACGCGCACTGCGCGAGCTTTTTCTTCAGAAATGGTCTTAATGGTGATCACAAGCTCGTTTTGCTCGATGGAAGAGTTGGTTCCTTTGAAATCGAAGCGCTGAGACATCTCGCGCTGGGCTTGGTCCACTCCATTTCGGAGCTCTTGACGGTCAACTTCGGAAACAATGTCGAATGAAGGCATGGGGTGGAAGGCTAGCCAGCCGATAGCGTAAGAGTTTCCATAGGGGTCGGTGCCCGAGCGGCCAAAGGGAGCAGACTGTAAATCTGCCGGCACTGCCTTCGGAGGTTCGAATCCTCCCCGGCCCACCACGGAGAAATCCGTGAACTGAAACGGCGAAAGCCGTTATACAGCCCAACCCGTATTCGACTCCGCCGGTTCGCCGGCGGGGTCGAATATTTTGGGGGGCTAGTTCATCTCGTGCAGCAGGCACTGCATGATGGCCACATCGAGCCACTTGTTAAATTTGCGCCCGATCTCGCGCTCCACACCCACCATCGAAAACCCCATTTGCTCATGAAGCGCGATGGAACCAAATGACAGCGTTGTAATTCGAGCCATCACCGCGTGGAACCCGCCATCGGCTGCGGATTGCAAAAGATGCCCCAGAATCGCTTTTCCAATACCTTGACGACCCATGTCGCGCCGGACATAGACCGAATCTTCTACTGAGGTGCGATAGGCAGCACGTTCTTTGTACGGCGATAAGGCTCCAAAGCCCACAACTTCGCCGTCGAGTTCGGCAACATAGACGCAAAATGCACCCTGGCGGGCGTTTTGCCAGGCCAATTGATCGTCCAAGGTTCTTGGCACAAGGTCGAACGTGGCGGTCTCGTGCTCCACTTCGTAGTTATAAATCGACCGAATGGCTTCGGCGTCAGAATCGGTTGCTCGTCGAATGTGAACTTCTCCCACAGGATGAGAACCTAGTGGTTGATTGGTCATTCTCACCGCTAACCTTTTCTGTCTGGCTCATTGAGGCTTTGCTTCAGTGTGCACGCCCTCTTAGCTCAGTCGGCAGAGCGTTTCCATGGTAAGGAAAAGGTCGTGGGTTCGATTCCCACAGAGGGCTCTGCCATTCGGGCATATCTGAATGGTTGAACAGACCAATACGCCAGGGCGTCGTAGCTCAGTTGGTCAGAGCATCCGGCTCATAATCGGAAGGTCATCGGTTCGATCCCGATCGACGCTACATATACAACACAATCAAGAAACAACTGCGAAGGAGCAGCAATGAGCAAGGCAAAGTTTGAGCGCACAAAGCCTCACGTGAATATTGGAACTATGGGTCATATTGACCATGGTAAGACGACGTTGACGGCTGCGATTTCCAAAACGTTGGGTGATCGTGGGTTGGCGG
>JBIIBO010000034.1:0-7159 GCA_044239355.1 Ilumatobacteraceae bacterium
TGGAAGCAGCCATCAAGGCTTGCTCTGAGGTGAAGTACCACCGCTACACGCCAGCTGCCGGTTTGCCAGAGCTTCGCGAGGCCATTGCAGCCAAGACTTTGCGCGATAGCGGCTTTAGTTGCACCGCTGATCAGGTGTTGGTGACCAACGGTGGCAAGCACGCGGTGTACACCGCTTTTGCTGCACTGTGCGACCCAGGCGATGAAGTGATTTGCCCCGCTCCTTATTGGACCACCTATCCCGAAGCAGTCTCGCTTGCTGGTGGCGTGGCAAAAGTTATTGACACCGATGAATCGAACGGTTTTCGTGTCACCATCGAACAACTAGACGCAGCACTCACGCCACGCACAAAAGCATTGTTGTTTGTATCGCCAGATAACCCCAGTGGTTCGGTGTATCCAGAAGCAGAAGTGCGCGCAATTGGCGAGTGGGCTGTGCGCAACAAAGTGTGGGTCATCACCGACGAGATTTATGAACATCTCACCTACGGCGACAACAAGTTCACTTCTATGCCCACATTGGTGCCAGAACTTGCCGAGCAGTGTCTGATTGTGAATGGTGTTGCAAAAACATATGCAATGACCGGTTGGCGAGTGGGCTGGATGATTGGCCCCAAAGACATCATGAAGGCATCCATTAACTTCCAATCACATGCAACATCAAACGTGTCGAACATTGCTCAAGTGGCAGCGTTAGCTGCAGTAAGTGGAGATCTTTCTGCAGTGCACATGATGCGCGAGGCATTTGAACGCCGCGGCAAGTTGATGCATTCCATGCTCACCTCTATTCCTGGCGTTACATGCATGGAACCACAAGGTGCGTTTTATTGCTATCCGAATTTTTCTGGTTTGTTGAACCGCGATATTCGTGGCAAAAAAGCAACCACCACCATGGAGCTGGCTGACCTCATTTTGAATGAGGTGCAAGTAGCGATTGTGCCTGGCGAAGCATTTGGAACCCCAGGTTTTGCGCGGTTCTCCTTTGCCTTGGGCGATGACGATTTGCGCGATGGTGTGCAGCGCATTATCGACCTCGTTTCATAGACCTCATTTTCGTGTCTCGTTGGTCACACCTGCTACTATGAGCAACGCATCTCAATAGAGATGTTGCACAAGCATCAGCGAAGTCCGGTGAGATTCCGGCACTGTCCCGCAACGGTGGTTCTGTAGGGGAAACCTTTACAGACAAGTCCGGTCGCCTGATTTTTGTGTGCGAAACACCAGTCCTCGAAGGAAGGGCGGTCCGCGGAGGCAACCGACTGATGTCGGAATCTGTGACCCACTCTTCTTTCTCCAGACTTATTTGGAGGAAGATCCATATGAAAATGACACACCCGTTCAAGCGGCGCGTATTTGCAGTCACTGCAGCGTCACTTCTTATTCTGAGCGCCTGCGGCGACAGTACTGATACTTCATCAAACGACAGCGGTTGCGATGTCAAGATTGTCAGCTTGTCGCCGACGGCTACCGAAATGCTCTATGGCATCGATGCCGGTGATTGCGTTGTGGCAGTTGACTCGTTGAGTAACTATCCCGCAGAAGCCGCCGACAAACTCACAGACATCTCTGCCTATGAGCCAAGTGCTGAAGCAATTTTGGCTTTTGAGCCCACACACGTATTGATTTCCTATGACCCAGGCATTGTGGATCAGTTGACAGCGGCCGATCCCGACATCGTGATTTGGACAGGCGATGCAGCAACATCAATTGATGGTGTGTATTCCCAGATCACTGAATTGGGTGAGGTCACAGGAAAACAATCTGAAGCCGACGCACTTATTGCATCTATGAAAGATCGCATTGCGAAAGCCACCGAAGGAATTACAGCACCAGAGGGAACGTCCGTGTTCTATGAACTCGATGACACTTTGTACAGCCTCACATCAAACACGTTTGTGGGCACATTGATGGCGCCATTTGGTGTCACCAACATCGCCGATGGTGTGACCGCGGGCAATGATTATCCGCAACTCAATGCCGAGGCAGTCATTGCGGCCAACCCCACAGTGATTTTCTTGGCAGACACCAAGTGCTGTGGGCAAACAGCAGCCACTGTGTCTGCTCGACCAGGTTGGGGCTCGATTGCTGCAGTGCAAAATGACAACATCGTTGAACTCGATGATGACATTGCCTCTCGTTGGGGACCACGCGTTGTGGAGCTCGTTGAGCAATTCGCTGCTGCAATTACTGCACTCAATAACTAACGCGTACTAGTAATTCCACATGACGTCGTCAAGCACAACTTCGCGCACTGCACATGGTGCGAGCCGGTGGTGGACCCCTGGCTCGATCGTGTTTTTGTGTGCGGCTGTACTTGGCGGCGTCATGATTGGACCAGCTGGTCCCGAGTGGTGGCGAGTTCCTCTTGAACTGTTGAATCGTCTGCCCTTCATCGCCATTGACAGTGGGATGAGTGAACGCGAATGGTCCATTGTCTGGCAGATTCGTGCACCGCGTGTCGCACTTGCCGCCATCGTGGGTGCAATGTTGTCAATAGCAGGCGCGAGCTATCAAGGAGTTTTTCGTAACCCCTTGGTAGATCCGTATCTCTTGGGTGTTGCAGCCGGTGCTGGGCTAGGTGCCACCATCGTGATCACTGTGAATCGTGGCGGCACAAGCAGTTGGATTATTGACCCCTTGCCACTGGCTGCTTTTACTGGCGGCCTTATTGCAGTGTTCATCACTTATCTGGTGGGTTCATCAGTGAAGTCTGATCGCTCGTCTATCAGTTTGGTGCTCGCAGGTGTTGCTGTCACATCGCTCACCACAGCAATTCAAACGTTTTTATTGCAACGCAATACCGATGTGGTGCGCCAGGTGTACTCCTGGATTCTGGGTCGACTTTCAAGTGCTACATGGTCTGATGTGCGACTTGTCATTCCTTATGTGTTGGTGTCATGTGTGGTGTTGCTGTTACATCGCCGACTACTTGATGTGTTGCGCGTGGGTGATGAAGAAGCAGCAGCCCTTGGTGTCAACGTGGATCGCGTGCGCCTTGTTGTGGTGATAGCAGCAACATTGGGCACAGCAAGTGTTGTGGCCGTGAGTGGTTTAATTGGCTTTGTGGGCATCATTGTTCCGCACGCCATTCGCTTGATTGTCGGCTCGTCATATCGCATGGTGATGCCACTTGCACTCACGATGGGTGCATCGTTTTTAATTGTTGCCGATATCCCCGGACGCATTTTAGATAACCCCGCAGAAACACCTATCGGAGTGGTGACTGCATTTTTGGGTGCGCCATTTTTCTTACTGATTCTTCGAACACGACAGGCACAACGATGACTTCACTTTCTTTTGACAACATGTCCGTGCGCTATTCAGATCGCACTGCAGTGGCGGGTTTTTCCGACACGGTGAAGCCAGGTGAATGGCTGTGCCTTATTGGCCCGAACGGTGCAGGCAAATCATCGGTGCTGCGTGCAGTTGCTGGCGTCACTGGTCATCAAGGAAAAATCTTGGTGGATGGTGCGCCCTTGGAAGCAAGATCTTCTCGTCGTCGTGCACAACTCATTGCCTATGTGCCTCAATCGCCAGTTCTTCCCCAAGGAATGACAGGGGCTGAGTATGTGTTGTTGGGCCGTAATCCTTTTGTGAGTCATTTTGGTTCTGAATCTACGTTGGATTTCGACATGGTGAGCGATGTGATTGATCGACTTGATTTAGCCGAACTTGCCACGCGCGATGTGGATACTTTGTCGGGTGGTGAGCGTCAACGTCTGGTGATTGCACGAGCCGTTGCACAAGAAGCACCCATTTTGTTGCTTGATGAACCCACCAGTGCACTCGATATTGGACATCAACAACAAGCCCTAGAACTTGTAGATCGTCTGCGTCGTGAGCACGGACTCACTGTGGTCTCAGCCATGCACGATCTCACATTGGCGGGCATCTATTCAGATCGGCTTGCGCTGTTGCATGCAGGCCATTGTGTGGCCCGAGGAAATGCCGAAGAAGTGCTGCGCCCTGAAACCTTGGGCGAGTTCTATGGAGTATCTGTGCGCGTGCACCGCGACGATGACGGCACCATCATTGTGGTGCCACACCGCTCACCGTTGATGTAACCATGTGCGGTCGCCCAAGAGGCTGAAAGACACATGGCGGGGGTCGTCTAGTACCGTTGAAGATGTGCCTGCACCCCTTGATGCCAAACAACTTGATGCCTGCGTGGCTGGGTGTGCGCAAAGTCATCAACGACTTCTCGAAGTAGTTGACTCATTAACCCCTGAACAATTCGCAGGGGCTTCCTCGTTGCCTGGATGGTCGCGGCTCACTGTGGTGGGCCATCTTGCATTGAATGCGCAAAGCCATGTGCATCTGTTGGAATGTGCGGCACGTGGGGAAGTGGGTGAGCAGTATCCAGGTGGCCCTATGGCGCGCCAACAGGCCATTGATGAAGCATCACAGTGGGAACCAGAGGTTGCAGTGCGCACGTTACGTAATGCGGTGTATGCATTAGAAGGCCAATGGGCCCACACCACGTATGAGGCGTGGAACAACACGGGAGTGACTGCATCGGGTGCGATTGTGGCAATGCATGAGCTGCCTTTTTTGCGTTGGCGTGAGACTGTGGTGCACCTCACCGATTTAGATATAGGTGTGTCCTATGACGAGTGGCCGTCTTTATACGTACGTCTCGAGTTGGATCGTCAAAAAATGGCGTGGGCTGCAAGCCATGCGATGGGGCTCACACAGCTCCCACAAGCAAGTTTGCAGTTAAGCCCTGCACATCGACTTGCTTGGTTGTTGCAGCGTGTCCAGATTGATGGATTACCCACGGGGCCGGGGTTGTAATGAGAAGAACACGACACATGGCAGTAGCACTTATTGTGATGCTGCTCGCAGTGATGACTGCATCCACATCGACGGTGTCGGCACATGCTGTGCTCGATGCGTCGAGCCCTGCGGCATCCACCGTGTTAGAAGAATCCCCAAGCGAAATTCGATTGACTTTTAACGAAGCTGTTGAATCGTCGTTGTTAGAGATACGGCTTTTTGGTGCTGATCAAAATGAATTAGATATTTCTGATGCACAACGTGGTGCACAAAACACAGCAGTTGTGACGGCAAGTGTGCCCACCTTGGATGATGGTGTCTATGTAGTGGTGTGGCGCGTGATGAGCGCCGATGGTCACCCAGCAACTGGAGCATTCCCGTTTGAAATCGGCCGGACTACATCGGGAACAGGTGCTGATTTGGTGGCACAAATTTTGTCGGGGCTCGACACCGCATCACCACTAAAGACACCACTAACCATTGCACGCTTTGTTGCGTTCTTTGCCCTTGTGGCATTAGTGGGTGCGCTCGTGTTGACATGGGGCACGCCCATGTTGACATCGGTGCGGATGCGCCAGATTTTCAGCATCAGCATTATCGCGCTTGCAATCGGGTCGGTAGGTATTTTGCTGCTGCAAGGTGCCTATGCCACAGGACGAAGTTGGGATGCAGTGTTTGATGCTGATCTATTGGCCGATGTGTTGAGCACGCGCATAGGTGTTGCATCTTTGGTGCGTTTTGCAGCGATCGTGGCATGGGGTGTGTTGTTCTTGCTTCTTCATCGGGCAACAACTGCTCTGTGGCACAACAGCGCAGTCATTGTCGCTGCGGTATCCGTACTCACATTTTCAGTAAGTGGTCACCCCAGTGCGGGATCTTTGCCGATTGTGTTTGTACTGGTAGACGCCGTGCATTTCGGCGCAATTGCTGTGTGGGTGGGTGGCCTTGTTGCAATGTTCTTCTTACGTCACGAGCCAGGCGTGGACGTCCAAAGATTCTCACGGCTTGCCACCCGGGCGCTTCCTGTCGTTGTGCTCACGGGCGTTGCCCAAGCAATGCATTTGATGGATGGCGTAGGTGACCTTGGCTCCACAACGTATGGACAATTACTCGTGGCAAAAGTGGTGGTCATTGCAATTGTGGTGTTGTCGGGTGCTGCTGCACGCCAACGCATCGCCGACAATTCAGTGACACCTATTCAGTCCATCTTGAAGTTTGATGCACTATTGATTGTGATTGTTCTTGCGCTGACATCGGTGTTGGTAGGTACCCCGCCTGGCTCCACCGATAACCCAGCCGACAAGATTTTTTCTTCGACACAAATTCAAGGTGATGTGTTGGCAGATCTCACAGTTGTGCCAGCGCGCGTCGGGGCAGCAGAAGTGCATGTGATTCTCACGCCACCAGGAGGTGCACTCGCACCCGTAGAAGATGCCACCGTGCAGTTCTCATTGCCCGCACGCAATATTCCTGCAATACCGGTAGCGATGATTGAACTGGGGCCAAATCACTGGACAGGAGTGGTGCAATTTCCCTTCTCTGGTGAGTGGGAGATGAAGGTGCAAGTGGAAGCAACCCCTGGTGCCATCGCGACCTACACCGCCACTGTGGCCGTCACGGGTTAGATACTGCGCACCACGATGTGGTGTGGCATACCGGTGGGTTCATCAATAAATCCTTCGCCGGCAATATCAAAACCACACTTCAGATAAAACTCGAGCGCGGAGTCACGGGCACGTGCCCACACAAGGTGTGCACCATGTTTTTGTGCATGGGCAATTCCTGCATTAATCAGGGCACGACCAAGTCCTCCAATTTGTCGCGACGTATCGACGGCCATTCCTTTTAGTTGCATCGCTGCAATGCCGTCTCTGTCGGGGCAGGGCTTAGCGAACCATGTAGAGGTCGCAATGACATCACCTGTGTCAACAATTCCCAGATGCACCACATCGGGGTAGTTATCTTCGGGGTAGTTGCAATGAGTCGTAGGTGTTCCTTGACGAAGAACGCGCACTCGCAACGCCATGATGTCGTCAATACCGAGTGCAACAACCTGGTGAATCATTTGGCCACGATCTGGGCAACATCAACTGATGTGCCGTTATGGCGCGCACTTTCATACATGGCTTCCACAACTCTGTGTGCTTCGAGGGCCACAGAAAAATCGGGATAGGCAGGGGCCTGCTCAATTGCGGCCAAGACAAAGGCAGCATCGGGATTGGGGTGTCCGATTGCAATGTCGCGTGTTTTCTCCAACAGTTCATCGCCTTGCAGTGAACCTGATGCGCCATCGGCGTCTGTCCATGTGACTGGTCCAAACCAATCATCGCCTGAGATCACAATGGTGCGGCGCTCGCAAAAAATCTCTACATGGCGAAGGCTAG
>JBIIBO010000008.1:0-78044 GCA_044239355.1 Ilumatobacteraceae bacterium
CCCAAGCTGAACTAGAAGATCGTGAACGTCCCGGTGCGTATCACACACTTGCTTTCCATCGCACAGACGGCAACGGCGACATCTTGATTGACACCACGCGACCCGAACTACTCGGTGCATGTGTGGCGTTGATTGCACACCCAGACGATGAGCGATACATCCCACTGTTTGGTTCCACCGTGCGCACACCGTTGTTCAATGTAGAAGTACCTGTTCTTGCACATGCACTTGCACAACCCGACAAGGGCACTGGCATTGCAATGTGTTGCACCTTTGGCGATCTCACAGACGTGATTTGGTGGCGTGAGTTGCAATTGCCGACGCGTGCGATCATTGGTCGCGATGGTCGCATCATTGCCGATGCGCCTGCAGAGATCACCGATGATGCTGGTCGTGCGCATTACGCCTCGCTGGTCGGTAAATCTGCCAAACAAGCACAAACGGCAATTGCAGAGTTACTGAGTCAATCAGGTGAAATGATCGGGGAACCACGTCCCATTAGCCATCCTGTGAAGTTCTATGAAAAAGGTGATCGGCCTTTAGAGATTGTGACAAGCCGGCAGTGGTACATCCGCAACGGTGGACGAGATCATGCACTGCGTGATGAGTTATTGCAGCGCGGCGAAACACTCACGTGGCACCCCGATCACATGCGTCATCGTTATTCGAATTGGGTGGAAGGCCTCAATGGTGACTGGCTTGTGAGCCGCCAGCGTTACTTCGGCGTACCAGTACCGGTGTGGTATCCACTCACCACGGCTGGCGATGTTGACTACGACAATCCACTTGTTCCCAATGAATCACAGTTACCCATCGACCCAAGCACTGATGTTCCTGCCGGATACACCGCGGCACAACGTGACGTACCTGGTGGCTTTACAGGCGACCCCGACGTGATGGACACATGGGCCACCTCATCACTCACGCCTCAGATTTCCGCACAATGGGAAGACAACCCCGACATGTTCGGCCGTGTGTTTCCTTTTGATCTGCGACCACAAGGTCACGACATTATTCGCACATGGCTCTTTTCCACGATGGTGCGTAGCCACTTTGAACATGGCTGTGCACCATGGTCGAACGCTGCGTTGTCGGGTTGGATTCTTGACCCCGATCGCAAAAAGATGTCGAAGTCAAAAGGCAACGTTGTCACCCCGATTGATTTGTTTGAGTCTTACGGAAGTGACGCAGTGCGCTATTGGGCTGCTGGCGCACGACCCGGAATTGATACCGCATTTAGCGAAGACCAAATGAAAGTAGGTCGCAAGCTTGCGACCAAGTTGTTGAACGCAAGCAAGTTCGTGTTGGGCTTTGGTGATGCAGACATCTCCATTGCTCCGACACACGCGGTGGATCAAGCAATGTTGCAACGTCTTGCCGATGTCGTCGATGAAGCAACAAAAGCATTTGAGTCCTACGACTACGCACGTGCCTTGGAACGCACAGAGTCTTTTTTCTGGTGGTTCTGTGATGACTATGTAGAACTCGTCAAGACACGTGCATACGCCACCCACGGCGAAGAAGCAGCACTTTCAGCACGCGTTGCACTGCGTCGCGCACTGTCCGCCCTACATCGCCTCTTTGCTCCGATTTTGCCGTTTGTGGCTGAAGAAGTGTGGAGCTGGTGGCAAGAAGGTTCAGTGCATCGCGCCTCGTGGCCTGTGCGTAACGAACTACATGGCACTGGATTCACTGTGCATCCCGACAGCTTCTTGGACCCTGTGTGCAACACCTTGGGTGAGATTCGTCGCGCCAAGACAGAAGCCAAAGTGAGCCAACGTGCTGTCGTGAGCAACGTTGTGGTCACAGGCTCTGAGGCCGCAATTAGCGCAATTACAGACGCATGGGCCGATATTGCTGATGCGGGATCTGTGCAGAACTGGTCGACCCAGATTGACGAAAGTCGCACGGAACCCACGGTTCAGGTCACACTGGCGCCCGCCGAACAATAATCACCCCTCGGTGCGACCACATCTTCCCAGTGTCCGCAACTACGGTAGAGCACGCATGTCAGGCACTTCTTCTCGTCCTCGCCACTCGGGCAGATTGCGCATCTTCATCTATTTCAACATTGCACTCTCGGTCATCACAATGGTTGCCGGCGCGGGATTGGTATATGCAAACTGGACGCTAGGTAATCGCCAAGTGGTCTCTATTGACCCAGTGGGCCAAACCGGTGGCGACCTTAATCTCCCTGTCGGAGATTTACGTGCGAAAAACTTCCTTGTCACAGGTTCAGATAACGCAGATTGTGTTGATCCCAATTCACGCTATGCAGGCGGTTTTGGTGATCGCACTAATTACGGCGAGCGCAGTGACTCCATCATGGTGGTGCGGGTAAATCCCACCGATAATCAAGCAGCCATTTTGTCATTTCCCCGTGACATGTGGGTGAAACAAGCCGGCACCGGTCGCAGTAACCGCATCAACACCAACTTCGATAAACGCAGTCCAAACCAACTCATTCGCACAATCAAAGACAACTTTGGAATCTCTATCGACCACTACGTGAACGTGGATTTTTGTGCATTCTCCGACATTGTGGATGCTGTCGGCGGGGTACGAGTTCCATTTCCTTTCCGTGCGCGCGATACACGTACCGGCTTTCGAGTAATGAAAGAAAATTCGTGTTACTCCTTTGAAGGTGACCACGCTTTGGCATACCTTCGTTCGCGCCGATACTCCTGGTATGACCCAGCGGTTGGTACTTGGCAACAAGATGGCACCTCTGACTGGGGGCGCATCAATCGTCAACAAGATTTCCTCACACGAATGATCCGTAAATCACTGGATAAATCGCGCTCTGACCCCCGTGTTGCAGCAGGAATTCTCACAGCAACTCTCAAAAATGTGATCACAGATGATCGTCTCACACCGTTAACCGTGCTGCAGCTTGGTCAAGCCATGCGCGATTTCAACACTGAAACAATGGGCAACTACACGATGCCAGGTCTTGGCCAACTCATCGATAAAGAGTCAGTCATTGTTCCTGATTTTGATAGTGCAACTTCCAAAAAGATTCTTGCTGTATTTCAAGGCAAAGCAAGTTTGTCCACCACGCTCCCTGATACAAAACCTGCATCGCTTTCTCCCACGAGTGTGCCAGTACTACAAGTTGTTGCTGTTGCTATGAGCAACACTGCTCAACCACCGCGCTCCACCACAACGTCGTCAACCACGACCACAACTATTCCTTCAGTGGAAATTGATCAGTTGCCGCGCGGTGTTGTACCCCCCGATGACCCCACCTGTCCGTATTAACGGCCAACTACAGCGCTTCTAGAGCTTGTGCCAATACTGAGGGAATCTCGCTAGGTCCACTCACTAAAGCCAAACGCGCCCCCACGCGGGATGCGAAAGCTTGTGCTTCATCGTGATCATCTGTAGGAGCAATCACAATCAATTCATCAAATGCTCGCGCGATGGTTTCCGCATCACCATCTACTGTTGCTCGGCAATCAGACAGCAACACTGCAATTTGTCGACCTGCACGTGAGCGCCCAAGTTGTTGTTTGCCTACGTGCAATGCGCCAGCAAGATCTGTTGTGCCATAGCCACGTAACGTCAAGATGTCATTTATGACCCGCTCGCTTGATTTGGGCACGTCTTGGCTCTTCGTCACTACAACATCTTTTCCAAATGCAATCACGCTGTAATCATCTGGGTTGCGACTGGCAACAGCAGCAGCTGCAACAGCATTGGTGGCTAACGGTTGCCCACCCATAGACCCGCTGCGATCCACTAACAAACACAACGCCGTACCTGGCTTACGCCAACCACGAATACGCAATCTCTCTGGATCAATTGCCGAGCCACGCCGTGATTCACTAATGGCATCAAGGCTTGCATCAATGTCGATATCACCGGCATCGGGTCGATAGGGCTGTTCCACCATTTTGCCAATACCTCGCGGACGCGTCCGACCACGATTGCCTAATTCCAACATCAATCTGCCAGCTAATCGTTTGGCAAGTTCACGAAGTTTGGGATCAGTTGCGCCCGTTAAATCTGCAAGTAACCCCAACATCTCATCGGGACTGTTCTGCATCGCCTCGTCAAAAGCGGCTTCGTCAAGTTCACCCACCTCAGGTGAGATGTTTTCGAAGTTCTCATTGCGCGATAAATCACGTCGTGATGTGGTGCGACGACCTGCTTCGGTGACTGCTTGTTCTGCAGCCTCTCCCTCTTTTGTTACTGGGAGTTCGTGCCCCGGCTCATCGGGGCTCCAACTTTTCCCTCAGAGCCGTCTCCGTCAACACGACCAAAAATATCGCGCCACATTTCTTCAATCACATCTTCGGCAGTGCGTGATGACCCTTCTCGCATACGCACACGACCCGACAACGCGACCATTGCTGCGTCAAGACCTACGGTTGCATCATCCACAGTGAGACCACGGATGTCCGCGAGCGAAACTGCAACTTTTGCAAAGTCCACAGCCCCACGCACAGAAGATCCCACACGAAGATCGGGATGCACGCGAGTGCGTCGCACAAGTTCTACTGCCCGAGAAATCCACTGACTATTCAGCGATGATCCCTCAATATGGCGCACCACAATTGCTTGTTCGTCTTCGGCCGATTGATACGACATTGCAACACGACATACACGGTCATAAACCGCACCAGAGATGCGCGCTGTTCCCACTGCATCAAACGGGTTCATCGCCGCCACAAGTCTGAAGCCTTGGGATGCTGCAACATGGCCAAGACGGGGCACATGTAGTTCGCCTTCACTCATCACGGTGATGAGCACATTGAGTGTTTCTTCAGGAATGCGGTTGATCTCTTCCACATACAGCAAGGCACCTTCGCGCATTGCTGTCACCAATGGGCCATCAACAAACACTGCAGGGTCATATCCTTCATTAAGAACACGAGCAGGATCGAAATGACCCACAAGGCGTGCAGGAGTTAACTCTGCATTACCTTCAACAAATTCGAAACCAATTCCCAATCCTTGCGCAACAGCACGCAACAGTGTTGATTTACCGGTTCCAGGTGGGCCCTCTAACAACACGTGACGATCTGCAGCCAATGCTGCAAGCACAAGCTCTACTTCACGTTGTCGCCCCACCACTTGGGTGGACAACACTTGACGTAACGCTGATGAATCAGTCATAGACGATGACGCCGCGAATGTTTTCGCCGTCACGCATGGCCTGGTATCCCTCATTGATTTGATCAAGTGAATAACGCTTGGTAATCAGCTCATCGAGCTTCAAATCTCCCACGCGATACAGATCGAGCAATTTGGGAATATCTGCACGTGGGTTCAAGCTGCCAAAGATTGTTCCTTTAACTTCCTTGTTCCACATAGCCAATTGAAACAAGTTGATATCGGCGCTGGTCTCTTGCATTGGCGAGATTGCAGTCACCACACAGGTGCCACCTTTGCCCACCATGGACATTGCCTCGCCCATCATGTCGCCATGCAACACACCAGGGGTCATGATCACACGATCGGCCATTTCGCCCCAGGTCAGCTCTGCAATGTGAGGCAACGCTTCGGCCATCGATGCAAACGTATGTGTTGCACCAAGTTCCATTGCCTTTTCGCGCTTGAACTCCACAGGGTCAACAGCAATGATGCGCTTGGCTCCGGCCATACGCGCACCTTGCACCGCATTGATACCAATGCCACCAATTCCCACCACAACAACGGTGTCGCCTGGTTGAGTATCGGCACGATTCGTCGCCGAACCCCATCCGGTGGCCACTCCACAAGACACCAATGCAACCGCATCTAATGGCAAGTCTTTTTCCACTTTGATGAGCGATGCTTCAGCAACTGTTGCGTATTCAGAAAAGGTTCCGAGTTTTGCCATCAACTTCACGGCACGGCCATCTTTTACATGATGACGATGAGTGCCATCGGTAATCATGCCGCCGGTCAATGTTCCTGCGCCAAGGTTGCACAAGTTTTGGCGTCCCGTGGAACAGTAACGACAACGTCCACATGAAGGCACAAAACTTGCCGACACATGGTCACCAGGAACCAATGAAGTCACACCAGGGCCCACTTTTTGCACGATGCCTGCGCCTTCGTGTCCTCCAATAAATGGAAAGAAATCGTCCACGCCCATCATTGCAAGAAACTCTTGTGGTGGAACCATGTCACCAGTAACGAAGTGTTCATCGGAGTGGCACATTCCAGCCACTCCCCACTTCACAAGAACTTCATTTGCTTTTGGTTCGTCAACTTCAATTTCTTCAACAACCCAAGGCTGGTCAATCCCGTAAAGAACTGCTGCGCGTGATTTCATGTTATTTCCCCCTATGTAACTGAGATCGTGTGGATACGTGTGTTATTCGTAGACAAGAACGCCGCGGATATTCTTCCCGTCGCGCATGTCTTTGTAACCCTCGTTGATTCCTTCTAATGGATACGTCTTGGTAACCAATCCATCAAGATCAAGTTGTCCTTCGCGGTACAACCCAAGCAGTTTTGGAATGTCTGCACGAGGATTTCCCGAACCGAACAATGAACCAACTACTTGCTTTTCCATCAACGTGAGATCCAGTAGCGAGATGTTTGCTCCGCCTGTTTCAAACGCAGGGTGAATGTTGGTCACAACTACGCGACCACGTTTTGCGGCAAGTGCAAGGGCTTCACCCATTACTTGTCCATCGCCTACACCCATTGTCATGATGACCTTGTTTGCCATGGTTCCCCATGTGATGTCTTGCAAAAGTGGCAATGCCTCGGCCATTGATGAAGCGGTGTGTGTCGCACCAAACTCCATGGCCTTTTCGCGCTTGAACTCAACAGGGTCAATTGCTACAACACGCTTTGCACCTGCAAGTTTTGCGCCTTGCACCGCATTTGCACCAATGCCGCCAATACCCACAACAACAACTGTGTCGCCAGGCGAAACGTCTGCTGCATACACAGCCGAACCCCAACCGGTAACCACGCCACATCCCAACAAACATGCTTTGTCGAGTGGAACATCTTTTTCAATCTTGATGCACGAGGCTTCGTTCACCACGGTGTGATGAGCAAAAGTTCCCAGCATGCACATCAGCGTCAGATCTTCACCTTGTGCATGGTGACGAGAAGTTCCGTCTGAAATCTGCTTGCCCAATCCCATGAGTGCTCCCAAGTCACACAGGTTTTGATGACCTGTAGAACAGCTTGGGCAACGTCCACACGAAGGAATGAAACCAAAGACCACATGGTCACCTGGGGCCAACCAGCTCACGCCTTCGCCCACTTGTTCAATCACACCTGCGCCTTCATGGCCACCCACGATGGGCAACGCGAAAGGTAAATCGCCTGTCACAAGGTGCTCATCGGAATGGCACATACCTGAGGCGGCAATTTTCACGAGAACTTCGCCAGGACCGGGCGGATCAAGCTCAATCTCTTCAACACTCCACGGAGCATTGAGCTCCCATAGCACTGCTGCCTTCGTCTTCATTGAGATCTCCCTTGGCTTGGTCTGTCATGCAAATACCGAAACTGGCCCGATACCCGCCCCCCGAACATTACCCATAGACCGCCAGCCTTCTCTAGTGGGGGCTAATCGGGGTACTGTCATAGTCATGGAACAGGACAACATCCCGACTCAGAACTCCGACCAAGTAGAGGCCACAGAGGCCGTGGTGACCGAGGAGCTATTGGTAGAAGAGATTTCTATCGATGGCATGTGCGGCGTCTACTAAACCCACACCTGTAGTTCTCTCATGACCCTCACGCTCGAGTCGGCGTGCGAAATGCACCCGCAGGTCGCCCTGCGGCCCGAGCCTTTTGGTGCACTCGCCTATCACTACGGAAACCGTCGATTGGTGTTCTTGCGTCACCCCGACATGGTCAAGGTTGTTTCAACCATCGGTCAACACTCCACAATTCGAGATGCATTGAGTGCAACCGGAGTTGACCAAGCGCGCTGGCCTGCATTTATTTCTGCCCTTTCATCGCTCACTACATCGGAGATCATTCGTGTCCGCTAACAACCTCGTCTCACAACTCAAAGGCGGCCTTGACGCGCCAATTTGCCTCACATGGGAATTGACCTACGCATGCAACTTGGCGTGCGTGCATTGTTTGTCCAGCAGTGGCCAACGCGATGATCGCGAACTATCAACCGAACAAGCAAAAGCAGTACTCGACGAATTGCGTGATCTCCAGGTGTTCTACATCAACATCGGTGGTGGCGAACCAATGATTCGCCGTGACTTCTTTGAGATCATTGAACATTCCATTGCAAATGGCATTGGTGTGAAGTTTTCTACCAACGGCGCATTCATTGACAAGAAAAATGCTGAACGCCTCACCGCGATGGATTACCTCGATATCCAAATCAGCCTCGATGGTGTGGATGCCGCCACAAACGATGCAGTGCGTGGTGAGGGTTCTCATGCAACAGCAATTCGTGCGATGGAGAACCTCCGCGATGCAGGCTTTGGCCCTTTCAAAATCTCAGTTGTTGTCACTCGACACAATGTGGATCAACTCGACGACTTCAAGGCGCTTGCTGATTCTTTCGGTGCCCAATTACGAGTGACGCGTCTACGTCCATCTGGTCGCGGTGCAGATTCATGGAATGATCTTCATCCCACCAATGCACAACAACGACAGATCTACAACTGGTTGCTTGCACATGGCGAAAACGTTTTGACTGGCGATTCGTTCTTTCACCTCAATGCACTTGGTGAATCATTGCCTGGATTGAACATGTGCGGTGCAGGCCGTGTGGTGTGTCTTATTGACCCTATTGGCGATGTGTATGCATGCCCGTTTGTCATTCATGATCAATTCAAAGCAGGCAACGTGCTTGATGACGGCGGATTTTCCAAAGTGTGGAAAGAATCTGATTTGTTCACCGAGTTACGTGAGCCACAGAGCGCTGGTGCATGTGCATCGTGTGGCGCCTACGACGCATGCCAAGGTGGATGCATGGCAGCCAAGTTCTTTACCGGCATTCCACTCGATGGTCCCGATCCCGAATGTGTCAGTGGTGAAGGAGAAAAACTTCTTTCCTCAGTACCAGTGGCGCTCGTTCCCCGTCCTTCAATGGATCATTCCAAGCCAGCGCGCATCAAGGTGATTGTGTGAACATATTCGTTGCGCTCGCTGCGATTGTCGTGTCGTATGCAATTGGAACAATCCCAAGCGCAATTGTTGTGGCACGCGCCAAAGGCGTAAACATCACCACATTTGGTTCGGGTAATCCAGGGGCAAGCAACGTTGCACGTGCATTGGGATGGAAATACGGCATCATCGTGTTTGCCGTAGATGCCGCCAAGGGTGCTCTTCCCGCAGCCGCAGCACTTGGTCATCGCCCCACTGCATATCTATGTGGTGCCGCAGCCATTCTTGGCCACATCTTTCCTGTGAACCGTCAATTCAAAGGCGGAAAAGGAATTGCAACAGGTGCAGGTGTCCTCCTAGCGCTTCACCCACCAGTGATGGTCTTGGCCGCTGCTGTCTGGGTGGCCACTATGAAGTGGACAAAGAAAGCATCAGTGGCCTCGATAGTTATTGTTCCGCTTGTGATGGTGATGCTCGCGGTATTGGGTAAGCCTGCATGGGAGATCTTTGCGTTCATAGGTATTGGCGTATTGATCGAAATCCGACACGTCTCAAATATCAAACGTCTGTTGACAGGAAGCGAACCTCCCGTCACTGGGCCACATAACTAATGCTTGATTTCCTGAACACCATTTTTGATTGGCTGAAGGACTACTCGGCTTCTCCATGGTTTTACCTCATCATTATCCTTGTCGCTTTTTTTGATTCTTTCCTTCCTGTTGTTCCCAGCGAAACAATGGTCATCATTGGTGGAGTCTCGGCTGGTCTTGGCCAACTTGAATGGCCATTAGTTGCCCTTCTTGCGGCCGGAGGCGCATTTCTTGGTGACAACTTCGCCTATTACATCGGTGTCTATTTCTCAGAACGCTTACAACAGCGTTACAACAAATCCAATAAAGGGCGCCAGCGATTGCGATGGGCACAACATCAAATCGAAAATCGCGGCGGCAACTTATTAATTACGGCGAGATTTATTCCAGGGGGACGCACCTTGGTGACATTGTCGTGCGGCATTACTGGGCAATCACGACGATGGTTTATGAAATGGTCGGGAATTGCAGCAATTATTTGGGGTCTGTATGCCACGCTTCTTGGGTTCATTGGTGGCAAAAGTTTTCAGGACAACCACACCAAAGCATTTCTTACCGCGTTTTCTATCGCCATTGTTGCCACCGTGTTAGTTGAAGTTGTACGTCATTTCCGCACTCGCCATTCCTCGCCTGACTGAAATGAATATTCCTACCGCAAGGGAGATTAAGGCTTTTGATCGCATTGTGGTCTTACCACTGGGATCATGGGAACAACACGGCCCTCACTTGCCTCTCCATACAGACACCGTGATTGTGGATGCAGTTGTTGAGGCCGCCTTACAGGATTCATCACTACCTCAGAACACTTTTCTGCGTGCTCCTACCTTGCCCATTACCGCAAGCGACGAACATGACGGTTTCACAGGTGGGCTCAGCAGTGGCACAGAAGCTCTTGTTGCTTGCGTGGTTGCAATTGCACGATCAGCATCATGGGCACGAGGTATCTGCATTGTGAACGGCCATGGAGGAAACGTCACTGCACTTGCCAAGATCTCTTCGGCCCTTGATTACGAAAACATTTCCGCACACATCTGGTCATTGCCCAACTACCAAGGTGGAGACATGCACGCTGGCCACACCGAAACTTCCCTATTGATGCATATTTCCCCAGAACTTGTGCGACACGAACAGGTAGAAGCAGGTCCAACTGCACTCACGCGTGATGACATCAACCTCATGAAGATTTCCGGAGTACAAGCAGTGTCTGCAAATGGCGTATTAGGTGATCCTCGACAAGCCACTGCCGACCACGGTTGCGAGGTTCTAGCGCTGTACTCCGCCTCACTTGTGCAGGCACTGCATACATGTGCTGTTCAGTGGCCCGTACCCTTGGCGTGATGGCTGGTTTCACAACAGACTCACAGTGGTTTCGCACGAGCAATGGTCTTGGTGTTGTGGCGGGCTCACCTCTCACACAGTTCCGCGTCACTCAAGCTGGGTCTGCAATTCTCGATGCCCTCGAACACAGTGCCCCACTGCCTCATGGACATGCACCACTCACTTCCCGTCTTCTTGCCAAGGGTGCCATTCATCCAATGGATCCAGAGCCTCTCCAGCACAAAGACATCACAGTGATTATTCCCACATACATCACCACTACACATCAACTCACACGACTTCAAAAACTCATTACACAGCTGCAAGGTATTGCTGTAGTTGTTGTCGATGACGCCTCTCCCATCATGGTGGAGATAGACCATGCCGTTGTTGTACGACATGATGTAAACACGGGGCCAGGCGGTGCGCGCAATACTGGTCTTACACACGTACGCACTCCATTTGTTGCATTCATCGATGATGACGTCTCCATCACCACAGAAAGTCTTCTTGCTCTCGGTGGGTTTTGTGCGCACGATCACTCACACCTAGTAGCGCCAAGAGTGACGAGTGCACGTGTGGATGGATCACTTGCGGACTACGAGCATTACCACTCACCGCTTGACTTGGGAAATACACCGGCAGTTGTCCACCCTCTGTCTCGAGTGTCCTATGTGCCTAGTGCAGTACTTGTCGCACGTGTGGATGCACTTCACTCACTTCATGGCTTTGATGCATCATTACGAACTGGTGAAGATGTAGATCTCATCTGGCGTGCAATAGAAAATAATTTCACTGTTCGTTATGTGCCGTCAATCCATGCGTCTCATCTTCCGCGCACCACAGTGAAAGATTTCCTATGGCAGCGCTTTCGCTATGGTTCGAGTGCGGCAGGTCTTGATGGGCGACATCGCCAGCTTGCAGCGCCACTGCGTACTCACCTACTTCTCCTTTGTGCACCAGTTTTGATCCTTACTGGATTTCTTGTTCTTGGTGCTGTCTCACTTGTGGCGTCGTATCTGTGGTTCCTGTTTTCTCTACGCACCACACGCCTTTCAATTCGTCAACGGTTCACAGTCATCTCCATTGGCCAGTGGGCAACCACACGGCTGTTTACCCGTGCTGTCGCGCGGTCGTGGTGGCCTCTTTTTGCCGTGCTCTCTGGATTTTCCAGCCGCATCTCTTTTATGTTCGCGATATGCGTTCTGGCTCCACCACTCATTGAACTGTTGGTCAAGCGGCCGCGATACCCATCCACGTTCGTCGTGTTCTCCATACTGGACAATTTCTCCTACGGGACAGGCCTGTGGGCTGGAGCAATCCGACTCAAATCTGGACGATGTTTGCTGCCGGTGCTCACAGTGTCCTCACGCCGACTACGGTCACAGGGGTGACAATTCGACTTGCAGTAAATGAGCCGCGCTGGCTCGCTCATGTTCAAGGAGTTGCTAAATCGATGCCTGGACTTGTTCCAGTAGTAAAGGGAAATGGTTACGGATTTCGTCGATGGAATTTGATGCCACTTGCTGGTCAACTCTCTAATGAGATTGCAGTGGGAACTGTTTTTGAAGTACGAGACATTCCTAGCAATGTCACTCCGATTGTGTTGACCCCCACAATGACCGCGCCACCAAAGAACCTTCCGTTAAATACCGTTCTTACAGTTGGATCGCGTCACCATGTTGTTGCACTCACAAGCGCAGGCTGGTCAGGCGAAGTGATTGTCAAGTTGCAGTCATCAACATTGCGTTACGGAGTGAACAAGGGTGACTTTGAGGCGTTGATTGCCGATGTGCGCAATGCGCGTTTCACAATTCGCGGTTATGCAATTCATCCACCATTAGAAGGTGACGTCAATGTGTGGTTGAAAGAGATCGGTGCGTGGCTTTCGCTTCTTGACGCATCATTACCCATCTATGTCAGTCATTTAAATGCAGATGCATACACGCGTCTACGCTCTATGAATCCTGAATACTCCTTTAAAGTGCGTATGGGAACAGAGCTATGGCATGGGGATAAATCAATGATGCAGTTGTCTGCAGATGTAGTTGATCATCACCCCATCGAATCTGGAATGCGCGCGGGCTATCGACAAACAAAAGTTGATGGACCTGGCGAAGTTGTATTGATTGGTTGCGGGACTGCACATGGAGTCTTGCCGCTACCCGATGGTCGCAGCCCATTTCATTATCAACGCCAACGACTCAATATGTTGGAGCCTCCCCACATGCATACGACAATGTTGTTTGTGGCTCGTGGTCGCTCTATTCCCAGCATGGGTGAATGGATTGATGTGCAACAACCGCTCACACGAGTGCAGGTTGATTTGCTGCAATGGATTCGTTAGACGCGTCTAGACATGCACGGTGCGGTTCAAACCGCGCCAACCCACCGCAGATGCACCAATGAGTGGTCCTTCATCACCTAAACGTGAAGGAACAATGCGAGCCTTGCGAGAGAACTCAAGTCCACACAATTCATCCATTGTGCGCTGAGCCGAATTAAAAAAAGTGGCGCCAAAACCCAGCGCCACACTTCCGCTGACGCACACCAATTTGAGATCCAGCAGGTTGCAAACCGACGCCACGCCACGACCCACCAAACGCCCTGTGCGCACCATGATCTCGTAAGTGGGCTGAGAGGGCGGGCGGCCTGTAATTGCCTCAATGGCGGGCCCAGAAGCCTCCGCTTCAAGACATCCTCGACCTCCACAAGTGCACCGGCGACCATTGGGTTCCACGATGACATGGCCAATGTGGCCTGCATTTCCGCTCTCCCCGTCCAGCAATTGGCCATTGAGCACAATTCCCCCGCCCACGCCAGTGGACACCACCATCGCCATGAAATTGTCGACCCCGCGGGCAGCACCCAGCCAGCCCTCAGCCAATGCCAGGGCCTTGGCATCGCCATCACCAAACACAGCTAATCCCGTGGACATCTCAAGACGTTCGCGTAACGGAAACTCACGCCATTGAGCAATGTTGAGTGGCGATACTGTCTCTACGTTTTTTGTGATGGGCCCCGCTGAACCCACTCCCACTACCAGAGGTGTGGTTCCGTGATGTTCTTGGGCTCGCCGCATCTGTGAGGTCACCACACGCTCGAGATCTTCGTATAACTCTTCACCAGTTGCGTGGTGTTCCACTTGTACAACTTCACGGTCCACAAGTTCCCCGCCACGCGTGACGAGGCCAACGGCAAACTTTGTGCCACCAAGATCAATTGCCAGGGCTAATTCCATAGGGGTACTTATTCTCTCAACCCCGATGCCACAAAGTAAATAAACACGATGTATTTTCGCTTTTTATTTCAATGCATGTGCATTCGTACACTTGTCTCATGTACTCAGATTGGCATTCATTCATTGATGCGGAACGCCAACACACATACTTTGTTGCCTTACAAGCTTTTCTAGATGAGGAAAACTCTCGGTTCATTGTGTTGCCTCCTCAAGAGAAAATTCTTGCAGCCTTCGATGTGTGCCCCTTGGAAATCACCAAAGTAGTCATCGTGGGACAAGACCCGTATCACGGTCAAGGACAAGCTCATGGGCTTGCTTTTTCTGTGAATAGCCGAACTGCGATTCCTCCGTCTCTCCGCAACATTTTTAAGGAACGTGAAGCAGATCTGGGACTATCAATACCGGAACATGGAGATCTCACCGCATGGGCACAACAAGGAACTTTACTGCTCAACAGTGTGCTCACCGTTCGTGCAGGCGAAGCGCACAGTCATCGCAACCAGGGCTGGGAGACCTTCACCGACCACGTCATTTCATATCTCAACACCCAAAAAACCTCTTGTGTGTTTGTTCTTTGGGGGTCACATGCACAACAAAAGATTCATCTCATTGATGACCAACGCCATCACATTGTGACCGCCCCTCACCCCTCGCCCCTCTCGGCCCATCGTGGGTTTTTAGGCAGCCGGCCGTTTAGCAACATCAATAACTACCTCACCACTACAGGCCAAAAAGCCATTAATTGGGAACTTCCACGTGACCCACAGACGATGTGATGCCCAAGCTCATCACATGTAGGCGTGAATAGACCACACTCGTTACGCCTGACATCAATGGACACTCGTGTGGGACAATCCAGTATGGCAATGAGTGCAAAACAATCGGAGAAGTCACGCCAAACCGATCTCAAAGTTGCACACAGCGCGGCCAAGGCAATCCACACCGTGGGTGTAGATCAAATGGCACTCACACGTGTTGCCGCCGATGCAGGGTTTTCCAGCGGTGTGATTTATGCGCGATGCGATGATCGTTCTGAATTAGTTGTTCTTGCTTGGGAGAAGAGCTTTTGGCCTATGTTGTCTGAGATGATGACTTTGCTCATCGATGCAGTGGTGTCACAAAACAATCACAACATCGCAAAGATTGGTGAACTTTTTCAACAGGCCACTTCCCCTGATGCGGTTCCTGATTTAGGAAGTGCAATGGAAATCATTGTCTCATCACGACGTGACGAAGTAATTGCAGAAGTAATTCATAGAGACATCGCAGGTTTGCTAGATGACTTTGGTGTGGGCCCCTCTACTGATGGCGCCAACCGTCAAGCGGCTGTTTCAGCAGTGAGCACACTATTTGGTGCGGCACTGTTGAACTCGGTCTATAACTCTGTCACCATTACACCGATTGATCCCACTGCGCTTTTTGAACTGTTAAGTCACTCCATCAAGACAGCAACAAAACCCTCACGTATGTCTGGGCCCGCGAAAAGATCTACTCCTTATGAATTTCCCACAACCCGTGATGACATTCGAGATGCACTGATCTCTGCAAGTGAATACGTCATTGCGCGCTCGGGTGTTCATCGCGCAACCGTTTCGCGTATCGCCCGTCGGGCTGGTGTCAGTGTGGGTGCCATCTATGGCTTGTATGAGAATAAGGATTCTCTTGTTTCTGATTGTCTCGATGTTCTTTTCCCACCACAAAGCATTCAAGATGCCAAAGACTGGGCAAGAGTTTTTACAGCGGACAATCAACGCGACATGGTCACTGAAATATTGACCTCCTACATGTCGCCATCTTTTCGTCAGTGGCGACAATTCAGACTTGAATGTCTCATTGCTGCACGTCATTCACCAGATATTGCCCATCAACTCGGTACGTACGCCTCACAAGCCAGATCCATGATTATTGAAGCAGCATCTCGAGCCCCACACAATGCAACCATTCGCCCCGACACCGGAATGTCAGCACGAGCATCCGTCATTGGTTTGTCAGTTCTCGAGATAGTAGATCCCACAATTCAATTGCTTGATTGGCGCTGGATACCCGTTCGTTAATACGCAGGCCTCAATGGGTTCTGTAGTGTCTGTGCATGCTCGCTGAACTTGCCTTTAAAGTCCGTAACAACGAAGTTTCTCCAGTCGAATTAGTGGAGGAATCTTTACGACGCATCGAGGCTGCAAAAGAACTCAATGCAGTAGTCGACCTCTATGCAGATGAGGCGCTCAAGATTGCACGCACACATCAGCGCACTGGAAAAGTTGCAGGCTTGCCGTTATTAGTAAAAGACATGGCACGAGTAAAAGGTCACGTCACCACATCTGGCTCACGCCTTTATGCAGATAACCCGGCCGACGCAGTTGACGACACAGTGGTTGAACGTTTACGTGCCGAGGGGGCCATAGTCATTGGCCGCACTAATAGCCCCGAGTTTGGTGCCACTGCCTACACATCAAATGCACTTTTTGGCCCCACACGTAATCCGTGGAACACAGAAAAATCACCAGGGGGATCAAGCGGTGGATCGGCAGCAGCATTGGCTGCTGGTCTTGCTCCTCTTGCTACCACTTCAGATGGCGGAGGCAGCGTACGTGGCCCCGCATCATCATCAGGACTTGTGGGATACAAACCCACAATGGGTGCTATTGGTCGCAATGTATTGCCACGCTGGATTGGATTTTCCACACAAGGCGCCACCGGTTCAAGTGTGAATGACGTGTTGTATGAAGCAAGCATCACCATAGGTGCAGCAACGGGTGATTTTCTCTCCCTCCCCCGCAATGGCATTAACTTGACACCAACATTGCCTCGACAAGTTCTTGCTTGTCGCACATTTAGAGCCGATGTAGATCCTGAGATTGCCGCCCACTTTGAACACAGCCTTGAAGCGTTGACGCACAGTGGAGTTGAAGTGCGCTATGTCGATTCGCCGTCAGACAACGACACCATTTGGAGTTGGTTTGTTATCTCCACCGCAGAGCTCACACAAAGCTTGCGCCACGAAGAACACCGCTGGGATCAACTCACCGACTATGTGCAGGCTCAATTACGTTTCGGTAAGTCAGTGACCATTGATCAATACATTGCTGCTCAACGCAAACGACACGAGGTCACCGCACGTTTTGATGCACTCCTTGCCGACGGAGCAGTGCTCGTGACACCCACAACAAATGCCCGCGCATGGCCTGCTGAAGGCCCACTTCCCACTACTGCGGGGAACACATCAGATCCGATGATTACCTTGAATACACCGGACAATAACTTCACTGGTCATCCTGCAGTGAGTGTGCCGATGGGTCTTGATAACCATGGTGTTCCTTGCGGACTGCAAATCATCTCAGCACGTTGCGAGGACGGCGTCGCTCTTGGATTGGCACAACACATGGAAAAAATTCAGCCTTGGCCGCTTGTGGCACCTGGGTATTCACCATTTACCTTCTGAGCACGCGTTGTTTCAAAAGTTTGGAACTAGTGCAACCTTGCCCGCAACTTGTCGATTCTGAAGATCACGCATCGCACGCACTGCGTCAGTCATTGGATACGCAACAGGCTCTACGGGATGCAATCGTCCTGCGGTAATTTGCGCCAACACTTCCATCAACATCTCGCCATTGGCCTGCTGGTTACGCAACATCCACGCACCCCAGTCAATTCCCACAACTGTTCTGTTTGTAAGCAAAATATGATTTGCCGGCAAACGTGGAATGCCACCAACAAATCCCACAACTAAATACTGACCACCAGGTGACAATGCACGTAAACACTGCTCTGCGAGATCACCACCCACAGGGTCATATACAAGATCAAGTTTGTTGTTCGATAGTTCGCGTGCGCGCACTTTGACATCTTCATTGAGGACATCAATTGCAGCAAAAGCGCCGCGGTCTAGGCCTAGTTGACGTTTCTCTTCAGATGACGCAGCAACAATAACTTTGACCCCCATTGACACAGCAAGATCTACTGCGGCTAATCCCACACCTCCGCCGGCACCAAGTACCAACATCGTGTCACCTTCTTGAAGAACAGCACGATGATGAAATGCAAACCACGCAGTGAGATAACTCTGCATAAATGTTGCACCTTGGCCATCGGTGAGCGAGTCGGGAATACGCAATGCACGAGAGGCATGAGCGATGGCTTCATTAGAAAAACCACCCTGACCAATAGGCACAAAGACTCTGTCGCCAATCTTTAATCCCTCAACGCCGGCGCCCACTTCGGTGATTCGTCCCACAATCTCAGAACCTGGTCTATACGGCACCGGTGGCTTGATTTGATACTTGCCTTCAATCATCAATGAATCCACGTAATTCACACCGCAGGCCAAGACGTCCATACGAACATGGCCTTCCCCTAATTCAGGGCGGGTGGTCTCCACAATTTCAAGTGCGTCAAGAGAACCAAGTTCTTGTACCAACATTGTCTTCATCTCTTTGACGGTACTAGACGATGTTGCGACAGAAATACCCGAACGAAATGGGGTCTACTAGCGCTTTGATAATCCGCGGCGTACTCGGCGACGCACCCAATTGATTTTTCTCTGGCGATACCCAGACTCAACTTTGTCCATGCCGTAGACACCAGCCCATGTGCACCGGGTACGTGTCGCGAACATTAAACGAACGGAGCGAAACGCAGTGCGTTTTCCAGGCTCGCCTTGCAACATGTTCACCCACTTCGATGACCCATGAGTTGTCACGACAATGAGACGACGCACATTGGTGAGCATGGGTGAGAGTCTCGCTTTCCCTTCAGGGAGCTCCCAGGCAACACCGTTCATTAATACTCGATCAAACCAGCCCTTGAGTACCGCGGGTTGACCAGACCACCACGTGGGATACACAAGTATCACGGTGTCACACCACTTCAAATCTTCTACGTGGGGTCGAAGCTCTGGCATGTGGTCAAGTTTTTTTGCCAGATCACCCACGTGATTCAGTCGCTCATATGCACTAAATACTGGATTGAAATTTTCGGCAATCAGATCGTGGGTACGAAGGTCATGACCGGCACGTTCCACTTCTTCACACACCGCAGCAAGCAATGCCCCACACATAGAGTCCTTCGATGGATGTGCGTAGATAACTAGGACGTTCATACTTGCGCCAACGTCTTTTCAATTTTTTGCAAGAACTCTCGTCGTTGAGTATCCGTTGCCTTATCCATTTCATACAGCCCAAGATGTTTTGTACGAGCACGTTTTCTCGTTGCAATCCGTAACGCACGAAAAATCAATCGGCGTCCATTGTCATTTACAAGACGTACGTACAACTTGGGCGAACCATAGGTGGTCACAATGAAAATCTTTTGCACATGCTCAAGTGCGGGTCGCACTTTTCCGTCATCACTAAATGCAAACGCAACTCCAGGAACAAGAGAACGATCAAACCAACCCTTAAGTTGGGCAGGCACCCCTGACCACCAAGTGGGATAAACAAAAACAACAATCTCAGCCTCACGCATCAGCTGGGCATATCGCTCAAGTTCAGTAGGCACTTGCCCGGTACGCGACATATACACCTGCCACTCGTCTAGACCCATCACGGGATCAAACTCATCCATCGCTAAGTCAATGATGTCTACGTCGTGACCGGCCGCCGAGAGACCTCGTTGTGCGGCATCGCGCATCGCAGAGCAAAAACTTCCCTCAACGGGATGACAATAAATAATGACGGACTTCATGGTGTGATCATCTCGCACAAGAGATAGCCACTACCGTAACTGGCATGGCAGACCTTACGGGAAAATTTAAGACAGGAAAATTACCCAAGATTGCCAAGGGCTCGGTCACTGTCACCATTGAACGAAGCCCATTAGAGGGCCACGAGGCCGAATTTGAGCAATGGTGTGACGACATGCTCGACGCTGTGTTGGACGCCCCTGGTTGTTTGGGGGCCACGTTGTTACGTCCGGGCAACACCACAGATCCTTATCAAATGGTGTTTCGCTTTATTGATGTATTGCACCTTCGCCAATGGGAAAAATCTGATACTCGCCAACAACTACGCCAGCACACCGACTCTCTCGTGGCATCTGAACGGGTCACCGTCACAGCCGGTACTGAACAATTCTTCACTGCTTTGGGCGAAGTAGACCGGCACCGCTCGCGAGTGGGACGTTTTGTGGCTGATGTGGCCTGGGTCTATCCAGTGGCTTTAACTTTTACTGTGTGGTTGGCCCCGTTTTTAGCCAAGATCGACATCCTCTGGCGTGTGCTGATTACTAGTGCATTAATTGGTGCGACAAGTAAGTATGCAACTGGTCCGGTGAGGCGTTGGTGGCGGCGACGCAGAATGCTCCCGCAAAATCTCACAAACCTTTAGTCCTTCTGAGAAGGAATGGCACAGGCATTCATTCTCAACGCACGCGAAATATGTCGGCGATTGCGTGCAACAACTCGATACACACCAGAGGCCACAAGACGTATCACTGGTGCGTTCATAATGTGTCCACATAAGCGCATCCATCGCTTCGACGACATCATCAATACGCGCGCAACAGCCTCTGCGCCTTCATAGTTATGTGTCGAAGTGACAAGCCACACTGAGCCAAGTTCTTCCACGCCATATTCGTAATGTGATTGCACATCTAATGAGGCAATATGCCGTTCAATCCAGCGTGCAGATGCTTGGCAAATACCGCAGTCCCCGTCGTAGACAACGACTCCGGTCGACATCACAATTAGTTGACGTTCAAAAGATCAACAACGAAGATCAAGGTCTCTCCACCTTTGATCACGCCGCCGGCACCTTGTGCGCCGTATCCCATATGTGGAGGAATGGTGAGAATTCGACGTCCACCCACTTTCATTCCTGCAACACCTTGGTCCCAGCCGGCGATGACTTGTCCTGCGCCCAAACGAAACTCAAAAGTGTCGCCACGATTCCAGGAGGCATCAAATTCTCTTTGTGTGCTCCACGCAACGCCGACGTAATGCACTTCCACATTGGCGCCAGATTTTGCTTCGGCACCTGTTCCTACGGTGACGTCTTCCATTACAAGGTCAGCGGGAGGATTTCCTGCGGGAACTACAACATCGGGTTTTTGTGAACTCATCTCTTCAAGTTATCTGTCAGGCAGCCGCACGCGTGCGACGCAACACAGGATCAGCCACTTTCAAAGCAGTATCAGCAAGGCGCATGACTCGTCCCGCAGCGCCTGGAGTACTTGAATCAATCAAGTTGCCCATCACTGCCAAAGTGATGTCGGCAGCAGATTGGGTGCCTACAGCAATGCGTAATCCGGGGCGCAGTAACCAAGGATGACCAATCAGAAAGCTAAACCGGCGTCCTGTGCGCAAAAAGGCATCGAATCGTTCGCCCACTTCTCGGTCATAAACCACAGGCGCAGATACGGGGTCTTCAATAAATTTCTCCACTGCCAACATGCCCGATTCCAAGCCGTAGTCAATTCCTTCGCCATTCATCGGGTTGACAAATCCCGCAGCATCTCCCACTGCAACCCAGCCTGGCCCGTGGCGTCGAGTACAACTCATTGGTAGTCGCCATGCACGTGGTTTTTCTACATAGTCACCCAATGTCCAGGACTCGCGCACAAGTGCGGCGTATTGATCGAGCAAAGTATTCAAGTTTAATTTCTTGAAACCTTTCATCGTGGAAAGTGCACCCACTCCAATGTTCACAGTTCCATCACCTGCAGGGAACATCCAGCCATATCCAGGTACTGCAGTTCCGTGTTCATCTCGCAAACTCAAACATGCTTCTAAGTGGCGCTCTGCATGACGAGGGGTTGGCGCATACGCACGAATAGCCAAACCAAAAGGTTCGTTAGGGTCACGTTCGGCACCAAGCATTTTTGCGGCTTGTCCTTGTGCACCGGCTGCCAAAATTGTCATCGGTGCGTGAAAATTCTCACCAGCAACGGTCACGCCAATAACGCGACCATCTTCTAGGAGCGGAAGTGCCTCAGCATTGAAGCGCACATCGGCACCACTTGCAATCGCTACATCAATCAGGTGAGTGTCAAACTTTTGACGTGGCCATACTGCGCCGTGATTTGGAAAACGTGTTGTGGATGGCCACGACAACTCACGCTCTTTTTTTCCTGCAATCATTCGCAGACCGTCGATACGGTGAGCAACTGAGTGATTAATTCGTAATTCGTTGAGTGCCGCAATCGCGCGAGGAGTTAATCCGTCACCACACACTTTGTCGCGACCATGTGGCCCTTTTTCAAAAAGAGTGACTGATAATCCTGCCCGAGCAGCAGTGATAGCAGCTGCGGAACCGGCTGGGCCGCCACCAATAATCAAAATGTCGCGTTGCATTACTTTGAGCCTGCCAGCCAACACGACCATCTCCTACCTGCCTACCATGGGTCACATGGCCACCATGGATCTCAACACTGCCGTTGCACTTATTGGGTCCACAGACACCCTTGCAGTCCCTCTCGGCCCTGGAGTCCCGGGCGGGTTCATGCATGCACTGGACCAACGCGACGACTTCGTTAATCTGCAGATTTTCGGCGCGCTCATGCCCGATCTCTATGGAGTATTACTGAAGCCCGGAGTGCACTATCGAAGTGGCTTTTTCGGACCCGCAGAACGTTTTCTACGAGATTCAGGTGCCTCGATCGATTACGTGCCAGCCGACTTTCGTCGCTTTGAACCAGTACTTGAAGCACTCGCTCCTCGTGTCATGGCCACAGCTGGGGCACCTCCAGTTGATGGATGGGTCAGCTTGTCGGTGCATGCAGGCGCCACCATCGATGAATTGCATCGCGCTGCAGCAGACCCACATCGCCTGGTAATTGTGGAAGTGAGTGAAGCGTTCCCACGAACTTTTGGTGTTGCACCAGAACATGAACACCGCATTCACGTCGACAGCATCGATGTGCTTGTGTTCACTGATAAAGAACCGCTCAATCTTGCCGATTCCCCTCCCACTGACGCAGAACTCACCATTTCGCAATACGCATTGTCATTCATACGAAATGGATGCACTCTGCAAACTGGCATTGGTGGAATTCCTAATCAAATAGCAACATTTCTTGCCAGTGGCGACCTCGGTGATTTTGGTATTCACTCGGAAATGTTTACAACTGGACTCATGCGACTGTGCCAGGCAGGCAAGGTCACCAACAACAAGGGCAGTGAATTCGATGGTTACTCCCCCACCACATTTGCTGCAGGAACACCCGATCTCTACGTGTGGCTACACGAAAATGATTCCGTGCGATTTCTTCCCGTCAAAGTGGTGAACTCTCCGGAACGTATCGCACGTAACCGCGACATGGTGTCGATCAATGGTGCTCTTGCCGTAGACCTTTCAGGACAAATCATGGCCGACAGTATTAACGGTGTGCAGTTCAGCGGGGTGGGTGGACACGAAGATTTTGTCGCGGGACCCGGACTGAACTTGTCAGGCAGAAGTCTCATCTGTCTCCCTTCAACAAGTGTTGTCAATGGCGTCACAACTAGTCGTGTCCTTGCTCAGTTTCCTACTGGCAGCATTGTGAGTACACCGCGACATCAGGTCGATGTGATCATCACAGAGTTTGGTATTGCAGAACTTGAGGGGCGCACAATTCGGGAACGAGCACGTGCGTTAGCCAACATTGGGCATCCAGATTTTCGTGATGAATTACTTGACCGTGCAGAGCGCTGGCCAAAAGACTGACCGAATCAACTGGTTTTATTGGCTTGCTGGGCGAAAGCGATACAACGCATTGCCGGCACCGGTGTCATGGAATACCAAAGTGACAGCCATTCCCACCGATACATCTTCAGGATTACAGTCCACGATGTTGGTCATCACACGTGGGCCTTCTTCAAGTTCTACATAGGCCACCACGAATGGAGTTGCCTCTTTGTAGGCATTTGCCACCTTGCGAATCACGGTGTAGCTATAGACCGTGCCGTGGCCAGAGCAATCAAATGTGGTGAACTCTGAAGAAAAACACTCTGGGCAATAGTTGCGAGGGAACCACAGCACTGCTTCACATGCAACGCAGCGTTGCAACATAAAGCGGCCCTCATTGGTGGCCTCCCAAAATGCTTGCGTGGTGGTGGTGACCACGGGGGTTGGAATAGGTAGTTGATTCATGCGTCGTGTTGTCCCAATATCAATGTGACCGAACCATGTCGGCTTCCCAAACTTCCACCAGTGCCATGCGCTAACGCAATCTGACAGTCAGGCACTTGCACCGCTGGGTGTGCCTCGCCCCGCAATTGTCGTACTGCCTCAATCACTTTGGTAATACCACCACGGTTAGAGGGGTGATTATTCGACAACCCACCACCATCGGTGTTGAATGGCAAACGACCAAACGGTGCGATAAGAGCACCATCCATCACAAACTCACCACCTTTACCCTTTTCACAAAATCCAAGATCTTCAATTGTTTGCAGCACCGTAATAGTGAAACTGTCGTAAATAGATGCGTAATCAATATCTCCCACGCTGACGCCCGCTTCTTCGAATGCCAATGGACCCGACCACACAGCACCTGTATACGTCAGATCAATCTTTCCGTTATTGGTATGTTTCACAGCTTCGCCGTGGCCAAGAACTTTTGCCTGTGTCTTCCCGAGTTTCTGCGCAATCTCAGGCGAGACCACAACCAACGCACCTCCACCGTCTGTCACCACACAACAATCAAGGCGATGCAGTGGATCAGCGATGAGAGGTGAGTTAATCACTTCATCTACTGTGACTACATTTTTCAGAAATGCATTGGGGTTGTATTGGGCATGAATACTTGCTGCAACTTTGATCTCTGCTAATTGTGCAGATGTTGTTCCGAACTCATACATGTGACGTTGCGCAGCAAGCGCGTAAGAGTGAGCAGCTCCCGCCATTCCCCACACAGATTCAAAACCCGCCTCTGGTCCTTGAGCCCACCGCACAGGTGGTGATCCCGTACGAGGCTTACCTGCCAGTGTGATGAGTGCAACGGAGCACTTGCCTGCAGCAATAGCAGCAGCTGCATGACCCACATGCGCCAAGTATGACGAGCCACCGGTCTCTGTGCTGTCTACATACTTGGGTCGAATGCCAAAGTGATCACACAATGTGAGAACTCCAAAACCTGCTGTGCCATCACAGAACAGTGCATCCACATCGCCCATTGATAGCCCTGCATCAGCCAGGGCACCCATTGCTACTTCGGTGTGAATATCCCAGATTGTGTGCGTAGGAAGATCACGCCCTGGGTGTTCATAAATTCCTGCGACATAGGCCGCGCCTCGGATACTCATGGAGATTGGATCCCTCGGTTGCGTTAATTGACTTACTAATTACAGCAGATATGGACGTGAAATCTCTGATTGCACAGCCCGATGCACTCAAATTCAGAAATCATGCACAGCAACATCATCCAAAATATGCACGACAGAAGTACCTTTCTATGAGTGCTTCCGCAATCTCTGTTGCCTTCCACACGTCGAATCGTCTCGCGTTTCTTTCAACGACGCGTTTCTCTTCTTCTTGCTGTCCCAGTGCTTGCAGGCATCTTTCTCATGTCCTTCTCTTCGGACCACACCAGGGTTCCCAAAGACATCGTGATTAGCGAAGTAATGACGTCCAATGCATCGTTTGCGCCTGACTCAGATGGTGATCACCCTGACTGGATTGAATTGTGGAACCCCACGAGCAATCCCATCTCATTGGAGAACTACCAACTCGTACATGATGAAGTAGACCAGTGGACATTTCCCTCTCTCACACTTTCGCCCAATCAATATCTCGTCGTGTACGCGTCGGGAAAGAATCGAACCATTGGAGAATTGCACACAAACTTTCTTCTCTCCCGTAACGGAGAAACCGTGGAACTACATCGCCCTTCTGGCGTAGATCGATTTAACATTCCCGAGTTACCCAGCAATTCCTCATTCGGTCACCAGTTGAACGCGCCTGGAAAAATATGTTTCTTCGCCTATCCCACACCTGGCGTGCAGAATGTTCCCGAGTGTTTTGAAGATACGACTCTCGGGGCGCCCACGCTGTCACATTCTTCTGGGTTCTACGATCAATCCTTCACACTTGACGTAGAAGCACCAGGCGCGTCTCGGACTTTGTATTACACACTTGATGGAAGTTTCCCGGACCCCGTACTCAATCCCACTCGTACACAGAAGTACACCAAGCCCATCGCGGTATCTCCGTTGCCAGAAATCACGGGGCCACTTTCACAGATCGACACCACCATCACCGATCCCGTGATGAGATTCAGCGACATCTTTCGCAACGCACCACGCACATCAACCGACATTCAACCGGCCGTCACTGTGCGCATTCGTTCTCTCTATTCAGAAGAAACCTCAGCCACGTTCTTCATTGGAAGACAGCACACCCAGTCACTTCCCGCAGTGTCGCTTCTGCTTAACCCCGCGCATCTGTTTGACGATGAAACAGGAATTTATGTAGCGGGGAACATCTACAAGAAATGGCGCACCAGCAGTCAGTTTGACCCAAATTATGGATGGTCTACACCCGCCAACTACACAGCAACAGGTCGTGCATGGGAGAGACCACATGCAGAAAACCCTTTTGACTCTGTACGTTTTCAATATTGCACTGCGGTGAATTGCGAACGCCCCATCAGTATTGGAATTCGCACTCACGGGAATGCATCCCTCATCAACCCGATGCACTCATTGAGGCTCTATGCACGCAATGACTACAGGAACCCACGCTTCACAAGTGATTTTTTTGGCCAGGAGTATTCCGGCTGGTCAACACTTGTTTTGAGAAATGGCGGCAACAACCAAAGAGGCATAACAGACCGTTTTCATTTCAATGACATGTTCTTTCAGGCTGCAATGAAAGACCTCGCCGCATCAACACAGTTGTTTCAGCCCGTCAATGTCTACATCAATGGTGAATACTGGGGAATTCATGCTCTTGGAGAGCGATACGACGAACAATTCATCTCCATCAAATACGGTGTGAATAAGGACAATGTTGCGATTGTGGATCTCAATGAAGCCGCCTTGGTGCCGCGTCCTGTGATGTCTCATTGGGAGAATCTCATCGTTCGCGCAAGGACACTTTCCCCCACTTCGGCACACCAGAAAAACATTGAATCCTCTATGGACGTCACGAGTTTTTTTGATTACATCATTGGACACACCTATGCAGGAAATACTGACTGGCCTGCGAACAACACAATGATGTGGCGCTCTATTAGCACCGATACATCTACTGAAAGCCAGATGGATGATCAAAGATGGCGCTGGATGATTATGGATCTCGATCGAATTGGTGCAAGCAACGATGACCCTGATGTCACGGCTACAGCATTGCTCACACGCATTGGCCCCGATTCTCAACATCCCCAGGCACGACTGTTGCACGGTTTACTGCGATTTCCAGAACTACGCCAACAATTCTTCGCCCGATACGCATTTCATCTGAACACCACATTTAGTCCCACGCGAATGAATACCAACCTCAATGCGCTGGTGGCCCAAGTGGGCATCGAAATGAACCGGCATGAACAACGCTGGCTACCCCTTGAATCCAGCGAAAACTACATGAGTTGGCCACAACGAGTACAACAGATTCGAGAATTCATATCGCAGCGACCAACCGAGCTCCGCATGCAGCTTCTGGTCGCTGAAAAGAACTGGTAGCCGCGACTCTATAAAGGCACCCTTCCTGTTCTGATACATCACCGTCGTGGGTTACAGTCACATCATGATTTCAGGACATTGTTTATGTGGCTCAGTCACTTTCGAGTTAGCAGGAGATCCGCTGGCAACAGCAGTGTGTCACTGCGAACATTGCCAGCGACAAAGTGGCAGTGCATTTTCGATCAACATCATCGCCCATATCTCCCAACTCACCCTCAATGGTGAACTTCGTACATATCAAGAACGTGGCGAGAACAACGACGATGTGTACGTAGAACGCCGCTTCTGCCCCACATGCGGGTCCTCGGTGATTTCAGAGCTCATGAAACGCGATGGCGTGATCGCGATCAAAGCGGGACTTCTCAATGACAAGTCCATCGTGAAGCCAGGAGTCGAAGTGTGGTGTGTCGATCGCCAGCCTTGGGTATCGCTTCCAGGGATTGCAATGTCGCTAGACCGCGAGGGTTAACCCGCTCCCATTCCATCTCCAACAAAAAAGTCCCGGCTTCCAAAAGGAAACCGGGACTTTGAATATGGTGGCGGGGGCAGGATTTGAACCTGCGACCTTCGGGTTATGAGCCCGACGAGCTACCGGGCTGCTCCACCCCGCGTCGTAGTAGGAGTATTACGGTACAAGGAGCAACAGCAACTCGCAACACCCCAGGACATCCCTTCTTCATGTTTCTCAGCAACAAAAAAACACAGCAAGCACTTGAGGTTCTTCGTCAAGAAGTGACGACACTGCGCGATCAGGTCTCAGAGCAGGCTTCCCTCACTGCTGCGGAACGTGAATTGTCCCGGGCCGTTGGCGAGCGCATTGCTGCATTAGAGACACGTATCTCATCGATGGGTTCAGAACTGTCACGACAACTCCATGAAGTCGGTAATGAAATTGAAGAGCTCTCTAAGCGTGCCGATGACTCCCAGGTAGTTGAAGTCATCGATGCCCTACGTTCTGCACAAATCAAACTTGCACAAGAGCAGGCGCGATACGAAATCACTTTCCGCCAAGACCTTGCGACCTTGGCAAATCAATTGTTGCAGCGCGCTGTCTAATTAGCGCACTGCAGTGAGTGCCTGTTGTACCAACCCTCTGGCTTGGGCCAACTTGGATTGATACGTTGCAAAATCTGGTGGTGTCTTCGCCAACGCCGCATCAGCCTCGATGAAGAGTCGTTCTGCCTGTTGCAACAACTGTGCCGGTGTCAACGTAGAACCACCTGCAGGCACTGTTGTTGTGGGCGAACCAGGAATCGTGGTTGAGGTGGCTCCAGGAGTTTTGTTTCCACCCACACGATCACCCAAGTTCACATTGAACCCAGGGAACAATTGGGTCACCACATCGGTGATGCTGTCACCAATAACTGAGCGACCGTCATAGGAAGCAAGAATTTTACGCACGAAGATTTGTTTTGAATCGGCGCTGTCGGGAAGTACAAACAACGGGCGAATGTACATCAAGCCGCGACCAATGGGAACAACTTGCAAGTCGCCGTACTTCACGCGTGAGCCACGTAAGTCCAACGGTGTGATGATCTGAGCAATCACTGCATCGCTTTCAAACTCTGCTGCAACCGTTGCTGGCCCTGGCGGCAATGGTGACTGCACCTCATAAACAGTCATCTTTCCGTAGTTTTCCGGGTCACTGGATACAACCATTAGTGAACGCAATTCTTTTCGACTGTCGTCGGCAGAAAATGGTGCGAATGGTCTCAACATGGAGAACTGCCCAACTCCAGACACTTGGCCTGGCGTATGGAAAATTGTGTAATAGGGGCTAAAGCGACGAATGATGGATTCGTTGGAATCAATCGAGTCAACCGCAGTAGGAGCCTGTGTAGCGCCGGGGTTTTCGGCAATGGGCGTTGCACCCTCTGGCTCTTCAATTGGGGCTTGCGACACAGTCCATGCAGCATCTCGATTAAAGAACAAAGTGGCATCGTCAAATTGGTATCGACCAAAGAGATTTGTTTGTACCCGGAAGAGGTCTTCTGGATAACGGAAATGCGCTGCTAATTCTGCAGGCACTTCTGACTTATCGGTGAACAACTTGGGGAATGCAGATTTCCACATCTTTGCAATCGGGTCCTTAGTGTCCACCAAATAGAACGTGGCCTCTCCGGTGTATGCATCAACAACAGCTTTCACGCTATTGCGCACGTAGTTAAACGAATGATTTAAGCCACTTTCATTATTGATTTGGGAGACATTGGCCGTCTCTGCATAGGGGTACCGATTAGACGTTGTAAAGGCGTCAATAATCCACTTCACCTGCCCGTTCACCACTACTGGATAAGGGTCAGCATCGAAATGTAAGAACGGTGCAATCTTTTTCACTCGGTCACGCACATCGCGTACCAACATGATTTCAGATTCTGTCGTGATCAGATTTGAGCCAAACAAGTTGAATTCACCAAAGTTGATGGCAAGTGCAACTCGACGCAGAAAACTATCCACCTGAATGCCGCCATTGGCTTCATAGGTTGATGAGTCAACACCAGGACATGCTTGTTCATTTTGCGAGGTGTTGACCACTGCATAACCGCTGAGTCCATCGCCGAAATAAATTTCAGGTCTCGTGACTTTCAGGTCGATATAAGAAGGTCGGCCATCATCGGTGACGACACTTGCAGGTGCAGCAATCACACCACAACCATGTGTATAGATGAGGTGACGCGACACCCACGTCCGGTTGGGGATTCCGTCTGTGTTTAACTCACGTGCAGCGACTAATACTTGCTGCATGCGACCATCAATGGAATAGCGATCAACGTCAAGATCGGTTACTCGATAGAAAGACGAACGACCTTCGTCAAGTGCGAATCGCTCTCGCATTTGCACCGGATCTAATTGACGCACATCGCGAAGCGGAGCATTGTCGGCATTGATGTCCTCTGCAGTCACACGTTCAAACGTCGTAGAGACTCGCTCCACATTGTCGATACCCATTGCAGCTTTAGTTGCTTCAATGTTGCGCTGAATAAATGGAATCTCGCGGGTGCTGACATTGGGTTGCACCACAAATCGTTGAATCACTGCTGGGTACACAGTGCCAGCCACCAAGGCAACAACAACCCACAGACCCATACCCAAAACAGGTAGACGCCAACCGCGTTGCCTGATGTTCCACATCAACAATGCAGTCACAGCAAGCGATACCAAAATCATCAAGTTCAATGCTGGCAATTGGGCATTCACATCGGTGTAGAGGGCACCGCGAACCACGCCACGCGTTGATGATGTCAACTCATATTTGGAAAGCCAATAATCGGCTGCACGGAGAAGTGTTCCGCCGGCGAACAACACCGAGAGGTGAACTTTCGCCTGGGGCGTCACGCGTTGCACTCGATCTTGGGGACGAATGCTTCCGTTAATAAAATGAAATGCGGTGGCAATAATTGTGACGAGCACCAATGCACCAAATGCCCACGACACGACAAATTGTGCGAAGGGAAGCCGGAACACATAGAAACCGACATTGGCTTGAAACAGTGGTTCTCCCACACTGAAGGCCTCGCGATGTCGGAACATCAACCAGTCCTGCCACTGCGAAGCTGCCGGTAGTCCCAGCATCAAACCAATCAACACAGCCAGTGCAATACGCAATTTGCCTCGACTGTTTGCAGTGGCTTCTCGAATACGCATCACCGTTTGGTCTTCGGGCGTATTTGGAAGCGTCAATGGTGCAATTTTGTCGGCAATAAGAAGATTGACCCAAAGAAATACGGTGCAACCCAAAGAAAAAATAACAACTAGCTCAACTTTGCTGCGCAAGATGCCCCAATAGACATCGCCTCGGTCAAGGGCATCGAACCACAAAACATTGACGTAAAAGGTGGAGAGCCCGCGGGCAAAGAACAAAACAAGAAGTACTGCTCCTACAACAACCGATACAAGAATTCGGCCACGAGATGGCTTGTTGAACTTTGGGATTCGAAGTCCTGGCCCTCCCGGGCCATTGGGGGGAAGGTCAGAAGAGTTGCGCACGCATCAGAACGCTAGTCCTGAATGGGGTAAACGAGGCATCGGCATCCTGGATGGGCAGGTGCAAACTCATGCCCAGTCGGAAACTCAGCACCCTTGTTCACAGCACCTGCCAAGGAATTGTCCTCGCACTCGCTACAACAACCCGACACAGGGTCAACTACCCATGCAACCCGCACACCGGGCTCCAAGGCCAAGAAGCCACCTTTGCTGTATGCCGAACAGGCAATGTCGTCGATGTATTGATCAAGAAGATCTGTCTTCCAGCCTCGATATACATCTCGCATCAGGCTTGCCAAAATGACACGATCACCTTCGGCTTCACCAATGGCAATTCGGGTCTCATCACGGAACTTATTGACAAAACCCTCAGTGATGACAACGGCCACATGGGCAGAAATTGCCTTCTGTGTCACACGACGACTAGATCCTCCAGAAGCCTTTACAGACTTAGCCCCTGCTCCTGCAGCGTGCATGACTTCTTCAAGCACTGCCTCGGCGTACCGCTGAGCATGGTCTGCACTAGCACCTAAGAAAGCATCCATCTCTAAAGACGACTTCTTCAACTTCAAGTGCTGAAGCACCTCGTTTTGCTCATCAGCAAGTACTCGCTTCAGTTTGCGCCCCATCACCCCAACTAAAGGAGCAAGTGCCTCATCGCGTTCTTCGAAGCGTGCAGGTTCAGCCACCACTGCAACTTTGATTGGAGCAACTGGTGTTGCAATCACAACATCGGTCTTTGTTTCTGCTGCAACTACAGCAGTAGAACTTTCACGCAATCGCGCAAAAATATCGTCAACAGCAGACACCTTTTCTGTTGCAGTTTCACGCTCTACCACAGGCTCAATTTTTGCTACCTCAGGCTCCAGTGCCTCAGGTTCAACTATCTCAGGCACTTCTTGTGAGCGACGACCGCGACCGAACAAAGAGACAACATTTGTTTGAGTGACATCTTCTTGTTCGCTGAGAATTTCCGCAACGGGCTCTACAACTTCCACAGTTGGCGAGGTCTCCAAAATGCCATGTACTGGATGCTCAGGAGAGGTCACCACTTCTTCATCGAGAATCTTCTCATGATCAATCAATGAAATTGTCTCAATGAGTTCTTCAACAATCTCTTCGACAATCTCTTCTTCAGAAGTGGTCTCTTCGACAACTGTGTTCATCGCCACGTTGGTTGTGGCAACAACATCTTCTATTTCTCGATCAAAAGGTTTTACCGAGGGATGTTCTGGATTTACGATCGGCACTGGGCCAGTTGTAGGCGTCAAATCAACAATGAATTCAGGCTCATCGTGAGCATCAGTGAGGCCACCGATGACATCTTCCGATGCCAGACGTGCACGCTCAAATGCATTCAACAAACGATCGCGACCATGCAGAAGTTGTTCAATCTGTGATCGTGCAGCATCGCGTCGACGAGAAAGTTCGGAAAGAACTTTTTCTCGATATGCACGTGCCTCATTAACCATGTCACGGCCTTGTTGCTTGGCCATTTCAATTTCTTGTTCTGCATCACGCACAGCATCTTCATGAATGCGTGCTGCCTCTATGTGTGCAGATTCGCGGATGCGCGCAGCGTCTTCGGCAGCATCTTTCACAAGTCGTGTTGCAGACTCTTCTGCACGATCACGAATTTGCGTACTTGCATCACGAGCCGTCGTGAGAACTCGAGCTGCTTCTTCACCAAGAAGTGTGGTGACTGTTTCTTCGTCTAAACGACCAGGTGCAGACATCCCGCGGGTCTGCATCGTGCGCATCTCGGTTTCAAGAAAACGCTCACGCTCTTGGAGACGGGCAAGTTCAGCGGCCACCATGCGCAGAAAATCCCGCACTTCGCCTTGGTCGAAACCTCGGCGATGGACGGGAAATGCAGCCGAGCCCACCGCAGCGGGCGATGAAGGGTCGGGTCGGGAGAATGAAATAGCCATGACACAACAACAGTACGACCCCCAGGGGGTCTATTGGTGGCATTATCCACAGGCTGGGTCGAGCCAGTGGCGCTCTTGTGTTACTTCAAGACACCGAGCGAGTCTCCCCCATTTTCTCGCAAAGCATTAAGAGCCTCGTCTAAATCTGACACCGCCACGATTTTCACAGACCGCCCGGCTGCTTTTTGGGCTTGGGCAACCTCTTCATCTGTTTGTTCTGCTGGCACTAAAAAAAGTGTGACGCCAGATTCGCGAACGGCCACCGCCTTTTGAACAAGAGCACCAATTGCCCCCACAGTTCCATCTTGGCGAATGGTTCCCGTGGCAGCAACACGACCATTACCCATCAAGTTGCCCGATGTCAGTTCGTCCAAGAGCGACAAGGTGAATGCAAGCCCTGCAGATGGTCCACCAATATCGGTAGTAGAGATCTGCACATCAAAGGGCAAACGCACTGTTCGAGTGTCAGCAGGAACAATCCCGATAATGGGGCGCGTGCCATCATCGCTTCCCATCAATTGAATTGTTCGGTCTTGTGATGTGGATCGGTCAAAGGTGGAAGAAGATGCATTTTCAGGAACAACCGACACGGTCACGGTTTGACCAATTGCATATGAGGGTTTAGACATTTCGGCAAGCAATGCAGCAAGTGTGGGCACCTCCACACCATTTATTGCGACAATCGTGTCACCTTCTTCCAACGTCTCACACGCAGAATCCTGCTCAGGTGCGCCATCACACACCACCGAAGCAACTTCAGCTCGACCCTCAACTAGTTCGGCATCCATCCCAAGTTTTTGCAATGCAACAAATTGAGCAACCTGTTTTGAGGTCACCATTGATTGAAATCCAATCTGACGGTTCTCTTCTGGGGTGCGATCTCCGAAACGTTCCTCGAACGTATCCACTTGCACATAGGGATCAATCCACCCAAGTACTGCATCCAGAATCGACAACTGCCCTCCGAGAGCGGTTACAAAATGAATTCCATCTTTAGTAGCAAATCTCTCGGGCACTTCATCGCCGTTCTCCAATGCGGCGAAATTGATTCGTGGAGCAACCGTAATCGCATCGCCAGGAGCAAGTTCATATCGCTCAATGCGAAAGGCTGCTGCAAGAACAACCCCAAAAAGAATAAGCCAAGAAACTGTCACAAGAGGGAGCGCAACATACATGCCCCAATTGCGCACTGCAGATGCCGATGCAGGAGGTGGGGGTACGATGGGAGTGTCCATGGAGTTCTTAATCATGTCACCTTCAATTCTGTCACTGACAGCCACCGGAACCGCCGTGCGCGCCCTGTGGGTTTTGGCACTTGCCCTTTTGGTGTTGTGGATGATTGATCGCATGAAGCCCGCTGCGCCTCGACGTCCTATTCCTGTGCGAGTTGACCACACAAAAGCCCCTTTGTATCAAGACCCTGAACGCTCACAAAAACTGCGTGCTCTTGCCAACTTGTCGGGCGGCAGCATTGTGGTGGCAGCACTCGTGGCATGTGCGGTGGGTTTTATCTTGGCCATTGCTCTTGAACTAGTCGGCGGATTGCTCGGAAACTGAACGTGACTACTCAGGATGAGCGATTTGAGGTTATTGCTGCTGGATTTTCAGGCGATGACAACATCGCCCGAAAAGGACTCACACATCAAGATTCACTAGTGCGTGCAAGTGCATTGCGTGCACTACACAGAATGGATCACATCACTGCAGACGAAATACGCACAGCGCTTCACGATTCAGAACCAGAGGTGCGTCGTACCGCAATGGAATGTGCTGTGGCCTTCCCAGATGTGGAAGTACACCTGTTTCTGAATGACACAAATATCTTTGTCGCCGAAATGACAGCGTGGTGCTTAGGTGAACGTATTGCATCAGACATCGAGATAGATGCTCTTATTCACGCAACAACCTCACACCCCGAAGCAGTAGTACGCGAAGCAAGTGCAGCTGCCCTTGGTTCTCTAGGTGATGAGCGCGGCTTGCCTGCAATTTTGCTCGCCTGCAACGACAAGCCTGCAGTGCGTCGGCGAGCAGTCCTTGCACTCGCCCCATTCGAAGGAGAAGACGTTCGCCTCGCATTAGAGAATGCACTTTCTGACCGCGATTGGCAAGTGCGTCAAAATGCCGAGATTCTTATTTCTCCTCGTGGGGAAAATCACGAAGAGTAAGAACTCGTTGTTGTTCGCATTCATCGCGCACACAACAGCCTTCAACATGATCATTCACCATGCCAACGGATTGCATCATGGAATACATGGTGGTGGGCCCCACAAACTTCCATCCCCGTCGCTTTAAATCTTTCGATAACTGTGTCGCTTCTGGCGATTGTGAAGCAATCGGGTATTCGCCTCCAGCAATACCAGTGCGACCAAAAGGAACTCTTGGCGCGAATGACCACAAGAAGTCATTCAACGAAATTCCTTGTTCTTCCATTTCCAAAAGGCAACGTGCGTTATTAATGACTGCTTCAATTTTTCCGCGATGACGCACGATCCCCGAGTTGCTCATGAGCCCAGAGATGTCAGTTTCGCCGAACTGAGCAATCACAGCGTGGTCAAAGGACTGAAATGCCGAACGGAAATTTTCACGCTTGCGCAAAATGGTGAGCCACGACAAACCCGACTGAAAACCTTCAAGACAAATCTTTTCGAAGAGTGCTCTGGACTCAACTAGAGGCCGACCCCATTCAGTGTCGTGATACTGCTGATACTGCGTGTCATCACCAGGCCACCAACAACGTTGGCGACCATCATCAGTGGGCTGCAACAAGACTTAGGCCTTCTTACGACGCAATGACGAGAGAAATCCACCGCGCGATGGTGAAGAGGCATTTCCGCCTGATGCACATTGGCAACGATCAGCTTTGGCAATGCCGCCCAATACTTGTTCCACGTGTGCGCCACATCCCGCCCACGAGGGTTTATTGCAACGGCGACAAGTTACTTTTCTACACATACCCCTAAGGGTATCACGAAGTGGGAAGTGCGGCACCGAACTGAACGAACAACACGCCCGCCGCTCCCGCCAAAAGCAACACCTGAAAGGGGTTTTTGCGTAGGGCAAAGACAATCCCCACAGCACTCGCTGCAATAATCCACTGCCAACTCTGGGAAATGCTCATCAGTAATGGCACCGACACTCCAAGAATCGCGCCGATTGCACTAGGGCCTGCCCCATCTAGGAACGAACGCACCGAAGTGTTCTTGCGCAACCGTTCAAAATGTCGTGCACCAAAACCGATCAACACAAATGAGGGAAGAAAAGCAATGCACGCAGTGGTGACAGCACCCATGACCCCACCGGCTGCAAATCCCACAACAGCAACAGTGTGCACAACGGGTCCAGGCGTGATCTGGCCCAATACCACCGCATCGAGAAACTGCGTTTCTGACATCCACGCAAATCGATGCACTACATCGTTGAACATCATGGGAATAATGACGAACCCACCGCCATAGGACAGAGCTCCTACTTTGAAGGCAACCCACATCAATGAATTGTCAATTCCACGACGAAGTGCTCCTGCTTGAAGTGCGCCTACCAAAAGGGCGACATGAGTAATCGACGGCGAGAAACGATGCGGTATTCCCCGGCGGTACAACAATTCAATGAAGCCACAACCGAGCAGAACAAGAACGACACCTGAACCTGCCCACACCGATGCAAGTGCACCAGCAATCACGTAACTCATCCATCGCAATTTGGATTGTGTGCGTTGCCAACTGTTGGGTACCAATGAAAAACCTGCATGGAGCGCAACTGCAACTAACGCACTGCTTGCTCCGGCACCCACTGCCAGAACCCACTCAGGTGGAGCAGAAGCTAAGAACAACGACGACAACACAATGATCGCCACTAACCCTGGAAGGATGAAAGCTAAGCCTCCAATGATTGCGCCGGGAATACCCGCAATCATCCATGCGCACAGAATAGAAAGCTGGGTAGAAGCGGGACCAGGAAGCAAGTTGCACGTGGCGATGGCATCTTCAAAATACTCATCATTCATCCAGTGTTTCTTCGTGACACACAAGTCGCGCAGAAGACTGATGTGAGCCGGTGGGCCGCCGAATCCGATACAACCGATTCGGCCCCACTGAAGTGCTACTTCGACGAGCCCAACTCGGCCCCTCATTTCAATTAGTCCCTATTCTCAGTTGACACTCCGAGCAACTTACCGAGCTTTCGGAAACTCGACCTGAACGCTTCACGAACTTCAGGATTCGACACAATCTCTGTAGGTAGTCCCTCTTGAATGATTGTGATAAGCGTTCCTTCTTCGTCTTGGTCAAAAAGTTGTGTGGACGAAAAATTCAATGATGGTTCGGCCCCGACAAGACGATGTGGTTTTTCTACTTCGGTGAAAATTCCAATATTCGGACTTTCCTCACCGGTCTCATCAAAAACCATGACGCACTCACACCTGCCACCTGGCCATACTTCAAGAACAACAGTTTCAAGCGGAATAGATAAACCTTCAGGTGAAAAGAACTGATGAAAAAGTTCGGGGGTTGTGTACGCCTCCCACACTTGTTCAGGTGTTGTCGCAATCCAATGTCGAATAGTCAGAACAGCTGTCGAACTCATAAACACAATTATCTCACAGGCAAAGTCTTTTGATTCATATCGAGATGTGATACACGATGTGATGCTGTCCCCACCACCCTGGTGTATTGGGGTGATCAAAATCCAGATCCTCACGGCGCGACATTCCAATACGTTGCATTACCGCTTCACTGCGAATGTTTGTTTGAGTCGTAAATGAATACACATCCGTCAACGAATATTCCTGTGCACCTCTACGCAACGCTTCAGTTGCGGCTCGCGTTGCAATTCCTTTTCCCCAAGCCCACGTTGCGAGCCTCCAGCCGATTTCTATATGCGGCCCCATGGGGGTGGCGAATGTCGTGCGGTTGAGCCCAGTGAATCCAGCAAATCGTCCCTCGCACTCCACCGCCCACAAGCCAAACCCGTTTTCCTCAAAAAGACTCTGAATGCGGCGAACCATGGCATCGGATTGTTCCCGTGTCAGCACAGCAGGAAAGTACCGCATGACCTCTTCGTCAGCATTCATAACTGCAAACGGCTCTAGGTCGTCCTCGCACCAGTCACGAAGACGAAACATTTCACTACTCAATGTTGTCTCCTCCTGGTCCTGTCACACCCACCGTTGCTGCTGAAATCAACCCGTTGAAGTGCCATATTCAAAAGTACAAGATTCTGAAACAGTCCCGAAACACTTCGTGCGTACGGTGATTACTACCAAGTTACGAAAGGCACTCCATTATGGAAAGCGGAAACCTCAGTTGGATTTTGATCAGCGCGGCAATGGTTCTATTTATGACCCCAGGCCTCGCGTTGTTCTATGGAGGCATGGACAGTCGTCGCAATGTGTTGAACATGTTGATGATGAACTTCTATTGCGTTCTCATAGTGCCCATTTTGTGGGTTGTCATTGGGTACTCGCTCGCACAAGTTCCTTTTGAAAATGATTTCTTAGGAAACCTCGACGCCTTCATGTTGGGCGATATCGCACGTGCTGGTGACGGAACCACTCTTGCCACAATCGCCTTCTTAGGAATGTTTGCTGCCATTACGCCAGCACTCATCTCGGGTGCTGTGGCAGATCGTATGAAGTTCTCCGCTTGGGCAATCTTTGTTCCCATTTGGGTTCTTGTGGCCTATGTACCCATCTTCAAATGGGTGTACGGCGGATGGTTAGGACAACGAGGATCTCTTGACTTTGCAGGCGGAACCGCTATTCACGTCAACGCAGGTATCGCAGCGCTCGCTGCAGTGTTGTTACTCGGAAAGCGCCGCGGTGAAGTCTCACCACCTCACTCCATGCCATTGGTCATGATTGGTACTGGCATTTTGTGGTTCGGTTGGTTTGGCTTTAACGCCGGTTCGGCATTGGCAGCAAATGGCCAAGCAGCACAAGCTTTCATGAACACATTCCTTGCCGGCGCTGCAGGTGGATTGTTGTGGGTCTTTGTGGAATGGATACGCGATGGACACCCCACAAACTTGGGTGCAGCCTCTGGAATTGTTGCGGGCCTCGTTGCTATCACGCCAGCTGCCGGTTATGTCTCGGGCGGAGCACCTATTGCCATTGGTGCCGTTGCTGGAATCGTGTGTTGCTATGCAGTGCGCCTCAAGCGAAAGTTTGGTTACGACGATGCACTCGACGTTGTGGGTGTCCACTTCGTAGGCGGCATTGTGGGATCACTACTCATCGGATTCTTTGCAAACCCAGAGTTCTTTGAAGGCGAATTTGAAAAAGGCCTTTTCTACGGTGGTGACACTGGATTGCTTATTGAGCAAGCCCTCGCCAACGGCGTAGCCATCGTGTGGTCCTTCGTCATCACCACAGCCATCTTGTTGGCACTCAAGTACACAATCGGTATCCGTGTAGATGCCGAGACAGAACACAATGGACTTGATCTTGCACTTCACCGTGAGACCGCGTACCACGACTAAATAATGCGATTAGATTTTTAAACGAGAAAGAAGAGCACCTATGAAACTCATCACTGCAATCGTAAAACCCTTTAAATTGGACGATGTAAAAAATGCCCTCAAGGCAGCTGGCATTACCGGCATCACTGTCAGCGAGGTAAAAGGTTTTGGCCGCCAAGGCGGACACACAGAGACCTACCGAGGTTCGGAATACCAAATCGACTTTGTGCCCAAAGTGAAAGTTGAGATTGTTATTTCACCAGAGATGGTGGACGCTGCAATTGACACACTGATTCAAGCTGCAGCCACTGGGAAGATCGGCGACGGCAAGATCTGGGTAACTGAAGTTGAAACCATTGTGCGTATTCGCACTGGCGAACGCGGCGCTGACGCCCTCTAGCAATTAGAGCGAATAGCGATACACATTGGTGTCGCGTTGAACAAAACCGATGCGTTGATACAAACGATTCGCAGCTTCGCGAGAAGGCCGTGAGGTCAGGTCTACTGTCACTGCGCCCTTGCGTCGTGCCTCTTCTATAGCGGCCTGATTTAACGCTTCGCCAACGCCATGTCCACGTGCCGACTCATCAACCACAACGTCTTCAATCCATGCACGAATGCCAGTGGGAATGCGAAAGGTCACCAAGGTGAGCGAGCCCACGATGTTTCCATCAACACGAGCTACAAACACATCTGATGCGGGCGATGCCACCATGTCGTTGAGTTCAGCTTCTGTCGGTGCAGGATTCGAACGAGATAGTTGTGGAATCAGACTTTCGAAGGCTGCGACCACATCAGAAGTAACTTTTTGAACCTTTTCCACAACTACTGCCATACCGTCAACCTTGCCACATCAGTTGACCTATTGTTCGACCATGTCTTCTACACCAATCTCTCGTGTACTCGCCGCAGCTCTTGAGCCCGTCACTGGCCAGGTGTATTTTTCTCCCGAGTGCCATGCCAACTACGAAAAACTTGGCTTTGCGCCAAGTCGTGGTGAATTCAATGGTGTGATGGCCCCCGACGGCCCTGCATATTTCACCAGTCGCGGTTCAGTGATGGGACATGTGCCCGGTGAAGTTGTTACTGCAGCTTTTGCCGTGTTTAACCCCGCAGTAGTAATCCCGTCGGTGACCTATGGATGGACACTGACTAACGCAGCCACAATTTGTTCTGCACGTGATGACGGCGCAATCGCTCAACTTCATCGCGTTCTGGGGGAAACGCCCGAAGGCGCGACTCAAGCACTTGAACTTTTGCAACGCGCTAATGAACCATTGAAGCCAGAAGGTCGCCCTTTGTATGCAGGTCTTCGATCGCTCAGTATTCCTCATTCCACTATGGGGGCAATCTGGCGCCTCGGTGACATGTTGCGTGAATATCGAGGAGACAGTCATACCGCAGCATGGATCTCTGCAGGATTCACCGCATGCGAAATTGGAATCCTCAGTGAGTTGTATTGGGGATTGCCCATTAAGTCCTACAGCAAGAGCAGAGGCTGGACTGATGAGGATTATGACCAAGCAATTGAACGACTTGAGCGTGATGGATTGTTACGGGACAACGCACTCACAGACAAAGGTCGAGATGCGCGTGACTCAGTAGAGAACGCAACCGATATTCAGTGTCAACCCATTGTCGATGTGTTATCTCAAGACATCAGTGCTCTCATTGCGATTCTGCGTCCATGGTGCATGCAGATTCGCAATGCCAAGGGCTACCCCGCCGCAGGCCCCCACGACCTAGCAGACACTGCACAGAAATAACCCACAGAATCAATGTCTCGATAGAGCCTGAATAGCGGTAGATTTCCCAAGTAATGACGGCATCTGATCACGTCCGCTGGCTATCAAGTCCTACGTTGCATAGCCCCACCGTGATTGCCGCATTTAGTGGCTGGAATGACGCAGCTGATGCTGCAAGTACCGCTGTGCGTACTTTGATTGACGCTTGGGACGCTGAGCCACTTGCCGATATCGACCCTGAAGAGTTCACAGACTTTGCAACCATTCGTCCCTCGGTACGACTCGACAATGGCGTCACGCGATCAATTGTCTGGCCCAAAGTTTCTTTGTGGCATGCCAGTACGCCAGGCTCCGATGTCATCTTGGTGCTTGGACCAGAGCCCAGTTTGAAGTGGCGACTTTTTACAGAACAAATTCTCAGTGTTGCAATGCGTTACGACGCATCAATGATGTTGACCCTGGGTGCACTACTTGCTGATGTCTCTCATAGAAACGACGTGCAAATTCTTGGCACAGCCAATGATGCAGCAACCATTGAACGCTTCGACCTGCAGCGGTCTCGCTACGAAGGGCCCACTGGCATTATCAGTGTTCTCCATGACGCATGTTTGCAAAACTCTTTGCCCTCTGCATCTTTGTGGGCCGCAGTACCTGCCATTGCATCTCAGATTCCTTCACCTAAAGCAGCCAATGCACTTATTGCCCGCGCGGGAGAAATCATCGGAACTCCTGCACCACTTGGTGTTCTTCATAATCAAGTTGTCGCCTATGACAACAAAGTGGAACAGATGATCGACGACGATGAGGACCTGCGCGAATACGTTGAGCGGATTGAAAATATGGACGACGATGCGTTTGGAATTGATAATCCCAATCAATTGGAATTTGATTTTGAACCCGACACCGAAGAAGACGTTGACGACAACATTGACACTCTCGTTGATGAAGTAGAACAGTTCCTGCGCGATCAGGATTCCAACTAGGTCCTAGTGCTCTGATTGTTCTCCACGCCACATCTGTGGTCGAGGTTGATCAAAAGTTGCAGGATGTACGGCACCGTTCACTGCTGCAAAGGCCATGTCAGACCACCACTGTGCGCCAGCAGTAGGCGTGGGAAGTTCATCTTGTGCAAACCAACCCACGTCTGCAGTCTCTAGTGGATGACCCTGCAATGAACCACCTGTTGCTCGCAGATGAAACAGCAACATATACATCCCAAAGCGCGAGAATCCCATGCGCATTCCGTCTACTACTCCAAGGAGTTGCACAGGTTCAGCGATGATGCCTGTTTCTTCTTCCACTTCCTTCATGGCAACTTCAGATGCTGAATACCCCACATCGGCCCAACCAGTGGGATACAGCCACACCCCACTATCTGGGCGTTTCACCAAAAGAATCTTCCCCTCGTCATTTCCCACAATTGCACCCACGGCAATCTTTGGCGTCACGTATCCGGGCACACCTTCACCAATGGACTCCATCCACTCTTGAACAAAGTGATCTTGCTCTCTTCGTATTTCTACTGATTCATCTGCGGCAAATTTGATATCAGCAGCAACTTTGAGAACTTCCTCGTAACGCTCTCGCTCATACAAGCTTTCGGTAAAACCCATTCCTGTGCGTGCTATTGCCGCAAGTGTTTCACTCCACCGAATGAGATCTCTTGTGAATTCTTGTGGTTGGGATTCGCTCACGTTAGACACCCTAGTTGTTCACAACATCAAGGTGTTCACAACATCAACGAGAAGTTACTGCATACAAAACAGCACGGGAAATCTCTTGTTGATAGGAAATATCGGTGATTCGATCTCCACTAGGAGTAGACACATAGAAAGAGTCCACTACTTCGTTTCCTAGTGTCAACACTCGTGCATGACGAATATCAAGACCAAGATCTGCAATTGCTTTCGTAATGGAATACAGAATTCCCACGGCATCGGGTGCGCGCACTTCAAGAAATGTGGCGTTGGATGATGCCGCGTCATCAAAACGAACGGCAGGCTGAGACGGGGCTTGTGCGGACGTCGCACGACGTGGCCGGTATGTGGCGGCCCTATCTGCAAGTCGCGAGTCAAGGGCAAGTCGACCTGATAACGCTTTTTCTAAGTTCTCCACAATTGGAGCCCAGTTAATGCCGGTAGGTGGTGGTACCACACGAAATTGTGATGCGGCCATACCTTGTTCGTCGGAATGCGCTTCGGCACCTAACACGTCCAGTCCACTTAATGACAACACACCTGCAACTTTGCTAAATGTGCCAGGAGCATCAGGGCTCACCACAGTGATGCGATCCGCCTCGGGACGAATAGAAATGCCACCAGCCCCCATGAGCTCCAATACGCTCGCATCAGGGAATAGTCGCCACATCACTTCTTGCACATCGCCGCCACCTAACACATGGCGTACGCGACCTACTAAAACCTTGATGAGCTCAGCCTTCCAATCACTCCACGCCGATGGACCTGTTGCTTTCGAATCAGCTTCGGTCAGTGGATGCAACAAGTCGAGTACGAGTGCACTCTTGACTTTCTCGGCAACCATCGTGATTGTGGCGTCATCTGATAAGTCGCGTCGTGTTGCTGTATCTGCAAGCAATAAGTGATTATCAATCAGTGCAGAAATCACCACTTGATCAGCATCTGAAAGACCCATTCGCGGACCGATAGTTGCAAAGAGCTCCACGCCCACTTCGGTGTGGTCTCCTGGATACCCCTTGCCCAGATCATGGAACAAGGCACCAAGAACCAACAGGTCTGGCCGCGGGACGCCGTGGGAAAGTTCTGCAGCATTTGCAATCGTTTGCCACAAATGCCGGTCCACGGTGTAACGATGAAATGCATTGCGCTGAGGTTTACTGCGCACAGGCTCCCATTCAGGCAGCACACGAATGAGCAAGTTTCGTTGATCAAGTGATTCAAGAACTGGAATTGCTCTTTCACCTTCAAGTAACAACGCAACTAAATCATCACTTGCTCCAGCAGGCCATGGATCGGGCCACGATGGACAATCCTTTGCTAAACGATCAAGTGATCCACGATCGATTCTGGCTTCAAGACGAGCCGCTGCAGTTGCCACACGAAGCAACAACGTGGGGTCATGGGAAATGTCGACATTGTCATCAAGATGTATTTCGCCGTTAATGACATGAACACCTGGTGCAACAGGTTGTGGAGTAGGTGAACTGTGCGCTGGTGGGTCTAGTCGTGCCCACACCTCGTCAGCAATCCATGCCACTCGCCGACCCACAGATGCAATTGCGGCCATCAATTCATCATCAGATGAATACCCGGCCAACTCAGCAACTGCACGTTGGTCTTCAAGACGTAACACATCAACGGGCTTACCTACATGGCGATGCAATGCAACACGAACCTGTAAAAGAACTTCGTTGCAATGGCGTAAATCATCCTCATCACCTGGAAGAAGATCGAGGCCCGCTCTCACTGCCCAATGCAAAGTATGAATATCGCGCAAACCACCAAGCCCCTCTTTGATGTTGGGCTCCAACAAAAATGCAACTTCGCCTGCCTGTGTGTGACGTTCCTTCACGCGCCCATGCAGTTCAATGAGCCACTGACGACCTTTTGATTGCCAACTCTTTGCTGCCTCTTCAATCACTTTGTTGCCAAGATCGTGGTTTCCGGCAATCACGCGCGCAGTGACAAGAGAAGTTGCAGTATCCAAATCGGTGCCACACAACTTCACGGTCTCTTTTGGAGTGCGCACTGCATGACCCAATTTCAATCCCGCATCCCAAATGGGATACCACAAACGAGAAGCAATGTCGCCAATGTTCTTTACTGAATCGTGCACTAACAGCACATCAAGATCACTTTGTGGTGCTAACTCACGACGACCGTAACCACCCACAGCAATGAGTGCAATGTCACCGGACTTCTTTTCGTTTGCCACTGCCTCGTTAAACAATTTACGGAGCCATTCATCTGTTGTGTCGGAAAGTTTTTGACACGCATCGAGTCCACGAACTGAAACATCGCCCATGACATCAGCACGATGTGACATCAGATGTCCTTTCCCTCGGCACGTCGACGCTGAATCACGGTGGCCGCTTTCCATGCACCCCAGGTGATTCCCACCTCGTGTACTTCTTCGGAGAGGTCGCGCCATGTATGTGGACCAATTGCATACACATCATCGGGCAATGCTGATGTATCAAACTCGTCACGATGCGCGGGAGGAATCTGCGCTGATCGCAGCACTTCAGTTGCGCATGAAGTTGAACGACGCAAGATATGAAGCGGGTTAGAGCGTTGAGCATCTACGTCTTGACTCAATAATTGCTGTAGGTGTTCGCTCACAAAATCTTGTGTCTGTTGTGCAATCTGAGGAGCACGAGCAAAAACTGCATCTTTGTCTCCCGAAGAAGCCATCTGCACAATCTCGTGAATTCTTCGCGTCATCCACACAGGAACAGCCTTGATCACCACATCAAAGAGAGCCTGAGAATAAGGCTCCAATTGTGATGAGTTGACACCAAGTTCCATAGATGTCTTGGAGTGTATGGAGCGCCAAAACCCCCTGACCACCATGTAACAAAGTCGCAACAAAAATGTGAACGCAGTTGATTATTAGGCCCAATCAGGGGAATCAGTACAGTGTGGGTCTGTGCAATTGGAGGCCCCATGACATTTGAACCCACAACCCCACAGGGCTTTCCTGGTCTCATTGGTCGCACTCTTGCTGACTCCACGCCATACTGGCCCACCCATGGCGCCTCAGCAGACAAGCCAAACATTCTCCTGGTCTTACTTGACGATGTGGGCTTTTCCGACTTTGGTTGTTATGGCTCAGAAGTAGCCACCCCGACCATCGATGCAATTGCACAACGAGGCCTTCGCTTCTCTGGCTTTCACACCACTGCAATGTGTTCCACAACCCGCTCTGCACTTCTCACAGGTCGCAACCATCACTCGGTGGGCGTAGGTTGCCTTGCCAACTTTGATAGTGGTTATCCCGGCTATCGCGGAAAGATTGCACACGAAGCAGGAACAATTGCAGAAATGTTGCGACCACATGGATACCGCAACTACATGATTGGTAAATGGCACGTCACACCACTCACAGAAACAGGCCCTACTGGCCCCTTCGATGGTTGGCCACTTGCTCGAGGGTTTGATCGCTTTTACGGATTCCTTGATGCCGAAACAGATCAGTACAGCCCCGAAGTAGTGCGTGATAATACTCACGTCACAGCACCCGGAAAGTTTGAAACCGGATACCACCTCACAGAAGATCTTGTCGACAACGCCATCACACTTCTGGCTGACCACACAGCGGGTGCACCGCATTTGCCATGGATGATGTTGCTTGCACCTGGCGCATGTCATGCTCCTCATCAGGCACCGAAAGAACTCATTGATAAATGCGAAAAGTATTTTGCTGATGGTTGGGATGCGGTGCGCGAGCGTCGCCTGCAACGACAAATTGAATTAGGGATAGTGCCCAAGGGAACACAACTCCCACCACGCAATGAAAATGTGGAACCTTGGACGAATCACTCCCCCGATGAACAACGATTGTTCATACGCCTGATGGCAGCCTATGCAGCGATGTTGGAACACTTTGATACGCATCTTGCTCGCGTGATTGCACAGCTCGATGCATCAGGGCAACTCGACAACACCGTCATCTTGGTGATGAGCGATAACGGCGCAAGCCAAGAAGGTGGACCACAGGGATTTATCAATGCAATGGGTCCGTTCAATCTTGTGGCAGAACCCATGGAGGAGAAAATCTCGCGCATTGATGACATTGGCGGCCCCGATACTCACAGCAACTTCCCGTGGGGTTGGGCGATGGCTGCCAACACACCGCTTAAGCGCTACAAACAGAACACACACTCCGGAGGTATTCGTGATCCCTTCGTTCTTGCATGGCCTGGAGTGATCGCAGATGAAGGGTCGCTGCGCCACAACTTCTGCCACGTTGTCGATATCGCCCCCACTTTGATGGAGATGTTGGGTCTTGAAGTGCCCACAGTGATTAACGGAGTGGAACAAATGCCCATTGAGGGACATTCTTTTGCGCCACTTATCTCGTCACCCTCGACACACGTGGCTCGTGGTCCTCAATACTTCGAAATGTTTGGTCACCGAGGCATCTGGATGGATGGCTGGAAAGCTGTTGCTTTTCACAAGCCATTCACCACTTTTGAAGAAGATACCTGGGAGCTCTACAACCTCGCAGAAGATTTCAATGAGTGCCATGATCTTGCAACGGCACACCCTGACCGTCTTGCAACATTGGTCGAGACGTGGTGGCAAGAGGCTGACAAGTACAAAGTGCTTCCCTTAGATGATCGTTTTGCACTGAGATTTGCCGAGAATGCAGCCCGTCACACGGGTGAGCGCACGAACTACACCTTTTGGCGCGGCATGGGACATCTTCCTTCCGATGTTGCTCCCGATCTTCGCAGTCGTTCCTACAACATTGCTGCTCATATCACTGTTCCTGATGATGGTTGCGAAGGTGTATTGATCTCTCATGGTGATCTCACCAGTGGATACAGCTTGTTTATTCGTGATGGTTTCCTCGAACACGATCTCAACATTGGTGGCTCGCATCAATTGTTGAAGTCTGATCGTCGCATCACACCAGGTGATCACGTGGTCGGTGTGCACATGAAAAGAAATGGAAATGAAGGCACTCTTTCAATGTTCATTGATAACGAAATTGTGGGCACCATGACCACCAACAGCATCTTTTGGCTATTGATCTCATGGTCCGGTCTCGATATTGGATTAGATCGTGGAACACCTGTGAGCTTTTATGAGTCGCCCTTTGCATTCACTGGGCATCTCACGAAAGTGGTCATTGATCTCGACACCGATCAGGTGCTCGATTTCCATGGACACAGTCGTGCCACCATGGCACGCGACTAGGAGTAGCTACCGCTGCGCAGTACTGACGGGAACATCCCTAAATGGCGCATGACGATCAAGTTCGGGTTCTTTGGGCAAACCAAGGATTCTTTCCCCGATGATGTTGCGCTGAATTTGATCTGTGCCGCCACCAATAGAGGTGAAGTACGCATTCAACTGTGAATAGTTTGCATCACGAGCACGAGGATTCTCGTCTCCATCCAAAGTGCCCTCTGCGCCAAGAATTTCACCCTGAAGATGTCCCGCAAAATGTAAGAGACCTGACATCGCAAGTTTTCCAAACGATGCCAACGACGATGAACTACCTGTTTCTGCCATTGCTTTTGAGCGGTCGTTATTCCAGTCATTCACTTTGCGCATGCAATACAGACGTGCTAATTGTTGGCGAACATGTACATCGTGGTTCTTGCCCAACTCTTGTGCAAGTGCAACTAACGATAAATCTGGCGAAGGAATATGTCCCATTGCATTCGCAGTTTTGCCGCCCCCTGCGCTTGCGGGTCCTCTACGAGAGATTCCCATCGCCGCACGTTCGTATGCAAGAGCGCTTTGCAGCACCCACCACCCCGCGTTGAGCTCACCCAACATGTTGCTTGCTGGAATTCGTGCATTGGTCATAAACACTTCGTTGAAGCGCGCATCTCCTGTGGCTTGACGCAATGGTCGAACTTCAACCCCGGGTTGTTTCATGGGGAGAAAGAAAAAGGTAATTCCTCGATGCTTTGGTTGATCCCAATCAGTGCGAGCAATCAACATTCCATAATCGGCGTCACGTGCGCCACTAGTCCACACCTTTTGGCCATTTACTACCCATTCATCACCATCGCGCACAGCGGTGGTGCGAATACCAGCCAAGTCTGAACCTGCACCTGGTTCGCTATACAAAAGACACATGGCGATCTCATCCATCATCAACGGACGGATGAATTTCTCTTTTAACTCTGGTGAGCCAAAGCCCACCACGGTGCCTGCCCACAAATTGGATTTGTCTTGCCCGGGACCTGGTGCATTGGCTTGCCGAAAAAGCGCCTCCACTTGTTGTGCAGTGTCGTCGTCAAGATTTCGTCCGAGACAATCATTCGGCCAGCGAAGTGCTGCCCAGCGCTGTGACACCACAAGTTCTTTCCACGCACCAAGATCAACCGATGGCGACCAGTTTTGTGCAAGAAAACTTTGTGCTTCTTCAATGACCCCGTCCATGGGGCTCACATTAGATGCTTAGTGTTGCTGTGCTTTTACTGTGGCGCGATGTTGGCGCCAACCTTGATAACCCGTGACCGAGAAGCCCAGCATTGACAAGCAGACCACAAAGAAGATTGCGGGACCTACGGTACCTATGGCGCTGTGATCATTGGTATCTAGCAAGAGATACAACACATAGAGGACATAGAAGCCCATCAGCACTGCGCCTTCCCAACGCTTGATCTGAAATCCATTCCAGAAAATGGGGAGAAGAACGATGGTTGCAGCAATCATCACTGGGATGTCAAGGCGAATGGCTGAATCTTGCACTGCCACACCATCGGATGACACCACTGAACTCATACCCAACACAAACATGATGTTGAACAAGTTGGAACCAATCACGTTTCCTACGGCAATGTCGCGTTCACCTCGGATGGAAGCCAGTACCGAAGTTGCCAACTCAGGAAGCGATGTGCCGATAGCAACAATGGTAAGACCAATGACCAATTCACTCACTCCGAGACTTTCTGCGATATCCGTTGCAGAATTCACTAGGAGTTGTGACCCGATCACGAGCACTACAAGTCCACCAATCACGAAAAGAATTTGAGTAATAAGAGGTAACTTGACGACCCCTTCTTCCAAAATGTCAATGGCCTCTGTGTATTCAGATTCAATTGCCTTCGATTCATTCCGTGAGGATTTAACCAACCACCACGTGTAGGCAATTGCTCCTGCCACCAAAATGATGCCGTCAATTCGACCGAATGTGTTGTCGAGGCTCATAAAGAGTGCAATAAAAGACACACCGATAAGAATTGGTACGTCCAGTCGCACAATGCGTTGTGTCACAGCAAGTGCACTCACTGTCGCAGAGAGGCCGAGAATGAACAAAATGTTGACGATGTTGCTGCCCACCACATTGCCAAAAGCCACATCACTATTGCCGCCAAGAGAGGCATTCACACTCACTGCCAACTCTGGTGCACTTGTTCCATAGGCCACCACCGTGAGACCAATCACAATGGGAGAGATCCCTAACCGTGATGCAATGGCAGCAGCACCCCGAACCAGCAAATCTGCTCCGGCCACAAGACAGGCAAGTCCAATGACAAGAAAAACAATCGTGAGAAATGACATGTCTCTACCCTAGACGATGGCGCAACAAAACACGGAAATAAAATCTACGATTATGTAGTACTGCGCTGTTTTTTGTTGGCTGGATTAGACAATTCAAGATATGCCACCAGCACCGCACCAATCAGGGCCACGGTGGTAGTGCCAATAAGTACTGGGCTCTTCCACAGAATGGAATAGACCTCCCACGCCACAAGACACGCAATGCTCAAGGTAATCATCCCCATCGATACAGCTGACCCCGGAACCTTGTTGCGTTTTGACGTCCACGATCTGTGAATTTGAGGAACACGAGACAACGTGAAGGCAAACAAAATTGGAGTTGTAATCCAGAGTGGAAGAGTTGCAATCAAAAGAACCGTCACACTCGAGAGGACAGTGAAGCGAAATACAACCACGCGCGGTGATGATGTCAATGCGAGTACAACCGTGAGGTTCATTACTGCCGATGCGACTGTGCTCGCAATGAGCGAGGGTGACCCAATACGAATTCCATGACCAAGCCACGCAGCACTTGACCCGGTCATCAGTATCCACATAGTGATGCTGACCCCGTGGCCATGGCCGAGAGTGCGAATTTTTCTGGCTTGAGGCCATGCCTGCAGTACACCCAGCACTGCTGCCACGAACCCAAAAAACTCAGCCCAAAACACGTAGCGACGCTACTCCACAATGGAGACGCGAATCCGCCTGAAACCTTTACCTTTGTTCTCCATCTTCACAACCCGCACCACTCCCACTTCTTGCGTGGATGCAACATGGGTTCCCCCATCGGCTTGTTTGTCCAGTCCCACAATGTCGACAACTCGAATCTCGGGCACCGAATCCGGAATCAGCGACACCTTGGTGCGAATGAGATCTTCATCTACTACTGCGGTATCGCGCGGCAAAAATGACACCTCAATCGGATGATCGTGTGCAATGGCATCGTTCACAAGTTTTTCTACTTTTTCGGCAAAACCTTCAGGCACCTCAGGCAGTTCGAAATCCATTCGTGCTACAAGTGGCTCCATGTTGCCGCCGGTGACAGGAACTTTCCATTCATTCCAAATCACACCACACAACACATGCATGGCTGTGTGGGTACGCATTAAACGATGACGTCGTTCCCAGTCAAGAACACAACGCACTGTTGCCCCAACTGCTGGCATTGAGGCGCCCTCAACGAGAAAATGCAAGACGTCGCCTTCCACTTTGCGCACTTCAGTGACCAATTGTCCGTCGATGAGGCCAAGATCATGAGGCTGACCGCCACTTGTGTAATAGAAAACTGTCTGATCGAGGATGACAGCGTTATCCCGAACTTCTTGCACCACCGCATCGCACTCTTTTAGGTATGCATCGCGAAGGAATAAGAGTTCAGTCGTCATGACACATCAGATCTGATGAACGAGTTCCTCAACAGGGGTCACCATGCCGACATAGAACGCACCAAATTCTGCGTACACCGCAGATGCTTCGTCGTAGCGCATGGTGTACACAACTTCTTTCAAGTCATCGGGGTGTACACCAAACAATGTCACTCCCCATTCAAAATCATCAAGACCAGCAGAGCCTGTAACAAGCTGGATCACGCGACCTGCAAATGTGCGTCCGCTCTTGCCGTGTTCTTCCATGAGTTCTTTACGGCGGTCATATTCAAGTGTGAACCAGTTTTGATCGGTGTTGCGACGCTTCGACATGGGATAGAAACACCATGCATTCTTGCCAGGAGGTGGAAGTTGTGGATACAAACGAGCATTAAGCATCTCTTGTGGCATGCCTTTTGCGTATTCAGACACTTCTGTTAAAGAGACATAGCTATCAACAATTTCTAGACCTGCATGTTGCAGACCAGTTTGCAGTGCTTTCAGTTCGCGCATGTCTGCGGCCATACCCATTACCGCAACATCAGCCTTGTGCCCCAACATGGAAACAGTCACCACAGTGACACCACTGTTTTCAGCAGCCTTCACCGCATTAATGAGAGCCTCGCCATCGAATTGTGGCAGTGGCTTGCAAAAATAATGGACAACAGCAAGTCCAATAGATGGAGACATGGGTTCACTCATGTCTTTCAACCTACCTAGAGACGCGCCAAGACTGCTGAGGCAAAACGAGTGGCGGCATCGGTGCCCGTGTGGAGATACAGCGAAGGCTCGGCTAATTCAAGCTCCATCAAGACAGGCACACCAGCTGACCCTCGCACCACATCAACTCGGGCGTACAAGGGGTAGTAGCCAAATTTGTCGAAAATAAATGACATCACGTCATCACCAAGTTCACGTTCCTGACCAGAGGGCTGACGGGCGCGAATATCTTCTTCTACAAAAAGCCCGTTCATCGCGCCTTCGCCTTCGGACAAGATGGCGCCTTTGCGAAATGCGTGACTGAACTCGCCGTTGAAATACAGCATTCCAGTTTCACCACGTTCGTCAATAAACCGCTGATACGGCTGCACCATGGCAACTTTGCCGTTATCGATGAGCGATAGCACATGGGCTACAGCTTCCACAGATTGCTGAATATGACGCTTGGTGTTGTTTGAGCCAGCACTCACTGTGGGCTTCACAACAACATCACCTGACAACTGATCGTGCACACGCACCATGTCTTCGGCGCCCGCCACAAATGTTGTGGGAATAACTGCAATCCCATCTTCGATCATCTCGCCCAGATACACCTTGTCGGTATTCCAGCGCAAAATCTCTTCAGAGTTCAATAACTGTGTCTGTGTCGACACGTTGCTCACCCACTGCAAAAACTCTTCGTATCGCCGGTGATAATCCCACGGTGATCGCACAATGGCGGCATCAAACCGTGACCAATCCTGGGAAGCATCATCCCAATCCACTACTTCTGCAATACGTCCGCGATCACCAAGAGCACGAACAACAAGATCAAGGTCGTGATCGTGATGTCGCGCCTCAGCACAACTCACTAAAGCAACTGGGCGCGCCATCAGCGATGCACTACAACAGTGTGGATTTAGAAGTCACCCATGCCGTGGTCATGTCCACCACCGGCACCAGCTTCTTCTGGCTTGTCCGCAATAACCACTTCTGTGGTGAGGAACAAAGCTGCAATAGACGCAGCGTTCTGCAGTGCAGAACGTGTCACCTTGGCAGCATCAATGACACCAAGCTTGACGAGGTCTTCGTATTCGCCAGTTGCAGCATTGAGGCCTTCATTACCCTTCAGGCTCTTCACCTTCTGGACAACAACTCCACCCTCTAAGCCAGCGTTTTCAGCAATTTGCTTCAACGGACCTTCAAGTGAACGAGCAACCATGCGTGCACCAGTCGCTTCGTCGCCAGTCAATTTGGCTGCCACGACTTCTACAGCTGCTTGTGCACGAAGAAGTGCAACGCCGCCTCCAGGAACAACACCTTCTTCAATTGCTGCCTTAGTGGTGCTCACAGCATCTTCGATGCGGTGCTTCTTTTCCTTCAATTCCACTTCGGTGGCTGCGCCAACCTTGAGAACTGCCACACCACCGGACAACTTGGCGAGACGCTCTTGGAGTTTTTCGCGGTCGTAGTCAGAGTCAGTGTTTTCGATTTCTGTCTTCAACTGGCTGATGCGACCTTTGATGTCGCCTTCATCGCCAGCACCTTCAATGATGGTGGTTTCATCTTTGGTGATCACAACGCGCTTTGCACGACCCAAAAGGTCAAGCGTTGCATTCTCCAACTTCAAGCCCACTTCTTCGCTGATGACTTGGCCACCAGTGAGAATCGCGATGTCTTGCAACATTGCTTTGCGACGATCGCCAAAGCCAGGAGCCTTGACTGCTGCGCTCTTGAATGTTCCACGAATCTTGTTCACAACCAAAGTTGCAAGTGCTTCACCTTCGATGTCTTCAGCAATGATGCACAATGGCTTTCCGCTCTGCATCACTTTTTCAAGTACTGGCAACATGTCGCGCACATTGGCGATCTTGTTGGAAACCAACAAGATGTATGCATCTTCCAAGGAAGCTTCCATGCGATCTGTGTCGGTGACGAAGTATGGCGAGATGTAGCCCTTATCAAAGCGCATTCCTTCTACAAGGTCCATCTCCATGCCAAATGTCTGGCTCTCTTCAACGGTGATCACACCGTCTTTGCCCACTTTGTCAATGGCTTCAGAAATCATGCGGCCGATTTCAGTATCAGCAGCAGAAATTGACGCAACTTGTGCAATCTGCTCTTTAGAATCAACTTCCTTGGCAAGTGCCTTGATGCTTGCAATTGCTTCTGCAACAGCGGCTTCGATGCCCTTCTTCAAAGACATGGGGTTTGCGCCGGCAGCAACGTTGCGTAAGCCTTCACGCACCATTGTCCAAGCCAACACTGTTGCTGTGGTTGTTCCGTCACCTGCAACGTCGTCTGTCTTTTTGGCAACTTCTTTGACCAACTCTGCGCCAATGCGCTCGTATGGATCTTCAAGATCAATCTCACGTGCGATGGACACGCCATCATTGGTGATAGTGGGTGCACCCCACTGCTTTGCAAGAACAACGTTGCGACCTTTTGGTCCAAGCGTGATACGCACTGCATCAGCCAACTTGTTCATTCCTGCTTCAAGACCGCGGCGGGCCTCGTCGTCAAATGCAATCATCTTTGCCATGGTTTCCTCCGAAATTTGGGGGTTTTGCCTACTGTGGGGGATTCGCACTCAAGCGATCCGACTGCTAGCACTCTACCGTTGAGACTGCTAACGCCACTACCCCGCAGAGGGTGGCCAACCCCGAAACCGGGGGCTATTGGCTAGAGGGATTTAAAAGCCGCCAGCGACCGCAGGAATGATCGAGACGGTGTCACCGTCTTTGACTGGGGTGTCAAGACCCTGCAAATAACGGACATCGTCATCGGAGACGAAGATATTGACGAACTTGTGCAGTTCTCCTGCACCATCAAAGAGGCGCTCTGCAAACCCGGAGTGAGCTGCGTTCAACGCTGCGAGCACTTCACCCAACGTGCCGCTGGGAACTTCCACAGTGGAGGCTCCACCAGAGATAGGACGCATTGTTGTGGGAATTCGAACTGTCACAGCCATGGACCAAACCCTACCGACATGCCAAGAAATATTCACTAGCGCAGTTGAGCCCATAGGGTTTGGCCGTGCGAGTTCTTGCGGCAGCCGACAAATTTAAGGGCACTGCATCGGCAGCCGATGTGTGCGCCGCTATTGGACATGCGTGTTGGTCTCTCAATATTGATTGCACCGAAATGCCTTTGGCCGACGGTGGCGAAGGAACTCTTGAAGTTCTTGGTGGCCCTAATCGACGCACAGTGGTGACAGGTCCACTTGGTCAACCAGTTGAAGCTGAATGGAGCATGCGACGCGGCATTGCCGTGATTGAAATGGCACGAGCATCCGGGCTTACCTTGGCTGGAGGCGCAACGGGTAATGATCCAATGGCTGCAACCACTCAAGGAACAGGCGAACTGATTGATTGTGCACTTAATGAAGGTGCCAAGAAAATCATTGTGTGCCTTGGTGGATCGGCCACAACAGATGGTGGTTTAGGTGCACTGCGCGCAATTGGAACTCCGGCGCGTTTACGCGCGGTGGAATTTCTTGTGGCTTGTGATGTGGACACAACATTTGTTGATGCAGCGCATATCTTTGCACCACAAAAAGGTGCATCGAAAGCACAGGTAAAAATGTTGACGCATCGTCTTCAACAACTTGCTGCGCGTTACGACACAGATTTTGGCATTGATGTCACTGCGATCTCAGGCTCTGGAGCAGCAGGTGGGTTAGCGGGAGCACTTGCTGCCTTAGGTGCTCAATTGATACCCGGATTCGACATTGTTGCCGAAGAAACCGGATTTGATGAAGCAGTCAAGCAGCATCATCTCGTCATCACTGGTGAAGGACTACTTGATGACACAAGTTTCGACGGCAAGGTCGTTGGAGAAGTTGCGCGCTATGCATCCAATGTGGGCACACCTGTGCACGCAATTGTGGGAGACATTGACCCTGCATGCGATGAGGTTTTGTTATCGGGGCTCTCAGTGTCCAGTTTGGTGCAACGATTTGGTCATGACATTGCACACCAACAGGTGCTGCAATCCATTGAAAAGATTGCAAGCGAAGTACTGGCTACTCCGAAGGTGCAGTAGTTGTTGGCGCCAAGGAAGTTGTTGCAGCCTGACCTGCGCCGCCGCCCACAATGCCTTTCAGTGGTTTGTTAGCTAAATCTGTACCAAGAAGTAGAAGCACGCATGCTTCACCAATTGATCCAGTTTCAGTAGGGATTGGTGATGGCATTGCAGCAAGGTCAACCTCGCCACCAAGGGCATCCACCACGTTTTGTGCATTGGCTTCACAGCCTGCCAAATAGAACACGCCTGTCTTTGATCGCTTTGCAGTTCCTGCAGCAACGTTTGCTGCTGGTTGCACTACGTAACCAACCTTTTGCAAATTCAATGTCATCTCGCCGGCACTACCTGCAATACCAGATGCGTTAGCAACCTGAATTTTGAATCCGTTAATGGAAAAAGCAGTTGTGGTCGTCACATTGGGATCAACTGGGTCGCCACCTGGAAGCGTTTCAGTGGGTGGGTTAGTGGTGATTGTTGCGCTCCCACCATCGGCTTGCACATCGCGAAGAATGAGGAAACCTAGAAGAAGGGCAACCACTGCTACAACCGCACCAAGGGTGCCATTGGAAGCTGAAGGTAGAGATGGACGCGAAGCGCGTGGGCGTTGCTGGCTCATGATGTACAAGTCCTCCGGGAAGATTGTGGAGACGCCTCCACGGTAGTTGGTGGATGAACAATGCGGTATGACACCCCTGATTCCCTTGCGGGGCAACAGGATGAGCCGTACACAGACGAAAAATATGGAGCCGGGTGTGGGGGTTGAACCCACGACCTACGCATTACAAGTGCGTTGCTCTACCACTGAGCTAACCCGGCAAGGAAGATAATCCTAGGCGCGACTTGCCATTCGCACACGCGTCACTTCATAAGTAGCCAAAGCGGCCGCCGCCGAGACATTGAGGGACGAGACCTGACCCAGCATGGGAATACCCACGATGGTGTCACAGCGTTCCTTGACAAGCCTGGACAGGCCTGCTCCCTCGGCGCCCAGAACTATGCAGATTCCATCTGTGGCTAATTTGCCAATATCGAACAAGGTGTCGCGGCTGGAGTCATCAAGGCCCACCACCCAAATCCCGTTGTCGCGCATCTGTTGAATTGCCGTAGGCAACCCAGACACCAATGTCATGGGCACATGTTCCACCGCACCTGCAGATGATTTTGCAACCGTTGGCGTCACATGCACTGCGCGATGTTTAGGCAACACCACACCTGTCACACCAGCTCCATCACAACAACGCAACAATGCGCCTAAGTTGCCTGGGTCTGTCACACCATCGACAGCGACAAGAAATGGCGCCACTCCATGGCGAGTTTTCAACATGTCTGCAAATGATGCTTCCTCTAAAGGTTGAGCGAAAGCAATAATTCCTTGTGGTGCCTCACTGCGAGCAGTTTCTTCCAACTTGCGTCGCGGTACTTCAAGAATGGGCACACGTGCAGCATCTGCAATTTGTTCAATGTCATCGAGAATGGGCGCGGGATCAATATCTGCTGCCATCCAAATTTCTTTTACTTTGCGCTTTTGGCCAATGAGCAATTCTCGAACTGCTTGACGACCTTCAATTTGTTCGCCACCTAAACCTTTGGCAACTGGTGCTGAGCGCGGGCGACCATCGCGATTCGGCGCGCCACCACCGGTACGCCTCACAACACCGCGAGTTGATGTGCGACCACTTGAACGCCCACCACTTGACTCTGGACCACGGTCTGATGCGGTGCGGCTTCCTGAACGGCTACCAGAGTTACGGCTGCCAGCGGGGCGACCAGGCTTACCTGTGTTTACTTTGGGAGATTTTGGGGGTTTGCGCGGTGCCATGTGGGACTACAACTCCTTGATGATGACTGCCGAGGCGAAACACACAATGCCTTCGCTTCTCCCGACAGCGCCGAGACCTTCGGCGCGACGACCTTTCACCGAAACGGGCGCTTGGACCGCATCGGTTAACCGTTCCACCATTGTGTCGCGAACTGGGGCAATTCGTGGCGATTCACACACAACACTGCAATCAATGTTTCCAATACGCCAACCCAGTGCACGCACCTTGCCGGCAACATCGCTCAGGATCGCCAATGAATCGGCGCCTTTCCACTTTGGGTCGGTATCGGGATAGTGCTGACCAATATCACCAAGACCAGCAGCCCCCAACAGTGCATCGGCAGCAGCATGTGCCACTACGTCTGCATCGCTATGACCCACAAGAACAGGCTCTCCAGGGAAAGCTACGCCTCCCAGAATTAACACGCGACCTTCAATGGGGGCATCTGCAAAGCGATGAATATCGAAACCTTGTCCTACGCGAATATCAATCATCACACTTCGCCTTCCAAGAGATGGTGTGCGTGTGCCACTGCCCATTCAAGATCTTCGCGAGTTGTGATCTTCCGATTCACAATTTCGCCTTCCACAACAACTACTTCCCCATTCATCTTTTCGATCAACGTGGCGTCATCGGTTCCTTCACCACCAGATATATGTGCGCGACGTAATGATTCGGCACGAAATGCTTGTGGAGTTTGTACAGCACGCAATGTTTCTCGTCGTGGCGTTGCCACCACCACATTGGATTCATTGACTTGCTTGATGGTGTCCACCACCGCAACACCAGGCACTGCAGCATCTGCACCATCAACTACCGCAGAAATCACTCGTTGGAAAACTGTAGGGCTTGCAAATGGACGTGCGGCATCATGCACACAAATAATTGTTGCGGTATCGGGAACTGCAGCGAGACCACGGCGTACTGATTCACTGCGAGTACTTCCACCTTCCACTTGCCCCTCTCCCACCGCTTGGCCAGAGGGCAAGACCACAACAACGCCAGCAGAATGTTTTGAGGCCTCTTCAACAGCCCAGTCGACGATTTTCTTCCCGCCGATGGTCTCAAATTGTTTCGCACTACCAAAACGGAGCCCAGACCCTGCCGCAACGACAATTGTCCAGACGATCTCGTTTCGATTCATACACAAAGGGTAGTACCGTCATGGATGCTATGGCACACGAACTAGTACTCGCAGAAACCGATTTCTTCATGGGTGCGCCCAATGAAATCCTCACCATAATCGCAGCCGCTGGAAAAGTAAAAGAACTTGTCCGCGGTGACGTTTTGTTTGAAGTAGGCGATGAACCGCAATCTCTGTATGTGGTGTTATCTGGTCGTATTGCCATTGCAATCGGTAATAAGCCGTTCGATCATCGCGAGAGCGTCATTGCACTGATGGATGCAGGCGATCTCTTTGGCGAGATGGGCATGCTGGACAAGAACTCACGATCAGCTGGAGCTCGTGCGCTCGAAACTTCACAAGTGCTAGAGATTCCCTACGCCGCAGTTCTTGAGCAACTCAATGCCTCCACGGGTTTGATGTGGAATGTCATCCGTATGTTGAGCCAACGTTTGCGCTCAATGGACCAGGCACTTGCCGACAGTGTGTTCCTTGATGTCACTGGTCGTACTGCAAAGCGCCTACTTGATCTCTCCGGCGGCAAAGATCAATTCGTTCTCCCTGTCACACAAGAAGAACTTGCCGGCATGGTGGGTGCCTCACGTGAGCGCGTGAATAAAGCAATCGCAAGCTTCATCAAATTGAAGTGGCTCGAGCAACACGAGCGCACGTATCACATCATCGATCGCACAAAGCTCGAACAACGCGCCATTTAATTTCGGTGCGCACTACAGCGCACTAAGCAGCCATTTTTCTGTGCGCACAAATGCATCGTGTGCATCATCTGTGCGATGTGAGGGCCGGCTCGCATCATGGGCAAATCCATGTTCTGCATCTGGGTACACCACCACTTGTGCGCCCGTGGCACGTAGTTGGGCAACGTCTGCTTCTGGGGTGTAGTGATCGTGACCGCCAATGATTGCTAACACGCTGTCTGCATAGCCGTTAATCAGCATTCCTAATGGCTCACCTTGAGTGCTGCTTTTCCAATCATTGGGCAATGTGATCATTCCGTAGAAACTTGCAATGCGCGCAAAACGTTCAGTACGTGATGCCTTAAAGCAATACATACCGCCGAGACAAAATCCCATCAGACCCACTACAGCAGTATTCAACACATCTGCTGCTTCGTTGAGGTCGCGCAGATGATTGTCGTCACGCAATTGCGGCACTGCAGCAAAACGTGGTTCCACCTCGGGGCCAAGTTCCATCTGTGCAAATGGTTCCACTGCAATCACTGACATCTGCCATTGTTCGGCGAAGCGAGCGACCATGTCATCAAAAAGTGGACGAAGGCCAAAGATGTCAGGGGTAATCACCAGACCCATCTTGGGTGACTCATGGTGGACGACTTCGGCGGCTGTTCCCGAGGGCAATGTGATGCGCATGACCACAGTATTGCCCACCCAAAAGGGTCCAGGTGAGAGTGGCGCTATGAAGGGGCGAAAGAGACTTTTCTCACCGTGTCTACATGACACAACACTTAACAGATCTACCCACCACAGACACCGAACGCACCGCGTTGGTGTGGACCACCAGTGCCACCGGTCCCGCCCGACTCATCATCGATGAATGGGAACGGCTGGTGAACTCCCGGCCAGTATTGCGCCGAGTGAACGGCTGGCCTTTTATGCCTCACTCTGTGGAGAGCCTCGATGAAGTACTTGTCCTCGCCGGATTCGGTAAACCCATCGACGACAGCGACGGTGATCACATGCTGTGGCAACTTGTGCGCCATGCCGAACACGATGAGCTTGCAGCACGCATTGTTCTACATCGCGTGATGCCATCGGTCTTGGCCATGGTGCGACGGCGCGGACGTGTAGTGCAAGGCGGAATGTCTGCTGCAATGAACGAAGCAATTGGAGCTGCATGGATGGTGATCCGTCAATTCCCCCACCATCGACGTCACCATAAAATTGCAGCCAACTTGGTGCGCGATATTGAATACCACGCCTTTGTGCGCGAATACAGACTTAAGAGAGTGGAAGAGACCCAAGTGGGTAATGACATGATGCACGCAGTAGCCCATGACCCACAGATAGATCCTCTTGCAGAACGACTCAATGAGGTGTTGTGTGATGCACTAGAAAACGGCGTAGCAACAGAACATCTTGTGTTGCTAGAACGACTTGCTTCTGGTGAGACAACAGATCAACTCGCCGAAGAAGTGGGATTATCTACGCGGACTATTCGTAATCGGCGACGTAACGCCATTGATGCTGTGCGGTTATCGATGCAATTTGACGCGGCGGAGACGCAAACTGTTGGTCACCACGAACACCGATGATGATGCCATAGCTAAGCCAGCCCACATTGGGTTCAACCTGCCAGATGCTGCAAGTGGAATCGCTGCAACGTTGTAGGCAAAAGCCCAAAACACGTTGGTGCGAATTGTGCGCAACGTTGCCCGCGAAAGTCGAATGGCATCAGGAACTGAACGTAAATCACCATTGACGATGGTGAGATCACTTGCCTGCATCGCAACGTCGGTTCCCCCGCCCATCGCAATACCCACATCAGCTTGAGCAAGAGCAGCAGCATCGTTGACACCATCGCCCACCATCGCAACTGCATAGCCGCGTTCTTGAAAATCTCGCACCACCGCCACTTTGTCGTCGGGCATCACACCGGCATAAAGATGGTGTTCATCGGTCTCAATTCCCACAGCGGTTGCAATAGCTTCTGCGGTCACTTTGTTATCACCTGTTAACAACACCGGAGCAAGTCCCATCAGGCGCAACGAGGCAATTGCCTCTGCGCTCGTGGGTTTGGGTTGATCAGCGACAGCAAGAACTGCTTGTGCTTGACCATCCCATGCCACAACTACTGCTGTAAGTCCTTCTCGACGCGATGATTCAAGAGCGTTCTTCAACACGGTGGGAATAATGACTAAGCGTTGCCGGAACACTTCCTCTCTACCCACTGTGATGATCACACCACCAATACGTCCTGTAGCCCCCATGCCCGGCATTGATGCAAATTCGTCTAACGAAGGCAAGACACCAAGTTCTTGAACACCCGCTGCAGCAATGGCGCGCGCAATGGGGTGTTCGCTCGCTGCTTCCACCGCGGCTGCATAACGCAATGCATCGTTGCGCTGTACGCCGTCTGCACACACAACATCCACCAAGGTCATTGCCCCAGTTGTCACTGTGCCGGTCTTATCCAAAATGACTGTGTCGATACGACGCGTACTTTGCAGAACATCAATGCCTTTAATCACAATGCCCATTTGTGCAGCGCGTCCACTTCCCACCATCAACGCAGTGGGAGTAGCAAGACCTAACGCACACGGACACGCGATGATGAGTACCGCAACCGATGCCGTGAATGCTTTCGATGCATCGCCATCGAAAAACAACCATGCGGCCAAGGTGCATGCACTAATGGCGAACACCACCGGCACAAACACGCTGCTTACTTTGTCGGCAAAGCGCTGCACAGGAGCTTTTGTGGCTTGGGCTTCACGCACCAACTTGGCCATGCGGGCAAACGTTGTCTCGGCACCCACTCGCGTGGCGCGCACCACCAAACGACCCTGTTGGTTCACAGTCGCCGAGGTCACTGCATCACCCACGTGCACATCAACAGGAACGCTTTCACCAGTGATCATCGACATATCAACAGACGATGATCCTTCTTCCACTACACCATCGGCAGCAATTTTCTCCCCTGGTCGCACCACCACAAGATCGCCTTCACGAATCACGGATGCAGGGATGGATATTTCAACTCCATCGCGCAATACGTTTGCGTATTTGGCGCCTAATGCCATTAATGAACGCAATGCATCACCTGCGGAATTCTTGGCGCGCATCTCTAAATAACGACCAAGAAGAATGAACGTCGCCACTGTTGCACCCACTTCGAAATACACATGCGAAGACGATGACGATGTCATGGAATGATGACCCATCACATCAAGGGCATCACCCCAGATCACAGCCCAGACACTCCAGATAGTGGCGGCAATAATGCCCACACTGATCAATGTGTCCATCGTGGAGGTGCCGTGACGTGCATTCTTGAGCGCGCTGACATGGAAGGGCCATGCTCCCCATGTCACCACGGGGGCTGACAATGCCATTGCCCACCACTGCCAGCCATCAAACATGAATGCCGGCACCATTGACAGCAACACCACCGGAACAGTGAAGACTGCAGAAACCACAAGACGACGGCGTGCTCGTTGAAGTTTTACCTCTAGGTCATCATCAAAAGGCTCATCATCAACAACTCGCGCACCATATCCAGCTGATTCCACAGCAGTGATGATGTGTTCCTCGGTGAGTGCTGCGCCATCAAATGCAACCATCGCAGTTTCCGTTGCATAGTTCACCGCAGCTTCTACGCCATCTATCTCATTGAGTTTCTTTTCAATGCGTGCAGCACAGGCACCACATGTCATGCCTTGAACGGCAAGTTCCACTTCAATGATCGATGTAGGGGGGATTACAACACTCACAACTACTTACCTATCACCAAAATCAGGATGTCGTTTCTCCAAAAATGCACTTATTCCCTCTTGGGCCGGCCACGAGACCACGGCATCAGCCATCACTGCAGATGCAAACGCATATGCATCTGGTTCTGTCATGCGAATTTGCTCGTAATAAGCCCGTTTGCCAAGGGCCTTTGATTCAGTGGAGCCACGGGTTGCACGTGCCAACAATTCAAGCACTGCACTATCAAGATCGTCATCGTTCACCACGGCATTAATGAATCCCCACTCATATGCAGTGTCGGCTGTTATCGGGTCACCTGTCATTGCCATCTCTAACGCACGTTTAGGTGACAGTGATCGTCCCACTGCGACTAATGGTGTGTGACAGAACAATCCACCTTTGCCACCCGGAATAGCAAATGACGCCGAACGTGCCGCCACGGCAAGATCACATGACGCAACAAGTTGACAACCTGCGGCCGTAGCCAATGCATGCACGCGCGCAATTACCGGTTGATCGATGGTGTGCATCAATTGCATGAGATGAGAGCAGACATCAAAAAGTTCTTGGGCGTTCTCGCGTGTGGTGTCTTTCATCTCGCCAAAGTTGTGCCCAGCGGAAAACACGGGGCCCTCGGCAGCCAAGATGATGCCGCGCGCATCAGAATTACTCACTTCAGTGAAGGCGTCGATCAATGCACGCAAGACATTCATGCTCAATGCGTTGCGCTTGGCAGGATTCGTCAAGGTGATAGTTGCAAAGTCGCCTTCACGGGACACTGTGACTGCCTGGTTCATGACTGCCTCCTTGTGGGACACACTCATCGTGTCACGAAGTCATGGTGGTGCGCCCTCTGGGGCTCGAACCCAGGACCTGCGGATTAAAAGTCCGTTGCTCTACCAACTGAGCTAAAGGCGCGGAAGCGGAACGGAACCCAGAGCGAAACTCGCCCAAAGTGCCGAATACGACCGCCTTTGAGGATAGTTCAGATACGTGCAAAACAACCAAGTTCACCATATTTACTCCACCACAGGGGCAGAGATAGTGCCACGAGTACGCCTGATCAGTACAACTGGCTACTGCACGACCTTGACGGTCAGATGGCGTATGGAGGTGGCCTTCTTCGATGATTGATATCGGATTGCCACTTTTACATTGCGCACTTTATTGAAGCTGTAACGCTTCGAGGAAAAATTCATTCCAGACTTGGAGTTCACAGTGATTTTTGCTGTCCCAAGTTTCTTGGTTTGAGAAATTCCTGCTGCTCTTAACAAAGCATCAGTGGTGATTTTCTGGTTCTTCTTCACCACAAGTACACGTTGCACCGTCATTGTAGGAATGGAGAATCCAATTCCAGTGGTCGACACCAACAAACCATCTGCACTTGGGATGTACTCAGTTGATGGAACTGTGGATCCATCTTTTGCAGTCCGCTTTACGGGAAGCGTGACCGGGTTGGCTTCATTTGGCTTTAAACCAAACGAATTCATCAGATATGTCGACGGCAAGAACATGCGGAAATTCGCCAGGTTCAACTCACTCACGCCATTCACTGGGGCTTTGAAATGCGGCCCGGCAATCTTCAACTGCGCAGCTCCAGTGAAACGGTCTGTGGAGGCCAGACCAAACACTGACGCATCGGTATCTACCCATCCACCTTGGCTTGAAGCGTCAAAAATGTTCACAAAACAATTACTGGTTGGATCAATTCTTTTGCACTCTGCATCTGCAGCATCAGGAGGAACAATTGCACTTCGCATAGCGGGCAGTAGAAGCATGGAAATCCTGTTACTCACCGTCGAAGTGGAAACATCTCCAATCGCGCAATTGTCGATTGCGATAACCCATCCAAGACATAGACCGCTAGACGCTGAATGCACCTGCGTGGTACGTGCATTGATAGTCGCAATGTCTCGAAGGCCAGGTGCAGCTGGAACGAATGATTGCAAAGAGCCATTCACAATCACCGTATTCACTGCAGATGTTTTGTGGGCATTTAAACGACGGCGGAAATTCACCTCAACGTTGGTCATTGAGATCTGACTATTGGGCGTATTCACCATGGGGTAAATCACCATGTAGGGATACTCACATTGGGTCACCGAGGTATCCATAAATTTGCAGGGTGCCGAATAGACCCCTCCACCAATTCCGTATCTCGCTTCACTAGGTGCATTTACTTGCCTCAGTGAAATGCCATCAATTGTGACGGAGTCAATACACCCTTTGACCGTAGTAGTTGTGCAGAAACCTAAACCTGAGTTACTGGACAACTGAGTGTTAAAAACAAATACACCATCTGATGATGCGCGAACAGGTTGTACGTCAAGTGCAACAGCGATGGGCAAGCCAGAAACAACAAGACCAGTGATGAGGGCGAGAATTCGTTTCACGAACACACTCTAGGTGTCAGAGACTGCGTGCAAGACACTGGAAACCTTCGTCCAAGCTGACACGAGGAGTCCACCCCAACAACTCTTTGGTCTCTGAGATATCGAACCAGTGAGAGATTCCTAACTGATAGGCGGTGAACTTTGTAAGAGGTGGCTCACTATGCGGGCGCAATGTGAACACTGCTTCAATAAACACACCAAGAACAACAGCGGCGCGCAGACTCACCGAACGTGGCGCATAGGTAACACCGCTTACTGTGCAAATAGATTCCACAAGACTCGCAACTGTTCGTGGCTCACCATTGCTGACAACTAGTGCGCGACCATTGAGATTGTGTTGCACACCAATGCGTTCAGCCGCTGCCACAAGAGCATCAGCCACGTTGTCTATATAAGTGGAGTCCACAACTGCATCGCCATTATTCACCAGAACAAGTCGACCTTGTTGTGCTCGTTCCACAATGCGCCCTACCAGTTGTGTATCTCCTGGTCCCCACACAAGATGTGGCCGCAATGCCACAGCAGGAATGCGATGATCATTAACCACTTCACGTTCGGCAATGGACTTCGTGCGCGAATAGTGCCCCATCACCTCGTCGATTGCTGGTGGAGAAACTTCGCCCTCAACAGGAGTCTTGCTGTATGACACCGAAGGTGATGAGACATACACAACGCCCCGACAACCCGCATCAACAGCTGCATTCATGATGTTGCGCGTTCCCTCCACGTTGATGGAAAAGAACTCCTTGTAGGAACCAACAAGTCCGACCTTTGCAGCTGCATGAATCACTACATCACAACCACTTATTGCTGACCGCACTGCATCGAAATCACGAATGTCTCCACGAAAGATCTTCACAGGAAGGTCTGATTCACCACGTTGCAATACATGCACCTCATGACCACGGCGCAACAACTCACGCACTGTGTATTCACCAATCATGGACGTTGCACCCGTGAGAAGAACTCGCATCACTTGCTCAATTGTTCAGTAGCCCACGCACTCAGAGCGATGCGATCAATTTTTGAATTATGACGACGATCTACAGGAAGGGTCTTCTTGTACAACACAGCGGTGACCTGCTGTGCAGCGCCCTGCACAGCATTCTTCGTCGCAAGATCTGCAACGCCTGTTGATGTGCCATCGCATAGCACCACAACGAGTGTGTGTTGACCATGAGTTGTCACACCTACTGCTGCTGCAATCACACCAGGAAGAATCTCTTCTACTGCTTGCTCAATGGGCACAGGTGTTACCTGCGTGCCATCAACTTCAATGACGTGAGCGTTACGACCTTCTACAAAAAGACCATCTTGCACATGACCCACATCTCCGGTGCGATGCCATTCGCGGCCGGCGTAGTGCACGCGCGCATCTCTATTGCGTGCCCAATGCTGGTCATATCCCACCGACAACCATGGGCCCGTTACAAAAATCTCACCAGTCACTCCATCAGCGAGTGGCTCAAGATCATCAGATGCAACACATCCAAATGGGAACACCACTACTTCGGAGCCAGGTAGCGGATGCCCCACTGGAACACCACGCCTACTTGTTGCAGTACCACGAATTCCATCGGTGACAATCAACATCTCTGTCATCCCATAGGGGCTAAAAAGTTCTGCGTGCGGAAATGACTGTGCCACGTCACGCAACAACACATCACTCACAGGTGCACCTGCCGACATCACACAACGAACAGTGGGAAATTGCGCTTGGTCCTTAATGACATTGCGCAACGGAGCGGGAGCTGCGAACAAGATTGTTCCGTTCACTCCATTAAGGGCTTCACGTAAATGCTCCGCGGAAAGCTTTCCTGGGGCCACAACATTGATCTTCGGTAGACCTACCGCTACTCCCCATGCGGGGCCATACAAAGCAAAAGGAATGTAGGCAGCTGCAATTCCATCACTATCGCTAATGGAAAACTGCTTCTGAATTACTGCTGCTAATGAGCGAAGTTGACCATGTGTGTACACCACACCTTTGGAAGGACCTGTGGCGCCAGAGGTATACAGCACAGCCGCTGTCTCGGTATCAGCAATGTTGTTCCAATGAGATGGAGATTGTTGGCTTGGCTGTGTCACCGCAGTGAGGTCGAGCCTTTGTGCACGATGTGCAAGATGAAGAACTCGTGCGGCGATCCGCGTGGCTCGAATTGTGATCACAAACTTAGGTCGACTTTCGCGTAACGCGCGACGCATATTGGCAATTCCTAAACCTGGGTCTGCAACAACAGGAACAACACCTTGCGCCCAACATGCATAGATAGAAGCAATTGTGCGTGCAGTAAATGGCGCGAGTATCGCCACGCGATCACCAGCCACAACACCTTTGTCCACCAGTTGTCCGCGACATTGGAGAATCAATGTCTCAAGTTCGCGCCATGTCGTTGTGATTTTTTCTTTCGCATCAAAAATGGCGACCGCATCGGGAGTTTCTTTGGCGCGTCGGCGCACCGCATCATTGAGATCTGCATCACTTCGAGGTTGACCACCCGTGGTGGGTCCAGCGGTTACCGACAACCATTCACGTACCAATCGCGGTGCGTCGCTGTGCTCAGGCGAGAGATGACCCGTATCTAGAGTGATGGTCTGTGCGTGGGGAAAAGTGCGTTGCACATCAGCTAATACCCCAGTGTGAAAGACAAAGTCACGTACTCCCCACATCAACAACGTCGGAACAACAAGTGCCTGAGCGCGAGTTGCTAATTCCTGCAGCACAGGTGCAGTGACATGTGTGTCACTCGTGGGAATGTCTGCGACAAACTGCGCAATGCCTCGACGGCGACGTGAAGATGTATACGGCGCGTAATAGGCCTTGCGAATACTTCGAGGAATTCCACCGGTTGTCACTACCGCACCAGTAATAAATGCCTTTGTCCATGTGCAAATAGCATTGCGAAGCACCGGAGTATTCGAGACTTGAATGAGACCAGGGACGCCTGATGTAGGAATCTGGGTGCCCGTGTTAAACAACACCAGTTTCCCCACGCGCTCTGGATGTTGCGTTGCCCAACCGAGAGCAACAGGTCCACCCCAATCATGCGCGATCAGCGTGATGGGTCCATCTACCTTTGCCGCATCGATTAAGGCATGAAGATCTTCAATGCGCGTGGCAAGTGTGCGCGATTTTCCCGACCGACTCGAAAAGCCCATACCCAATTGATCGATCGCAATCACACGCCACTGTGCACCAAGTTCCCGGACAAAGTGACGCCACATGTATGACCATGTGGGATTGCCATGAACACACACAATGGTTCCGCGTGGTTCTAGCGGTCCTGTTTCAAGAACTGAAAACCTTTCAGTGATTCCATCTCGGTCAACGTCATAGGTACGCACCCATGAAGAATCAATTTCAGGTAGTTGCGACGCGTCTGTCACCATTGCAGTTCAACAAAGCTGACATTCAAACCTGAACCAATTCCCATACACAAAATGTTGTCGCCCTCGGCGAAGAGGTGCTGATTATGTGCCATCGTGAGAGGAATTGCAGCAGGCCCCACATTGCCAAGAGTGGGATACGACACGGGAACTTTCTCCAGGTCTATTCCAAGATGAGCACACACGCTGTCGGTGTGCACTTTGCTGACTTGGTGCAAAATGTACCAATCAATATTCTTCAGCCATTTTTCATGTTGTTCAGCTTCGGTAAAGCAATCATTCGCAAGAGCAATTCCATTTTCCAGTAATCCCCGCGTATCTGTGGTCATTTTGTCCAGCGATCCAATACACAGTTCATGGTGTTGCGTGGCTGCTCGAGACACTCCACCCACAATGCGGTGGCCACCTAAATCTGCGGGCCCCAACACTGCAGCAACTGCACCTGATCCAAGAGTCAGCGATGCAAATTCAGCAAAGATGTCTTCGGCTGTTGTGCCTGGCATTTGAAGTCGACGAATTGTCTCTTCTTGGGTGTAACGGCTTCCTTCTCCGTCAACAATCAAGACATAACGCACTTGTCCAGAATCAATCAGTTGTGACGCAATCCAAATCGCATTGATAAAACCCAAACATGCATTTGCAAGGTCAAAATTCATTGCCGATGACGGCAATCCCAGTTGGTGATGCACCGAAGATGCCAAAGAAGGCTCAAGGTGGTGTTTGCAGACCGATGTGCTGATGAGGACGTCGATGTCTGATGCCTTCACTCCAGCATTGTCCAATGCAACACGGCCTGCTTCGGCAGCTACTTGGTCGAACGTGGTCCCCTCAGGCCACCAGCGTCGACTGTGAATCCCAGCTACTTTTTCCAAAAGACCAGGCCGAACTCCACATGCGGCATAGGTCTCAGCCAATTGCTCGTCAATCCAGGCAGATGTGACCTCGTGGGGGGCATCCACAGCTCCAAGTGCCACTAGCGCTGTGTTGTGTGCCGTAAACACAGCGTTCGTCATGACAACTCCATTTCTCTAGCCTAATGAGAGACTGCTCGTATGGCAGAAGTGTCAAAAGTCCCCTCCATATTCGCATGTCCGCATTGTCATCAGGCGTTTACACCTACCTCTCACGGTGCGATATGCCCCAATGGCCATTCTTTTGACCGCGCCCGTGAGGGATACCTCAACTTGCTCATTGGTGGTCGCCTCTCTGGTGACTCCGTACCTGGAGATACCACCGACTCTCTTTTAGCCAGACGACGATTTTTGTCCACAGGCGCGTATGCACCCATTGCGACTGCATTGGCCGCAGTGATCGAAGAGATCGATGGCTCGGTTCTCGACGTGGGTTGTGGCGAGGGGTACTACCTTTCCCGTGTTCATTCCTCCCAAACCTTCGGGCTTGATATTTCCAAACAAGCCATTCGCATGGCGAGCAAAGCATTTCCTGAATCTGAATTTGCAGTGGGAAATGCTTACCGACTCCCTGTTCTCGACACATCATGTGATGCTGTGTTCAGCGTCTTTGCACCACACTCCCATGAAGAATTCCAACGAGTGCTCGCGCCATGTGGGCAATGGGTCACCATCTCACCAGGATCACACCACTTGCAACAGATGCGACCCAAACGCGATGTGGACATCGTTGAACGAGAAAAACGACGCGACCAACCTCCTGATCATGCCGTTCATGCACAACGCATTCAATTCGATCTTGAACTCAGTGATGAGTCAGCACAAGATCTCTTTTCAATGACACCACTTATATGGCAGACCGCCGCAGATGCAGCACCCACGACACACGTGAGTGTGGATGTGTGGGTTGCTTCTGGTTTTAAGTCCTAGCGTTATCACTATGGCTCGTTTTGACGGTGACTATTACGCACGCTTCTATGGCAAAGACGGTGCGCACGATGCAGAGCGCATTGCACACCTTGCAACTGCTGTACACAACATGTGCGCATGGTGGGGCGTCCGCATTGACTCAGTATTAGATGTTGGTGCGGGCATGGGAATGTGGCGAGATTGGTACAACTCCACTCATCCACAAGTACAAGTGAGATCTATTGATATCAGCGAACACGCATGCTCCACGTGGAACCACGAAAAACGCAACATTGCGGAGTGGAAACCGCGAGGAAAATACGATCTCGTTGTCTGCCATAGTGTGTTGCAATATCTCAACAATGCGTCGTTCATAAATGCAATCGAGAACATCGCGTCGGCGACCCGGCATGTGTTGTATCTTGAATTACCCACTAAATGGGATTATGAAAACATTGTGGACTCACGTGGTACAGATCTTCAGGTCTACACACGCAGTGCAACTTGGTATCGCACACAATTAAAACCATTCTTCACACAAGTAGGTGCTGGTTTATGGGTAAGTGCCAATGGATTACCCATGTATGAATTGGAAGCAAGTCGCTAACTGATTCTGTTAGTTGGCAAGTTCTCCAACAAACAAGTAGAGCAAGTGTTCAAACTCATCTATCGAAGATGGTGAGTTATCGGTATCTTTGCCCAAATCATCCCATCTACGAAGACGAATTGCATCTGCACTTTGTGGTTGTGCAAGGAACTGTGTACATTCCTCGGCCGTCATCGGGCCACCTTGGAGCGCCAAACTTGCAGTGGAGCCCGCACTCAAACTTCCTGCGTATTTACTATCTGTCGCACAAAGATATCGCTTGGCCTCCACATGCCATCTAATGGGCTCGGTAACCAACGGACCGAAAAGTTTCGACAACGCATGGGATCCAGAATCCTGATGTCGAAGATCTCTCTCGGTGACCACGTGAGCCGATTCTTGGGCACGAATTTCCAGCAGATGACCAACATCATGAAGAAGAGCCGCAAGAGCTAAATCTGCAGATGCACCATCGCCTTGAGCACGTCGCGCACATTGCACTGCATGAGTGGTTTGGGAGACTTCTTCGTCATACATATGCTCACCACATTTGCGGTAAAGACCAACGATGTCGACCACCTTCTCAAACTTCATCAGACAGGCTTTCCCTCAAAATCCCCAATTAGGGACACCCGCACAGTGCCGCCTGCTGCTTCTTGTTCGTTGAACTCACGCAGTTTCTGCTCGTAATACGCAGCCCGTAAATCGCCTTCTCGCAATGCGTTATAGGTGGGATACAAGGCACGGCGATCTTTGCGTGAGTTGTTTGGACCACTTCTATGTGGTGTACGTGAGTGAAACCACAGCACTTGACCCGCTCGCAATTCCACAGCTTCCCATTGAAAGGTTGCGACAAGTGCAGGATCAATACAACCTTTATTGTCCATGGCCAAGACTTCGTGATGGAATTGACTGACTACCTCAAGACAACCGTTTTCAGTAGTTGCATCATCCACTGCCACCATGCAAGAAATGTGATTATCAACAAAGGGGTACGCGGGTGCATCTTGATGCGGTGAGTAACCGGCGCCGCCAGCCAATTTGTAATTGATTTTCTCTTTGTAGAGAACAGCCTGCTCACCCATCAACTGAGATGCGATATTTACTAAGGCACCCTGGCGCAGAAGACTAAACATCCCGTCATGGAATGGAGTGAAATTCTCAGTCCGACATAACCGGGGTCCATGAACTGTCATTTCTTGGTAGTGCAACCAAGATGCGTTATCGGTGTTCATAGGCCAGTCATGGATTGCTCCCACCCATTCCTGAATTTTTTGTGCATCGTCTGCCAGAAGAGGCTCGGTGAGTAGCCAACCATTTGTACTGAAGAACTCTTTATCTGTTGCAGTAAGAGAAAAAACTGACGACGTGCTCACGTGCGCCACGCTACCTCAGGTGACCATCTTCCGATGCCGCCATCTTCTACCAGAAAGCCCGTAAAGGTGTGCTGATTATGTTGCATTCTCCATGCATGTAGTTCCTGGGAAAGCTGCAACACCACTTCTGTATTTGTTTCTGCAGTTTTCCAATGAGGGTCTGTTGCAAGATCAAAACACATGCTTGTTCCATCGGCCATCTGTACTAACGCATGTGACTCAGTACGTCGAGTCACAAGGGAAAAAGAAGTGAGGTGTCTATTCCATCTGCCCTCGGGGCTTCGATCAATGAAGTATGCACTCCAATCAAATTCCCACGTTGCTGCGGTCCGCCATTTCGATGGAACTACTCCTTCCAGAAACGGTACAAGCGAATACCCATCACATTGAAGTGGTGTGGGTACATCTAGAACTTCACACAGCGTGGGCAACAGATCAATGTTTTCGGTGAAGTGAGATATATGCGTTCCATGAGCCGATGTCATCTCGGGTACGCGAATAATGCAGGGCACATGAAATGCTTGTTCCCAGTAGCCCATCTTTTCTTTCAGTCCATGATCACCCAGCATCTCGCCGTGATCAGAAGTCACTACAACAATGGTGTTTTCCCATTCACCACGTTCTTGTAACTCTGTAAAAACTCTTCCCAGTTGTGCATCAACTTCAGAAATCATTCCAAAATACTGTGCACGCATTCGCATGAGCTTTTCGTGCTCGGTGGGTGCAGCCGCAGAATCGATAGCAAGAAGTGCTTGATGAAGAGGATGAATATCTTCACTTACCTCAATAGCTTCAGGTAATTCATCTCCTGAATACATCGTTGAATACTCGCCAGCTGCTGAATAGGGAGGGTGTGGACGTAGATAGCTGAGGTGAGCACACCAAGGCTTTTCTTGATTCTGCTCCCAATCAAGAAATTGATTAGTGAGAAAGGTAGACACACTGAGATCAGCAGAACGTTTATGTTCTGTGGCAAGCAGAGAAACCACTCCACGTGAAGTATCCACACCGAATGATTCCAACCATGACAGCCATGGATCATGACCACGCGTCAGGTCAACAACACAATCAAATCCAGGAAGAACTCCCTCATATGTCTCCAGTCGAGGATCATCTGGACCTGTAGTGATACGTGGATCAACTGATTGATCGGTATACCCAAACAATGCGGGTGCATACCCTGCTCGTCGCATCACGAGTGCAAGATTGTCTAACGAGTTATCAAGTGGCGTGCCATTTGCGACCACCCGATGGTTCATCTGATACATGCCGGTATACAACGATGCACGTCCTGGTGCACATGGACTTGCTTGGCTGTAATGCTGAGTGAAATGGATGCCTTGTTGCGCTAAGGATGCAAGTGCGGGAGTCTTAATTGGCCACAGCTCCTGTTCATCGCCAGAGACAAAACAACTACCTCGAAACTGGTCAACAGTGATGAACAGAACGTTGTATGCCATGACAGGCAGATTAGTGATGATGACGCGCTATTGCAGCACGAATCTCTTCTTCAGCTGATTCACGATTCGCCCATCCACCAGTTGTTGATGTCTTGTCGGGCTCAATGAGTTTGTAGACCTCAAAAAAGTTTCCAATTTCAGCCAACAGGTGATCAGGTGCATCAGTTAAATCGTTGTATGCCGCATAACGCGCATCACGTGAAGGCACGCAGAGCACTTTTGCATCTGGTCCTTTTTCGTCTTCCATCCAGAACACACCAATAGGGCGTGCCCATAAGTGGCAGCCCGGAAATGTGGGCTGTTGTAGCAAAATCAATGCATCAAGTGGATCACCGTCTTCACCGAGGGTGTTGGGAAAAAATCCGTAATCCAATGGGTATTGCGTAGCTGTGAATAAGTTGCGGTCGAGCCAAATATGACCGGTTTCATGATCCATCTCGTACTTGTTACGTGAGCCCTGGGGAATCTCAACAATCATCTCTATTTCCATTGGCTCTACTCTAAAGGCCTACACAACTCTCAAGCGGTACACCCTGCACATATAGTCATCACTCGTGGCTGGATTAATTGGCATCTTCGCGCGGCGACGTGAATTACTGAAACAACAAAAGTATGCAGACGCCCGTATGCGCCAGGCAATGGCACTTGTTGCAGATGCACGCAAACAAGCACTCGACGCGAGAAAAATCTTCGAACATCAACGTGGCCCAGGTTCTCTACCTAATGCGGAGAAACCTGAAGAGATAGATCGACAGTTGATCTCTGCTCTCGACCATTACCACCAGGTCCACACCACAATTGATATCCCCTTTCGAGAAGCACAAGAAGCGTGGGAACAAAGTCTCCAAACCCGCCGCAACCTCAAGAAGGTTTCTCATGTTGTTCGCGCCACAGTTATTCGCACATCCCGCGTCTTTTTTGTCGAGCAGCTCAATCAACTAGGTCTTGCACTCACAGCACTGAAAGGTGTTCTTCAATCACGGCTCACAGACAATGCTCTGAGGCTGATGGCCGAACGCAGTCGGTCACGAGATCCCGAAGAGGCCCTCGGTAGATATCGCATCAACAATGCTGCATTCATATCGGCATTAGATCGATTGAACTTTTATGTCTCTCCTCAATCAGGTGACATTGGCCGTGGAATTCATGGAGGACTGCCTGCATCGGTGGCAGAAAAAGTAGAGGCATCTCCCCTTTTACAAGGTCCACTTCTTGCCATACTTCGTCGCTATCAAGATTTCGGTGCGCGTTATCTCATCGTGCAACAACGCACTCTTCTTGGCGATGACATGGGATTGGGAAAAACCGTGCAAGTGCTGGCTGCCATGAGTCATCTCCATGCTCTTGGGGGTCGGCACTTTCTCGTCGTAGCTCCAAACAGTGTTCTCATTAACTGGCAGCGCGAAACTCGCAAGCACACACTTCTGGAACCATTCCTGGCTCACGGCGCAGATCGTGAAGACAACATCAAGGCATGGCGAGAAAAAGGTGGAGTGGCTATTACTACCTATGGAACCTTGTCAAAAATTCTCGATCTGATTTCTGTTGTGGATTTTGTCGCTATTGATGAAGCCCACTATGTAAAGAATCCAGATTCACAACGATCACAAGCAGTGCAACATCTTGTGCAACGAAGTGAGTATGTCACACTCATGACAGGTACAGCTTTAGAAAACAGACTCACTGAGATGCATTTTCTGCTTTCACTTGCACAACCAGAAGTGCAGCCGGTGCTGCAGCATCTCATGAGTATGTACCGCGGTAATCCAGACCCCATAGAGATTTGTAAAGACCTAGCCCCCGTGTATCTGCGACGCACACAAAAAGATGTGCTCCACGAATTACCCGAACGCATTGTTGAAGATGAGTGGATTGAACTACACGATCAAGATCAACAGTTCTATCTTGAAGCAGAACCCGAGTTAATGACCAAGCGACTTTCAGCAGTAATCGGTAACGGAGAAGTTCTATCGTCAAAGTATCAACGTCTTCAGGAACTAGTAGAAGAACATTTGTCCGAAAATCGCAAGATTGTGGTGTTCTCTTTCTTCCGTCAAGTCATCGATGATGTGTGTGCATTGTTCCCAGGCACCCAACAAATCACTGGAGCAACATCGGCATCTCGACGGCAAGAAATTCTTGATGCCTTCACGCAGAAACCAGAAGAAAAGATTGTGGTTATGCAAATAGACGCCGGAGGCATTGGCATCAACTTGCAAAGTGCGCAAGTGGTAATTCTGATGGAGCCACAGATGAAGCCCAGTACCGAATGGCAAGCCATTGCCCGAGTACATCGCATGGGACAAAGCAAGACGGTGCTTGTTCACCGACTTATTGCGCGCGACACAATTGATGAGCGCATGGTGGAACTTATTGAAGAAAAGACACAAATATTCATGAACTATGCCCATGACAGTGCGGTGCGTGATGCCAGCACGATGGCAA
>JBIIBO010000001.1:0-206900 GCA_044239355.1 Ilumatobacteraceae bacterium
TTTTTTCTTCGTTCGTATCGAAGAAATACAAAACCTTCCACTAACTGTGTTGTGACGAGTGCAAAATGTCGTGCTGCATGTGGTGCAGTAGTGAGTGCATCTCCGCGAGAACCCACCAGATGTGGCGCAATAGTGAGATTGAGTGCATCGACTACATCGGCGTCGCACAACGCTGCATTCAACATCGGGCCACCTTCCACATGAATCACTCCCTCGGGGAGTTGCTCGATGATGCGGACAAAATCAATGGTGCCAGTGCCTGCACGCACGCTGTCCACGGGCACCTGTGGTGCCTCAAGAGTCGTCACAACAAATCCTGCGCCACTGGTAAATAACGGAGAAGCGAAATCGAGATTGCATGATCTGGTGACCACACCAATCCGCAGATCTCCTCGAGAAGGGGGTCCGTAGTTCTCTGCTTTCACTGTGCCGGCCCCCACAAGAACCACACTTGCTTGGCGACGCAACTGAGCGAGTCGTTGCTGGTCTGGGGGACCACCCAGGGGGCCTGAGCGGCCATTTATATCGATTGCGCCATCTGCGGTGGTGATCATGCATATCTCCACGCTGCGGGCCATAGGACAAGTGTAGGAACGCTGCGAGCCAGCCGTTGCGGACATGGCAGAGTTAGGGCATGGAAACGACCCAAAATCGCACGGCCTTTCGTACATGTCCTCTTTGTGAGGCTGGATGTGGACTGGAAATCTCGGTGTCGCCACAAGAACAGATCGTGCGCATTCGCGGTGACCAAAAAGATGTGTTTAGTCATGGCTATATCTGTCCGAAGGGCAGCACGCTCAAACAACTGCACGAAGACCCTGATCGTCTTCGTCGCCCGATGGTGAAACGTGATGGCGTGCACGTGGAAGTGTCGTGGGAGGAAGCGTGGCAAGAAGTTGAGCGCGGATTGATGGGCGTGATTGGCCGACATGGTCGAGGTGCAGTGGGTGCCTATTTAGGAAATCCCAATGCGCACAACCTTGGCCCGCAGCTCTACAGCTCGATGATGCTCAAGTCGATTGGGACGCGCAGTATTTTTTCTGCATCCACCGTTGATCAAGTTCCTAAACATGTTGCTGGTGGTTACATGTTTGGCACTGCACAAAGCATTCCAGTTCCCGACATTGATCACACTGATTATCTTTTGATGCTTGGTGCCAATCCGTATGCATCAAATGGCAGTTTGTGTACTGCGCCGGACTATCCAGGTCGTTTGCAAGCAATTCGTGCACGTGGCGGAAAAGTTGTAGTGGTAGATCCACGCCGCACCAAAACTGCACAAGAGTCCGATGAATGGATTGCTATTCGTCCAGGTACCGATGGTTTATTTCTTGCCGCACTGATTCATGTGATGTTTGCTGAAAATCTTGTAGCAGTGGAGCCACGCATTATGTCTGTGCTCAATGGTCTTGATGAGATACGTGATGCAGTGCGTCCTTTTACGCCAGAGCGTGTCGCTCCAGTAACAGGTGTTGAGGCCGACACCATTGAGCGCATTGCGCGTGAAATAAGCGCCGCACCGACTGCTGCGGTCTATGGACGTATTGGTGTCAATACGGTCGAGTTCGGTACAACGAACGCATGGTTGATTGATGCCATCAATGTGTTGACAGGAAACATCGATTCGCCTGGCGGTGCAATGTTCACTACTCCTGCAACAGGAAGTGCCACCACGCGTGGTACCGCTGGCTCGGGTAAGGGTTTCCAGATGGGGCGCGGACACAGTCGTGTCAGTGGTGTGGCAGAGGTCTTGGGCGAATATCCCGTGGCAGTCATGGCTGAGGAGATTTCTACACCTGGAGAAAATCAGATTCGCGCCATGATCACCGTGGCAGGAAACCCCGTGGTGTCGACACCACATTCCGCACAGTTAGACACTGCGCTTGCAGAACTTGAGTTCATGGTGTCTCTTGATATTTATCTCAATGAAACAACGCGTCATGCAGATGTTATTTTGCCGGCGCCAAGTGCATTGGAAAAAGATCACTACGACATTGGGTTGTTGATCTATGCGGTACGAAACGTCGCCAACTACAGCGAGCCAGTTCTTGCACGCGATGCAGACATGCCTGAAGAATGGGAAACACTTGTCCGACTCGGTGCAATCTTGCAAGGCCTTGGCGCCGATAGTGATCCATCGGTCATTGACGATCAGATTGTGACGGCAATGGTGACATCTGCGGTCACGCAATCATCATCACCAGTGTTTGGTCGCGATGTTGATGACATCATTGCGGCACTGTCACGCAATGGTCGTCGTGGTACGGCACGCATGTTGGACTTCTTGTTGCAGACAGGTCCCTATGGTGCAGCTTTTGGTGCACAGCCCGATGGCATCTCGCTTGATTATTTGTTGGCTCATCCACATGGTGTAGATCTGGGTGCACTTGAATCACGGATTCCTGAGATGTTGCGCACACCAAGTGGCCGCATTGAGTTATCACCACCGCAGTTCATTGCAGATATCGCTCGTCTGGAAAAATCAATTGAGTTACATGATGCATCGCAGATGTTGTTGGTGGGCCGGCGCGAACTGAAGTCGAACAATTCATGGATGCACAACATTGCAGTGCTCACGAAAGGTTCTTTGGCTTGTACAGCTCAACTTCATCCAGATGATGCCCAACGCATTGGTGTGGCCACAGGTGATGAGGTGCGCATTACGAGCCGAGTGGGTCACATTGAGATTCCCGTCGAGGTCACCGATTCGGTGACCCAAGGGGTGGTCAGTGTGCCCCATGGCTGGGGTCACGACATGGCAGGCACCCGAATGGATGTGGCGCGGCGCAAGGCTGGGGTCAACTCGAATATTTTGAGCGACGACAAGGCCATGGACCCTTTGTCGGGCAACGCAGTCCTCAGTGCCATCCCGGTCACAGTGGAGCTGGTCTGACTCAGCGGGGTTTTCCCCAGAGGGGGCGGTGTTATGCACATCTCGCCCACAGCGTCATCCACTGAAAAACAAGGGGTTTCCCCAGAAAAAAGCCAAAATCCACACCACTGTCCACTTCCAATCCACAGGCTTGTAGCCCTACATTCATGGGGTAGTCGGTGCGTGGTTGCGGGCGATCGGATGGGGGGAGATGTGAAAATCAACCTCGGAGCTTTGCGGTTCTAGGACCTGGTCGTTCGCTCCACGTCCGCGCTGCATAAGGTTTTTATCGAGGGTCGTTGACAAAGGTGTAGTTACAGTGCTGTAATCTCACAACCCCTAGTGGTTAAAACACAAAAGGGGGAGCGATACACACAACATCTTGTGGTTGTGGACTCGTTACTCACATACAACGGCCCACAGGTCACTTAGCTCGCACAATTTAGGAGAAATACAATGTCACTCGCACCAGACCGCCTCGCCATCGGCATCGGCCGATTCTTTACAACACCAGGTGTTCACCCATATGACGAGGTGGCATGGGAAAAGCGTGATTCGCGTATCACCAACTGGCGTGATGGAACTGTGGCATTTGAACAGCTCGATGTTGAATTCCCCGTGTCATGGTCGTTGAACTCCACAAACATTGTGACTCAAAAGTATTTCCGTGGAAACCTCGGCACACCTGAGCGTGAACACAGCATGCGTCAAGTGATTGATCGTGTTGCTGACACGATCGCCACGTGGGGCATTGAGGGCGGCTACTTCATCGATGGTGAAGAAGCAGAAGCATTTCGTGCAGAGTTGAAGTACATCTTGGTCACACAGCGCGCAGCGTTTAACAGCCCTGTGTGGTTCAACATTGGTGTTAAGGGTGTTCCACAGCAAGCGAGTGCGTGTTTCATCTTGAGCGTTGAAGACAAGATGTCTGCGATCTTGAACTGGTACCGCGAAGAAGGAGTGATCTTCAAAGGTGGATCAGGTTCAGGTATCAACTTGTCCAAGATTCGTTCCAGCTTTGAAACACTCGAAGGTGGCGGAACAGCTTCTGGTCCTGTGTCGTTCATGCGCGGTGCAGACGCATCAGCTGGAACCATCAAGTCAGGTGGCAAGACACGTCGCGCCGCAAAGATGGTTATTTTGAATGCTGATCACCCAGATGTTGAAGAGTTCATTTGGTGCAAAGTGAAAGAAGAGCGCAAAGCTCGCGTTCTGCGCGATGCCGGCTTTGACATGGATCTCGATGGTGCAGATTCATTCAGCGTGCAATACCAAAACGCAAACAACTCCGTGCGCGTAACCGATGAATTCATGAAAGCAGTGGAAGAAGATCGCGATTGGAATCTCAATGGAGTTACCGATGGCACCCCAGTGCGCACTATTCGTGCACGCGATCTGTGGCGTCAAATCGCCGAGGCTGCATGGGAATGTGCAGACCCAGGTTTGCAGTTCGACACAACCATCAACAAGTGGCACACAGCACATGCAACGGGTCGTATCAATGGCTCGAACCCATGTTCTGAATACATGCACATCGACAACTCAGCGTGCAACTTGTCTTCATTGAACTTGTTGAAGTTCCTTGATGACAATGATCGTTTTGATGTCGAGGCATACCGCCACGCAATTGAAGTGATGTTCACTGCTCAGGAAATCTTGGTGGGTCGCGCCGACTACCCAACTGAGCCCATCGGTGACAACAGCCGCAAGTTCCGCCAGCTCGGATTGGGCTATGCAAACTTGGGTGCATTGTTGATGGCGCTTGGCTTTGCATACGACTCCGATGAGGGTCGTGCTTGGGCAGCAGCGCTCACATCGTTGATGACAGGCCATGCCTATGCAACAAGTGCGCGCACAGCAAGCCGCATGGGTCCATTCTCTGGTTTTGCCGAGAACGAAAAGTACATGTTGAACGTCTTGCGTATGCATCGTGATGCACATGGCGAAATCGTGGACACCGATGTGGTGCAACGCGATCTTGTGATGGCTGGTCAAGAGTCTTGGGCAGCAGCTGTTCGTGACGGCGAAGAATACGGTGTGCGCAACTCGCAAGCCACAGTTCTTGCTCCTACCGGCACCATTGGTTTGATGATGGACTGTGACACCACCGGTGTTGAGCCAGACCTTGGTTTGGTGAAGTTCAAAAAGATGGTGGGCGGCGGCTCAATGAGCATCGTAAACCAGACCATCCCACGTGCCTTGCGTCGTCTTGGTTACTCCACTCAGCAAGTAGACGACATCGTTGCCTACATCGATGAGAACAAGTCAATCCTTGGTGCACCGCACATGGAATCAAATCACGTGTCAGTGTTTGCCTGCTCAATGGGTGACAACACCATCCATTACGAAGGCCACGTACGCATGATGGGTGCTGTGCAGCCATTCTTGTCAGGTGCAATTTCCAAGACTGTCAACATGCCAGAAGATGCATCAGTGGAAGACATTGAAGCTCTGCACATGTTGTCCTGGAAGTTGGGCATCAAGGCTGTGGCGATCTATCGCGACAACTGCAAGGTGGGTCAACCACTGAGCGCAACCAAGAAAGACGATGACACCAAAGATGGTGACGCCACAACAACTGCTGATGCTGCAACGCAAGTCATCGAGCGTGTGGTGGAAAAAATCGTCACACAGCCAGTACGTCAGAAGTTGCCACGTTCACGTCGTGGACGCACCTTCGAATTCCGCGTTGCAGATTGCAAAGGTTTTGCAAACATCGGTGAGTACGAAGATGGTCGCCCTGGCGAATTGTTCTTGACAGTCTCTAAGCAAGGATCCACCTTGTCGGGCATCATGGACGCATTCGCCAAGTCGATTTCCTACGGTCTGCAATACGGTGTGCCATTGCGTGCATTTGTTGAAGCATTCACCAACATGCGCTTTGAGCCAGCAGGCATGACAGACGATCCAGACATTCGTATGGCTTCGTCCATCATGGACTACTTGTTCCGTCGCCTCGCATTGGAATACATGACATACGACGAGCGTGCAGAGTTGGGAATCTTTAGCCGTGATGAGCGCATTCAGCCCACCTTGCCAGGTGTGGAAGAAAGCGTTATTGAAACCCGCAATGGTTCTGAAATGGCAACAGATGTCAAGTCAGTGGAATCAGTGTCTGAATTGGTAACAAAGATTGAAATGGGAATTGCACCCACAGCTCCTATCTCTGATCACTCAGCACCAGAGGGCATCAAGCGCCCACACAGTGATGCACCAATGTGCATGATGTGTGGTGTGCAGATGCAGCGCGCAGGCTCCTGCCATGCATGCCCATCATGTGGCTCCACCAGCGGCTGTAGCTGATTCAACCGCGGCGCTATGCGCTGAACCTACGTAAAAATGGCCCCATGCATCATTGCGTGGGGCCATTTTGCGTACGAGAAAGCCCATTGCTTTGTGGGGTTGTAGGTTGGCTTAACTTTCACAGAATGAGGCAACCAATATGACACGCAGTTTTGATGTCACCGACGTCAACGTCGTCACCACGCCTGGCGGACAACGTGTGCATGCTGGCCATGCGGCCCAAAGCGATGTGATTAGTAGCGACTTTCATGAAGTACGAAACGGTGTGTGGTGCTTTATTGGCAATGGTTTATCTAATCAGAGCTTTATAGAAGCCCCTGAGGGCATTATTGCAATTGATACCGGGGAGTCCATCGAGGAGATGCGTGAGGCATTGCGTCGTTTACGCGAGAAGACTTCTGCACCAATTGCCGCGGTGATTTATACGCACTTTCATTACGTGGAGGGCACCAAAGCAATTCTTGAAGAAGGAAATCATGTCACTCCATTGCCCGTCTACGCGCATGAAAAAGTAAAAGGCAACAAAGCGCGCACACTCGGAGAAATTTCACCGGCATATGCACGCGGCCTGGTTGAGCAGTTCGCCATCGTGATGCCTCTTGAGGGTCCTGATGCAACAGTCAACGTGGGTCTTGGATTCTTCTACAAGAATCCTGCACATGCTCCGTACACACCGGGTTACATCGATGCAACGCATCTGTTGGGTGCACGTGATTCGCTGACCATCGCGGGCTTGAAAGTGGAAGCGGTGCATTCACCCAGCGACTCGGACGATTCCGTCAACTTTTATTTCCCTGAGATCGGTACATGTATTCACAACTCGGTGTGGCCAGTGTTATTCAACGTCTTTGCGATCCGTGGGGAGGAATATCGAGACCCTCGCGTGCTGATCCCAGGTATTGACAACATCATCAAGTGGGCGCCTGAATATTTAGTGGCAACACATGGTCCTGCATTGAAGGGCAAGGACAATATTCGTGAGAAGGCGACGCGTTATCGGGACTCCATTCAATTTATGTGGGACCAAACGGTACGTGGCATTAATAAGGGCTGGACTACAGATGAGATTGCGTCGCGCATCACTTTGCCCTCTTTGTACGACGAGGACTACCTCACATCGGAGCGCTATGGCGTAACCGAACATCACCTGCGACAAATCTTTATGGGGCTTCGTGGATGGTTTGACGGAGATGAATCAAAACTCTTCCCTGAAGAACCAGCCGAGCGGTATGCAAAATTAATTGCTGGCTTTGGCGGCAGGAAAGAAGTTGCGGCGCAATGTGAAAAGGCGTTGACGGCCCATGACATCCGCTGGGCGACAGAACTTGCCACATGGTTAGTGCGATCTGAAGGCACCACCGATGTTGAGAAGAAGTTGCTGGCGAGATGCCTGCGTGTGATTGCAGAGCGCACCCCTGCGGCCAACATTCGCAACTGGTGCATCACGCGTGCCCGTCATCTTGATGGCTCGTTCCCTATGGATCGTTTTATGGTGCATAACTTCAATCCAAAGTTCTTGGCAGAATCTGCAGCGACCGGCATCGTGCACACACTGCGTGTTCTTGTCGACCCCGACAAGATTGAGGGCATGAACCATCACATCGCATTCACCGTGGGAGATGAAACGTGTGGCTTGCATATTCGCAATTGTGTTGCAGTGCCGACTGATGGTTGGGGAGCGCACAGCTTGGTGACCATGACGCGCGAGACCTTCATGGGTGTTGTTTCGGGTCGTCGCTTGTGGAGTGAAGCACTCACAGTTGGTGACATCACAGTCTCAGGTGACATCGCAGCAGTTGACCGGTTCCGTGTATCACTTGATAACAAAGGTTTCGCCGGCTGATCATGAGTGCCTCGCTTCCGCAGCCCACGCCCGTGTTCACTGGCGTGCAAGGAGCCATCGTGGCTGAATCCACCCCTGCAGAAATGAAGATGCCCAAACCAGCACAGGGTGCTCCGAACATTGTGCTCATTTTGTTGGACGACGTGGGCTTTGGCACATGCGGCACATTTGGAGGTCCGGTTCCCACCCCAGCACTCGATCGTGTTGCCGCAAACGGGTTGCGCTTCAATCAATTTCACACCACTGCACTGTGTTCGCCCACGCGTGCAGCAATGCTCACTGGCCGCAATCACCACACGGTGCACATGGGTGGTATTCCAGAAGGCGCCAACGTATTCCCTGGATACGACAGCGTGATTCCCAAAGAAGCAGCGAGTGTTGCAGAAATTTTGAAGCAATCGGGGTACTCCACGGCTGCATTTGGAAAATGGCATCTCACGCCACTGTGGGAACAAACACTTGCAGGTCCATTTGATCGTTGGCCAACAGGTCTTGGCTTTGAACGCTTCTATGGCATCTTGAATGCAGAGGCATCGCAGTGGGAGCCACCCATGTTCGATCAGACAACACCGGTGATGCCCTATGAAGGTCGCGATGACTACCACATGACCGAAGACATTACAGATAAGGCAATCTCATGGATGCGCGTACAGAAGGCATCACAACCCGATAAGCCGTTCTTTTCCTACATCGCAACTGGGGCGATGCATTGCCCGCATCATGTGGCGCCTGAATGGATTGAAAAGTTCAAGGGGCAGTTCGACCAAGGGTGGGATGCACTGCGTGGTGAAATTTATGAACGCCAGCTTGCAATGGGTGTGATTCCGCAGGGGACTGCACTCACGCCACGCCCAGATGAAGTGCCCTCATGGGATGAATACCCTGACCGCTATAAACCAGTGGCATCTCGACTGATGGAAGTGTTCGCCGGCTTCATGGCCCACACTGATGCACAAATTGGTCGCGTGTTGGATGCACTCGATGAGATGGGCGAGAGCGACAACACCTTGTTCATGTACATCACTGGCGACAATGGCGCATCAGCTGAAGGAACTATTCACGGTGCATGGAGTGCGCCATCGTTCCAAAATGGCATTCCCGAAGACCCTGAATGGTTACTCGATCACATGGATGATTTTGGAACTGCTCGGTGCGAGAATCATTACAACCTTTCATGGGCGTGGGCGCTCGACTCTCCCTTCCAGTGGATGAAACAAGTGGCATCGCATTTTGGTGGCACACGAAACGCAATGGCAGTGCAATGGCCTGCGCGCATTGCCGATGCCGGTGGTTTGCGCACGCAGTTCCATCATGTAGTCGATGTGATGCCCACGTTGCTCGCCGCTGCCGGTGTACAGATTCCTGCAACAGTGAATGGTTTACAACAGCTTCCTGTCGATGGCGTGTCCATGCTGTACGCAATGGAAGGCACTAACGGTCCAAGCACGCGCACCACGCAGTACTTCGAAATGTTTGGCAATCGAGCCATCTATCACGATGGCTGGATTGCTAGTTGCTTCCATGGTCGCGTGCCGTGGAACAGATTTGGCATGGTGCCATTTTTTGGTGAGCAAGAAAAGTGGGAGCTCTACAACATTGCACAGGACTTCTCCCAAGGTGTGAATCTTGCAGAGAAGCACCCGGACAAGTTGGCCGAATTGTTAGAGCTATTTGATTCTGAAGCCAAGCGCAACAACGTGTATCCATTGCGTGAACCAGGTTCGATGTTGGGTATGACAGTGGTGCCACCAGACAATCTCGGTGGCCTGAAGAAGATGACATACACCGCCGATCACATTCGAATGCCTGAACGTTCTGTAGTGAATCTCAAGAACTGCTCATTTCGTATTACTGCAGATGTTGATGTTCCAGAGAAGGGTTGTCATGGAGTCATCGCGTGCCAGGGGGGCAACATGGCGGGATGGTCGTTATATGTTGATGACAACAGTCGCCCCACCTATCACTACAACTGGATGGGTCATGAGCATTACGTCGCAACGTCACGCACACTTCTTACCCCTGGTCGCCATGTTGTGACCGTGGAATACGTCTATGACGGTGGCTTTGGTGCAGGAGGAGATGCGGTGTTGTTTATGGATGGCGAACCTATTGGACACACTCGTGTCGACAAGTCTGTTCCCATCGTGTTCTCAATGAGTGGCGAGTCATTCGATATAGGAATGGATACTGGTGCCCCCGTGGGTGATTACCCGCATGTGTATCGCTTCACCGGACAGATTTATGGAGTCACCCTCGAACGTCTCAGTGAACCATCACCAGAAGTTGCAGCAAAAATTGCTGATGGCGAATTCCTTGCCAGCCTTGCCACTCAATAAAGCGACAAGGCCGGCGGAATTCTGCGTCTTGTTTATGCGTAGGCCGCAGTGATGATCTTCATGATTGCATCGGTGAGTGCACCAATGTCGGGATCAATGGGAACAAGGTTCACAGATACTGCAACGGTGACATCAAGGTCGGGTGCAAACAGTGCCTCGGAACGAAATCCTGGAACTCCACCACCGTGTGAGTACACCTTTTGACCTGCCTTATCGCCCACAGATACACCCAGTGCATAACTGGAGTGAGCAGATGGTGTGAGGAACTGTGTGAGTTCATCGCCAGTAACTGCTGTGGTGAACAAAGAACGGAAGATGCGTGCAATGTCATCTGCTTGGGCTTCAATGCCGCCACCTGTCCATCCCGCTGAGCGCGGTACGTCTTGTGGTGCCACTGTGACATCGTAGAAATCACCGACAGTGGCCTTTTCGCGATACTGGGCATAGCTAGGAAGAAGGTCGAAGGCAGCCTTTAGCTCGCCTTGTACGTAGCCAGCCACATTGTCTTGTGGAGCCAGCTTTGTGGGCGCAAGGTATGCATCGTCTGCGTCAACAGCATCAAACAGACGCGTGCGCAATACTTCTTCTGCGGTTTTACCCGTCACTTTTTCAATGACGAGACCCGCAATAACGTGGCCAACTGTGTTGTAGAGATATCCCTCGCCAGGAACATATTGAGGTCCACGCTTCACGCCCCATGCCACAACTTCTTCTGGCTCATATGGTGTGGTTATGCGTGCACTGGCCTCTACATAGAACCCAGGATCAAATGCAAACTCTGCAAAACCATCTGTGTGATTCAGAATTTGACGGATGGTGACAAGGTCGCCGTAGTCAACGCCTTCAAAGGTGTAGCCCTTGGCCCAACCGGCTCCTAAGTATGTAGCCACTGGTGCATCAAGTTCAACAAGTCCTTCTTCCACCAACTGCAGGACCACAGCCGATGTCATGGTCTTTGTAATGGACCCGAATCGGAAGTGATCTTCTGGTGATGTTTTCTGATTCTTTGTGATGTTGCTGAATCCTGCTGTAGCGGTGCGTTCAATAACTCCACCTTTTCCATCAGGAAACAAAATTGCCATCGTGACTCCGGGTGTACCTGAATCAGTCAGAAATTTGGCAATTTCTGCATCTACTTGTGTCATCACTGCATCAAGATCAACTTGTGGTCCTGATTGAGTTTCTGTGCCAGTGCCACAGGCACTCAACGACACAAGTGATAACGCAACGACAGCAATAACTGGCCGTAACAATATTTTTTTCATGGTTCCCCCTAGAAACGTTCCCCCTAAGAACGTAAAAGCGACCCTAATTGTTATGAAGTCGCAAGTGCGTACTGTGGGCTCTAGGGCGTCAAGAAAATTGACGCCGCTTCATCAAACCCACGGTGATAGGCCTCCAAGGCACGGCGTTGATCAAAGAGATGATGGGGAAGTGAGGCGACATCTGCTGTTGTTGCTTTGGGGGAGAACTCAATGAATTTTCCACCGTGTTGGTTCTGCCATGTTTTTTGTTGTTGGTCTGTTCTGTGATCTACATAACGACCAAACGGGCCAAACATGGCGCCGGCAAGTGGAGTGATAATCACCAACGTGTCCGCAGCGCCAGATAAGTCCACACTCACTGCCGAACGCACGCCACCGTCGACATAGCGAGTGCCGTTGATGCGCTGTGGTGCCAGAAGTCCAGGTACTGCAGATGAAGCGGCTACTAGTTGGGCAAGGGGAATGTCTGCGCCATTGAGAATGGTGCGGCGTAATCGCGGCACCTGTGTGACCACCACGCTCACCAGTGGGTCGGTGCGTTGTCCAAAAGCAAGTGCGGCAATTTCGGCCAAGACTCCGGCTCGAGCGTTTGGAAATGTGGGTACGGGCAGCGACACCAAAGTGTCGAAATTGACCTTCAAGGCAGTGGCTGCGGCTACCCAGGACCCCGCCGACGTGCCCAACATGGGTGAGCCGTGAAGATCGATACCTCGAGTGCGTAATCCATCCACCACTCCCAGGCCATATCCAATGCCAAAGAGTCCGCCGCCGCCAAAAACACCGGCGTATCGAGGCACGGGGTTCGTCGACATAGTCACAGTCTTGTTCACGGCAAGATACCGTGTGCGCATGCAGGCACGTGTACTGACATGGAATCTGTGGTGGCAGTTTGGCCCCTGGCGAGAGCGCCAAGGGGCAATTTTGTCCGTGCTACAAGATGAAGCACCCGACATTGTGTTCTTGCAAGAAGTGTGGGCTCAAGAAGGTGGCCTCGATCAGGCTCAATGGTTGGCTGACGAATTGAACATGAACGTGGTGCGCACCGAAGGCCCTTGGTACGACAACGGTGTGTCGTTGGGAAATGCAATTTTGTCGAAGTGGCCAATTGTGTCGTGGCAAGTGCATCGCCTCCCCGATGTCACGGGTGCCCCAAGTTATCGACGCGCAATCGTGGCCCAAGTAGAAACCCCTTTTGGTCGCCTATGGACAGTGTGCACTCACCTCGATCATGCATTTGATGGCTCGGCAACACGGGTTGCCCAATGTGAAGCATTGTGTGGAATCGTCGACCAGTTACGAGTCGATCCACAAGTGGAAATGCCAGTGATACTCGCGGGTGATTTCAATGCAGTGCCCGACTCTGATGAGATTCGCATGATGACGGGTCGGCGTGAACCAGCTATTGACGGTTTGGTGTTTACAGATTTATGGGAAGTAGCCGGCCAAGACGCAGGATTGACGTGGCGACGAGATAATCCCTACATCGAAGATTCCGCATGGCCGAATCGTCGACTGGATTATGTGTTTGTGTCGTGGCCACGTCCACGTCCGTTAGGTAATCCATTGCAAACGTGGCTTGCCGGAGTGGAATCAGTTGCAGGGGTATACCCAAGCGACCATGCGGCTGTTGTTGCAGATATTCAGATGGTGGTGGATTAGTTCGGCTAGCGAACTACCACGCGCAACGCATGCGCTTGATGCCATTAATGAATGAGCTCTGCAAGTACGCAGGTTCGCTGGTGATTTCCAATTGAGGAACACGTCGACGAATCTCATCAAACATCACTGCAATTTCGCGACGTGCAAGGTTGGCACCCAAGCAGAAGTGGGGGCCACCAGCACCAAATCCCACTTGCGCAGGAAGCGATGGGCGTTGGATGTTGAAAGTATCAGCATCACCAAAGACGCGCTCGTCACGGTTGCCTGACTGGTAGAACATCACAACTTTTTCGCCCTCTTTGATGGGCTGACCGTTGATTTCAGTGTCTTGAGTTGCAGTGCGGCGGAAGTGAATAACCGGTGTGGCATAACGCACGATTTCTTCTACTGCAGTTTTTGTGTGTGTCTCAAAATCGTTAAACCAGATGTCGCGCTGGTCGCGATGCAAGGTTAATTCGCGCATGCCATGTGCGATTGCGGTACGAGTCGTCTCGTTTCCTGCAACGACCAAAAGAATAAAGAACGAACCAAATTCTTGTGCAGTGAGTCGCTCGCCATCAACAACGGCATTCATCATCACCGAGGCAATGTCATCTTTTGGATTCTTCAAACGATCTTCGCCCAATGCAAGTGCGTAAGCAAAAATCTCTCCACCTACGCGCACAAGGTCTTCAAATGATCCGACGTATTCAGGATCGCCTACACCCAAAATGGTGTTGGTCCAGTTAAAAATCATCTCTTCATCGGACTCGGGAATTCCCATCATGTCGCAAATGATTTGTAGTGGCATTAATGCAGCAACTTCACGAACGAAGTCGCACTCTCGTTCAGGGAATCGTTCAAACATGCGATCAATCACTGAGGCTGAACGCACACGTACTGATTCCTCTAGAGCACCAATTTCTTTTGGCGTAAATCCTCGCGACACAATGGAACGAAGACGGAAATGCTTTGGGTCGTCCATATTGATCATCGATCCAAAAAATTCGTTGATCTCGACCGGCAAGTCACCAATGTTTGATCCTTGGCCACTGCAGAATTGGGCTGCGTTACGGCTCACATGCCAGATGTCATCATGACGCACGAGTGCGCGGTATCCGCGTCCCGGGGGAATGGGTGAATCATCGATGAGGCGCTCTTCGAAAAAATGAAAGGGAGATTCATCACGAAGCGTCTTGAATGCTCCGTATCTCCACTCGCGGGGCTTGGCCCAAAATTCAGGATCAGATAGGTCAATCTCAGATAGCGGCACTGCGGGATAATTCATGCCCCAACACTAGGTGCCAGGTACCGTGTGAGCCATGGCTGAGTTCACTTTCTTCGTCGATGCCGATTTGTACATGATGAATGGTGGCGAACTAGCCGCTACCGAGGAAGACCTCCACGCTGCCGGTATCCGTTCGGTGGATATTCCCAAGGAATATGGCGCTGACCTGGGCGATCGGATCCCTGTTCGGGTCAATGGGGTGTCATCGGGAATCCGTTTCTACTCCAAATTGCTGGGATTGACCGACCCCCTTCAATTAGAAGAGATGGAACGGGTGTTGCAGGCTGCTGAAAAGCGCGAAAAATCCTCGGAGGAGTAGTTTCCAGGAGTTTTTGACTACTGTCGGGGTGTCTGTTCCGACAAGCGGAACGCCAAACAGGGAGACACATTCATGCCCGAAGCAGTCATTGTTGCAACCGCACGTAGCCCCATCGGTCGAGCCAATAAAGGTTCTTTAGTTGATTTGCGCCCCGACGATATGTCGGCACAAATCGTGAAGGCATTGATGGCCAAAGTGCCACAAGTCAAGGCTGATGATGTGGAAGACCTAATCATGGGTATTGGTCAACCTGCTGGTGAAGGTGGCTTCAACATCGGTCGCATGGTGGCAATTCTTGCCGGACTCGACAATGTGCCAGGCGTAACCGTGAACCGTTACTGCTCATCTTCCTTGCAGACAATTCGCATGGCTGCTCATGCCATTCGTGCAGGAGAAGGCGATTGCTTTATCGCAGCAGGCGTTGAAGCTGTGAGCCGTTATGCATCAGGTGCAAGCGACTCTGCTCCTAATGCCATCTTCAAAGATGCAGGATCACGCACCAAAGCACGCGCAGCTGGCGGCCAAGGAACATGGGCCCCTGCAGCAGGATTGCCCGATGCATACATCGCCATGGGTCAAACAGCAGAAAACGTGGTGGAAATCGAAAACGTGAGCCGTGAAGACATGGACCATTTCGGTGTACGTTCACACAACCTTGCTGTGGCGCATCAGGAAAATGGTTTCTTCGAGCGCGAGATCACACCATTGGTGCTTCCAGATGGAACCATCGTGAGCAAAGATGACGGCCCACGTGCCGGCACCACATACGAGGCAACATCGCAGTTAAAGCCAGTGTTCCGTCCTGATGGAAAGATCACTGCCGGAAATGCATGTCCACTCAATGACGGTGCAGCTGCAGTCATGGTGATGTCAGACACAAAAGCCAAGCAGTTGGGTCTTACTCCATTGGCACGCATCGTGTCTTCGGGAGTGTCGGGATTGAATCCAGAAATCATGGGTCTTGGACCTATCGAGGCATGTCGTCAAGCACTCAAGCGTGCAGGTATGACCATCGACCAGATTGACCTCGTGGAAATCAACGAAGCATTTGCCGCACAAGTATTGCCATCGGCAAAGCACTTGGGAATCCCTATGGAGAAATTGAACATCCATGGTGGTGGTATTGCTCTTGGTCACCCATTTGGTATGACTGGTGCACGCATCATGACCACGCTGATCAATGGTCTTCAGTGGGAAGACAAGCAGTACGGCATGGAATCCATGTGCGTGGGTGGCGGCCAAGGCATGGCAATGATTGTCGAGCGCTTGAGCTAATTCAGCACAACAACGAATACGGACTTAGTCCGTAGTGGTCACGGCGGTGGTTCTCAACATGAGGGCCACCGCTGTTCCGCATATCGCCATCAATGCAGCGACAAAACCAAACACAATGATGGAGCCGTAGTCCTCACTAGATCCATACAGCGCAGGTGCAATTAATGACACCAGGGTGGCAGCTAAGAGATCTCCACTTCCAGCGAGTCCCTGTGCAGCAGCAGCTCGTCCCTCTGGTGCGGTTTGGGCAATCAGTGATTGTGCAGCAGGAATAGACAGTGCACCAATCACGCCTTCCACCACAGCGAATGCAACAAGCAGCCACGCTGATTGCAAAAGTCCATACACAAACACCAGTGGAACAGTGAGGAAGATTCCCACCACTGTCATACGTGCAGCACCGCGCGTATCTGCCAAGCGACCACCTGCTGCACCAAGAAGAACAAAAGGAATGGTGTACAAAAGAAATGTCAGGCCCACCATAAAGTTGGTGCCGCCGCTATCGGTGATATAGCGATCCCACAATGAGTCGTAGACGCCTACTGGAATAAAGAGCGTGAGTGATGCAAGCACTGCGGCGCGTAATGGGCGGATACGCAACAATCCGAAACTTAGTTTTTTTGGATCAAGGCTGGGTGGAAGATTGGGGAGTTGGCGAGGAAGAACGAGCAGGAATGCTGCAAGAGCCACGGCTCCGAAAATAAGAAACGCACCTTTAAGTCCGAATGGTTCAATCAGTAATGCACCAATCAGTGGCCCACCTGTGAATCCTGCAAGTTCAATACCGCGAAGACGTCCCAAGCGTTCTGCGGAACGATTCTTGTCAATGCTTCCTGCAATGGCTCGAATAGTGGGGCCACTTGTGCCCAGCGATGCACCAGTGATCGCGCGAGCAATCACCAACGTCCACAACGTGGTTCCAAAAGCAAACAGAATAGATCCGAGTGCGGCGAGAATTAATGCCGCAAGTACGAACTTTTTTGGCTTGCCGCGATCGGCAAATGGTGCCACGAATAACTGCACCACAAATGAGGCCATGAATCCGGCTGCTGCAATAAAACCTAGACCTGCATCGCTGAATCCAAACTCATCTTGTAGATCAGATAACGCAGAAAAAATCATGCTGTTGGAGACTGTGACAGCGAAGGCGCAGAACAGCAGCGGGCCGATACCCATCGTGAATTTTGCAAGACCGTGAGGCGTAGTTGTATCAGTCATGAGTTAAAAGAATCCATCCCACCGGTTAGCTCGATCGGCGCGAACTATCACCGTAGTGGGGCTTTGGGTAGATCGAGTGGCTCTGACAACGTGGGTTGTTCCTGCAATGTTGAATTCTGCAAGAACCCATGTGTCGCCATCGGCAATTCCTGCAACGTGATCGCCGAGAGGAAACATTGCATCCACTCGAAGACCCGCCAAGTTGGCCTCGGCACGCCACATGGTGGCAAGTCCAGCTCGTAAAACATTGTCGGTGAGAAGATCCTCGCCATGTAAATGCAGTTCGATTGTGTCGTAGTCAATGCGCTCTACTTCTGAGGCATCGACAAGATCGCCACCATTGAGATCATCGAAGAGCACTGCAACAGGGCCATTGGTGCGGTTATCTGAAGCAACGGTTCCGTATCGCACAATGGGAATGCCTTCATCATCCACGGTGCGAATGCAGATGCGTTCACCGCTGCGTAAATGCATTGCTATCTACCAACAGCAGAGAGAACTTCATCGCTAAAAGCTGGCCACAGCGAGAGTCCCCATTCATCAAATTCGCGTTCTGCCAACATCGCGCAGGCAACATCGGCAACAGGATCAATCCACAGAAAAGTTCCTATGCCACCAAAGTGGCCAAACGTCGCCGCCGAGTTTTTGCTCCCTGTCCAATGTGGTGATTTGTGGCCGCGAATTTCACAGCCCATGCCCCATGGACATGGATCGAATGTGCCCACAGCAGGCACTACGCCAGAGAGGTGTTCAAACACCGGCATCACTGCGGCAAGATACGTCTCTTGTGAGATGAGGCGAGGGGAGCGAAGCTCGAGTAAAAACTGTGTGAGATCGCTAATTGTGGACCATACATCTTTGGCAGCGGAGCCTTGAAGTGCGGTGTTGTGCATCCCTAATGGAACACACACTGCTTCGTAGAAGTACTCCTCAAAGGGCATCGAAGTGCATTGTTCGACATGGTGGGCCAACATGTCGTAGCCGGTGTTGGAATACATGCGTTTGGTTCCAGGTCGCCCTACTGGCTGTGCTCCTTCAAAGGGATACCCGCCAGCATGGGCAAGTAAATGACGCACGGTGCAACCTGTTTGACCCACTGGATCATCCAAGGTGATGCTGCCTTCTTCGGCAGCAATGAGAACCGCATGTGCAGTTAACGGTTTGCTGACAGAGGCAATCCTTTGGCGACGTTGAATGTCGCCATGGGTGTGAATGGCATCACGTGTGACAACAACAATGGATGATTCTTCGACGGGCCAGGCATCTGCGCGTTGCCACGCCGCATCAAGAAGAGACATTTCAGCTTTGTGTGCGAATTAATTCAGCAACACGAAACGCCAAGTCAAGTCCTTGTCGGCCGTTGAGGCGAGGATCACAAATGGTTTGGTAGCGATCATCAAGGTCATCATTGGTGAGATCATCGGCGCCGCCTGTGCACTCGGTGACATCATCGCCGGTGAGCTCTACGTGAATGCCGCCGGGCCATGTTCCTTCTGCGTTATGTGCACGGACAAATCCTGCAATCTCATTCACGATGTCTTCAAAGTGGCGAGTCTTGCGACCGTTAGGTGCAGTGGTGGTGTTTCCATGCATGGGGTCACATGCCCATACCACTGGATGACCTGCATCTTTTACAGCTCGCAAAAGCGGACGTAATGAATCTTCGACTTTGTCTGCACCCATGCGGCTGATCAATGTGAGACGACCAGGAATTGCAGCCGGGTTCAAGACTTCGCATAACTCGAGAACAAATTCAGGAGTAGTGGTGGGCCCAATTTTGCATCCAAGTGGATTACCCACGCCGCGCAAGAATTCAATGTGTGCACCATCGAGTTGACGTGTGCGCTCGCCAATCCACAACATATGTGCAGAGCAGTCGTACCACTGACCAGTGAGTGAATCTTGACGAGTGAGTGCTTCTTCGTAACCAAGAATGAGTGCCTCGTGGCTTGTGTAGACATCTACTTCGTGAAGCGCGGAGTAATTCTCGGTGTCGACGCCGCAGGCACGCATGAATCGCAGTGCTCGTTCAATCTCATTGGAAAGCTCTACATAGCGCTGACCTTCCGGGCTGCTGGCAACAAACTCTTGTGTCCATGCATTCACACGATTGAGATCGGCAAAGCCACCTTTAGTAAATGCACGCAACAAGTTGAGCGTGCTCGCAGACTGATGGTAGGCCTGCACCAAACGCTCGGGGTTAGGAATGCGAGCTGCAGTGGTGGCGAGTTGGTCATTGACAATGTGGCCACGGAACGAAGGCAACTCAAGATCCCCAATGATTTCTGTTGCCGATGAGCGAGGCTTAGCGAATTGACCGGCCATGCGTCCCACCTTCACCACTGGGACTCCCATGGAATAGGTAAGCACTACTGCCATCTGCAAGATCACACGAAGTTTTTCGCGGATGTTGTTGGCACTGAACTCTTCGAAGCTTTCTGCACAGTCGCCGGCTTGCAACAAGAATGCATTTCCGGCAGCAACTTTTGCCAACGAGTTCTGTAACGAACGTGCCTCACCTGCAAAGACCAAGGGGGGATATGAGGCAATGTGCTTGAGCGCAGCATCAAGTGCTGCGGTGTCGGGCCAATCAGGTTGCTGCATGGCGGTGAATGCCTGCCATGAATCGGGAGTCCAACTACGTGCCATATTCCTTACAGCCTTGCGTGTCGAGGGGGTAAAACGCAACGCCTATTTCCTGAATCCAGGAAATAGGCGTTGAGAAAGGGGGGAAAGGTGAGAATTAGACAGCCAAGATGCGCTCGGCGTCATCGCGCAGTCCTTCAACTGCACGACTCACCAGGCGACGTGCAGCTTCTGCAGTCACACCCAAATCTTCGCCAACTTCACGGAAGCTCTTGCGCTCACCGTCGAGGAGTCCAAAACGAGCTTCCACTGCATAGCGGGCACGATCATCGAGAGTTCCCAACAATTCATCGAGCAATTCAGTGTCGACAAGGGCCATCACTGCATCTTCTGGTGTGCCTTGGCCGTTGTCCATCAAGTCGCCCAAGGTTGCGTCGCCGTCATCGCCCACTGTTTTGTCGAGTGACACTGGGGTGGTGAGGCGGTGCAATTCGGCATTGCCAGCATCGAGGGTCTCGCCATCGCCAGATGCCTGACGCAATGCTGCGCGCAAACTTGCGGAACGGTCACCAGGAATACGAATCAAGCTGGCTTTTTGGTCAAGTGCGCGACCAATTGCCTGGCGGATCCAGAAAGTTGCGTAGGTGGAGAACTTAAATCCACGGCGCCAGTCGAACTTGTCGACGGCATGCTCGAGCCCGAGGTTGCCTTCTTGGATGAGATCCAAAAGATCCATACCTTGGGGAAGCGGGTAGCGACGTGCAATCGAGACCACCAAACGAAGGTTTGAGCGAATAAAGCGATCCTTTGCAATGGCTGCATTGCGGAGGTCGCGGCGAAGGGCTGCTCCGCGCTCGCCGGCTTCAAGTTTTGCTGCTGCGTCACGGCCTGCCTCAATGGCTTTGGACAGTTCGCGCTCGTCTTCGGCGGTCAACAAAGCAACCTTGCCGATGTCGTTGAGATAGAGACCAATTGAGTCGTTCATGATGCTGTGTTCAACCGTGTTTTCGTAGTCGTTGTTCCCATTGACGAGGTGGCAATGGGCACAATCTGGGGGTTAGTCAAAAAGGAAACCTTCTTGAGGGGGGATTGATGACAATAACACGGCATCAAGGTCTTGACTAGACCCAATTTTGTCCTTTCTCGCCAAGTGCAGGTAGTTCTGCAATTGCTCGTTCTACACTCGCCTCGTGCCTGAATTGACGCCAACAAAAGTGGGTCTCTTTGGAGGCACCTTTGACCCGCCTCATCTAGGGCATCTGTGTGCCGCCCAGGCTGTGGCATCCCAAGTGGGACTTGAGGAAATTCTCTTCGTGGTGGCCAATGACCCCTGGCAAAAATCGGATCAACGAGTCGTCACTCCAGCTGCCATGCGCCAAGAGATGGTGGAGCATCTGGTGGCAGGTCACGCAGGATTCACAGTGGATGATCGAGAGATTCGTCGAGGTGGTCCCAGCTATACCGCCGACACATTGGAAGAGATCCATAGCGAGCGACCCGATGTCGATCTCTATGTGATTGTGGGTCAGGATTCGGCTGCCGCCATAGGCGCCACATGGCATCGGCCCGAGGTGATTTTTGCACTTGCCACAGTGGTGGTGGTGACCCGCCCGTATGCACCATTACCCAAATCTGTTCTTCCATCTGATTCCATATATGTCGAGATGAATCCCGTAGATGTATCAAGTAGCCAGATTCGAGAGTTGGCATCACGTGGAGATTCCATCGCTCATCTGACGTCGGATGCCGTTGCCCAATTCATTGCAGCCCATGATGTGTATCGAGGCCCAAGATGACCGCAATTCCCGCACGTCGTCGTCGGCGACTCATTGCCGCGTGTGTGACGTCGGCAATCACTGTGGTGTCTTTACCTAGTGGATTGGTGTTGGGTACCAACATGCTTCTCAATGATTCGGGTGGCCAAAATGTGGAGTCCTCCGATGTCATTCGTATTCCTTCAACTCCTGTACATCTTGTGGCATTGACAAATGCACGCAACGAAGTGTCCACGCTTGCACTTTTTGCTCTTGCACCCAATGCACAAGGTGGCACAATCATTTCTCTTCCTGTGGGTTCGGCAGCCGATGTGGGTGCAGATGTCGCACCGCGAAGATTGGGTGACTCATTTGTAACTGGTGGCCTTGATGCTGTGCGCATCGATGTAGAAGATCTTTTGAACATCACTGTTGATTCATCATCTGTGCACAGCGCTGCTGAATTTGCAATGGAATTACAAGAAGTAGGCACACAATCCATCACGCTTACACAACCTGTCATTAATGCTGATGTGGCCGGCGCGCAAGTGGTGGTGATTGAAGCTGGAGCAACCACGGTGACACCAGACAAAATTGCAACCGGCCTTGTGTCGTCGCAAGTTGGTCTGGATGAATCCACTCGTTTTGCAGCAATAAAATCTTTGTGGACGGCGGTGAGTCGCGCAGGTGCGGGAACATCTGATGAACAATCCCAAGATGGGGCTTCTCCCACAACAGTCACAAGAGATGATTCCGATGCCGAGCCACCCACCACAGTGCAAGAGTTTTTAGCGGGAATGCTGTCGGGACGTGTTGATGTATGGCAATTCAATGCGACACGAATTACAGATGTGCAACGTAATCCCAACTCAGTTGATCTCTACAGCCTCGATGGTGGAGAGGTGTTGATGGTGATGGCGAGTGTTGCGCCATCGGCGATGCGTTTAGTCTCCAACAACTTGACCGTGATGGTTGATGTGCCGTTCAACAACACCACGTATGCCCAAGAGGCAGTTACGCGCTTGGCATATGCAGGAGCAAATGTGGTGCTAGTGCGGCAAACATCTGATGCCCCGGCCGAAAAGACAATTGCCTACGTCAATGATTCCATTGCTCGTTCCGAGGTGGAGACCTATATCGGCCTCATTGGCCCGATTGAGATTGTGGAGACCCTTGAACGCATTAATGGTGTGAATGTGCGCATCGTGCTGGGGAATGAGTTTGTTGCGTTTCTTGGTGCAGGGGGCATGACCACGACTACGGTGGCACAGTGACTTCTGCGCCTGCCAACGATTCCCTCGATCTCGCTGTATTGGCGGCGCGCATCATTGATGACAAAAAGGGGTCAGACATCTTGATTCTCCACGTGGGAGACATCGTGGGGATCACTGAATATTTCGTGATTGCCTCGGCATCCAATGTGCGTCTAGTAGGTGCGATTGTTGATTCGATGTTGGGTGAGGTGCGCGAGACCATCGGTCGTGGACCGTTGCGTTCCGAGGGAGTGCGTGAGAAGCAGTGGGTCTTGGTGGACTACGGCGATGTGGTGGTCCACGTCTTTGCCGACGAAGCCCGGCGTTTCTATGAAATTGAGCGCCTGTATAAGGACCTGACCCCTATTTCTTGGTGACGACCAACTTGGTCTTGGTAAGGTAAGGCTTCCCAGTTTTTGGGGCTGTAGCTCAGTTGGCAGAGCGCTTGCATGGCATGCAAGAGGTCAGGGGTTCAATTCCCCTCAGCTCCACCAAATGTCGTTAGTGACTGTTGTAATGAGGACGTATGAACGTCCAGTGATGCTTGCTCGGGCTTTGACGAGCGTTCAGAAGCAGACCTTTACAGATTGGTCTGTAGTAGTTGTGAACAACGGCGGTGCGCCTACCCCGGTAGATGATGTGGTTGCGATCGCGCGTCTCGCATCACCGGGCACCAACATCCACGTTCTTCATCTTGACGATCGCGTAGGAATGGAAGAGGCATCCAATATCGCTCTTCAGTCCTCGAGGTCTGAATATTTCGTGATTCACGATGACGACGACACGTGGAAGCCTGCATTTCTAGAACGCACAGTGACTGCAATGACATCGCATCGTGATGCCGCCGCAATAGTCACTGGAGTGACAAAGATTCATGAGCTCTCGCGTGGCAAAACATTGCGACCACAAGTCTCGGAAGATTTCTATCTCACTCAAGAACGATTAACTTTTGACGCAATGTTGGGAAACAATACGTTTCCACCGATTGCCGCTTTGTTTCGACGATCGTTGTTGCACAACGTGGGCATGTTTGATGCAACGTTGCCAGTATTAGGTGACTGGGAATTCAACTTGCGTGCAGTGACTGCCGGCCCATTTGTATTTGTGCCCGAACGTCTTGCGAACTATCACATCCGCACACCGGAGAGTGATGTCGCGACAGGAAACTCAATCACTGTTGGTCGTGATCGTCATCGTGAGACCAAGGTGCTATTGCATGAACGCTGGATGTCAGAGTCCACACCCGACGGAGTCAACAAGGGTGAGGCGGCAAAGAGTGCACATGAGGAATTTGAACGCCACGAGGCACAAGTACTCATTGCTAATCAGCCAGTGCGTCGTTCATTTGTGGCGCGCCAGTGTGGGCGAGTGGTGCGGGTTGTGCGTCACCCTTCTGCGGGGTTTCGTGGTGTGGTGCGTCGTGTGCGTCGAGCGACAGGGCGTTAGTTATGTGGCGCAGTGCACAAGAATTACTTGACCAACACAAGCACATCGAACTGTTGACGCTTGATTTTTTTGACACTCTGGTCACGCGCAACGTCGCACAGCCCACTCATGTATTTGCCGAGGTCGAACGCAGGCTTATGCACGAACATGGACCACGGTGGCGTGGGTATGGATTGCAACGAGTACGTGCTGAACAGCGTGCGCGCACGGCGGCACTCGAAGATGACAAGTACCGCGATGTGACCCATGTTGAGGTGCTCGGCGAATTAGCGCTTGGTATGAAGTTGTCCCTTGCTGAGACAGAAGTTGCACGTCTTGCCGAATGTGCTGCAGAGGTAGATGCAGCACAGGCTGTGCCGTTTGGAAGTGAACTTTTCAATGAGGCGCGCACGCGAGGCATTGCGCTCCTGGTCGTGAGTGACAATTACATGCCGGCTTCTCAATTGGTGGAGATGGCGCATCGCGCAGGGTTCACCTCTCTTCTGCAATCAGAGGTGATGGTCAGTTGTGAACATGGAGGCTTAAAGCACAATGGGCGACTGTGGCGCGAAGTGCTGGAGATCACTGGCGTTACGCCACGAAAAATTCTTCATGTGGGCGATGATGTAGCGGCCGACGTTACTCAGCCAAGTCGATTAGGCATTGCTACATATCGTGATCCTCGTATGAGAGTGACACATCGCAATATGGAAAACACTTCTCCAGACGTGCTTCCACTGTCACGCATTGAAGCGACACTGCGCGATGAGACATACGTGTCTGGCTGGGACAGCGCACACAGTATTGGCGCAGGCGCACTAGCTGTACTTGTTGCTGCACAAATACGAGATGTGCGCACAGTACTTTCCCAACGCGAAGTGGCTGGTGTGTATTTTGCTGCCCGTGATGGGTGGCTTGCCCACCAGGTGTGGTCGCAGACTTCCGCAGCCATCACAGATACTCCTGGTCATTATTTGGCGTTTTCTCGTTCTGTCTTTGGTCGCGCCAACCTCACTGTTGTTGATGATGCAGTGGCATTGCGATTTGTGGATCAACACGAACAACTCACCATTCAACAATTGGGCGAACGTTTCGGCTGCACCTTGGTGTCGACGTATGCATCTGATGATGTAGTTGATGCCGATACTGCACGTGAGATAGTTCTTCAGAACGAACAACACATCTTGGACGCATCGGAGAAACTGCGTGAACGTGTGCTGGGGTATCTCGACACCGTAGGAATGCTTTCGCCAGGACACCATGTAGTGGTCGATGCGGGGTGGACGGGTGCCACTGTTGCAGACCTAGCCGAATTGGTGAGTCGCGCAACACAGGGCCGCGCAACGATTGAAGGCCGGTTCTTGGGCTTGTACTGGGATGCGACAACACACCGCACACGCCTGGCTATGCATGGACTTGCGATGGATGATCTTGGTGCACTTGATGACAATGTGCGTCTGTTGGGAGTCATTCGCTTATGGGAAACATTGATGACCGCACCACATGGGTCGCTCATTGATTTTGCAGATACACACGGTGGGTTTGCACCTGTTTTTGCACACACTGCAACAGAAGTTTCCCAACATGACGAAATTGTGGGTCGTATGTGTGCCGCAGCACTTGAGAGCGCAATTTCGATAGTGAATGGCACGCATCGCTCAGGTGTTGTGCTCGATGACATCACTGGTGGTGCTGCATGGGCAGCAATGATGCAGGTGGGTCATACGCCACGACGTGATGAACTAGCAGTGCTCTCGCGCCTTCGTCATGTGGCAAGTGTGGATCACACAGACGATGGAACGTCAATAATCGCCCAAGCCCCTCGGCGTTCCTCAACATTGCCGCGTGAACGATTTGGTGAGATCTACGATTCCACGATTAAGAGGCATTGGATGCAGGGTTCACTACGTGTGTGGGCTCGCCAGCGCGATACAACACAGTTTGTGCAAGAAATGTATGGCATCTGGCCGTTTATGAGTGAGCGTTGGGTGGAGGAAAGAAATGATTATTGATTTTCAAATCAATCAGGGCTCTGGCCCATGGTCACTCATTGAAGAATCTGTTCGTGCGGCGCAAGAAGCAGGCTTTGACACATTGTGGAACTTGGATCATTTTTCAGGAGAGATGTTTCAGTCCGACACTATGCCCGAGTGCTTTACCACTTTGACCGCATGGGCTCATATTGTGCCCACCATCAAACTTGGAACGTTGGTCACCAACATCAATAATCGTCATCCTGGTTTGTTGGCCAACATTGTCTCTACATTGCAAGAAGTCTCTGGGGGTCGATTGACATTGGGTGTGGGTGCAGGTGCATCACCGAAAAGTCCTTGGGGAGCCGAACAGCGAGCCTTGGGAATTGACATGCTTCCCACGATGAGTGCACGACATCACAAACTGCTGGAGTCAGTAGAAGTGATGAGAAGTGTGTGGGCTGACAATCGCCATGAAGACTTTCGAGGATTTCCACGACCTACGGTTGCCCCTCGCATCATCGCAGGCACTAACAGTATTGGACTTGCTCGTATTGCTGGCGAACACCTCGATGGAGTGAATACGCGGTGGAATCATCCCGAGCGACGCGACATACTCCATGCCGCGCGTGAGGCAAGCGGAAATCGTGGAGATCTAGATGTCTCGGTGTGGGCGCCATTCGTGCCCGAATATGGTGATCCGGAAAACAGTCTGTATCAGGAACTTGTTGCAGAAGGTGTGACTCGTCTTGTGCTGTTTGAAGATGGTCGACCAGATCCGCAAAAGATTGCGGCAATGAGTCGATACTTCGATTAGGAAACCGACAACTCGGAGTGCTGCTGCCTCCAGCGCCATGCTTTGTGGGTAATGAACAACATGATGGGTATCGCCACAAAGTTCTGCGCAGAAATCATAAAGTCTGAGATCACAAACCCGTAGAGCAGCCACACCGTGCATGTGATGATGGTCAATGTGTAACTAGTCAAAGAGATGCCGTGAAGATTGTCGGTGCGCAGCACATGAATGAACTGCGGAATGATGGCGCTGCCACTGATGAGAACGGCAGTAATTCCAATGAACGATTCAGGCAGGGGAGTCATGAACACCAATATGGCAAGCACCACGAGATATGCAGCCGAGATAACACGACGATCGATGTGGCCATTTTTGTACGCAACAAAGATAATGAGACTTTGTGCGGTGAGAAATGATGTGTTTGCAATCGCTACCGGTGCGATACGTTCATTAATTCCGTAACTCAACCAAAGCGTGGCCCCAATGAGGCCGTGCACGAGTCCAAAGGGCGAGATGCCATGGGTGGTGTTGTGACGTAGGGAGCGCCACACCTGTGGCCAGATAAAGCTGATGCTGAGCACAACACTTGCGAGACCGAGAACTCTTTCCATCGTCTATTGCTTTTTCACTTTGCTCATTGACACGGAACATGTTTAGCCCACTGGGCCGGCACATGTGGGTAATCCTGCGTGTGTGGATTGGGTTTATTTCACCACAATGTTGACCATGCGGCCAGGGACCACAACGGTTTTCACAATGGTCTTGCCCTCGAGAGATGCAGCGACGGATTCCACGCCGCGAGCCATTTCTAAAAGGGTGTGTTCGTTGGCGTCAAGAGCAACCATGATGCGGCCACGCACTTTTCCATTGATCTGTACAGGAATCTCGATGGTGTCCTCAGCAAGAAGTGCTGGGTCAGCCACTGGGAAGGGAACATAGGTCACTGTGGCACTTTTGCCCACACGAGACCACAGTTCATCTGCCAAGTGGGGACACAGTGGCGAGAGCATCTGCACAAGTGGCTCAATGAGTGCTCGTGGAGATGAATGAGTTGTTGTGACATGTTGAGTGAGTGCGTTATTGAATTCGATCAACTTGGCAATCACTGTGTTGAAGCGCAGCCCGTTCATATCGGATTCCACACCAGCGATGGTGCGATGAAGGTGACGCAGAAGTTCTTCGGGTGCTGGGTCATCGACAACTATCGAGTTGCCCGTGTCCTCATCGATGATGTTGCGCCACAAGCGTTGGAGGAATCTTTGCATTCCCACAACGTCGCGTGTATTCCAAGGTCGTGATGCATCAAGTGGTCCCATTGCCATTTCATACAGACGGAAAGTGTCAGCACCGAATTCTTCGTACATCTCATCAGGTGTAACGATGTTCTTGAGGCTCTTGCCCATCTTGCCGTATTCGCGAACAACCGTTTCGCCATTCCACTCATAGTGGCCATCAGCTTCGATGACTTCGCTTGCAGGAACTGCTTGGCCGCGTTCGTCGCGATATGCGTATGCCTGGATGTAGCCCTGGTTAAACAGGCGATGGAATGGCTCTTCGCTGGATACATGGCCAAGGTCATAAAGAACTTTGTGCCAAAAACGTGAGTACAACAGGTGGAGAACAGCATGTTCCACGCCACCCACATACAAATCAACTCCACCTGTGTGCCCTTCGTGTTCGGGGCCCATCCAATAACGCTCTACATCTGGATCCACGAAGCGTTCTGTATTGGTGGGATCGAGATAACGCATCTCATACCAACACGATCCAGCCCACTGAGGCATGACGTTGACTTCACGACGATACGTACGCGGGCCATCGCCCAAGTCCAATGTGACCTGCATCCAATCGGTGATGCGCGCTAACGGGGGAATGGGGTCACTGTGTGCATCGTTGGGATCAAGAGCTGTGGGTTTGAAGTCTGCAAGTTCGGGAAGCAAGACAGGAAGTTCTTGCTCGGGAACGGCATGTGCATTGCCTTCTTCGTCATAAACAATGGGGAATGGTTCACCCCAATAGCGTTGACGCGAGAACAACCAGTCGCGCAAGCGGTAGGTGGTGGTGCCTTCTCCAAGTTGATGAGCAGTGAGCCATTCCACAATGCGTGATGTGGCTTCTTCGATAGATGTGAGGCCATTCAAACTGACGAACTCATTGGCAGAATCGATGTATTCACCATCGCCAGTAAATGCACATGGCCACGTTGCACAATCACTACTTGGTGCTATGTCGTGTTGTTCAAACCATGATGCAGGAGGCATAGCCGTAGCAACAATGGGCAAGTTGTAGGCACGTGCGAATTCAAAGTCTCGTTGATCACCACTTGGAACCGCCATGATGGCGCCTGTGCCGTAGCCCATCAAGACGTAATCAGCGACATAAATGGGAATCTGTTGGCCGTTGACTGGGTTGGTCGCAGTTGCACCCGTGAAAACACCGGTTTTTTCTTTCGAGTCATCTTGGCGTTCGTTGTCTTGCTGGGCTGCAGCTTCAGCACAGTACGTCTCAACAGCGCCACGTTGTTGTGAAGTAGAAAGCAAGGCAACAAGTGGATGTTCTGGGGAGAGAACAAGAAAGGTTGCCCCAAACAAAGTGTCGGGTCGTGTGGTGAACACATCAATGCCGCCTGCTGGGGTGGGAAAAGTCACGCGGGCACCAGTGCTTCGACTGATCCAATTGCGTTGCATCAATTTGATTGGCTCTGGCCAGTCAAGGCGATCAAGGTCATCGAGGAGTCGATCTGCATACGAGGTAATTCGCATCATCCATTGACGCATGTTGCGTTTAAACACGGGATAGTTCCCGATGTCGCTGCGACCGTCGGCGGTGACTTCTTCGTTGGCCAAAATCGTTCCTAAGCCGGGACACCAGTTCACAGGTGCATCGGTGAGATAGGCGAGACGGTAACCGTCAATTACGTTGTGGCGTTGCGAGGAAGTCAGTTCTGACCACGGCGCACCACTTGGTGTGGCGCGAATGCCTTGAGTGAATTCATCGATCAGTTCCTGGATGGGGCGTGCCTTATTGCGCGTCTCGTCATACCAAGCACCATGTACTTGAAGAAAAATCCATTGCGTCCACTTATAAAAGTCTTCATCGGTGGTGCTCACACTGCGTCGTGAATCATGTCCAAGACCTAAGCGACGCAATTGTCGGCGCATATTGGCAATATTGGATTCAGTGTTAATGCGTGGGTGAATACCTGTGGTGATGGCGTGCTGTTCTGCGGGAAGACCAAAGCTGTCATAGCCCAATGTGTGCAACACGTTGTAGCCCTTCATGCGCTTAAAACGCGCATAGACATCTGTGCCGATGTAACCAAGTGGATGTCCTACGTGTAGGCCTGCACCGGAGGGATAAGGGAACATATCCACGATGAATGATTTGGGCTTTGACCCCAAAGCCGCCAGATCAGCAAGTGGTCCGGCAGGGTTGGGAGTATGAAATGTGCCTTCGGTCTCCCACCAATCTTGCCATTTGGACTCAATATCGGCAGCCAAGCGCGCTGTATAGCGAAAGGGAGGGATGTTCGATGGGCTATGTGCGGGGGGCGTCGCCGATTCAGTCATAGTTGTGCCATCGTATAGGTCGTGTCTAAGCAACGTCCAAGGTCAGGCCGCCGCGCTCCTAAGGGCGGCTCGTCTCACGGTTATCCCAGAACTGCCCGCCTCTCTGAAGTGTTGCGTGAGGTGATTGCCGATGAGCTGACCCGGATTGATGATGAACGGCTCGAATTGGTGACGATTACCGCCATTGACGTGGATCCCGAGATGAACCGCGCAATTGTGTATTTCGATTCAATGTTCGGCGAGGAAGATGACGAGCAAGTCATCGAAGTGCTCCTGGAATATCGTGCCCGTATGCAGGCCTCGATCAATCGGCAAATGCACGCGCGAAAAACTCCGATTCTTTCTTTCAAGCCCGACGAGGTCATTCGAAGCGCAGCTCGTATTGAAGAGCTTCTTCGAAAGAAGCCCGACACCACTCCTGATCAATAGTTCATGGCCAGACGTAGACCGCCTACGGTCCATGGGCTCGTGCTTATTGATAAAGCCCCTGCGATGACAAGCCATGATGCTGTCTATGCATTGCGTAAACATCTTGGTGAAAAGCGCATTGGTCACACAGGAACTCTGGATCCAGATGCCACAGGCTTACTTGTTATTGGAGTAGGAAATGCCACGCGTCTCATTCGTTTTATGGGTGAAATGGACAAAAAGTATTCGTGCGAGATTGTGTTTGGATCAGAGACGAACACTCTTGATGATTCTGGTGAAGTCACTGCGCGTTACGAGATGGGGCCGATTGATATCAATCGTGCACGCACAGCAATTGCAGAAAACTTAGTGGGGGATATTTTGCAAGTGCCGCCGATGGTGTCTGCATTGCGTATTGATGGCGTGCGTCTGCATGAGTTGGCACGGCAAGGAATTGAAGTAGAACGAGTCGCGCGTCCCATTCAGGTATTTGATTATGTTGTGGAGCCCACCGATGACCCGATGGTGTTGCGTGCAATGGTGCGATGCGGGGGAGGGACTTATGTGCGTACTCTCGGCGCTGACCTTGGAACTTTGCTCGGCGGCGGGGCCCATATTCGATCTTTACGTCGACACGCAATAGGGCCTTATTCAATTGAAGAATCATCCACTTTGGAAGATCCCGTCATGCTTCCTGTGGTTGAGGCAGTGCGAGGGATGGAACAACATGTGTTGTCGGCCGAAGAAATTGATGACGTGTTGTTTGGGCGTGTGCGAGAGGCATGGCCTGGTGATGGACCCTGGGCTGCGCTTGATGAAGCAGGTGAACTGATTGCCGTGTTTGAAAAATGGCGCGAGACATTAGCCAAGCCCACTGTGGTCTTTGGTGGCAGATAGCGTGTGCCTCCTTGCAAGTAGTCACTGATCTCTCTATTTCACCGTGGCCCAATCGGCGGTGCGTGCTCACTATTGGCGCATATGACGGAGTGCATCGCGGTCATCAAGCAGTCATCCAACAAGTCATTCGACGTGCACGGCTCACCGATGCGCTCAGTGTTGTAGTCACCTTTGATCGTCATCCTGCCTCTGTGGTGCGCCCTGATGCTGCGCCAAAGATGTTGACAAACGAAGACCAAAAGCGCGAACTATTAGCCGAAACAGGTATTGATGCTGTCGTTGTTGTCTCGTTTGATGAATCGCAAGCACAAGAGACACCCGTTGATTTTGTGAAACGAGTTCTTGTGGATGCTTTGGGTGTAGAGGCAGTCATCGTGGGGGAAGACTTTCATTTCGGCCACAAACGACAAGGCAACATCACTTTGTTACGCGAGATGGGTCAACGTCACGATTTTGTGTGTGAACCCATTGTGTTGATACCGCGTGCTGATGGAGTAGATGAACCTGTGAGTTCCACCGCCATTCGGCGTGCGTTAGCTGGTGGAGATATAGATGTTGCCACTCGCATGTTGGGTCGTGCCCATGAAGTGCGTGGCACAGTCACCCAAGGTGATCAACGTGGACGCACAATTGGTTTCCCGACTGCCAATGTCTCAATTCCAGAGGGAATTTGTTTACCGTCCGATGGCGTATACGCCGGCATGTATCGGCGCTCTGATGGTGCACAACATCCTTGCGCCATCAACTTGGGCCGGCGGCCAACGTTTTATTCCAGCCAGGGTTACTCACTTCTTGAGGCATATCTGTTGGATTTCACCGGGGATCTCTATGGCGAAACTGCATCTGTGCAGTTCCTTTCGTTTTTACGCAGTGAACGACAGTTCGGCGGCATTGATGAATTGAAAGTGCAACTGGAAAAAGACATCGAACACGCACGTTCTGCAGTGTTGGCACGTCGCAATGATGTTGTCTAAGTAGGCGACAGCAACTTGTATGCGGTATTGCGTTGGGCCAACGTGCGACGCAGTGGAGCAATGATTTCGCCAAAACGTCCTTCGGTCATTGTTTGGCCATGATTGGCACCCGCGGCACGAGAAATGTTCTCGTCCATCAAGGTTCCACCTAGGTCATTGCAGCCAGCTTGTAAAAGTTGTGCGGCTCCAGAAGTACCAATTTTGACCCAGCTCACTTGCACGTTGTCGATAAGGCCGTCATAGAAAATGCGGCCGATGGCATGCATCAATATTGTTTCGCGGAATGTGGGTCCACGACGTGATTTTCTCTGTAGGTAGATGGGCGAGGCCATGTGCACGAATGGCAAAGGAATGAACTCGGTGAATCCGCCGGTTTCTTTTTGTAACTCGCGTGTGACCATAAAGTGCTTTGCCCATGATTCTGGATGTTCCACACTGCCGTACATGATGGTGATGTTGGAATGAAGTCCAATGCTGTGTGCTTGACGATGGCACTCCAGCCATTCTTCGGTGTTCACCTTGTCGGAACAAATAACCGCACGCACATCGTCATCCAAAATTTCTGCTGCCGTTCCGGGCAACGATGCCAATCCGGCATCTTTAAGCCGAATGAGATAATCACGCAATGTTTCACCATTGCGAGTGGCGCCCTCTGTGACTTCTAGTGCTGTAAAACCGTGCACGTGCATATCGGGGACAGCGTTTTTTACTGCATGTGTGACATCGATGTAGTAGTCACCATCAAAGTCGGGATGAATTCCACCTTGCAGGGTGACTTCTGTTGCCCCCAGCAGTGATGCTTCTCGTGCACGGTCTGCAATGTCGTCAAGTGTGAGGAGGTATGGCGTACCGCGAAGGTTGAGACTCAGGGGGCCTTTGGAAAAACCACAGAACTTGCATTTGTATGTGCACACATTTGTGTAGTTGATATTTCGGTTATGTACCCATGTGACGGTGTTGCCGACGGCGCGATAACGCAATTCATCTGCGTAGTCGGCCAAAAATCCCACTTCGGGTCCACGAGCACGAAACAGGTCAACCACTTCTTGTTCACCAAGTTCTTGTCCGTTGCGATGGCCCTCCACAATTTCGGCAATTCGCCCCGTGGCAGTGGGTGCACTGTGTGGCACCAAAGTCATTGGGCGCACATTGGAACCCGAATACCACTGCGTGGATTTGTGTCCCACGAGCACAACTTCGGCACCGTCAAGCACGACATCTGCAGCTGTTACTTTTTCTGGCCAGATGGCACCGGGATCATCACGACCCAGACCTTCAGCATCGCTGCGATCTTGCACTGGGAATTGCAGTGCGGGGTCTAACCATTTTTCAGGTGTGCGAACAAATTCTGGATACACAGTGAGACGTGGCGCTAACGCAAAGCCGCGTGCTTCGGTCACGGTGCGCAGTCGATCAAGTTCTGGCCACGGACGCTCGGGGTTGACGTGATCGGCAGTGACGGGCGAGACGCCACCCCAGTCGTCAATACCTGCGTCTAATAACACCGCAAAATCGTCGGAAAGATTAGGAGGTGCTTGAAGATGGATTTCTGGAGGCAAGATCAATCGAGCAACTGCAATAGACCAGAGATATTCATCTTCTGGGCACGGACGTGCTTTGTGCATCGCGGTGCCTGGTTTTGGTAAAAAGTTTTGCACGATGACTTCTTGCACATGGCCGTACTTGGCATGTGCTGCGGCCAAAAGATGTAACGCATCGATGCGATCTTGTCGAGTTTCTCCGATACCGACCAAAATTCCGGACGTAAATGGAATAGACAATTCTCCCGCAATACACAAAGTGTTGATGCGTCGTTGCGGTTCTTTGTCGGGTGCGCCGCGGTGACATTCCAAATCATCACGCAATGACTCGAGCATCATGCCTTGTGAAGGTGATACGCGACGCAACATGGCTAACTCGTCTTCATAGAGTGCGCCTGCGTTGGCGTGGGGGAGAAGACCAGTTTCTTGCAGAACAAGTTGTGCCATTTCTGCCAGGTAATGCACTGTTGAGTCATAACCGTGTTCTTTGAGCCATGTGGCTGCAACGTCGTAACGAAGTTCAGGGCGCTCGCCCAAAGTGAAAAGTGCTTCATGACATCCGTTGCGCGCACCTTGTCGTGCAATGGCAAGAACATCATCAGGCGTGAGATAAGGCTTTTCTAGTCGAGCTGGTGGTTGGGCAAACGTGCAATAGCCGCACTTATCGCGACACAACATGGTGAGAGGAATGAAGACCTTCGGAGAAAAAGTGATGCGGGATCCATGAGCAGCATTGCGCACGTGTTGTGCGCGAATCATTAACTCATCCAAAGGTGCATGAATGAGGTCGTTGATCAACGAGGGTTCTAGGGGGTACGAAGACAAAAGGTCTTCTTGGGAAAACTGGCGTAACAAAACGACACCTTTCAGGCGGTTGCGATCCAATGGGTTATGCCAGTGCCGGTCGACTTCTACGAACGAGTTAGAGAGTGTTCGTGAGCAGCCATGTAGACCGAGCAATCTTCAGTGTAGAAGGTTTTTTACTCGGATTCGATGTTGGAGATGGCTTCGAACATCGCCGACACATTGTGGCTTCCCATTGGTACACGATGTCCAGTGCGACTAATAAAGCTCAATTGCACCCCGGTTGCGGGATCTAAGGCCGTAAAGACTTGTTCATGACCGTGTGCATCCACGATGACATCGGTGAGGCGGGGAACACCCGCAGCATCGAGGGCGTCTCTGGTGAACCCGGCATTTAATACTTCAATGGCAATGTGCTGAACACCAGAGCCGTGTTGTGCAAGTTGGGTATGTACAGCCGGATTGTGCCCTGGCCCGACAAGTACCACCGTGACACCACCAGCTTCAGCATTGATGACATCGGCATCGTCGGTGACATAGGTGCGAAAGCCCATCTCTGTAAAAAATTCGGTGGCCGCAACAAGGTCGGCTACTGCTACCACTACATGGTCAATGCGACAGGCAACAGTGTCAAGCTCACTGCGCTCAGTAGTACCGGCATGCTTAATGGGTGCAGGTTCGTCGAGAGATTCAGCAACTTCAATGCGATGTGTTTCCGACAACAAGATACGAAACAGTTGTTCTGCAAAGTCTGCGTCCACTCCAGCATCGATTGCCCATTGGCGGCGTGTCGCCAATACATCACGTACGCGTTGAGGTTGAATGACTGCGGCCCCAGTGTGTTCTTTGAGTTCTGCAACGTCACGGCACACTTGCATGCGTTGGGCCAATAACTCCACGATTGCGGCGTCGATGGCGTCAATGCTTTTTCTGAGATCAGAGAGCTCAGCCATGTTATTTCTGTGCCTGCATCAATCGTTCTACATGCTTTGCAAGAACATCAATTTCAATATTCACTGCATCGCCCACTGCGCGGTGACCCAAGGTGGTCACTTCGGCGGTATGAGGAATCACTGCAACTTCAAAAGTGTCGCGGGTGATATTGAATACTGTGAGGCTGATGCCATCGACAGTGCAACTTCCTTTTTCCACCACGTAACGCATGAGTTCTTCAGGAATTCTCACCACTAACTGAGGTACAGGTTGCACAATTGTTCCCACTGCATCCACATGACCCAACACGATGTGGCCGCCAAAGCGACCATTGGCCACCATCGGACGTTCAAGATTCACCGGATCACCAGGGGAGAGATGCCCCAAGTTGGTGCGGGCATAGGTTTCATCAGAGACATCTGCGGTCCACCAGTTGTCACCTTTTTCCACCACGGTGAGACAACAGCCATTGACCGCAATAGAGGCCCCGATACCTGAATCTTCCAGCACTGTTATGGCAGAAATGGTCAAACGAGGACCATTAATGGCTTGAACTGCCCCTTTTTCTTCCACAATTCCGGTGAACACACTGCTGAGGCTACAACCCTATGAATCACCCTTGGGGGGTTGTAGGGGCTGTGGACAACCTCGTAGCCTGAAAGGGTCCTCGCAGGCTCCGGCTCGCGTGTGATGTCATTGCCAAAGGTTGGCCGTGACGCCCTCTCTCATCAAAGGAATAGAGGCTCACTATGTCGAAGAACGACACCATTGCCACATACCGTCAGCACGGTACCGACACGGGATCTCCCGATGTGCAGATTGCGCTCCTTACCGATCGCATCAACCACCTCACCGATCACTTGAAGACTCACCCCAAAGATCACCACAGCCGTCGCGGCTTGTTGATGTTGGTGGGTCGTCGTCGCCGCATGCTCGACTATGTCCGCGATCGCGACATTGCTCGCTACCGCGAACTGTTGGCAAAGCTCGGCCTTCGCCGTTAAAACCACACGTCTTCTCACCGTCACATTTTTGTTGTCGGTTGTCAGTCGAGAGTTCCGCGCCATGGGGCGGGATTGCCGACTGGGAACCGGCTTGTAGTGGGTGAAGAAGACATCACATAACAAAGGGAGTTCCCATGGCTGACGCCATTCGTGTTTCGGCACCCGTTTCGGGTTCCGATAAGACCATGTCTTTTGAGACTGGCAAACTTGCAACTCAATCACAAGGTGCAGTCGTTGCATCGATTGATGGCACAATCGTGCTTGCAACCGCAAATGCCGCTCGCGGTGTACGTGATGGAATTGATTTTTTTCCACTCACCGTTGACGTAGAAGAGCGTGCTTATGCAGCAGGAAAAATTCCTGGTGCATTTTTCCGCCGTGAAGGGCGCCCATCAGAGCAGGCCATCTTGACCTGTCGTTTGATTGACCGTCCACTTCGTCCGGCTTTCCCCGATGACTACCGCAATGAGACACAAGTTGTCATCACTGTGGTGGGCGTCGATATGGAAAACCCACACGACGTCATCGCAATCAACGCATCATCTGCTGCGCTGATGATTAGCGGTATCCCATTCGAAGGACCCATTGGTGCAGTACGTATGGCGTACTCACAAGATGGCGAATGGATTCCTCACCCCACATACGCAGAAGGCAATAACGGAACATTTGAAATTGTTGTTGCTGGTCGTGAACTGGACAACGGAGACGTTGCCATCATGATGGTGGAAGCAGGTGGCACAGAAAAGTCATTTGAGTTCTACGCAGATGGTGCACCAAAGGTGTCCGAACAAGTCATCGCCGATGGTCTTGAAACATCTAAGAAGTGGATCAAAGAATCCATTGCCCTTCAGCGCCAGTTGGCTGCAAGCGTGATCGCAACCCGCGGTCCCATTGCACCTTTGGAGTACACACCAGTGCGTGACTACAGCGATGAGATTTTTGCTGCAGTGGAAAAAGTTGCAACACCAAAATTGGCTACTGCAATCACCATCGCATTGAAGGCCGATCGCAATGCAGCAACCGATGCTGCAGCTGCCGACACCGTTGCTGAATTGTGTGCTGCAGGCGCCGAGTTTGCTGGACAAGAAAAAGCCGTCAAAGAAGCAGTACGCAGCCTTACCAAGAAATTGGTGCGCAAGCGCGTTGTTGAAGACGGCATCCGCATTGATGGTCGCGGTCCCCGCGATTTGCGTGCGCTTTCCTCAGAAGTGGGCACACTGCCCGCAGCACATGGAACTGGCTTGTTCCAGCGCGGTGAAACACAAGTGTTGAACGTATGTACGTTGGCGATGCCACGTATGAATCAAATGTTGGACACATTGGGTCCAGATAACGAAAAGCGTTACATCCACCACTACAACATGGCTCCTTGGGCAAATGGTGAAACTGGTCGAGTAGGAACACCAAAGCGTCGCGAAATCGGACACGGTGCACTCGCTGAGCGTGCATTGCTTCCAGTTGTGCCAAGCCAAGAAGAATTTGCCTACGCAATTCGTTTGGTGAGCGAAGTGTTGTCCTCGAATGGTTCAACATCGATGGCTTCAGTTTGTTCATCAAGTTTGTCGTTGATGGATGCTGGTGTGCCCATTAAGGCTCCCGTATCCGGTATCGCAATGGGATTGATTTACGCAGAAGGCAAGTACCTCACTTTGACCGACATTCTTGGAGCCGAAGACGCCTTTGGCGACATGGACTTCAAGGTTGCAGGAACCGAAGATGCAGTGACTGCCTTGCAGCTTGATACCAAGATCGATGGAATTCCCGCCGATGTTTTGGCTGCTGCACTTCAGCAAGCACGTGATGCGCGTATGGAAATTCTCGCTTCGATGAATGCAGCTTTGGCTGCACCACGCACCGAAGTTGCAGAGACTGCACCAAAGATTGTGTCGTTCACAATTCCTATGGACAAGATTGGCGAAGTGATTGGGCCAAAGGGCAAAGTCATCAACACCATTTCTCAAGAGACCGGTGCCGACATTGCAGTGAGCGATGACGGCGCAGTAGGCATTGTGACTGTGGGTTCACCTGACAACTTCCGCGTGGAAGATGCCAAGGCCCGCATTCTTGCAATTGTTGATCCTCCAACGGCAGAACTCAATGCGATCTATGACGGTCGTGTTGTCAGCACTACCAAGTTTGGCGCGTTCGTCAATATCTTGCCTGGACGTGATGGTTTGATCCATATCTCCAAGTTGGGTAACGGACAGCGCGTGAACAACGTGGAAGATGTCTTGACATTGGGAGATGTTGTTCGTGTACGTGTTGACGATGTCGACGACAAGGGCAAGGTCAGCTTGACTCCAGTTGACGCCGATGGAAATGACATTCCTGGTGGCGGCGGAGGCGGCGGTGGAGACCGTGGCCCGCGCGAGCGTCGTGATCGTGATGATCGTGGCGGTCGTGATGATCGCGGCCCACGCAATCGTGACCGTGACCGCGATCGTGGCCCACGTGAACCGCGTGAACCACGTGAGCCGCGTCAAGACGGACCTGTTGAAGTCTCTTTCGAAGATGAATTCGAGAGCGAACTTCGTTCTGAACTAGGTGATCTTGGTCCCGACACACGCAATGAGCGTGGTGGCGACCGTAATCGTCGCCGTCGCTAGAGACTTCCAACGACTACCGTTACTCCCATGATTCGTGTGGGAGTTGTCGGGGCCGCTGGCCGGATGGGTGCAACAGTGTGTGACGCTGTTGCAGCCGCAGAAGGACTAGAACTTGCCGCCGCTGTGGACATTGTCCGCAGCGGCGGTCTTGTTCATGGCCTCACTATTGAAAGCGACTTGAAGGCTCTTGCCGATGCGCGATGTGATGTGGTGGTGGATTTCACCGTGGCCGATGCCGCACGCACCACCTTGCCCTGGCTTGCACTGCATGGCATGCATGCAGTGGTGGGTACCACAGGTTTTTCAGATGATGACATCGCCGCGTTTGGTGCATCGTTTACGGGAAGCAACTGTCTCATCGCGGCAAACTTTGCCATTGGAGCAGTGTTGATGATGAAGTTTGCCGAGCAAGCTGCGCCATATTTTGAGACCGCAGAAATCATTGAGTTCCATCACAATGCCAAAGCTGATGCACCAAGTGGTACCGCGTTAGCAACAGCGCAACGTATGGCGGCAGCGAGCCAAGAGTGGGCCGCAGATCCCACCAAGCACGAAGTTCTTCCTGGTGCACGCGGTGGCGAGGGGCCAGCAGGAATCAGAGTGCACGGTGTACGTATGGTGGGAATGACTGCATCCCAAGAAGTGATCATGGGAACCACGGGTCAAACTCTCACTATTCGTCACGATTCGCACGACCGCGTGAGTTTTATGCCAGGGGTAGTTCTTGCGTGTCGCAAGGTGGCTCAGTTGCCGCAACGACTCACGATGGGAATTGACACACTTCTGTAAATGAAAAAGCCCGCCTCGAAGTGATCGAGACGGGCTTTTTACGAGTATCTACTCGTTGAAGTCTTTATGAAAGTACTTGTACAGCAGCTTCGTAGTTGGGTTCGCTGCCAATATCTGCAACAAGTTCTGTGTGCAACACATTGCCTTTTTCATCAGCCACAACAACTGCGCGTGCAAGAAGACCATTGAATGCGCCTTCGTTTAAACGCACACCAAATGCATCACCAAATCCGCCACGGAATGACGATGCATTTTGCACATTGGTTAATCCTTCTGATCCACAGAAGCGACCTTGAGCAAAGGGGAGATCTGCAGAGATGCAATAGACAACGGTGTTGTCAAGTGATGACGCCAGCTCGTTGAAGCGACGCACGCTTTGCGCACACGTTGGAGTATCCACGCTTGGGAAAATATTGAAAATGACTCGCTTGCCGGCAACATCAGAGTTGCTGAAATCTTGCAGGTTTGCTGCAGTCAAAGTGAATGAGGGAAGCGTCTGTCCAGGTTGTGGAAGATCGCCGACTGTGTTGACGGGAGTGCCGCCGAATGAGGTTTGTGCCATGAGCCGAAGCCTACGCCACAGTTGGGCTCATGCTTCAGGGGCGCCGGGAGATTTACGACGGGAAGCCTGAAAAAAGGAAATTCCAAACAACCCACCGACAACCCACCATTGGTATTGGTCAATCCAGTCCAAGATGGAGCGAATCTCTTCTTCGAAAGCTTTTCCGCCATACCACAGCACAATAAGACGCACGGCAATGCCAGTAGTGACGAGGGCAACGAACTTGGCAGGCGCCATCTTGAGGTGTCCCACCATGAGACAAACGATGTTGGACGCAGGCATCAGCAAAACTGCGAGCCACCCCGCACGAGCTGTGGCCAATTCGGTCCAGCGATAAATCTTTGGCATTTCGCCCACTTGGGATTCAGTCCAGCGAAGCGCACGTTCACCAAACCATCTGCCCACAAAGAACAGCGCAAGTGCAGCGGCCAAGAGTCGAAGAAATCCAATGACAAAATACGGCAAAGGGTCAATGAATGGCACTGCTCCCAATAGGTTGCGGTTCCTGGCACTGAGGCTCAGAATCGCGATGGGGTATTCATCAACGAGAGCCGGGCCAATGTTGGATCCGATAGTGCCGGCGGCAAACAACATAGAGGTGATGACCAGCAGGAGTTTGCGCATTCTGAAACGGTACCGCCTTGGGATGGTTACGCCCCCTCACGGTGTTGCTACGGTTTGTCTTTGTGGAAATGTGCCACATGAATCTCAGGGGGACTCTATGAAGGGCTTAATGCAGCCAACCCAGTTAACGGTGAACTATCTCTTTGATCGTGCAGAGAAATATCACCGCGACAAACACATTGTCACGGCCACAGCCACAGGCCGCGAAAGAGTTACCTATGGTGAATGGGCCGAGCGCACACGTCGACTTGCCACAGTTCTCGACACACTAGGTATTTCCGAATACGGCCGCGTGGCAACATTTGCCTGGAACACTCAGCGCCATTTGGAGTTGTATTTTGCGGCTCCCTGTAGTGGTCGCGTGTTGCACACTCTCAATATCCGTTTGTTTCCCGAACAGTTGACCTACATCGTGAATCATGCCGAAGATGAAGTGATCTTCATTGACACTTCGATTTTCCCACTCATTCAGCCATTGCTTTCCACGTTCACCACGGTGAAGCATCTGGTCTTTATGTATGACGGCAAGGGGGAAGTGCCCGATGCAATTCCAGGATTTGAAGTACACGAGTATGAGGCACTGCTTGCCAAGGCAACTCCTGCGGTGTGGCCCACACACATCGATGAAAATCAAGCAGCGAGCATGTGTTACACAAGTGGCACCACTGGTAATCCCAAGGGTGTTGTCTATAGCCATCGCAGTACATATCTGCACACAATGGGCGCGATGGTCGCGGACTCGGTCGGTGTGTGCGAATCAGACATCGTGTTGCCCGTGGTACCGATGTTTCACGCAAACTCATGGGGTCTTGCCCACGCAGGTGTAGCAACCGGCGCAGATCTGATTATGCCCGGACCAGATTTGTCGGGACCTGCTGTTGCCAATCTCATTGTTGAAGAAAAAGTCACTGTGGCAGCCGGTGTTCCCACAATCTGGATGGCAGTGCTTCCCGAATTGAAAGGTCGCGATACTTCGTCGCTGCGTTCCATTCCATGTGGTGGATCTGCTGTTCCGAAAGCACTCAGTGAGGCCTATCGCAAACAAACTGGTCTTCCTATTTTGCAGGCATGGGGAATGACTGAGACTTCGCCCATTGCAGCTGTGTGCACTTTGTCCAAAGCTGATCGTGAGCTTCCACAAGATCAACAAGCCGACCTACGTACAACTGTGGGTCTGATTGCTTTTGGTGTAGAGATGCGAGTGGTAGAGCCAGGAACAACTACACCATTGCCATGGGATGGCGAATCAAGCGGGGAATTGCAATGTGCAGGTCCGTGGATTGCATCTGACTATTACAACGACCCTCGTTCACGTGAAAGCTTCACCAACGATGGATGGTTGCGCACAGGTGATGTTGCGGTGGTGGACGCTAAAGGTCGAATTCGCCTAGTAGACCGCACCAAAGATCTCATCAAGTCAGGTGGTGAATGGATTTCATCGGTTGATGTAGAAAATGAATTGATGTCGCATCCCAAGGTTGCCGAAGCTGCAGTCATTGGCGTATTCCACCCTAAGTGGAGTGAACGTCCTCTTGCCTGTGTTGTAGTGAAGCCTGGCGAAGAACTCACAAAACAAGAAGTGATTGCACATCTTGAACCGCGCCTTGCCAAGTGGCAATTACCCGACGATGTGGTGTTTATTCCAGAGGTCCCCAAGACTTCTGTGGGAAAATTCTCTAAAAAGACATTGCGAGAACAATTCGAAAATTACGTGTTGCCAGACGCGTAGATCGTCACAACGAAGCGTCAGCAGAACTCTTGCGAGGGAAAAACGCGACGAGAAAACCCACGAATCCAAAGAACAACACTTGCCATGCTTGTGTTGTCATTGTTGAGGCCATCTGTGTGGCGACAATGTATGTGGTTCCGCGAAATTCTTCGTCTATGAATCGCTCAGCGATGAGTGGAATAACTTTGCTGACTCCATAAATTGCCGGCGCGGTCAATGTGAGGGCAGCCGATGCCATGACAAGCGAACGACGTCGTAGTCCAAGCAAGAGTGTGGAAATCACGAATAACACAGAGGCAAAAAGCGCACTAAAAGTCTTTAGTCGTTCAAGTCCACTGATGGCGTTGCCGATGTTGGCGAGCGTTTCTTGGTCAACTAATTGCACCACAGTTTCTGGTGCATTGTTGGGCAAGAGCGCCAAGAGACGTGAATCAATTTGTCGGAGGTTTTCCAGTACAAGATTCACCTCGGCGGTGATGTCAATGCGTGCTCCTGCTTGGGTGAAGGGAGAATTGCCGAGTAGTTGGTCGCGCACGATGTCATGCATTGAACGGTTTGCAAGTTCCCAGAACGCATGGAAATTATCCGATGCCACAACGAAACGCGCACCGTTCGTGAGCAATGTGATGATTTCTTCGGGAAGTTGTGACTCGCCCACAACAGAACTCACTATGGTGGCGGCGATTTCATTTTGAACCTGTGGTTGATCAATGACAACAGCAGTGGTTTGGACGTAGGCGTCAGTGTTGGTGGTGTGCAGCAAGGTCCATGACGCAAGCACATACATCACAACAAAGAACGCACCGAGGACAGATGTAGCAATTGCTGCGGAGCGCCTAAAACCTGTCTGCACGAACAATCCCTTTCAAAATAACGGTCTGGGTGTCCTCTAGGTGAAGCAAAAAGACGACGTTGATGACCGCAGTGACTCAAACCTTACGCAGTTTTCGTTCCCCATAAACGCTTCTCCCGGGGATCAAGGTGCTCATTTGGATGCTAGGGCAGTTCAAATTCCATGAAATCTTTATGGCGAGACACCCGCTATGGGTAATACTTAATGCATGGCCTTATTCGGACACGTGCTGACTGCGATGATCACACCTTTTGACGACAACGGTGTGTTGAATATTGATGAGGCAGTGCGGTTGGCGAAATGGTTGGAGTCACAAGGCAATGACGGTTTAGTCATCTCGGGCACCACAGGGGAGTCATCCACATTGACTGACAACGAAAAGTTGTCATTGTGGGAAGCGGTCATTAAAGCGGTGTCTATTCCTGTAATTGCGGGCTCTGGATCTAATGACACAGCGCACTCAGTGCACCTCACGGGCGAAGTCACAAAAATGGGCGCGGCTGGCATCCTTGCGGTGGGTCCCTATTACAACCGTCCACCTCAAAGCGGCATCATGGGTCACATCACTGCCATGGCCGAGGCAACAACTCTGCCTGTAGTTGTCTATGACATCCCAGTGCGCACGGGTCGAAAAATCTCTACTCAATCATTGATTGCACTTGCTAACAAGGTGCCAAACATCAAGGCACTCAAAGATGCAGCAGGGGCTCCGGCAGATACGGCCAACGTCATGGCGCACGTGCCTTCTGATTTTGAGCTCTACTCAGGAGATGACGGTTTAACGTTGGCGTTTCTTGCATACGGCGCCACAGGTGTTATTGGTGTGGCTACTCATTGGTCTGGGCCAGAACATCAAAAGATGATTCGTGCCTTCCATGACGGTGATGTGTTGCGCGCGCGAAAGATCAACGATGTGTTGTTGGAAAGTTATGCGTTTGAAACAGGCGATGAGAATCCAAATCCCATTCCTTCAAAAGTGATGATGCAGCAACTGGGATTCAATGTGGGGCAATGCCGTTTACCTATGGGTCCGCCGCCAGCTGGACTTGACGAGCGTGCACGACAAGTATTGAAGAATCTCGAACAAGCTCGCGCTTCGCTGTAATACTCACCTCATGACTTCTTCTGTTCGTATTTACTTTCTTGGCGGTTTGGGCGACATTGGTCGCAACTGCATGGTGGTGGAGCAGGAAAACAAACTTTTGTTAATCGACTGCGGGTTGATGTTTCCGGATTCGGACATGCACGGTATTGATTTGATCCTTCCGGATTTCACATTCCTTCGCGAGAACAAAGATCGAGTAGTGGGCTGTGTGGCAACTCATGGTCACGAAGATCACGTTGGTGGATTGCAGTTTTTGTTGCGCGAACTTGAGTTTCCTGTCTATGGCTCTGCAGTAACCCTTGGTCTTGCGCGTAACCGCATTGAAGAGGCAGGTCTGTTGAACAAGACTCAGCTTGTCACCGTGAGCGATGGTGAGCGCATCAAGATTGGGCCTTTTGATGTGGAGTTTTTGCCTGTCACTCACTCGGTTCCACACGCGCATGCCGTGATCTTGCACACACCTCAAGGAGTCATTGTTCACTCAGGTGATTTCAAACTTGATCTCACCCCAGTTGATGATCGCCGCACAGACCTTGCACGTTTAGGTGAGTTAGCTAAAACCTCTGGCATTCGTTTATTGATGTGTGACTCCACAAACGCCGAAGAACACGGACATGCACCGAGCGAGAAGTCGGTGGGCTCTGTGTTGCACCAATTGTTTCACGAACACCGAGATCGTCGAATTGTGACTGCAAGTTTTGCAAGCCACATTCATAGAGTGCAGCAGATTATTGAGGCTGCAATGGACAGCGGGCGCAAAGTTGCGTTGATGGGCCGTTCGATGCAAAAGAACATCAAGTTGGCCATTGATTTGAAACTGATTGATGTGCCCGCAAGTGTCTTCATTGATGTCGAGCAAATTCATGAGTATGCACCTGCTGATGTGTGTGTCATTTCTACCGGTTCACAGGGTGAGCCGATGTCGGCGTTGTCGTTGATGTCGCGTGGTGAAAGTAAATGGATGAAAGTGGGCCCAGAGGACACCGTCATTTTGTCTAGTCACGCCATTCCTGGAAACGAAGGAAATGTCAATCGCGTCATTGACGGCTTAGTACGTGCTGGGGCAAAAGTGGTGCACAGCGGAATTGCCGATGTGCACGCAACGGGACACGCTCAAGCCGATGAGTTAAAGACGTATCACTCCATTGCGCGTCCAGAGTGGTTTGTTCCAGTGCATGGTGAATATCGTCATCTTCGTGCACATGCAGATTTAGCAATTGTGATGGGTGCAGATCCCAAGCGTGTTGTACAAGTGGCCGATGGTGATGTAGTGGAACTGAATGACTCTGGCCTTTCCGTTGTGGACCAAGTGCCATCGAATTACCTATTTGTAGATGGAATCGTGGGCGATGTGGGCCAGGGAGTGTTGCGAGATCGTCGCGTATTGGCAGAAGAAGGGGTAGTAGTGGTTGTTGCAACCGTTGACTCCCAATCCCATCGGGTCATTACAGGTCCAGAGATCATTACTAGGGGTTGGGTGTATGCACCTGAAGCTGATGATTTGCTAGATGAAGGCGAGTCAGTGATTGAAAAAGCACTTGTGTCTGCACTCGACAATGGCACCACAGATATTGATGGACTCGAGCGTGCTGTGCGCCGAGCTGCAGGAAAATTTGTCAACGACAGGACGAAGCGTCGACCGATGATTGTTCCTGTTGTGATGATGACCTAATGGGTGAGAATCTCACTCTTTTTAATGGTCATGTCCATTAAAACTCAGTAAATACGGGGGTATCCCGAACCCGACCGCACCCCACTAGTACTTTTTGTGTCATGTCTGGCAAAAATTCTCGCTCATCTTCTGGGGGACCCAAGGGGTCTGGGCGCGGAAATGTGAAGACTCCCGCTAAGGGAAATCGCCGCCCAGGAAACAAGTCCAACGACAAAGAAGTGGGTTCGGGCGCACGTGAAGTGGTGCGCGGTCGCGAAGTGGAATTCTGGGGCATTGCCCTCATCAGTGCGGGCATCGTGTTGGTGTTATCGATGTATGTGAAAATGGCCGGCCCATTGGGTGAAGCTATTGACACGGTATTTGGATGGCTTCTTGGGTTAGGCCGTTTTGCTCTTCCTGTTGTTATTGCAGGAATTGGCGTGGCCATGGTGCGTCGTCGCAGTATTGAACATCGTTTGCGTTTAGGCATTGGCTGGTCCATCGTGGTGATTGCCATTCTTGGTCTTCTACATGTCATCAATGGTGCTGATTCCATTGTCGCTGACGTTGATGCAATGTCGAATGCGGGCGGTTGGCTTGGTGCAATTTTGGGTGAACCATTACGTTCAACGCTGAGTTGGGCCGGTGCATTCGTGGTGTTGTCGGCCATTGGTTTGGCCGGGGCAATGTTGGTCACCGACACCACTGCTCCTGAGTTGATTCAAGTGGTGCGTAAGTGGTCCGGATCACTAGGTGGTGCGGCGTCAAGTGCAGCTCGCACCGCAACGTCGACTCGGGATAAGTCCAACAACTATGACGATCTCGTGGATGTGCCAGGTGAACCTAGTACTCACAGTGCGAAACCTTCTATTTACGATGCCGACCAAGACGAAGATTTAGTTCCACGAAAACAAAAAGCGACACGCCCTGCGAAGAAGACTCCTCCTGCGCCACAGACTCCCGAATTTGCTGGGAAGAAAGCCGCAGAAAGTGTCGAGGATGAACTTGCCACCGCAGTAGTTGCTCGCGCACCCGGTACGTGGTCATTGCCGCCGAACAATTTGTTGAGTCAAACAGAAGTCTTCCAAGTAGATAAAGCTCGCGTCGCAGAACGTGGACGACTTTTAGAAGAGTCCCTTGCATCGCACGGAGTAGAAACTCGACTTGTGGGAATGACAGTGGGCCCCACAGTGACGCGCTTTGAGTTGGAACTTGGCTCGGGAGTCAAGGTTGCGAAAGTGACAAGTTTGAACCGTGACATTGCATATGCAATGGCCGCCACCGATGTGCGTATTTTGGCCCCTATTCCTGGGAAATCTGCAGTGGGTGTTGAAGTGCCAAATGAAACGCGCCAACTTGTCTCTTTGGGTGACTTGATGGGAAGTGCTGAAGCACGTGCAGCCACCCATCCACTCGATGTTGCGGTGGGCAAAGACATTGCAGGCCGCGCAGTGTTTGTGAACCTTGCAGCAACACCACACATGCTGATTGCAGGTGCAACTGGTGCAGGTAAATCAAGTGGTATCAACTCAATTTTAACGTCGCTTCTTATGCGCTCTACACCCGATGATGTGCGCTTGATTCTGATCGACCCCAAGCAAGTGGAAATGGGCCAGTATGCGCGCCTGCCGCATTTGTTGACTGCACCAGTGACGAATCCGAAAAAAGCAGCCAATGCCTTGGGTTGGGCTGTGAAAGAAATGGAACGCCGCTACGACCTGCTCGTTGAAGTGGGCTTCCGCGATATTGGTGGATACAACGCAGCATTCGATAAGGGTGAAGTGAACGACCCTGATGCGCCTGAGGGCACAAAGATGTATGAACGTTTGCCGTTCATTGTTGTAGTGGTTGACGAGTTAAATGACTTGATGATGGTGGCAGCACGTGACGTTGAAGAGTGCATTACGCGCATCGCACAAAAAGCACGCGCCGTGGGTATTCACTTAATTGTGGCTACACAGCGTCCTAGCGTGAACGTGATCACCGGCGTGATCAAAGCCAACATTCCTGCACGTATGGCCTTTGCTGTGAGCAGTTTGACCGACTCACGCGTCATCTTGGATCAACCGGGTGCAGAAAAATTAGTGGGCAAAGGTGACATGTTGTTGATGCCTGGCAACACCAATGTCCCTCAGCGTATTCAAGGTTCTTGGGTAGATGAAGAAGAGGTACGCAAAGTAGTTGCGCACTGGCGCCGCCAATCTCCCGAGGTTGTCTATGTCTCTGGAATCGAAGGCGAAGAGCAATCATCTGGCGGTTCTGTGGGCACATTTGGTGGGGGCAATTCCCAAGACGATGATTTGATTCGTGCCGCAATGGAAGTTGTGGTGCGCTCTGGTGTGGGGTCCACCTCTTTATTGCAGCGCAAACTCAAGGTGGGGTTTGCCCGTGCCGGTCGCATCATGGACGAACTTGAAGAACGCGGAATTGTGGGCCCCAGTGAGGGCTCCAAGGCTCGCGCCGTGCTAATCAGTGTGGAGGAACTCGAAGCACAGGGGGGCTGACATGTCCGCATCACAACTCACAGAAATTTGTTCGGGATTGAAATTTCCCGAAGGACCAGTGGCCATGACTGATGGTTCGGTCATCGTGACAGAAATGTTCGGTGCGTGTCTCACACGTATTGCACCGGATGGAACAAAGTCTCAAGTGGCAAAGATTGATGGTTTACCGAATGGTCTGGCACTTGGCCCCGATGGCGATCTCTATCTCTGCAATAACGGTGGTGCATTCACGCCACTTGATGTTGACGGAATGTTGTATCCGGGTGAATTCAATCCGGATCTCTACATCGGCGGTCGAATTCAGAAAGTGAACATCGCGACGGGCAAAGTGACCGATTTGTATACACAGTGCAATGGGTTGCCGTTGCGTGCCCCTAACGACATTGTCTTTGATGCACACGGTGGTTTCTGGTTCACCGATCACGGCTTGCGTCATGATCGCACAGCTGATCGCACGGGTATCTATTACGCACACGCAGATGGTTCATTTATTGAAGAAGTGGTGTTCCCAGTAGATGCTCCCAATGGAATTGGTTTGTCACCATCAGGTGATCGTTTGTATTGGGCCGAAACGCATACGGGTCGTGTCTACCAGCGCCCTGTGACGGCGCCTGGCAAAGTTGCGCCCATTGGGATGGATCTCACCGCTGTGTTGTGTGGGTTGCCGGGCTATCAACTTCTTGATTCGCTAGCCGTCGACGGCGATGGAAACGTCTGTGTCGCCACATTGGTCAATGGGGGAATCACAGTGATTGCTCCAGATGGTGAAATTGTGCTGTTTGTGGAGGTGGATGATCGAATCACCACCAACATCTGTTTTGGTGGGCCTGATTATCAAACGGCTTACATCACAGCCTCTAGTACTGGGCGCCTTTTGGCGATGGATTGGCCATTCAAGGGACTCAAACTGCACTGCCACTAGGCTCGTCCCTATGGGGCAGCGGTTCTACATAGAAACTTTGGGTTGCCCGAAGAACCAAGTCGATTCTGAGAAAATCGTCGGCACTCTTCTTGCGGACGGTTTAAGCCCCACCGATGACCCCTCACGTGCAGACGTCATTGTGGTCAATACATGTGCCTTCATTGAAGATGCGCGCCGGGAAAGCATTGACACAATGCTCGCCCTGGACGATCAGCGAAAGAAATCATCACGCCTTGTAGTGACTGGTTGTATGGCCGAGCGCTACGGCCAAGAGTTGGCAGACGCTCTTCCCGAGGCAGATCAAATTGCAGGGTTCGGCGTACCCATTCAATTGGGTCGCAAGCCCATCTCTGTCACAAGTGATGTGCCGAAATTTGATCTCTTGAATCTTCCACGTCCGAAATCTTCGATGCCGTGGGCATATGTGAAAATTGCCGAGGGTTGTGACCGTAATTGTGGATTCTGTGCCATCCCTGCGTTTCGTGGGCCGCAACGTAGTCGTGATGTGGCATCCATTCTCACCGAGGTAGAACAGACCGAGGCGCGCGAAATTGTGTTAGTCGCACAAGACCTCGCGAGTTATGGAAAAGATCGACCAGAAGAACTCGGTGCTGGATCCATTGTGGAACTCGTGCGTGGGGTTTCGTCGATGGTGGATTGGGTACGACTGTTGTATCTGTATCCCAGCGATCTGTCGGATGACTTAATTGAGGCAATGCTCGAAACTGGTGTTCCATATTTCGACTTGTCTCTTCAGCATGTGAGCAAAGCCCATTTGCGACGTATGCGTCGTTGGGGAGACAAGGAACGTTTCCTCGAACGCATTCAGCGCATCCGTGCGATGTCGCCAGAGGCAACTTTCCGCAGCAACTTCATTGTGGGCTATCCAGGTGAGACCGAAGACGACCATGATCAATTGCTCGAGTTTGTACAAGAAGCACAACTTGACTGGTGTGGATTCTTTAGCTTTAGCCCAGAAGAGGGGACACACGCGCTCACTTTGCCCGATCATGTTGAAGAGTCATTAATGAATGAGCGTCTTGCTGAATTGCGCGAACTTCAAGATGCCATCACCTCGAGCAAGCGAGATGAATTGCTCGATCAGAAAATCACGGTGTTAGTGGACGAGCCAGGTATTGCACGTTCATTCCGTGAAGCACCCGAGATTGATGGCGTTGTACAGGTGCCCGAGTCACTTCAAGTTGGCCAGTTTTATGAGGTCACCATCGAACAAGTCTTTGGCCCCGATGTCATTGCAGCAACTGCGCCAGTGACGCAACTTCATGGAGTGCGCAGTGGCCGTTGACGAAACCGCAATTGTGACGTGGGCCAACATGGTCACTGTCACGCGAGTGTTGGCATCTCCATTTCTTTTCGCAATGATTCCCGGTGACGGAGCAGGTTCTTGGGCTGCCGTTGTGGTGTGGATTGTGTTGTGCAGCAGTGATGGTTTTGATGGCTACCTTGCTCGCCGTCACGGAATTACACGAAGCGGAGCATTCCTTGACCCTCTTGCAGACAAAATTCTTGTGTTGGGTGCGATGTTCACTTTGGTGAGTCGTGATGTGTTGTGGATTTTGCCTGTGGTCATCATTGCTGCACGTGAAATCATTGTGAGTCTGTACCGAGTGTTTGTGGGATCAAAAGGTGTGTCGGTGCCTGCAAGCAAGTTGGCAAAAGTGAAAACAGTGAGCCAACAGTTAGCAGTGGGCTTTGCTCTTGCGCCGTTTGCTATCTCTGATGCGCAATGGACCTACATCTCATTTCTTTGGATTGCAGTAGTGCTCACATTGTTAAGCGCAGCCCAATATGCATGGCAGGCAGTGAAACGATGACAGCAAGTTCTATTTCTGAATTGACGGAGGCCGAAAGGGCTGCAATACAGAAAAAGACACTCCGCATTCTCACGATGGGGCAAATCATTGGTGCAGCAGCGCTTGCTGCAGCAGTCACAGTGGGTGCATTTGTGGTGCAAGACATTTTGGGCAGTGACACCTCTTGGGGTGGTATTGCAACTGCAACAGTCACCACCGGTACCGCAGTGATGGCACAAGTTCTGTCTCGTTTGATGATTCGAAAAGGACGTCGACCAGGGTTGCAATTGGGGTATTCGCTAGCTGCCCTAGGTGCAGTGATTGCAGCCTTAGGTGCCGAGATGAAGAACCTTCCCATCTTTCTTGTGGGGCTTTTTCTTTTTGGTAACGGACAAGCATCAAATTTGCTTGCACGTTATGCCGCGACTGATCTTGCTCGACCCGAGGAACGTGCACGTTCGATGAGTCGTATTGTGTTTTCTTCAACTTTTGGTGCAGTGTTTGGTCCTTTACTGATTGCACCTGCACAATCTGTAGGTCAAGAAGTCTTTGGTTTGGCGAAATACACAGGGCCATGGTTGTTTTCAGCGATTGTGTTGTTCTTTGCATTTCTGAATACAGCATTGCGTTTGCGTCCAGACCCACTTGTTGTTGCAGGCGGTATACAACCCAAAGCAGACGGCAAGTTGCCCAGTATTTCTGAGGCACTCGCAATTGTGTTGTCGACAGAAAGAGGTCGCCTCGCCCTCGCATCTATGGTGATCTCACAAGTGACGATGGTGGCTGTCATGACCATGACGCCAGTGCATATGAAACTGCATGGTCATGAAACCATGAGCCAATATGTTGTTTCTTTGCATATCGCCGGCATGTTTGCGTTCAGTCCGTTAGTCGGGCGCTACGTCGACCGCAAGGGCACATTGCCTGCAGTGCTGGTAGGGGCTGGAATTCTCGTGGTTTCCACGGTGATGTCAGCACTCAGCGGGGAAGCAGCCATCATGCTCTTTCCTGCCTTATGGCTACTAGGTGTGGGGTGGAATTTTGGCCTCATTGGTGGTTCGGCGATGCTGATTGAATCAGTCGAGGAAACCAAGCGTGTCACGGTGCAAGGATCTGCAGATTTGATGATGAGCTTTTGTGGGGGAATGGCCGGGTTGTCTTCGGGCTTCATTCGCAAAGCAGTGGGTTATCACATGCTCTCTAACGCAGCCACTATTGCTGGCGGCCTCTTGTTGGTGGGTGCTTTCTATGCATGGCGACGTTGGCATTATGAGACGGTGATTGCATGAGGTGCAATGTTGTTGCAGTGGGTACTGAGTTGCTCTTGGGGCAAATCGTTGACACAAATTCTTCGTATATCGGCGAACAACTCGCCGCTATTGGTATCGCATCGCATCTCCAGCTCAAAGTGGGGGACAACTTAGAGCGCATCGTGGAAGCCTGCACCACGGCACTACAAGATGCTGACGCAATCATTATGTGTGGTGGACTAGGGCCCACCCATGATGATCTCACTCGTGAGGCCATTGCTTCTTTGATGGATGTAGATCTTGTGCATGATGACGAGATTGCTCACGTGATTGAAGAGATGTTTGCCAAGCGACATCGACGCATGGCCGCCAATAATCTTCGCCAAGCTCTTGTGCCTGTTGGTGCGCGCATTATTCCTCAAACACGAGGTACCGCACCGGGGTTGATTTGTCCGGTGGGGAACAAAGTGATTTATGCAGTCCCTGGTGTACCGCACGAGATGCATGACATGTTGGCTCGTGCAATTTTGCCTGATCTATTGCAGCGAAGTGGCTCCAGCGCAGTGATTGTATCGCGAGTGTTGCGCACATGGGGAGAATCTGAATCAGCACTGAACGAACGTCTTGATGGTGTGATTAGCGAACTTGATGGCGTGGGCAATCCCACCTTGGCTTTTCTTGCTAGTGGCTGGGAAGGGATCAAAGTTCGCCTCACAGCAAAATCTGATACTGCAGAAAAAGCGAATCATTTGCTTGATGCTTGGGAGCAACGAGTACGCCGCGAGATTAACGACATCGTGTTTGGAGTGGATGCAGACACCATGGAGTCGGTTGTGCTCGATCTTCTTCGTACCCATGGCTGGACCATGGCGGTGGCTGAATCTGTCACGGGTGGTCTAATTGGTGGGCGCTTAACCAACGTGGCCGGATCATCTGAAGTGTTTCGTGGTGGAGTCATTTCCTATGCAAGTGACATCAAGTTCGATGTGTTGGGCGTGGAACATGGCCCTGTTGTCTCCGAACGCGCCGCAATGCAGATGGCACAAGGTGCACGTCGCGTGCTCGGTGCCGATGTGGGGTTAGCAGTGACTGGAGTGGCGGGGCCCGATGAACAAGATGGTCAACCAGTAGGAACATTGTGTGTGGGGATAGCTCTTCCTGATGAAACATCGCTCGCCACGACATCTGTGCTCCCTGGTTTGCGTGACCAGATGCGGCAATTCTCGGTGATCACGGCACTGGACTTTTTGCGCCGTCATTTGCTGACTCTGTGAAGCAGTGCCACCTGAGTTTCTCGTGCAGATAAGGGTGAATCGGTAGGCTTGGCATTACTAGCCCCCGTAGCTCAGCTGGATAGAGCATCGGACTTCTAATCCGCAGGTCGCATGTTCGAATCATGCCGGGGGCGCCAGATTTACCTTGTCGTACCGAAGGGACAAGCGTAGATGATCAGTTGGTTACCTTTCTGCGTGTCATCAAGACGGCACCCATTCCCATGAGCAGAATTGCTACATACATGAGCCAGTGAACATTGGATCCTGCTTCTGGCAGCAATACTTGCAACTTTTGTTCTTCCTCTGCAGGAAAGAGAACCTGTAGCTCAACTGCTGGCACGGTAGTGGTTGGTGGCGCAACGGTTGTCGTTGGTGTTGCGACTGTTGTGGTGGTAGTAGTAGTCGCAGCAGTGAAAATGATGTTGTTCACCAGCGTGACCGCTTGGTTTGCTGCACTCACGACAACACTTTGAGATGAAGGGGTGATTCCCCATGAATATTGTGCACTTATCAAACCTGAAGTGGGAGGAATTTCTCCAATGACACAGGTTGTTCCTAGTGGAATGTTGGAAGTCGTGGCCGGGGAGGCAACACCCACCAAAAGGGTCTGATTGTAAATCTCCCCACATGACACAGAGATCGAGAACGTTGTTCCGCTCACAAGCCCCTCAGCGGCGCCAGTTACAGCCTTGGAGATGACAAGGGTCCCAAAGTCTTGGACAACCTCATATGTAACGGTGACTGCGACTGTGGCTTCGTCTTCGATAATGACTGGCTGAGCTGAATATGTGGGGCTGAGCCAACGGAACGAATCATTGGAGAGATTGCCCACTGGTTGAGATGCTGTAACGGTGCACTCTTGACCTGCTGCTAAACCAGATGAAGCAAATGGTGAAGATTGTGTAGCAGAGAAAAGAGTTGCTTCGTTGGTCCCGCATGTATAGGTACCTGTGAATTCAGGATCGGCAATTGTGAGGGCTCCGGAAGGCGCATTAACTATGACGTTGATACGAAAATCACCAGTGCGAAAGCGGTTTGAGATAGAGCAAATGACCTGGGCTCCATCGGCAAGTGTGATCGTGTTATCCAGCAGAGGAGATCTGTCTTGGGGTGTTTGCGCCTCGTTACAAGACCATCCTGCATCGGACACATATCCAGCAGGGCCAGATTCGGACAGCGTGTAGTTGCCAGCGGGCACTACGCGATTTGTGACAGCTGATTCACCGCTAGTGCCCGAGATGGTCATTCCGTTGGTAGGAGCAGAATCATCCCCCTTGGCTTCCAAAGTGAAGTCGGACAATTGAGAGGGGCCACCTTGCAGTTGCTTCACCAATGTGAGCGTGGCTGCGGGGGTGTATGTGTTGGTGAACTCACAATTTATGTGGGGATTGCTGGGGTCTGATGGTGCAGGAATGTTGGACAGAGTTACTTGTTGTTTGTCAATGTCGTACACAGCACCTTTAGGCAGTGGGCGAAGATTGCCCTTTTCATCAAAGTCATAACACTGAATATCTGTAAGTGACCAGCGAGAATCTGATGGGGTCTTTTCCAAAATCGTCACCTCATCAGATTCCACAATTTCCACTGGCTTTGTTGAAGCCGTGCCATCGTTGGGGGGAGTGAGACTGAATGCTCCAGAATTCCAAGGTGAACCTGACAATGTGCCGTCAGTAGAGAAATCGAATGTGGATGAAGGGGCAATGAACTCGTCTTCATAGCCAGTGATTGTTTTGGTAACTACAACTTTTCGAATCTCTGATAATTCTGCATAGATGCAGGCATGAGTGCTGGCACGTTCGTTGGTCCAGAACTCATTCGCTACCTCTCCTGAAGGTGACTTTGCACATTCAGTCTTTGCCGGTGTGGGGACAAAGCCAGTGACTATGAGTCGATAGTCAAGCCCCCCTTGCGAGATGATTTGATCGCCGATTTGCGATGTGAACTTGATGTGATCAAAGCATCCATTTTCATCACTGCCATTTGGGCAAGGGTCGGCGTTGTTTGGGGTTTCCCACATTGACCAGTCAAGACCAATCGACGGAGCATTATCAAAGTCCGCCATACGCAAGACCAACTGTCCCTTCCAGAATTCAGCAGAGGAATGAATTGGGTTGTTGTAATGAATAACACGTGCCAGCAAGAAGGGAACTCCACTGCTGAAAGAAGTTGCAGATGCGGGCTGAATGCCCACTGCACTTTGTTCACTCATATCTAGTTTCGAAGGACAAGTGAATCCATCTCGTCCGTGTGCTGTCTGAGCTTCATTAGGAGTGCTGGAGTGTGTGACCCAGTCCGAGGAGGAGCCACCATTGTCGGGCTTATAGCGTACGCAATTGGTTGCTGTAGTGCCGTCAGGATCACCGTTTTCATCAATGCCAATGTGGTCACTTACTTTTGCGCTAATTATTCCAGTGCTAAGCGGCAAGGCCCGAGATTGAGATGGATTCAACATGACAGTCGCTGAGATTGCAACAGTGGAAACAATTCCTACTGCGAGTACGCGAAGTACAGATCCAAATTTTTTTGGTGAATCTTTCATTGTGGACTCCTTGATCAGTCACTGAAGTGGGAAACTGTTTCCGTCTTCTTTTTCAGTGTTGATAAGTCGATGACAGATCACAATGAACAAAGGTCCTTTCACCCTCACTATTGGCACGTAAAGTACGTGTGAGTCCTAATTCATCAAATGTCAGGTACCTAGGTTCCGTCATTAGGTATTTCTTCATGTTGCAATGTAAGGACCAAGGATGTTGCCGTGTGAGGACTAAGGGCCCGATGTGCTTTGGCCTTGAGCATTTCGCTGTATTTTGCGGGAAATGATGAGAGCGACAAACTCAATGGCATCTATGTCGGAGTCTGGGTGCCATCAATTTTGGCCCTGGGTGCCTTCATTCTTGCGGGACAAAGGAACAAGTAAATGTCTGATGCAGTTCTGTTTTCATTTGGAGCAGTTATTTTCCTGATTGTCTTCACCGGTGCCACTTTGTATGGAATGGCATCCCTGAAAGAATTTCAAGATCGCAATCTGTAATTCGCAAGTATTTGGCTTGTTATGGCGCTCCTTGGGGGTTCCACAAGGGCTCAATCGTGGGTTTTAGGCCTCGAGCCCTTACAATTACAGGGTGATTTTCAAGAAAGATGACATAGTCATCTACCCCCAACACGGTGCATGCAAAGTGAAGGGAATCAAGAAGCAGGACTTTTTCGGAAAGAAAGAGGAGTACCTCATTCTTGAAACCATCATCAACGAGATGACGCTTCGTGTACCTGTGGCAAAACTCGATGAAGTGGGTGTACGGCCTCCAGTGTCGCCAGATGAGCTCGAAGACCTTGTTGCCGTGTTGTCGAAGGCAGACCCCCGCGTTCCTTCCAACTGGTCACGACGATTCAAGAACCACCAAGAAAAGCTTAAGAGCGGCGACGTGTATCAAGTTGCCGAAGTAGTGCGTAACTTGGCCGCCCGTAATCGCGATGCATCGTTGTCTGCAGCAGAACGCACTATGTACGAGCGTGCTCGCACCAATCTCATCTCTGAAATCCAGCCTGCCCTCAAGGTGACAAAAGAGGAAGCTGAAGAGTTTTTGAACAAGGCCCTTGAAAAAGGCGTGCTGAAGCCTGTGAAGGCAGCGAAGAAAAAAGTGGAGGCCCCCAAGGCTGACACTGCCGACGACGACGTCGACGCCGATCTCGACGACGAGTAGGAATCACAAATGACCCGCGTGGGTTTTTGCGGACTCGGTGTCATGGGTTTTCCTATGGCTGGTCACCTTGCTGCAGCCGGGCATCACGTATCGGTATATAACCGCACTGCCTCTCGTGCTCTTGAGTGGGTAGCGACCAATGGCCATCAGGCGTTTCCCACCCCAGCTGAGGTGGCCAGCGAAAGCGATGTTGTTTTTCTTTGTGTAGGTAACGATGACGATGTTCGCCAAGTCATGCTGGGTGAGAACGGAATTCTCGATGGTGCCCACAAAGGTCTCATTATTGTTGATCACACCACAACCTCGGCGACACTTGCTCGCGACATGTACGAAAGTTGTGCCGCACACGAAGTGGTATTTCTCGATGCACCAGTATCGGGTGGTCAAGCAGGTGCACAGAACAAAGCACTGACTGTGATGTGTGGGTCTGTTTCTGTCGACGAGTTCAATGCGGTTGCATCCATTATTTCGGCGTACTCGCGCTCGTGTGTTCGACTAGGTGGCATAGGTTCTGGTCAACTCACGAAAATGGTGAACCAAATTTGCATTGCGGGTTTGGTGCAGGCATTGTCTGAAGGTTTGGCATTTGCAGAACACGCTGGGTTGGACACCCACGCTGTAATTGACGTGATATCCCAAGGTGCCGCACAAAGTTGGCAGATGCAAAATCGTGGCCACACCATGGTGGATGGCCAGTTCGATTTTGGTTTTGCTGTTGAGTGGATGGTGAAAGATCTCAAGTACGTGGTGGACGAAGCCCGTCGAAATGGTTCTACTATTCCTGTCACTCAATCAGTTCTTGGGTTCTATGAGGAACTTGTTCAAGAGGGTGATGCTCGCAAAGACACAAGCAGCCTTATTCGCCGTCTGCAAAAAGACTAGAAAACTTCTGGGTGTTTTCTCAGGCCGATGTGGCTTGTTGCACGGTTGATGCAAACACATCGAGCACGCGATCAATTTGTTGATCTGTAATCACAAGTGGGGGACAGAACGCAATGACTCCAGGTATGGATCGGGCAATAACGCCACTTTTGATCATCTGGTCACGAATAACTGTTGCATCGAGTCCTTCGGGAAGTTTCCCTGCCCAGATGGCACCTTGCCCTCGATAGCCAATCAAGGTGGCGTCACTCGTCAGTGCACGCAGTCCATCTTCAATGCGAGCACCCACATGTTGCGCGCGCGTCACAAGATCTTCTCGCTCCATGATTTCTATGTTCTTTAATGCTGCTGCACACACGCTGGCATGGCCCGAGTAGGTATATCCCGTGCGCAAAAAGAATTGTGGATCTGCGAGAAGCGCAACGTTTACTTGCGGGCCACAGATAACTCCGCCAAGCGGCTGATATCCGCTAGTGACGCCTTTGGCAAAAGTCAACATGTCCGGCGTGACGTTGTAGTACTGGGCGCCAAACCATGTACCAAGGCGCCCAAAACCGGTGATGACTTCATCAAAGATGAGGTACGCGCCATGGGTATCGCAAAGACGACGCAGTTGGGAGAGATATTCAGAATTTGATGGCCACACGCCACCTGCGCCTTGAACGGGTTCAGCGATAATGGCCGCGATGTTTCCTGCATGTTGTTCACACGCCAACGACATTGCCTCAATGTCATCGGCATCAACTTGAATCACTCCTTCAAGAAGTTGCCCATAACCAATTTTGTTGAGAGGTAAACCTTGGGCACTTGTGCCGCCATAGTTTGTGCCGTGGTACCCGCGGTCGCGTGTAATGATGACACTTCGCTCTGGGTGGCCAGATTGAATCTGTGCTGTGCGTGCCAGCTTCATTGCAGTGTCGATGGCCTCTGATCCACTTCCACAGAGAAATACTCGCGCATCATTAATCGGGCTGAGTTGTGCAATTTTTTCGGCTGTTGCATCTGCGAGGGGATTAGTAAATGGATCAAATGTGGAGTAGGTCTCCAAAGTGGACATTTGTGTTGCCACTGCATCAGCCATTTCTTTGCGTCCATGGCCAATTTGGCAATACCACAAACTTCCAATGCTGTCGATGTATTCGTTGCCTGCGTCATCCCACAGTGTGGCCATTTCGCCACGCACGATGTTGATGAATGCCTCGTTCGATGGTTTTGCGAACGAGTGAAGAAAACGACCAGGCATAGACAAACTTTATGCGGTGGAGATTAGATGCGCTCGATGATTGTGGCGGTTCCCATTCCACCACCGGTGCACATGGTGACAAGACCCGTTGAGAGGTCTCGACGCTCCATCTCATCAATAAGAGTCCCAATCAGCATTGCGCCCGTGGCGCCAATGGGATGCCCAAGTGCCATTGCGCCGCCATTCACATTGACTTTCTGTGGGTCAACGCCAGTATCTTTCAAAAATTTGAGCACTACTGATGCAAAAGCTTCATTGACTTCAAAAAGATCAATATCGCTAAAAGTCATGCCTGCTTTTTTCAGTACGCGTTCTGCTGCTGGGCCAGGCGCAGTCAACATAATGACGGGCTCGGTTCCTGCTACAGCGGTCATCACAATGCGTGCCCGAGGCTTAAGTCCGTGTGCTTTGGCGTACTCAGGTGATGTCACCAAGACAGCTGCTGCACCATCGACAACGCCTGACGAATTGCCGCCGTGGTGGACATGATTGATTGCACCAATGTGAGGATAGGCCTTAAGTGCTGTCTGATCGATGGACAATCCGTTGGGATCTTTTTTGTAGGCACCCATTTGTTCAAAACTGGGAGACAGTTTGGCGAGGTCCGCCATTGTGGTTCCGGGGCGAGGATGTTCATCTACACCAAGTGCAAGTGATCCGTCGTCATGAAAGATCGGAATCAAGGACTTTTCAAATCGTCCTTCTTGAATAGCTACTGCAGCACGTGCCTGACTTTCTGCTGCGAGCGCATCACAGTCCTGACGGCTAAATCCTTCAATGGTGGCAATCAAGTCTGCAGAGATTCCCTGAGGCACCATGTCGAATTGGGCTCGAAGGTGTGCGTTGTTGGCGGTGAAGCCGTCGACATGCATGGGAGAGGGACGCGACATTGATTCCACTCCACCGGCAACGACCACATCTTGCATCCCTGACAACACACCCATGGCAGCAAAGTTCACAGCTTGTTGACCAGAACCACAAAAGCGGTTCAATGTGACACCAGGTGCATCAAGTGACCAACCAGCATCAAGGGCGGCCATACGTGCGATATCCATGGAGTGGTCACCACTTCCGGCGCCACAACCCATCACCACATCGTCCACGTCGGCTGTATTCAATGCCAGGCGATCGGAGAGCCCATTGAGGACCTGGGCCAAAATGCGCTGCGGGTGCACGTTGTGCAAGGCGCCTGATTCTTTCCCTTTTCCTCGTGGGGACCTCACGGCATCAATAATCCACGCTTCGCGTTCCATGTTTCCTCCGCATGTAGAGGGCCGTGTCCTGTGATACGACCTGTGTGGAGTAAACCTTATGGCACCCTTGAGGGGTCCGAATCATTGGGGGAAAAGGTGCGCACATTCGACACATTGCATATTGAGGTTTCAGGCCCGGTGGGGACAATGAGACTCAATCGTCCCGAGCGACTCAATGCGTTGTCGCGTCAGACTTTACGTGATCTCGCTGAGGCAGCACAGTGGTGGAATAGCCAGCGAGATGTCAAAGTTGTGGTTGTCTCAGGATCTGGAAGTTCTTTTTCGGCAGGTTTTGATCTTGGTGACTTTGCCTCCAGAGATCCTGAAGTGACTCCGCGTGATAGTGCAGATTTGGGTCGCATCATGGCTGAGTCTGTGACTGACATGAATGCGCTCACGATTGCCAGCATCCACGGACACTGTGTGGGTGGCGGAGTAGTGCTGGCGGCAAGCTGCGATTTACGTATCGCGGCCCACGACGCTCTCTTTCGGATTCCAGAAGTTGACTTAGGCATCCCTCTGGCATGGGGTGGTATTCCACGATTGGTGCGTGAACTTGGTCCGGCAGTGACAAAGGAATTGGTGTTGACATGTCGTGCCTTTGGTCCCGATGAAGCGCTTGGTCTTCGATTCATTAACACCGTTGTAGACAGAACTGAACTAGATGCTCATGTCGCTGCGCTTGCTGAATCGCTTGCAGCAAAACCGGGGTACGCACTGCGGACCACCAAACAACAGGTCAATGCAGTGACCGAAGAGATGATTGGTACTGGCAGAAGCGCCGCCGATGCGGACTCCCTTGTATTTGCAACATCTGATCCCGAAAGTCGTGCAGCGAGTGCTGCCTATCTTGCATCAAAGAAGAAGTAGTCGTTCCCTCTAGGGTGGCGTTATGACAAAAGTATTCGTGCATGGCAACCCAGAGACCTCTGCAATCTGGGCGCCGCTTGTGGCAGCACTCAACGATCGAGGCGTCAATGATGTTGTGTTGTTATCGCCACCGGGATTTGGAGCACCAGTTCCCCAAAACTGGACTGCCACAGTGCAGGAATATCGCACTTGGTTGGTGGGCGAGTTAGAAAAAATTGGTGGCGAGATTGATCTTGTGGGCCACGATTGGGGTGCAGGGCATGTTTTTTCAGTTCTCGCACAACGTGCAGACCTAGTGCGTAGTTGGGCTGTTGATTGTGTGGGGCTTCTCCATCCCGATTATGTGTGGCATGACGCGGCTCTTGGTTGGCAAACACCAGAAGTGGGCGAACAAATTGTTGCGGCGATGATTGATATGGAAGAAGATGTATTTGCTCAGTCTTTTGTGGAATTAGGAATGACTGATTCGATTGCTCGCGACATCAAGAAATCCATCACCAAAGAGATGGGCTCGTGTGTTTTGGCGTTATATCGAGATGCTGCACAACCCGCTATGTCACGACTGGGTGAACGCCTCATTGTGAATCGTCCACCGCATGGTCTAGTTCTGATTGCAGAGCAAGATCACTTTGCAGGAACGGTGTCCATGATGGAAGAAATGGTCGAAGTACTTGATGCTGATGTTGCACGACTTGGCCAATGTGGTCACTGGTGGATGATTCAAAATCCTGACTCGGCCGCCGAGCATCTTGTGCGTCACTGGAAAAAGTGAGTCAATCGCGCGCGTAGGCGCGCACAATAGGTGCAAGTTCTTCTGGGGTAGCACCATGCATAATGACGCCATCGCATCCCAAAGCGAACTGACCACGAACAGCAGCCACGCATTGTTCTGGTGTGCCTTGAGCCGAAGGTGCAAGCCACTCCTCGGGAATTAATGGGGCAACGCGTTCAAGATCTTCAGTGGTGCCCTTGGCATCAAGTGCCCCAGGAAATGAACGAACAAATTCATCTTCGCGAAAACGTTTCAACACCGATGGATCCCAGTTGTTGGTGTTTACCATCAGGTCTCCATAGGCCTGTAAGTACGTAGCAAGACGCCCGACAGTTTTCTTGAGACGAAGAGCTGGGTCGATGTGGTCACCAATAGTGGCAAAACAGGACCAGACCTTGACATCATCTGGATTGCGACCAGCCTCAAGTGCTGATTGTTTCACAGTGGCAACTGCACGCGCCGTTGTCTCGTCGGTAAAAAACGTATGCAAAATCACATTGTCGTATGTACGACCTGCCATCTGTAAAGTCTTTTCTCCAAAGACTGTGATGCTCAAGGGAATATCGAGTCGAAATTCGGGATCAAGACGAAGAACTGGGTAAGTGCCAGTGAGATCAGACCAATTCATGACTGTGTCGCCGTTCCATAAACGACGCATCAGAATCGCGAACTGTTCAAGAGATTCCGTGGTAGCCATGGGCATTCCGTATGCACGAAACATTGCTTCAATGCCGCGACCAAGACCAAGACTGAATCGTCCCTCTGACAAGAGGTGCAATGTGGAGGCCCAAGAAGCAGTCACAAGGGGATGACGTGTGGTGTGGTTGGTGGCTGCAGTGATGACCGAGATGTTGCGTGTGGCGCCAAGTGCTGCTCCCGTGAGTGCGCCTGCTTCTTTCATATTGAAACGTTCAGAGATAAATGCTGTTCCCAAGCCAAGTTCTTCAGCAAGGGAGAGTTCGTCCAACATGTCGCGGGGAGAGCGCGGGGCACCCGCGAGGGTGTAAAAACCAAGTTCTGGATACGCGGGCGATGTTGTCATGATGCGACAGTACATCGTCTACCCTCATGGTGTCAGCGTCGTACCGACTGGGTGGGTGGAGTCATTATGAATCGCATTGAGATTGAAAAGAAACTGAACGAGGATCGGGCATGGTTGATTGACATGTATGCCCAATTGAGTCACGACCAATTGTTCAGCGATCTCACTCCCAGCGAGCATGACCCATCGAACTATTGGTCAGCATTGGATCATCTTGCTCATCTTGCTCTCATTGAAAGAAATTTTGCCAGCATGATTCGGCGACACATTGCAGGCCATGACAACCCAGTGGGTCTCATGTCGGATGATTCAGGTGCGCCGCGCACGCGTGCAGACATCATGGCTTCGGTGCACGCGATGACAGAAGAATGGCAACGTGAGCATCATGGAAAGACATTGAGTGAGGTAGTCGCCCTTGGGGCCAGTGCACGTGCTATCACTTTGCAATTACTCAGCGAACTCACTGATGAACAATTGGAAGAAGTGTTGCCGGGGGCGCCTTGGGCCGACGGAACCATTGGTGGTGTGCTGGCAGCAAATGCAGAACATGGACGAATGCATTGGAAGTGGGCAAAAGATGCTGGCGTACTTGGTAACGAGAATTAGGGAATAGGTACATCGTGTCTGATCGCAACACATCACGCATCGCAGATGACATTGGCCTCTTGGAGGGCATTGCAACTACGCGCGCCATTCGTCGTTATCTGCCAGAACCAATTCCCGACGAGCATCTTCGTGACATTTTGTTCGCGGCAACTCGTGCACCAAGCGGTTCGAATAGGCAGCCGTTTCGTTTCATGGTTTTTGCCGATTCCGAAAAATCCCGCGACGTAAAGAGTCTGATTGCGCAAGGCGCACAACAGTTATGGAGCAACAAACGCACAGCCGATGGTTATGAAGAGGGTTCAGGTGTAGAGGATGATTCACCCAAAGCTCGCATGGCTCGCACAATGCAGCACTACGTAGATAACTTTTCGACTGTCCCGGTATTGGTGCTCGCATGTCTGGAGCGCTACCGTGCCCCGACACCCACCGAGGGCGCATCGGTGTATCCGGCATGCCAGAACATTCTCCTTGCTGCTCGTGCACTGGGATATGGAGGTGTGCTGACTGGTTTCCAGTCATATGTGGAACAAGATCTTCGCAAGATGTTGGAGATTCCTGAATCAGTGTTCTTGGCAGCCACTTTGACGTTGGGTAAGCCAATGGGCAATCACGGTCCAGTGCGACGAGTGCCTATGAATGAATTGGTGTATGGCGATACATGGGGCCAAGGAGCCAGTTGGGCTATCGATCCCGTTGGGACTGCGACCATGAAGGGGCGTTTCACCTAGTGTCGTGAGTGAAATTCATCTTTGAGGAGGGGCTATGAGCCACGACATGACTGTGCAAAATCTTTTTTCTGTGAAGGGCAAAGTTGCGCTTGTAACTGGTGGTTCTCGCGGCATTGGAGAGATGATTGCGGCTGGACTGCTGGCAAATGGTGCCAAGGTGTACATCTCATCTCGTAAGGCGCAAGCATGCGATGAAGCGGCACAACGCCTCATGTCGAACTATGGAGGCGAATGTATTTCTCTTCCTGCAAACGTTGCAGAACTAGATGGCATCGATGCGTTGGTGGCAGAAATTACTCGTCGCGAAACTCATCTCGACATCCTTATCAACAATGCAGGAGTGTCATGGGGTGCACCTATTGAGGAGTTTCCTGAAGTGGGTTGGGACAAGGTCATGGACACCAACGTCAAGGGCGTGTTCTTTTTGACTCAACGCCTCCTTCCTTTGTTGACTGCACGTGCATCTAATGAGGACCCTTCTCGAGTGGTCAATATTGGTTCTATCGACGGCATTGGAACACCATCATTTGAAACATATTCATATGGGCCATCCAAAGCTGCCGTGCATTCATTAACCAAGGTGCTCGCCGTAAAGTTGCGCTCACGCAACATTTTGGTCAATGCAATTGCGCCGGGACCATTTCCCACATGGATGTTGTCCACCGGCGTGGGAACAGGCGGCGATGTTGATGGCACTGATTGGAATGCAGTGGGAAGTTTGAACCCCAGCAAGCGCGTGGGAACACCGGAAGACATTGCAGGACTTGCAATATTCTTGTGCTCGCGAGCCGGTGCATTCACCGTAGGCGAGGTCATCACCTGTGACGGTGGGTCACTACTCAAGTAGACCACGTAGTCTTTGGCTATGTCGCTCACTTCGTTTGATCTCATCACAATTGATACACCTCGCACGGATTTTCTTGGCGAGTTCTACGCCCAACTTCTTGGCCTCCATGAGAGCGAACGTGAAGACGTGGATCGCTGGATTGTATTTTCTGAAGCAAACGGAGTGCGGCGCCTAGGTTTTCAACGTGGTGCGCATAAGAGCGGCTGCGTGCATCTTGACTTTTCCTGTGAAGTAGAACATTTCGATGCAGAGCGAGTGAGAATTCTTGCTCTTGGCGCGAGCGAGACGCGAGAACCGCGGGTCGAGCCCTATGGGCGGATAGCTAACTTCACAGATCCGGACGGCAATTTGTTCGACTTGTGCGCATATAACAAATGAGGGGCCGCCCATACGGGCGACCCCTCACTATGTGAAGTGTGGTGAATTTATCGACCGATTGAGGTATCGATGAATTCGTTGGTGACAACTTCTTCAAGTGTGAGTGCAGGATCAAATGATTCCACGCCCAACTTCTCAAGAAGTGGCATTGCTTCGTCGTACAACTTCTTGACGCGGTCAAGATCGAAGTTTCCGTAGGTGCTGTCTGGTCCATTGCTTCCCAAGCCAAGTTCTTCAAATACCTTGAATCCGGCGGTGTTGAGCTCTGGTGTGACCTTCCAGTAGTTGTTGTATGCAGTGGTAACTCCTACCAAGACATCGCTCAACTCTTCTGGTGCATCCAGGTAGTCAACCCATGCTTGTTGAAGCACTGGCACAAGAACCTTCAAGCAATCGCTCAGTTCATCCTTGCGCTCGGCGAGCACTGTGTACATCGCGGGGTATGGCTGCCAGCCCAAATCATGAATCAGGGTGTAGCCAAGTGGAGCAGGCTTTCCGTCTTTCCAAGCAATTTCATTTTCGTACTTGTACTTCTCGTTCGAAACGAAACCTTGTTGCACGAAGTTGGCATTGTTTGCAAGCCACTGATCTGGCGAACCGCTGTAGTTCGGGTCACTTTGTGATGCATTGATGTAGCCCTTGCCGACCAGCCAATCCATGTAGGTGGTGCCTGGGAAGTGAAGAATTCGTGCTTCAGATGTGCCCAAGCTTGCGGGATCTGCAGCATCAATGTCGAGCTGCTCTGGGTCCCACATCAAGAACTGAGGGTTGATTTCCAAAGTGGTTGCGACACCGATTCCTTTGACTGTGCCAGCTGACTGGATGACGTCGTCAGTGTTGACGTAACCAAGAGTGATGTCGGTGTCTGTTTTCATAACAGACAACACGGGCTGGAACTCGATTGCATCGCCACCGGCACGAACCTCTACGGTCTCAATTCCGCCTACCTTGTACTTCTCAGCAATTGGGCCAGAGTAGCTAAACAGCTTCGGATCAGAGGTGCCTGCTGCGCCAATCAATTGATAGGTACCGCCGTGCTCAATTTCTGGCCACCAGTCAGTTTGGATAACCAAGTTGGAGGGGCAAACGGCATCGCCGTCACCTGCGGGTGCTGAAGTCTCAGACGATGAGTCTGAGTCCCCGCATGCTGCGAGGATGAGTCCGGCAGCTACGAGAAACGCTGCTGCTTTCGTGGTTCTTTTTTTCATGGGTGTCCTTTGGTGGTGTTGATGGTTCGCCCGTTGTTGTCACCGCCTACCCGAATCAGGTAGGAGATGCCTCCGACTCATGCCAATCGCGGAGCGAACGATTAGCAATGCTGCCGATGAGGACATAGATGGCAACTCCCAAGAGAGATGCCAAGATCACGCCGCCGAACAACTTTTCGTATTCAAGTCGTTTGGCGTAGTTGTTCATGAGTCGACCAAGACCGAGGTCGCCACGAGTAAAGAAAAAGTCCGCGACAAGTGCACCAATCACGCACAAGCCAGCACCAATGCGCAGGCCAGTGAAAATTGAAGGAAGCGCGGCAGGGAAGAGCAGTTTGCGAAAACGAGTAGGCGAGCCCGCGTGGTTAAGGGTGAACAAGTCTTGATGCCCGCGATCTACAGACTTCAAACCAAACAAGAAGTTAGTAAGGATGGGGAAAATCGCTACGAGCACACATGTGACTACGCGGGCTGTGCGTGTAGGGCCGAACCAAATGGAAAACAGTGGGACCAATGCAAGGATGGGAATGGTCTGGAGTGCAACGGCGTAAGGGAACAATGCTTTTTCGATGGTGCGATTGGCAGCCATAACCACCGCTCCAAAGAGAGCGAGCACTGTGGCGATGACAAATCCGTACAAGGCAATTCGTCCTGTGTTCACAAGACCTTCGAGGAGTTCATTGCGTGCGCGGTCGTCGAGAAAGGCATTGTCAATAACTTTGTGAGGTACCGGAACAATGAATTTGCGGTTCTCGCTAAGAATGACGTGGTGCACTCCGTACCACACTGCGATGAACAGTCCAAAGAATGCAACTGCGGGCCCGTAGGTCTTAATCTTTGCAATCATGAGTGTGCATCCTTGAGTGCTTGGGATACTTTGCCGCACATTTCTGCAAACTCAGGTGAGTAACGCAGATCGTGATTACGCGGATAGTCCCAAGGAATACTGAAGTCGCCAATGATGCGGCCAGGACGTGCGGACATACACAGCACCCGGGTGGAGAGAAAGACTGCTTCGGGAATGGAGTGAGTAATGAACAATCCTGCAAAACCTTCGTGTACGAAAAGGCGAAGTAATTCGTCTTGAAGTCGTTCACGTGTGATCTCGTCAAGTGCGCCAAAGGGTTCGTCAAACATGAACACACTGGGCTTGAGAACCAACGCACGCGCCAGAGATGTGCGCATTTTCATACCGCCGGACAATTGCTTGGGGTACTTGGTCTCGTGACCATTTAGTCCTACAAGTTCAATTGCTTCTTGAACTTTTGCGCGACGATCGGCTTTGCTCATGCCTTGCAGTTCGGCGTTGAGTTCCACATTGCGCTGCACTGTGCGCCAAGGCAACAATGTTGCATCTTGGAATACGTAGCCGAGACTTTCGCGATTCACCGCACAGTTTCCTGATGTATTGGCAGTGAGTCCAGATGCAATGCGCAACAGTGTGGACTTGCCGCAACCAGATGGCCCCACCACAGTGACAAATTCGCCAGCCGACACATTGAAGGACACATCTTCAAGTGCTGTAGTGCCGTCAGGAAATGTCATTGAGATCGAGTCGAACGACAGACGCACTTGGGCGTCATTGTTGCTGCTCTGTGTTGGGGTGTCTTGCATGGTGATCATGTCTCCTTGCGACAATAGAACCTGTAATCGCATCGTGCGATACGCAATTGTTGACTTTGTGTTAACGACGTGTGAGAACAGTTTCGGTTGTTGATGCGGTGTGATGTTGAAGATTCTTTTTATTTCAACGGGTTCTATGAGATTAGATGCACAACGTGTCGCGCAAAGAAGAGGAGTTATCCACAGGTTGGGGTTGATGTGTTTGTCAAAAAGTAAAAAGGCCCGCACCGAAGTGCGGACCTTTTTTGTGTGGAGCGGGTGACGGGAATCGAACCCGCATAGCCAGCTTGGAAGGCTGGAACTCTAGCCATTGAGCTACACCCGCGTATGTGTGCCCCTTATTGTAGTGGGCTTAGTGCGCAAAGACAGAAGGCAATCCTCCTGTATGGATAAAAACCACGTTGTGTTGAGGCGAAAACATGCCTTCTGCATCAAGTCCGAGTACTCCGGAGAATCCCTTGGCCGTATAGACCGTGTCCAGTACCCAGGCGCCTCGATGTGCAGCCCAGCGAGTTGCGGCCGCAGCAGCCTCGGTCGGGATTGCATAACCATCGCCGAGGAATCGACCATCAATTTGCACGTCGGAGAGTTCAAGTGGTGCATCCGATGCTGCGAGAGAAAGGGTGCTTTGAGCCAACTGAAAAACTGAATGTGGGGTCAATGCGACACCTTTAGCCACGCCAATTGCAATGACGGGACAGTGGGGTTGCAACTGCGAGCGGGCGTGTGCCAGTCCTGCGATGAGTCCTGCGTGAGTACCTCCACTTGATGAGGTGTGGATGATGACGTCAGGTGTGAATTGGTGTTGGTGGCATTGAAGCATGAGTTCATCAAATGCTCGCCAGTAGCCAAGGGCACCCATTGGAGTTGATCCACCAATTGGGATGGAATGTGGGTGTCGTCCTTGACTGCGTAAGTCTTCCGTGAGGGCAGCTCGGTACAACTCGAGCTCTTTCCATTGTGAGTCGTCGTAGCCCGTATGGTGAAGTGTTGCGCCAAACATCTGCGACAAAAGTTGATTGCCTTCTAATGAGGCGGGCTCATGTCCTGCAAGCACGAGGTGAGTGTCCAATCCAAGTCGAGCGCCTGCAGCTGCTGTCATTCGGCAATGATTTGATTGTGCAGCACCCACTGTGACCAAACAATCTGCGTTGTTCGCCAGCGCCTCGGCACACAGATACTCGAGCTTGCGGCCCTTGTTTCCTCCTGCTCCCAGGCCTGTGAGATCATCACGTTTGATCCACAGGTGTGCTCCCGAGGGAAGTGGGCCTCCGTACTCGAGAGGTGTGGGAGTAGTGGTGAGTTCAATGTGTGGCGGAAAGTTCATCTCTTCGAGAGTGTCATTGTCCGACTGGGAGTTCATGAATTTACGGTAGTACCTCTCGGCGGTTCAGCCCACCTGGAAAATTGACTACTCTCGGGACATGGGTAGACCTCTCACTCCGTTTCGTTTGGTTGTAGGTCTTGTGGGGCTTGCAACTCTCATCGCCGGATCGGTGTTCGTCTATTCCGCAGTCTTTGGAAGTTCGGCAACATCGATTTCTTATCGAGAGGCCTTCGAGGAGTTTGTTGCTCAGCAAGACACAGAATCAGATGGGGAATTGGGCATCGAAGGATTGCCTCAGCCAGGGGTGTATCGATACAGCACTACTGGTGGCGAAACCATTGAGTCCATCGTGAGTGCATCGCATGATTACCCAGCAGAGAGCGTGGTGACCATTACCCCAGCTGGCTGTGGAGTGCGAATGGAATGGGCTCCATTGCGTGAGCGCTCTGAGTATCTCGAGGTGTGTCGCGTTGACGGGCGATTGGTGTTGGCCAGTTACGGCGGCGCTCATGAGTTTTTCGGATTACGCAACGAACATGTCGTGACATGTCCTGACCAGACGTGGCTCATTCCTGCCACCGAGGATGTCGATGATGTCAATGTGGTATGCGAAGGTGGCGACTTGGTACACAATCGCACCACTACGCCATTCACGGCCACGGAAGTGGTGATTGGCAACAAAAAAATTGATGGCTTTAGTGTGGGCACTGAATTTGTGGCAAAGGGAACCTTTAACGGAACAACTGTTCGGACAATCATTTTTGATGAAGATGGAATGTTGTTGTCATGGAAAGACGTGGTGAGCGGATTTTCAAAAACACCCATCGGCGACGCGGACTACACAGAGGAATTTTCACTCACTTTGGTGGCTAATTAGCCCACAGGCGCCCTCGCACGACAAGAGCAGCTCGCAAAGGGGTGCCGAATCAGGGTTGTTGTTCTAGTCTGCCGAGGTGGAACATTTTGACGTTGTCGTTGTCGGGGCAGGTATTTCTGGAATTGGCGCTGGGTATTTTCTTCAGCGCGATTGTCCAACGAAGTCCTATGTCATTCTCGAAGGGCGCAACACCATTGGGGGTACATGGGATCTGTTTCGATATCCAGGCGTTCGATCCGATAGCGACATGCACACCTTGGGCTACAGCTTTAAACCCTGGACTGCAGAAAAAGCGATTGCAGATGGTCCGTCAATTTTGCAATATCTCAATGAGACCGCCGACGAGTTCGATATTCGTAGCAAGATGAGATTTGGCCATATGGTGACGAGTGCGCAGTGGTCCTCGCAGGAGTCGCAGTGGACAGTGCATGCACAAGTTAATGGTGCGACAGTGACGTACACCTGCAACTACTTGTTTATGTGTTCGGGGTATTACAACTATGCCGAGGGATACACGCCGCTGATTCAAGGGATGGACTCTTTTGCTGGCCAGGTAGTACATCCACAGAAATGGCCAGAGAATCTGGACTACAACAACAAGCGTGTTGTAGTGATTGGTTCTGGAGCTACTGCAATGACATTGGTGCCTGCAATGGTTGACAGGGCAGCCCATGTTGTGATGTTGCAACGTTCACCCACATATGTGGTGGCTCGTCCCGATGTAGACAAAGTGGCAGGGCTCTTGCGAAAAGTGTTGCCGGAAAAAGTTGCCTATGGGCTGACTCGTTGGAAAAACACAACGATGCAACAGTTCGTCTATAAGCGTTCCCGTACTGAGCCGGAAAAAATCAAAAAACTTTTACTCAAGGGCGTGCAAGACGCTCTTGGCGAGGATTATGACGTGGCTACGCATTTCACTCCGTCTTATAACCCTTGGGATCAGCGGTTGTGTTTGGTGCCTAACGGGGATTTGTTCACCGCCATCAAAACCGGTCGCGCATCAGTGGTGACTGATCGTATTGACCACATTGACGCCAACGGAATTGTTCTGGAGTCAGGGGATCGTATTGACGCCGATGTCATCGTAACCGCCACTGGTCTCAACCTTGTCACTCTTGGCCAGGTTGCATTCTCGGTAGACGGTACACCAGTTGATTTTTCATCCACATGGACCTACAAGGGAATTGCGTACTCGGGTGTTCCTAATTTGGCATCAAGTTTTGGGTACATCAATGCGTCATGGACATTGCGTGCAGATCTCACATGTGAATACGTGTGTCGTCTTCTCAATCACATGGATGAAACAGGCACTACTCAATGCACGCCTCGCCTGCGTTCAGAAGATGAAGGCATGGACGAGAAGTCTTGGATAGATAACTTCTCAGCTGGCTATATGGAACGAGTAATGGATCAATTCCCGAAACAGGGGGATCGTGAGCCATGGATAAATCCTCAGAACTACAAACGCGACAAGAAACTCTTCCGTGAATCACCTCTCGAAGATGGTGCGATGCAGTTCACAGGTGTTCTAGAACGCCTGTAGAGGCTTTTGGTTAGCTGCGGGGCACTTTGCTCCATGGAAGTTCTTTATCAACGCGTGGCTCTCCGGGGAGACCAAGAACTTGCTCGCCCAAGATATTGCGCATGATTTCACTTGTTCCACCTTCAATGGAGTTCGCACGCACTCGCAAGAATGCGTGACGTACGCCGCCTTCTGAACCATCGACGGATAATGAGTCGGGTCGACGGAAGGTGAAGTCGTAGTCGATGAGTCCTTCTGGCCCCATTAGTTCAATAGAAAACTCTGTCACCTTCTTGTTGAAGTCAGCCAACATCAATTTTGCGATGGAACCTTCAGGGCCAGGATTTCCTGCTTTGGCAGCTTGTGCTGCACGCATGTTGGTTAATCGCAGAGTTTCGCTAGTGCAAAACAACTTCATCAGTTTGTCTTTATGTGCTTTGTCGCGTAAATCTGCTGGTCTGCTGTTCCAGATTTTGATTGCCTCATCAATAGGGCCACGGCGTTTTGCGTTTCCGCCACCGCCACCACCAATCGCAGTGCGTTCGTTCATCAACGTGGTTAACGCTGCTCGCCAGCCTTCGCCCACTTCTCCCACGCGGTGAGCATCAGGTACGCGAGTGTCGGTCATGTAGACCTCGTTGAATTCTGCTTCTCCAGTGATTTGTCGCAATGGACGCACTTCGACTCCATTGGCGCGCATGTCAAGAGCGAAATAGGTCATGCCTTTGTGCTTGGGCGCCTCTGGATCGGTACGCGCCACAAGCATTCCCCAGTCGGCGAGGTGCGCAAGTGTGTTCCACACTTTTTGCCCATTGATAATCCACTCATCACCGTCGCGCACCGCGCGTGTGCCAAGACCGGCAAAGTCACTTCCTGCACCAGGTTCGGAAAACAGCTGACACCACTTTTCTTCACCCGTAAACATGGGACGAAGAAATCTGTTTTTCACTTCATCGCTACCGTGGGTGACAATTGTTGGTCCAGCAAGCGCCATAAAAAACGATGCTGGGTCTTGAGCTTTAGCGCCGGCTGTGCGCACTCGTTCTTCGATGCGACGGTTGAGATCTGGGCGAAGTCCTAAACCGCCGAATCCTTTGGGAAAATGTACCCACGCAAGACCGGCGTCGTAACGCGCACCACGAAAGGCGACATCGTCAAGTGTCTTTGGATCGTGTGTGGCAAGAAGTGCATCAAGTGCATCATTGACAATGGAGAGTTCGCGATCTGAAACGGTGGTGGTGCTCATGGTCAAAGTTTCGCCGTTGGAAGCCCACTTTGCCAAGACGGAGTGATGAGGGCCTATCGGCTATGCGATTGTTGCCCCAAGAAGCTGACCAATACCAATGGTGATTGCCATTGCGATGATTCCACCCACAACCACACGGATAACAGGGCGAGTTTTTTGGGCACGTCCAAATCTCGCCCCAGCCCATCCAAGAGCGGCAAGCGACGCGGTGACTACCACCAACGTGACGGTGATGCGTAAGTCATCTGTTGCCAATGCTGCGGTAAGAAGCGGGATGGCTGCTCCTAGGGAAAAAGCCAGGGCAGAACTCACCGCTGCCTGTACTGGGCGTGCCATTGTGACTTGGGTGATGCCGAGTTCTTCTGCAAGGTGAATAGCTAATGCGTCATGTTGGGTAAGTTCGACAGCCACTTCACGGGCGAGCGCTTGAGGGAGACCCTTGGCGGCGAAAATTTCTGTGAGCTCATCGAGTTCATGGTCTGGCATTGTTTCGAGTTCCCAGGTCTCTTTTGCGATATCGGCCTGCTCGGCATCTCTTTGGGAGCTCACCGATACGTATTCGCCTAACGCCATAGAGACTGCACCGGCCACGAGTCCGGCAATACCTGCGGTCAAAATGGCCTCACGGCTTGCTGATGATGCGGCAACAGCCAATATGAGACACGCCGTGGAGATGAGACCATCGTTTGCGCCAAGTACCGATGCTCGCAAAATACCTACGCGATGTGCGGCGTGTCGTTCTAAATGTGCCATGGTCACCATTGTTGCAGTTCCCGGGGGCATCACAAAGCGTGATTAGATGGATTTATGAGTACTCATCCCACAAAGGCAAAATTGCTGGAAACCGCTGTGAGCCTGATTGACGAATTCGGTCCAATCGGCTTTACGGTCGATGCATTGCTGGATCGATCAGGGATTTCCAAGGGCTCGTTGTATCACCACTTCGTTGATTTCTCTGATGTGATTGAACAAGCCCAAGTCATTCGCTTCTCTCGTTATATCGACGAAGACATTAAGGCTCTTTTCGAAATGCTTTCATCGACTAACTCTGGATCTGAATTGCGGGAACGCTTTGAGTCGCTTGTGCTGGCAACGTCTCACCCAAGTCGTGGAGATGCGCGATCCGATCGGGCAACCATTCTTGGTCTTGCGCGACACTCAAAGAATTTTGCTGAGGCTTTGGGGAGAGAGCAACAACGAGTCACTGACGCCTTAGCTGACATTGCACGCGAAGCCCAAGAACGGGGATTTATTCGGCAAGATGTTGATGTGCGTGTCCTTGCAACTTTTATTCAGACATACACATTGGGTTTTGTCCTCAATGACATCACTATTGATCCCATTTCGGCTACTGACTGGTCCAAGTTTGTAGGCGCTGTTCTTGCAGCGTCGCTGTAGTTAAATTTTCCTCAAAGGGCCTTTACTGCGCTGAGGAAGGATCCTTGCGCTCGAAACGGGTCACCCGATGAATCCCAAACGCTGAGTCTTCGTGATGTGCAGCAATCAATTCGATGGGATGGGGAAACTTTTCATCAAACATGGATTGAAGAGTGGCTTGAAGCTCAGGATTTCCTACTTTGTCCCAAAGCTCTTGGTTTTCCCACACGAAGATCAAAGTGACCTGACCCGGCTTGGAGTCATCGAGCCACACTTCTTTTGAAAGAAATGGAATGCGGTCGAGGCCCGGTGTATAGGCCTCTCCCAGTGTCCAGACTTCGTGATCAACAGCAATGAATTCCGATACAACGCTTGGGTCCATGGAAAAAACCAATACTTCAACGGGGCGATGTTCTTGCGAGGTGTAGTGATAATCCATGGTATGTCCTTCTTGGTGTCAGGTTAGTGAGTGGTTCTTAATGAGTTCGTCTTGGTGTAATGGACACAGTTGGGGAACAATGAGGTGTGGCTTTTCCCTCTGACCTAGATATCGCTCAATCTGCAGTCTTGCTGTCGCCTGAAAAAATAGGGGAACAGCTCGGCCTAACTTCGCAACATCTGGAACCGTACGGCAGGTTTGTTGCAAAGATCGATCTTGACGCCTTAGGTGATGTATCTCAGCGACCCAAGGGGCGATATGTCGTGGTCACTGCAATTACTCCCACTCCATTAGGAGAAGGAAAGACAACAACCTCTGTGGGGCTTGCTCAAGCCATGAAGCATGTGGGCAAAGTGGGGTTGCTAGCACTACGTCAACCATCTATGGGTCCCACCTTCGGCATTAAAGGTGGTGCGGCAGGTGGTGGATATAGCCAAGTAGTTCCGATGGAAATTCTCAACCTTCATCTCACTGGTGATTTCCATGCAGTAACAGCTGCTCACAATCTTTTAGCTGCCATGGTGGATAATCATTTGCATCACGGAAATGCTTTAGGTCTTTCACTCAAAAAAATTACATGGCGTCGAGTGTTAGATGTCAATGATCGATCATTGCGCAACATAGTTATTGGTATGGGTACAGAACAAGATGGTGTGGTGCGTCAAAGTGGTTTTGATATCACTGCCGCCTCAGAAGTGATGGCTATTTTGGCGCTGTGTACCTCTGCTCAAGATTTGCGGGAGCGCCTTGGTCGCATCGTTGTGGGATACACCGAAGATGACCTTGCGGTGACGGCAGAACAGATTGGTGCAGCTGGAGCAATGGCTGTCATATTGCGAGAAGCCCTCAAGCCCAATTTGATGCAGACACTGGAAAATACGCCTGCGATTATTCACGCGGGACCGTTTGGAAATATTGCAACCGGCAACTCTTCGGTCATTGCTGATCAAGTAGCGATTCACCTGTGTGACTATCTGATTACCGAGGCCGGGTTTGGCGCCGACATGGGTGCAGAACGTTTTTTCAATATCAAATGTCGCGTCTCAGGCATGGTTCCTGATGCAGCTGTATTGGTAGCCACAGTGCGCGCACTCAAAGCGCACTCTGGGAGATACCGAGTGGTTGCAGGGCGACCGTTACCCCAAGAAATGTTGGAAGAAAATCCAGATGATGTGCGCGCAGGAGCGGCAAATCTCATCAAACAAATTGAGAATGTCAAAATCCACGGAGTTTCACCAGTGGTGGCTATTAATGCTTTCCCAGGAGACTTTGAAAGTGAGCATCAAGTCATTGCCGAGATCGCCCAATCTGTAGGTGCTCGAGTGGCGGTGTGTCGACATTTTGGTGAAGGTGGTGCAGGGGCAGTGGATCTTGCTCGTGAAGTGATCGCTGCGTGTGAGGAGCCTTCGTCGTTTGAATTTCTCTATTCGGATGACGCAAGTTTGGTGGAGAAAATTTCGACTGTGGCGACCAAGATTTATGGTGCAGCGCGTGTGGAGTACTCCGCACTTGCCCGTGAGCAACTGAAAATGTTTGAAGATAACGGATTTGGTCATCTTCCGGTATGTATTGCAAAGACCCATCTCAGTATCAGTGGTGATCCATCACTGAAGGGAGCACCCACGGGTCACACATTGACTGTGCGAGAAGTTCGAGCATCTGTGGGGGCTGGTTTTATCTATCCCATTTGTGGTGACATGCGCACAATGCCTGGGCTTGGATCCCAACCTGCAGCGTTGTCAATAGATATTGGTGACGACAGAAAAGTTGTGGGATTGTTTTAATTATTTGCCGCGTAGTGCGGCAACAATGGGAGCACATTCATCAATGTTTTCTGCCCCAACAATTGTGTAACTAAATCCCCATTTTTCGCGACGCTCGAGAAGTTGTTCGATACACGCATCCACAGAGCCAATAAGTGCAAACGGTGAAGTGTCAATCAATTCAGCAGGGACGCTAAACATCGATGAGATGGCGTTGATAGTTGATGCGCGATCATCGGTCACTTTGACAAAAAAAGTTCTGATATTGAGTTCGATTTCGGAAAGTCGATGAGCTCCAGCTTTGGCCACCAGTGCCACTTTTTCGTCAACAGAAGCAGCCGTCATGGTAGAGATTGCTTCGGGTCCGACCACACCAGAGGTAAGGGTTCCGTTGATGCCCACAATGTCTGCTTCTCGTGCGGCAAATCCCAACACACGGGGACCGCCCCCTCCAATCAAGAGAGGTGGAAGTGGCTGTTGCACTGGTTTGGGAAGACCGTTGTACTGAGTGATGGTGTAGTGGTCACCTGAAAAAGAAAATGTGTCAGGACCAAGTGCACCACGAATAACAGCAAGTCCCTCGATAAAGCGATCGATGCGCACCTTGGGTGAGTCATAGGTCATGCCTGCTTGTTCGTAGTCACTGATCATCCACCCGGCACCCAAACCTATTTCTGTGCGACCATCAGAAAGCAGGTCCATGGTGGCAAGTTCTTTGGCAAGTACAACGGGGTGTTTGTAGTCATTGTCGAATACCAAAGCACCGATACGTAATGTCTTTGTTGCATCTGCTGCTGCCATTAATGCGGGAACCGGTGCAAGCTGATTAGTGAAATGGTCGGGCATGGTGAGCACGTCGTATCCGGCGTCTTCGCTCCTGCGCGCGAGGTCTGCCCATTCTTTTGCACTTGATGCATGGGACACTTGGACACCGAAGCGAAATGGGCGATGAGGAAACATTGACATGGTGAGCACGGTAGCAACATTGGTGACAGCACCGGCAGGCCTGTGCCCGATACGGTGGTCAACATCGTGAAAACACTGTTCTCGACCCCCCGAGCCCACTGGCTGATGCGTTTTAGTATTGCTGTAGTTGCCGGGTCACTTTTGGTGACGGCCACAGTGGCTGGGGCTGCACCACAGCTCTGGCGTGCTGTCTCTGCTCACGATCAAACCCCAGTGCAACTGCCTTCGTTTAGTGGCTTGGCAACCCGAACAAAAATCGTAGATACAACGGGTCGTCAGATTGGGGTGTTCGAATTTGAGAACAGCCAACCCATTTCCATCGATGCAATTCCTGACCATGTGGTGGCTGCATTTTTGGCGGTGGAAGATGAAGGCTTTGAAGAACACAAAGGTGTGAATTTGCGGGCACTTGTTCGTGCGGCATTGGCTAACTTTCAATTCACCAGCGGACGACAAGGTGCCTCCACAATTACCCAACAGGTAGTGAAGAACGAATACTTAGCGGGACTACCGCGTGATGGTCGATACAAGATATTGCAAGCGCGTTATGCGGTGATGCTGGAAAAAACAGTGTCGAAAGAACAAATTGTTGAGCGGTATCTCAATGTGGTGTTTTTAGGCAATAACGCTTATGGGCTACAAGCCGCCGCTGAGGTCTACTTCGGTACAAAAGTTGCTGATCTCACACTGGCCCAAGCAGGTTTTCTTGCAGGTTTAGTGCGTGCGCCAAGTACCTATGACCCAATTCGACGGCCAGAGCAAGCACGTCGTCGCTATCGGCAAGTGCTGGAGCGTTTTGTGGAAACAGGGTTAATGACACAGGATGAATCTGTTGCAACATTTGATTCATTTGTGATTCCTGAAACAGCAGGAAGTGTTCCGCTGCAATCTACGAACCGTTCGTATTTCACTGAGATGGTGCGTGACTATCTGTTGAATAAATCAAACATTTTGGGTGCCACTTATCAAGAGCGATTCAATGCGCTTTACCGAGGCGGAATTACCATTCACGCCACTATTGATGCAGACGTTCAGGCAAAGGCAGAGCGTGCGGCACAAGAGAATCTTCCTGCCACGGCCATGGGCATCCAATCATCATTAGTGTCGGTAGATAACGCATCTGGTGCAGTGCGCGCACTGGTGGGTGGTCCGGGATTTGAAGCTGGACGAAATGAAGTGAATCTTGCCCTTCGTCGACGCCAAACTGGTTCTACTAGCAAGATTTTCGTGTTGACAGCAGCCCTAGAAGCAGGCGCCCAGCCCAAAGATCTCATTGATGGAACGATGCCGTGTACTTTTCCTAATCCTGGTTTGCCCTCTGAGCCGTTTACTTTGACTCAAGGTGTGAGCAAAGGCGTGACCACTTTGGAAGAACATACATGGTTGTCCATTAACTGCGCCTATGCGCGTCTTGCTCAAATCGTAGGACTTAATCGTGTTGTGAATGCCGCGTATCGAATGTCGTCGTCTGTGTATCTCACAAGAGACAATTTCAAGATTCAGCCATACGCAAGTTTTTCTACTGGCGCTAATGAAATGAGTGCATTTGATATGGCGTCTGCAACACAGACGATTGCTAATTCGGGTGTACATCATGAGCCGTACTTCATTGAAAAGATTGAAGGCCCCACTGGCCTCATCTTTCAACATCAGCCAAACCCGCAACTGGTATTGACTAAACAAGTCGCCGACACTCAGATTGACATTTTGAAAAAAACTTTGACACTGGGAACGGCGCGTCGCACTCCTTTGGAGGGGGCACGTCCATCTGCTGGCAAAACGGGAACTCAAGACGAGAACACCAACGCATGGTTTGTGGGCTCCACAAAACAATTAACTACTGCTGTGTGGGTAGGGGACCCCAAGGGTTACACGCCGATGGTGAATGTTCCAGAATTCAGACGTGATGGAGTCCCGCGAGTCACTGGTGGTACGTACCCAGCAAAAATTTGGAAAGCCTTTATGGATCAAGCACATATTGGTTTGCCTGCACTTGATTGGGATGTGCCTGGGGTTGTTCAGCAAAACCCCAAACGGTTGTATCTCCCAGGCGTAGATTGCACCGCTCAACTTGTGTCGGGGAAACTTCCGCGTGCAGCTACTGGAACGGTGAACACAGTGGTTCCCACCACCACTACACCCACCACAACGCTTCCACCCACCACAACTACCTCCACTGTTCCTGGAACCCCAGTTGTTCCCGGGTTGGCGGCACCTACCACTACGGTTCTTGCGGGTCCGGCGGTACGCATTGTTGATCCTGGAACAACCATCGCCCCCACAGACCTCAATCCGCTCACCCCGATTGTGGGAGTTGATCCTCAAAACACCTATATCTATGACTGTGTCAAAGGGATTCCTCCTACGGTTCGTGTGGTGGAATAGCGCACCCGCATAGCCTGAAGCAATGTTCTTTTGGTTTCTCGGTACAGCTGCGCTCACAGTGTGGTTTGTCTTCCGTGATGCTCGGTTTGATTATCGCGTGCTCGCCCTTGGTGCACTCTTGCCTGACCTCGTTGATTACCCCACTGGCGGGGCATGGGTCATGCACTCACTATTGACAAGTGTGTTCATCTTGGTTCTTGTCGTAGTTGTGCTCCGGAGAGGATCACAAGCACGACGTCGCTGGTTGGCCTTGCCTATTGGGATGTTTTTGCATCTGGTCTTTGATGGCGTATTCAACAACACGACGCTGTTTTGGTGGCCCCTTGCTGGTGTTGATCTGGGTGACGTGAATGTTCCTGCTCTTGATCGCATGCCGTGGAATATTCCACTCGAAATTGCGGGTATCGCAATGTTGTGGTGGTTGTGGCAGAAAAATTCTTTGTCTGTGCCTCATGTACGGCAACGCTTTGTTCGCACTGGACAACTTCTTGGGGGAACCGATGTTGAGGTGGGGAAGTGTTGATCCTGGTTCGTCATGGACAGACATCAGCAAATGCTGGTGGACTTCTTCAAGGACGGATGGATTTACCGTTAGATGACGAGGGTCGTATTCAAGCGATGCGTACAGGTGCTCACATTAGAGAGAACTTTCCTCATGCGCGGGTTGTGTCAAGTCCACTGTTGCGCGCAGTCCAAACTGCTCAGGCAATATCGGGTGATGTAGAGATTGATAACAGATTTATTGAACTTGATTATGGGTCTTGGGATGGGATTGCGATGAGCGAGATTGATCCTGTGCAGTGGGCGAAGTGGCGACATGACTTAGATTTTCAACCACCTGGTGGGGAATCACTTCTGGAATTAGAACACCGAGTGAAACCAGCATTGGAACAACTACGCACTGAGGCACAAGACCGAGACGTTGTTGTGGTGAGTCATGTCTCGCCGATCAAATGTGCAGTCACATGGGCACTCGATGTGGATGCACATGTGACATGGCGATTTCATCTAGATCGAGCCTCGATTTGCCGTATTGCTGTGACACCACGGGGCCTGTCAGTTCTGAGTATGAACGAAGTGGGCCATTTGGCGTAAATCCCTGTGGGGGACGGTGAGTCATTCTGTAAGCGGGGTTCTGTGCTTGCCTTGCGACAAGTGGTGACCATCCCTCTATGCGACCTACCCGAAGGTTGCCTTTCGGCGGGCGAGCAACCCTCCTCCTGCTTGGTCTTGCTTCAAATGGGGTTTACCAAGCCGCATACATCGCTCTATGCGCTGGTGCGCTCTTACCGCACCGTTTCACCCTTACCTGTGGTGTGTGAACACCCATCGGCGGTTTACTCTCTGTTGCACTTTCCGTTAGGTCGCCCCAACCTGGCTCTCGCCAGCATCTTGCTCTGTGAAGCCCCGACTTTCCTCAGCATATTTCTATGCCGCGGTCACCCGAACGACTCACCGTCTGTTCTCAGTGTAGGCAACTCATCTGATTTCATTGCCTGAGATAAGGCAATTGGGTACGAATTAGGAAACGTAAAGAAGGCTGTTGAGGCTTGGGGTGTCCATCAAGACAGGTGTACGTGCACCCACTTCATTTGGGGGACCAACAGCAATTTGTACCGAACTCAATGCACCGAAGGCCGTAGGCAAAGTTGCAACTGTTGGATTTCCTTGGTCATCTGTGCCAGGGGCAAAAGCTTTTGTACCAGAACTCATCAGCTGTGCAGCCACCGCAGCACGTCGCGATGACTGTGCACCTAGACGCATCATGTCTGCGCGCAACGCGGGCTCGACAGTGAGCGACATTGAATACTGATACGTTGCTGCGACCAATGTTTCAAACCCGAGAAGCGCCGTGAGTACATCTGCTTGGTCGGCGCTTTTCTCAATGAGATCAAGCACGGTATTGCCGTATGCATTCATGAGTTTCTCATTTGGCTCGTTGACAGATTCAGCTCCGCGCGATGTCACCAGTGGCGCGATGTCGGAGACGTGGCGCTGATGTGCAGCAGCGAAAGCGGCAACGATGGTTGCAGTTTCGCCCGAAACCACACTGGTGATGCGTGAGTCGCTGAGAATATCTGCAACCATTTTTTCCACTGACTGTGCAGTGCGAAGAAGAACAACATCTTCGACTTTTGCATCAGCCAACGGCTCGCTTTCAGGTTGAGCACCGATGCGAGTCACTGTGTTGCTTGTGCTGCCACCACATGCGGCAAGTACAACACCTGAGGCCACTACAGCTCCGCCTGAACGCAGGAGTGTGCGGCGTGAAATGGGAGAGTTTTTTTCGTTCGTCATGATGATTCCTATCTTCCTCAGACTCGAGCGGCTGCTTGTGGGCTAACGCCCGACACCAATGCAAGTGCTGCAGATTGGCGGGCTTCGACGGTGATGATGGATGCAACAAGTGATGCTGCGTTCATGCCAATGAGGCCGGTGAGGCTATTGGTGTGGATGTTGACAGTTTCATCTTCTAGTCCCGACAACAAAGATGCAATCGAGTTAAACGATCCTGTGGGATTGGCTAACGGCTGACCAGTTGGGGCCTGAGCATTAGTGGCAAGGTAGCCACGCAACGCATCTACATATGCAACGTGATTGTCGTGAATGAGAAGCAAAGCCGCCTTGTCGTCTTGGTTAGATACGGCCGCAACTGCAAGTGCATATGTGGCAGCCATTCGCGACTCACGTTCAAGAGCCGAATTGAGTGCGGGATTATCGCTCTCATCGTTTTTGGGAATATCTGACGTTGCAGCAGAAGCTTTGCTGGCAAATACAGGCGAAGCAGCAACCATGACTCCACCCGCAATGAGCGAGGCAATCAGTTGGCGACGCGATGCCGCTGGTGCATCAGGGGATTGCGATTGAATCTGTTCCACTCGGGTCATCCTTTGTCATTGTGGCGAATTGTCGCCCCCCAACACTAGAAGTCCAGCGCGGAGAGGTCAGGTATCCAAGATCGTGACCTGGAAATCGCCTCTGACCATTGTTGCCGCCCGAGTTCGTTGTTTCCTAATGGATCAACGCTCTTGGCCCAGCTGATGGTAGAAATCGCCTCGTCGAGATGTGACCATTGTCCGCTCGCGGCACCTGCCAAAAACCCTGCGCCCAAAGTGGTGGCCTCTGGGTGCGCCGAGACTTTGACGGGTCGGTGAGATGCATCGGCTAGCGCTTGCACGAAGGTGGCATTACGGCTCATGCCGCCGTCGATGCGGAGCTCGTCAATTACTAACGCTGTATCTGCTTGGGCTGCATCGACAAGGTCTGCGCCTCGATGGGCAATTCCCTCCAACACGGCGCGCACGATATGGGCGCGCGTGGTCCCGCGTGTGATACCAAACAACGAACCTCGTGCGCCGTAGTCCCAATACGGCGTGCCTAGTCCAACAAGTGCGGGCACGTACATCACGCCATCACTTGAGGAACAACTTGCAGCAACTGCATCAGATTCTTCTGGAGTAGCAATCAGACCCATGTCGTGGCATAACCATTCAATATTGGATCCTGCCGACAACATGATGGCCTCTGTGCCGTAGTGAAGTGTGTCGTTGTGGCTAAAGGCCACGATGGGAAAAGTTCCCGCAGTACTGCGAGTTGATTGGGTGGGTGCACGTTCTCCCACAAAAACGTCAAGCATGCCGCCGGTACCGAATGTGATTTTTGCTTGTCCTGGCGTGATACACCCTTGACCAACTAGTGAGGCTTGTTGGTCGCCTGCAATCGCCATCAATGGTGGGGAACCGGCAAGATCAGTTGCATCTGCGATGAAGCCCATGGTGTTGACAATGCGCGGCAACTGTGACGGCACGATGTCAAAGGCACTACACGTGGCATCATCCCATTGAAGGCCCGATGGTTGAGTGAGTCCGGTGACTGCAGCATTGGTGTGATCGGTGACATGAGATGCTCCGCGAGTCAACTTCCAGACCAACCATGAATCAACGGTGCCGATGAGAATGTCATCACTGTTGCGTTCATTTTCGTTGAGGAGGTTCTTGAGAATCCATGATGCTTTTGTTGCGGTTTGATTAGGTGCAACTGCAATACCGTGGGTGTGGCGCATCATGATGCATTCGCCCACGGTGCGTAGGTCTTGCCATCCCAATGCGGGCCCAATGGGCTGGCCTGTAGAAGCGCGCCACACGATTGTTGAGGCACGTTGACATGTGAGACCTACTGCGGTGACCACATGGTGCTGGAGTGCTTGTGAGGCAACACGGTGCACTGCGTCATACATTGCAGATGCATCGAACTCGACAAGTCCTGGCGCAGGTGAATGCGGTGGAAAACTCTCGTAATTAAGATCGCTCAAGGAACCGTCATCGTGCACAATGGCTGCACGTAGCCCACTTGTGCCGACATCTAGTACCAGAGTTTTCATAATCCAAGTTTTCCTGGATTCAAGATTCCATGTGGGTCAAGAGATTTCTTTATGGTGCGCAAGACATCAAGACCATTGCCTAGTGCTTGTTCCATGAATTGAGCACGGCTGTATCCCACTCCATGATGATGCGAAAGATTTGCACCTGCTGTGAGCGCTGCGCGTTGTCCTGCTTCCCACATGGCCAGGTAGGTCTCTTCAAAAGCATCGGCTGGTGGAGTAGCAGCGAAGGTGAAATACAAACATGCACCTTCGATGTAGCTATGCGAAAGGTGACATGTTGCGGCACGTGCATGAGGGACTGCCAACATTGCGCTTTCGACAGCTTCCACTACGTTGTCGCACAGTGCCCAATTCACAGCAATTTCCATAGTGTCTACAACAAACCCTTTGCGAGTAAGTGCCTGCAGTCCACTGGTGTCATTGCGATGGTGGGTCCACTTTTCAACAAGATCAACATCTGCCACGTGTGCACCCAGTGATGTGGCGAGATCGTGAACGATGCTCATCGTTGCATCAACGAGCGCTTCGTGGCCTTCATCAAGAACTAACAAGATTGCGTTCGTGCCATTGCCACCGTGGGAACGTTTGCTTTCAGCACCGTCGTATAAACGCAATACTGCAGGTGTGGCACCGGCACGAATGATGCGCCGACATGCTTCGAAGCCGTCGCTTAATGTGTCAAATACATATGCACCCCGGCGTTCCACTTCGGGAAGTGGATGTGCACGAAGCCACACACGGGTGATGATGCCAAGAGTTCCTTCACTGCCAAGAAATACTTGATTGAGATCTGGACCAACAGCTCCAGCTGGGGCACCACCGGTACGTAGAACTGTGCCATCGGCAAGTACAACCTCTAGCGCATGCACCATGTCTTCAATTTTTCCGTAGCGCGTGGAATATTGTCCCGCACCTCTACATGCCACCCATCCGCCAACAGTGGCCAATGCGAATGATTGTGGGTAGTGGCCAATAGTGAGTCCATGAGTGCGGACTGCATCTTCGAGATCTGGTCCAAATGTTCCTGCAAGAACTTCGATGACTCCAGAGATGGCATCTATTGATTCGATGCCTTGCATTCCTGTGAGGTCTAGTGAGACGCCGCCATGTAATGGAATGGCAGCTCCGCACACTCCACTTCGGCCTCCCGAGGCGGTCACAGGGATGTTGTGTTCGTTGCAGTACTTCAACAATTGCGACACTTGCACAGTGGATGTGGGGCGAGACACCACAGCTGGGATCTGTGGAACCTCATTGTGTAATGACCATGCCAACGACAGTGGCCACCAGTCACGTCCGTGTTGCACTCGATCTGCCACATCACGCGAAGTGGGACAGATGGCTTCTATCGCCACGCATTGAGCCTCGGTAAGCGCGACGAGTTGGTTAACAAATCGTGCCGTAGTGTCGCTAGGCGCACCGCCAAGTTCAATGGGCTCGGTGGGTTGACTACTAAATGAATGAAGTGACACGGATGTTTCCTTTTATGAGTGAGATGCGATGAATTCGGCTTCAGTCACCATTGCGGCGGCGTCTTCGCGAGCACATTCATCAACGAACTGGGCGATGCTGGCCTCTTTGGTTGCCTCGTCCCAGCCAAGGTGGGGCCCAATAAGTGTTGCCACATCTCGCACCACTGAAACGCATGCACGACGGTGAAGCAGTCGTGAACGTGTGCGACGTGTGAGTACATCATCCACAGTCAGAGCCATCTCGTGTGTCACCGCGTACACGGCTTCACAACGCAGGTAAGGAAGTCCAGGTACAAGCTCTTTTGCAAGTGTGGGGTCTTGTTCCATCATCTTCACAAGAACACTCGCTTGGTTTCCATAGCGTGAATGAAGATGTGCGTCTCTTTGGGGAGCAGATGATCGCAAGTTGCTCGCACCGTGTAGTGAAAGCGTCTTTGTCTTGCTTGATTTCTTTACATTGAGCAAACGGCACACTTCATCGACTGCATCTTCGGCCATCTCGCGGTACGTGGTGAGTTTTCCTCCCGTGACGGTCACAATGCCTTGAGCAGATGCAACAACTTTGTGGCGGCGACTGAGGTCTGCAGTGCGACCCGATGTTGCAGCATCGCTTTTGACCAGTGGGCGAAGTCCGCTCCACACCCCGGTCACATCTTCGGGGGTGACGCCGGTAGTCACGCTTGCATTTAGTGCAGCAAGAACATATTCGATGTCGTCTTTTGTGCACTGAGGGTCATTGACGGGACCTGTGTAGTCGGTATCAGTGGTGCCAATGTAGGTGAATCGATATGTTCCATCACCGTTAGGAATCCAGGGAACAACAAACAAACTTCGACGATCGCGTGGAACCGGAATAACTACTGCGATATCATTGCGCACTTTTTCCCAAGGCACGGTGAGGTGCACTCCTTTGGCGGGGCGAATTGTGTCGGGGTGAACTTTTTCGTCCAAAGCTCGAACATCATCGGCCCATACGCCTGTGGCATTAATGACTGCACGTGTGCGCATTGTGAAGGAATGTCCAGTAAGAGTGTCGGTTGCTGTGATGGTGTGTGAGGTGGTTGACGACGAAGTAATGGACGACACCGAACAACGGTTTGCAATCACTGCACCACGTTGTGCAGCGGTTTGTAGGACAGCGAGCACCAAGCGTGCGTCATCTGCTTCGGCATCGAAATAGAGATATCCAGACGCCAGTTTTTCTCTCGGCATTGTGGGCAGATGAGCAAAAGCTTTTTTGGCAGAAAGACGACGATGGATTTTTCCGATACGCCAGCCGCCCGTGATGTCGTACATCCACATGGCCGAACCAAGTGCGCGTGCAATTTTCTTGGAGACCACACCGTTCTTGGTCAAGATAGGAATCATGAACGGCAACACTTTGACCAAGTGCGGAGCATTGCGTCGAAGTCGTTTTCTTTCTCGTAGTGCTTGATACACAAGTCGCACATCACCTTGTTGCAGGTAGCGCAACCCACCGTGTACCAATTTTGAAGACTTTGATGATGTTCCTGATGCAAAGTCATCTCGCTCAACGAGAGCTACTTTGAGTCCACGTGTCACGGCATCTAGTACGGCACCGGCTCCTGTGATTCCACCACCAATCACAATCACATCGAATTCGTCGTGGGCGAGCTGTTGGAGCGAAGTTGCACGGTGAAAAGCATGTGATGTGGACATTGAGTCTCAGCCTATGGGGGGTGGGGCAATGGCCGTGAATTGAGGTTCAATTTGATTGCTCGCCAGTTGTTGGCCCTGCTGGGGAGTTGTTATGGTCGCCAGGAATCTATGGGAACCCTCTATGACCCCTTTGAGGGGGACTATGTCAATGAAATGGCGGTGCGGCACGAAAGTGCTCGGGTTTTTGATGTGTGTATGTCGTGCCAAAAATGCCTCGACGCCTGCTCTGTCTTTCCACTCCTGATCACAAGCGTGGAGAACTGTCTCGATCGCGAGGCTGCACTACTGACTCCTGCCCAACAAGACGGCATCGTGAATCTGTGTCACCAGTGCGCACAATGCATCTCGCAGTGCCCCCATGCCGAGGACCCATTGGGGCAGGCAGTTCATTTCCCGGAAATGGTTATTCGACATCGAGCGATGCTGCGACAGAACAATTTTCTTACTCTGCGGCAAAAGCTTTTCGAAGAAATTCTGTCGCGTAGTGCAACATTCATGTTGTGGAAGAAGCCATTTCGATTTCTGGGTGCACAGTTATTGCGCCTAGTGACAACAGATGTATCAGCACTGCCATCTCCACAGCACCGTGTTGCACGAAAGGAAAATTTCCCGCTTGCCGATGCACCTAAGTCGAGTGATGTTTCTTTTTTCCCCACCTGTGTGATTGATACGTATGCACCACAAGTAGGTGTGGCAATGAAAGAAGTGCTCGCCCAAAGTGGAGTGCGGTGTGTGGATGGTGACACATTCACATGTTGTGGAGCACCAGATCTCTACAGCGGCAACATCACACGATTCAAGCGAACCGTTGCCAAAAATATGCGATCGTTTCGTCAGTCGATAGAACAAGGTCGCCGCATCGTGGTGGGACAACCCGGATGTCTTGAGGTGATGCGCGAACACTACGTCGCGTTCAGCGATGATCCACACGCGGTGGATGTGGTGAGACATCTACAAGACTCATGGAAGTGTGTCGCTGATGCGCAAGTCCACCATGAGGGGGGAAACGCTCCACCTCACACATCACTGGGGTCACTTGTTGTTCTGCAGTCGTCAATGACAGTGCACAGCGCTGACACGTATGGCCCAAGCGAAGTGTTGCGACGACGCGGATTTAGTGTGCAGTTGATTGAGCATGTGGCCCTCGCTGAAACCGTGTGGGAGTTGCACAAAGAGCGCATTGATGCGATGTCGCATTCCCTCGCTCAGGTCTGTGACCTTGTTGAAGCAGTAGGTGAAGGTGAAATTGTGAGCGAAAGCTGCCTCACCAATCTCTTGATTGCCCAACGAACTGATCGCCGTGTTCGCCATCCCTTCGAGGTCCTTGCCGAGACGAAATAGTAGATATGGGGCTCAAGGCCCGGGCGAGATGGTGCGTGTTGGGGGCCGAGAAATCTCTCTGGAGAACTAGACATCTGTGACGCAGGGCACATACGATGGGCGCCGTAGGGGGAATTCCCCGACATCGAGGGGGGATCCGATGTCACGAGCAGATATGACCTGGAGAAAACGGGGAGCGTGCAATGGACTTGATCCTGCAGTGTTTTTCCCAGAATCCGAAGATTGTGCCGATGAAGCCAAATCGATCTGCGCCGAATGTGCAGTGAGGGTCTCATGTTTGGAGTACGCGATTGCCGTGCGCGAGCGAGATGGAGTCTGGGGTGGCATGACCGAGAGAGAAAGGCGACGAATTATTCGTCAACGCCGTCGCTCGGCGTAGATACTTGATGCATGACAGATTCTGAGGCGTTTATGGGCTGGCCCACAATTGTGGGGCAGTTGATTGAGCGCAAAGATCTTGATGACGTCACCGCGTATGCAGCGGTGAGTCAAATTCTTCAAGGTGCAGCTACATCAGCACAGATGGCTGCGTTCCTCATCGCGTTGCGTGCCAAAGGTGAGACTGCACACGAACTGCAAGCGATGTTGCGTGCAGTGCGTGACGCAAGCGTGACAGTGTCACTGTCTCCCGACATTGCCCGTCGTGCGATCGACATTGTGGGTACTGGTGGAGACAAGAGTAATTCAGTCAACATCTCTACGATGTCGGCTCTTGTAGTTGCTGCAGCAGGTGTACCTGTGTGCAAGCACGGGAATCGCGCTTCATCCTCAGCATGTGGTTCTGCTGATGTGTTGGAAGCATCCGGGGTCGCTATTGGACTAGACGCATTGGGTGTGCAGGCATGTGTCGAAGAGGTGGGTTTTGGTTTTTGCCTGGCATCGCAGTTTCATCCCGCATTTCGACATGTAGGACCCACTCGTCGTGAGATTGGCGTTCCTACTGCATTTAATCTTTTGGGGCCGATGGCAAACCCAGCCCCGATCGGTGCGATGTTGGTAGGTGTGGCTCATGCATCTGTCATGGAAAACATGGCTCATGTGTTGCTGTCTCGAAATGTGATGCGCGCTTGGATTGTTCATGGTCACGGCGGGCTTGATGAACTTTCACTTTCTGGCCCCAACACTGTGTGTGATGTGAACAATGGCGAGATATCGATGATTACTGTCGATGCAGCTGATTTTGGAATCGCACGTGCAGATATATCGGAGATTGTGGGTGGCGACGCTGCGGGCAATGCTGCAACTCTTCGCGCAGTTTTTGCAGGTCAGACAGGGCCAGTGCGCGACATCGTGGCGTTTAATGCAGGGTGTGCATTGTATTTAAGTGGGACGGTGTCACAAATCGAAGAGGGCATCGAGGTAGTTCGTGCCACACTTGACTCTGGTGCTGCACAAAAATTGCTTGATGCAGCGATTGCCGTAAGCACGAGGGAAGCACAACGCATGGAAGCATCATCATGATTGTTCAAGTTCCTGCTACCTCGGCCAATCTTGGGCCTGGTTTTGATGTTCTTGGTCTTGCGTTGTCTATGCATGCCGAAGTGGGTGTGGTTGATGAATCGTTGATGCCAGATAGTGCGCATATTGCCGATGACACGCATCCTGCTCAGGTGGCCTTTATGCGTGCCGGCGGTAGAGGTCGAGTGTGGGTACACAACTCCATACCTATGGCTCGGGGAATGGGCTTTAGTGGTGCGGTGCGCGTGGGAGGAATCATTGCTGCCGAGGTGCAAAGCCAAGGAACGGCATGGTCAAAAACATCATCTGAAGCGTTACGAATTGGAACCGAACTAGAAGGCCATCCCGACAATGTGGCGCCATCGGTATACGGCGGCATCGTGATTGTCAGTGGCGAAATTGTCGTGCCAGTCAACTTGGCATGTGATGCGGTGTTTGTGATGTGGGTGCCGGATTTTTCTACTTCCACAAATGAATCACGCGGCAAAATTGGCACCACCATCTCTTTGTCGGATGCAGTGTTCAACATGTCGCGCACCGCGATGTTGGTGACAGCATTTCATACTGGCGACACAGCACTATTGAAAGAAGCGACACAAGATCGCATTCATCAAGACATTCGATTCGCTGCATCACCAGCATGTCGTGAGGCGCTTGAGGCAGGTCTTAATGCCGGTGCGTGGTGTGGGTGGTTGTCGGGTTCTGGGCCCACTGTGGCCCTCATGTGTTCTCCGGAGCAGGCCCATGTCATCGCGAGTGCATTGCCCGGTCAGGGTCATAGCAAGGTCTTGCACCTCGATACTCAAGGGGCAGTGGTTCTCTAATCTGCGATGCCACACCCCTGTGGCATCGTGACATATATGGAAACCCAGCCAGCCAACACCCACAATCCAGTTCTTGTTATCTCGTGTGATACCTGCGTCATGCGCGATACTGAGGCCTGTGGCGATTGCATGATGAGTGTCTTGTGTGAGCCAGCCGACTCAGGAGCCGTTATTTTGAGCCTCGATGAGCTGCGAGAAATTCGTTTGCTCGCTCAGGCCGGTTTGGTGCCTACGCTTCGGCATCGTGCGGTCAGCTAAATCTGTTCCTAAGAATCCCAAAGTTGTAGCAGTCGACGCCCCCGGGGGCGATGCGTACTGGCACACGCTGCACGCACTTGGTCTAGATGGCGGCCTAGATGCACTTGGAGTGGCCAAGGCTGAAGTTCTCTCTCGCGCTCGAGCACACATTGAAGCACGTATTGAGAACGATTTGGTGAACACAATGAAGTTCACGTTCTTGCGACCAGAGCGTTCTACAAACCCCACACTGCTTGTCGAGGGCGCACGCTCGGTCATAGTGGGCGCACGTTCCTATGCCTACGCATCGCAAGATGATGATGATGAACCAGGCGAGCAACAATCACATCTTCGCGCACATATTGCGCGATATGCATGGGATGATCACTACGGACACTTAAAAGCTTCTCTCAATGTGGTTGCCTCACAACTTCGTCGCGATGGCCATCGTGCCACTGTGTTTGCTGATGACAACTCCATTGTGGATCGTGAAGTGGCGTATCTTGCGGGCTTAGGTTGGTTTGGTCGTAATGCAAATATTTTGATTCCTGGCAAAGGAAGCATGTTTGTGTTGGGGTGCATTGTGACAACTGCAGATCTCCCCGTGGCTTCGGTAGTTGCAGATGGATGCGGTACGTGCATGCGTTGTGTGCCGGCATGTCCCACTGGAGCAATTGTTGATGCAGGTGTCATTGATGCGCATCGCTGTCTGTCGTGGTTATTGCAAAAGCCTGGTGTCTTTGCACGAGAACACCGCATTGCATTGGGTGCACGTATTTATGGCTGCGATGACTGTCAAACAGTGTGTCCACCCACAAAAAAGGGTGGCGTAGTGCAGGCGGTGTCTTCACTCAACACAACTGTTGATGTCTTGGGGTGGCTATCAATGGGGGATAGTGCATTGAATCAGGCATGTGAAGGTTGGTATGTCGATCAGCGAGATATGACATGGGTGCGGCGCAATTTGTTGATTGTGTTGGGCAATGTAGGTAATCCACATGATGTGGCTGTTGTAGAGACCTTGCGTCGGTATCTTTCGCATGACAGCGGCATTTTGCGCGCACATGCCACGTGGGCCGCGGCTCGTGTGGGGTTGAAGTCGTTTCTATTCTTTGATGACCCCGACAAAATGGTGCAAGATGAATTGGCCGATTTGCCACCCCTACGAGACGACTTATGAAGCACCTCCTTGTCACCAATGATTTTCCACCGAAAATCGGAGGCATTCAATCTTTGTTATGGGAGTGGTGGCGACGACTGCCTGCAGATTCTTTTGCAGTTCTCACTAGTCCTCATAGCGATGCTGCACAATTTGATGCTGCACAAAGTTTTCGTATAGAGCGCACCAAAGAGCCCGTATTGCTTCCTCATCCTTGGATGGTTCACCGCATTAATGAGCTCGCAAAAGATTTTGGTGCCGACTTTGTGGTCTTGGATCCTGCACTTCCGCTAGGTCTCGTTGGTCCATCGTTGAAGCTGCCCTACATGGTGGTCCTTCATGGCGCAGAGGTCACAGTTCCTGGGCGTATTCCATTATCAAAGCAAGTGCTTGGTCGAGTTCTACGCGGCGCTGATCATGTGATTGCTGCTGGTGGCTATCCGGCCCGTGAGGGCATACACGCAGCAGGAAAGATGTTGGAACACACCATCATTCCGCCGGGCGTAGATACAGATCGCTTTGTTCCTCTCACGGCAAGTCAACGTGTGGATGCTCGCGCACATTTTGGTTGGCACGATGATGCAGAAATTGTGTTGGGTATCAGTCGACTTGTGCCTCGTAAAGGATTTGACGTGTTGATTCGTGCAATTGCTCAGATTGCTCCGCATCGTCCTCGTCTCAAACTTGTGATTGCAAGTACAGGGCGTGATGAAGATCGATTGAAGAAACTTGCACAAGAGTTAAGTGCCCCCGTGGAGTTTTTGGGACGAGTGCCACACGAAGATCTCCCGCGCCTGTATGGATGTGTCGATGTGTTCTCGATGATGTGTCGCAATAGATGGGGTGGCTTAGAACAAGAGGGATTTGGCATTGTTTTTGTCGAAGCCGCAGCCTGTGGTGTGCCACAAATTGCGGGGAATAGCGGTGGTGCTGCAGAAGCAGTTCTTGATGAAGTGACGGGTTATGTGATGGATGACCCCACCGACGTCGCAGGGCTTGCCGCCCGCATCACCACAATTTTGGATGACGATGCCTTGCGAGCATCCATGGCCACAGCATCTCGTGAACGTGCTGTCACTGAATTCAACTACGACGTCTTGGGTCGTCGTTTGGGTCAAGTGCTGAAAGTCGGGCCACAATGAACACCATGAATGGACGTGGGATTATCCGGGCAAACGTATTTCTCACTGCGTTGTTTGTGATCTCGGCAGTTCTGGCCACTGTGGTCTTTGACGAACCATGGAAAAAGATTGCTGCCGGTATCGCATTGGGATGTTTTGCTGTGGGCGTCGTGGTGTTTTTGTGGGGCTATTGGACAGCGGTGCAACGCAGTCGTGCAGACAACATTGCTGTCTCTTCGTTGTATTTTTTGGTCGACAAATGCGCACCACGTGCAGTAGCGGGATTGATGAATTCGTTGCTGGCAGTACAAGTGGTGGTCAGTATTGCTACGGCAAGTATTCGTTCTTCCACCAACGGTGAGCCTGGCAGTACTTTGGCCTACGGCATTCTTGTGCCGATGATGGGGCTGGGACTTAATGGTCTGTGGGGTGCCTTTTATGGCACTTTCCGGCCCCGTAGGGATACAAAAATTGAAGGGGTGCCCGATGAGGGCACCGCGAGCGGGCAAGATGTTGGTCATGACTGATCGCGCCGCCCAAACCACGCACATCAATGCATCGATGGAAACCTGTGTAGAGATTGTTCTTGATTTTGAGCGATACCCCGAATGGGCCAAGGATGTCAAAGAAGCAGTTGTGCGATCACGTGATGATCAAGGCCGACCACTTCAGGTGGACTATCGAGCATCGGCCTTGGGTCGTAGCACTCGGTACATGTTGGAATACGACTACTCGCAAGCTCCTTCACGTTTGTCGTGGCATTTGGTAGAAGGTGACATTATGCGCGCACTAAACGGTGCATATTCCTTTGTTGAAGTTGATGGCGGGACACAAGTGTTCTACGAACTCGATATCGAACTTGTGGTGCCGTTACCTGGTTTTGTGAAACGTCGTGCAGAGGCACGCATTCTTGTGGAAGCCATTAAGGAATTAAAGGCTCGCGCCGAGTCGTGAGTCGCATTGGCATTGATGTCGGTGGCACTAAGTGCCTAGGCGTTGCTCTCGACAGCACAGGAAAAGTGGCGAGAGTGGTTCGACGACCTACTCCACATGCAGATCAGCTTGTTGATCAACTGTGGGAAATGTATGAGGAACTCGGCGCCGATGGTGCATTAGGTATTGGAGTGCCCGGGCTTATTACGCCTGAAGGAGTTATTCGTGCATCACCCAACATGCAAGGCGCCTACAACATTGAAGTTGGGCCTCAATTGCGCGATCGCATCGGCAATGTTGTCACTGTAGATAATGATGCGACCATGGCTGCCTTTGGTGAGTGGCGCAATGGTGCAGCTCGAGGTACAGACGATGCATTAATTGTCACCTTGGGCACCGGTATTGGTGGTGGCATTGTGATGGGCGGTCAGCTTCAACGCGGTGCGCATGGTTTTGCGGGTGAGATTGGCCATATGACTGTGGAACGCGATGGAGTGGAATGTCCATGTGGTCTTCGCGGATGCTGGGAACGGTACGCATCCGGTTCGGCTCTCGTACGACTCAGTGAAGGAATGTCGGGTGAAGAACTTTTTGAACGTTTCAACAATGGAGACCTTGGTGCTGCCCAAGTAGTGGACACCTTTATTGACTGGATTGTGGTGGGGCTTGCAGGCTTGACCAACGTATGTGATCCACAAGTGATTGTGTTGGGCGGCGGAGTCATCACATCGTTAGATCGCCATTTCGATCGTGTGCGTGCACGTTTTGGTGAAGCACTGTATTCATCAAAATGGCGTCCACATCCTCGTGTGGAGCCTGCACAGCTGGGCGAATATGCAGGAGCAATTGGTTCTGCAGTATTTGCTGGAGAACTAGCCAAGTAGATGTCTTCGGCTATTCAGCAGTTTCACTAGCCCAATGTTGTGCTCGTTCAACTGCGCGTAGCCATTGTGCATGATTGCCTGAAGGTTCTTTTGGTGTACATCGAAGATCAAGTGTCCACATGTGTTGGACTTCATCAATCGAGGCCCACACGCCTTCAGCAAGGCCAGCAAGATAAGCCGCACCAAGTGCTGTTGTTTCGTGGTCGGTGGGTCGTAGCACGGGCACTTGTAGTTCGTTTGCTTGTCTCTGCAACATGTCATCCATCACCGATGCTCCGCCATCAACGCGCAGTTCTTTGAGTGGTATTCCACCCGCTTTCGTCATGGCATCGATGATGTCGCGGGTATGAAACACCATGGCGTCGAGCACCGCCCGTGCAATGTGGGCTCGTGTGGTTCCGCGTGTAATGCCCACCACAGTGCCTCGAGCGTAAGGATCCCACCAGGGGCTACCTAATCCAGTGAACGCAGGAACAAAATACACACCGCCAGAATCGGGAACGGTGGCTGCAAGTGGACCAATGTCAGAGGACTTCGTGATGATGCCTAACCCGTCGCGGAGCCACTGCACGGCAGCACCGGTGACAAATATGGATCCTTCTAGTGCATAAGTGGGTGCACCATTTCCTAAATCCCACGCAATGGTGGTCAACATTCCTTCAGTGGGTGCGGGACATGTTGATCCCACGTTCATGAGTACAAAACTTCCCGTGCCGTAGGTGTTCTTGGCCATGCCTACCTGTGTGCACATTTGTCCGAATAGAGCTGCTTGTTGATCACCGACAACAGATGAAATAGGAATTCCGTCGGGCACGCCAGATACATCGCAAGTAAGACCTAAGCGACTACTCGTGGGGCGCACTTGGGCAAGTGTGGACATTGGAACGTCCAATAGATCACACATCTCGTCGCTCCAACGCATTGTGGTGATATCAAAAAGCATTGTTCTGCTGGCATTACTTGCATCGGTGACAAAAGATTGGCCACCGGTAAGTTTCCACACGATCCATGTATCAATTGTTCCGACACGGACGTCATCGATGGGGCCAGTGTCGTGATGGCGTAGTAGCCATGCAGCCTTTGTGCCTGAGAAATATGGATCTAACACCAAACCTGTGGTGCGGCGCACAAGATCAAGATGGGGGAGAAGTTCTTCACAACGTGGTGCCGTGCGACGGTCTTGCCACACGATTGCATTGCCAAATGGGCGTCCAGTGCGCTGGCTCCATGCCACAACTGTCTCGCGTTGATTGGTGATGCCTATTGCAGCGATGGGTTCGGTGATCTGCTGTGTCACTTCAATCATCGTCTCTACAAGTGCACTCCAAATTTCCTCAGCATTGTGTTCCACCCACCCTGGTTGCGGAAAATATTGGGGGAATTCTCGATAGCTAGCAATGGAGTCGCGCCCGTCATCGAATACCGCACGAGTGCGCACGCCGGTTGTTCCAGCGTCTAATGCAAGAACCACTCCCATTGTCTTATTCGTCTTTCGTGCTGCGAGCGATGAGATCAATCAGTGAACGTTGAATTCCAGGAGATGCCGCCAGAACTTGTCGAGGCGTCACGGGGTCTCCCACATAATCGGTGACAACAGCGCCGGCTTCTGTTGCAATGATTTGTCCGGCGATCAAATCCCATGAATGCAGGTGTTCTTCAAAGTAGGCATCAAATCTTCCGCTTGCGACAAAACACAAATCAATCGCTGCTGCACCAAAACGTCGAATATCTCGAATTTCAGTGACCATTTGTGCAACTCTGCGTGCATGTTGAGCGCGTTCATGAACGCGATAGCTGTATCCAGTGCAGACAAGAGCATCAGTGAGCACAGTGTTGTCTCGGCATGCAATGGGCGTTCCATTGCAAGTTGCACCTTGGCCGCGAGCCGCAGTAAACATCTCACCTAATGCAGGCGCATACACCGCTCCGACAAGAGGTCCTTGAGCATCTGCTGCACCGATGGAGACCGCCCACATTGGGATATCAAAATAAAAATTTGATGTTCCGTCAATGGGGTCAATGTGCCAAGTGATTCCTGATGTTCCAGTTTTTGACGCGCCTTCTTCGCCGATGATGGCATCGAGTGGTCGCAATTCATGTAGGCCTGTAGTAATCATTTCTTCGCTTGCGCGATCGAACTGCGTCACCATGTCGGTGGGGGAAGATTTTGTGTCGGCCACAACATTTTCGCTCTTACGGCCGGCCAGCGCCATGTCTCCAGCTTGGCGTGCCAGTTGCTCTGCGATGGCTCGAAGAGCGGAATGGAGAACGGGAGTACTCACTAGTTGTCCGATATCTCTCGCCACTCACCCAGTGCCCGTAACCCAAGTACGGCAACAATGGCTGTGCCTCCGGCAGAAACTGTGGATCCCAGAACAATTCCCAAAGAAAGCGGAACTCCACAATCGCCCGTGCACTGCACATCTACAAGAGCAAAACCAATCAAGCCACCGGCAAGGCCACCTAACAAGATTGCAACAAAGGCAAGAACGCGTGCCGTCGTGGAGGGCAGTGCAGAGAGTGAATCAGATTGTTTGGACACATCTCTATCGTAGGCGCCCATTGTGCTTAGTGCAGTAGCGTCACTAGAGATGACTGCACCTCGATCGATTCTGCATATCGATATGAATGCTTTTTATGTCTCGGTAGAGCTCTTGCGTCACCCAGAACTGCGAGGTCAGCCCGTAGTGGTGGGTGGCACCGGGGGCCGCGGAGTTGTATCGGCGGCGTCATATGAAGCACGACAATTTGGCGTGTATTCAGCAATGTCATCGGCGATGGCCATGCGCTTGTGTCCTGATGCGGTGTTTCTTCCACCCGACATGGATCATTACTTAGAGATGAGTCATCGGTTGAGAGAAATCTTTGAGATGTTCACGCCGTTAGTGGAATCAATTTCTGTGGATGAGGCTTTTCTAGATGTCACGGGTGCACAGTCTTTATTAGGAGACGCACCCACGATTGCAGCCGATCTACGTAGCGCAGTGGGTGAGCACACACAGTTACCGTGCACTGTAGGAATTGCTCCTAACAAGTTTCTTGCAAAAATGGCCTCGGAGTTTGCAAAACCGAAGGCACGTCCACACGGTATTGAGCCAGGTTTTGGTGTGTATCAGATCATGCCTGGCGACGAATTGGAATTTCTCACTCCGATGCCAGTGAAAAGTTTGTGGGGTGTAGGGCCTGCCACGAGAACAAAGTTGGAGCGGCTAGGAATCCATACGGTGGGTGATCTTGCAGATGTAGATGTTGAGGTGTTGTGTCGGGCCATTGGCAATGCACACGGGAAACATCTACATGCTCTTGCGCACGGAATTGATGATCGCGTTGTTGAACCAGAACGGGTGGCCAAATCCATTGGAAATGAAGAAACATTTGCACGAGATGTTTTCTCTGCCGAAGATCTACGTCCTCATCTTGTGCGGTTATGTGAGTCTGTGGCCAGAAGAACCCGGGAAGCAGATGTTGCCGCAGGAACTTTGATGTTGAAAGTGAAGTTCTCTTCATTTGAGACAGTGACTCGCTCTGTCACGTTGTCTACTGCTCTCACTACAGGTCCTTCGATGGTGGCAGCACTTGAACCTCTTTTAGGTTCATTCGATTGCACACAAGGTGTTCGCTTGCTGGGAGTACATGCGCAAAAATTGATGCAAGAAACTTCCGCAGCACCCACATTGTTTGATGTGGATAGCACGAGTCCTGAAGAGATAGAGGAACAGTGGTTACCTGCAAGCAAGGCTGTGGATTCAATCATTGAAAAATTTGGTGAAGGAATGATTGGGCCGGCGAGCAGCCTGGGTGCTGTTGCTCCTGGTCAACGCCGCTTCGGCCCTCTTGCAGAGGATTAAACGTCCCTTAGGTATGAAATGTGGCCATCTGAATTGTGTTTTGGCTGATTCAGTGCGAAAATCAAGTTGTGCCCCTGTCAGACGACGAACAAAGAATTCTTAGAGAAATTGAAGATCAGCTCAGTGCTGATGAAAAGTTTGCCTCTGCAGTGTCGTCGTCGGGTTTGTACCGACACTCTGCAAAGCGCGTGTGGTGGTCGTTGATGGGGATGGTTGCTTGTTTGGCAGGCGTGGTGTTGACACTGCAGATTCATTACCTCGTTGCTTTCGGCGCCTTTATCGGAATGTTGCTTTTTGCATTGGTCATTGAACGACAATTGCGTCTTATTGGTCGTGCAGGCGTGCAAGATTTAGCCCAACGCATGCCAAAGCCTCGCGTGAAGTTTCCTCGCGATTAGGACTCATGGTTTTCTTTAAGGTCGTATTGCCCGTGCTGATTCGGCCAGGTCTATGGCGAACAGCGATTGTGCAGTGTTGCCGCATGGTTCCTCGGCATTGGTGGAAGCGTTCACCTTTTCTTCCGGTGCCCAGGGCTGATTACTTAGAGTTTCGACTAGTCACTCAATATGGAGGCAACTTGGAGTCCGCTCGCTCCAAGATTGAGCCTGCTGATGTGGTGAAATATCTCCAATGGTGCAAACAATGGAATCGCGACTCATGAACGAATTGCTTATTCTGTGTGCTCGACGACGGTCGGGGTTGGTGAGATAGAAATGAGGAGCGCGCTCGTACTCAATGCAACGTACGAACCGCTCAGCGTGGTGTCGGCTCGGCGCGCAATCTGTTTAGTTCTTTTGGAAAAAGCCGATGTAGTAGCCGACGATGGAACAACCATTCATTCGGAACGGCTCAGTATTTCATCTCCTGCTGTTATTCGATTGCGCTATGTGGTCAAAGTTCCTTATCACCGGCATACGGCCATGTCACGCCGCGCGGTGTTTGCACGAGACAACCACACATGCGGTTATTGCGGTCAGATGGCAGACAGCATCGACCACGTGATGCCTCGTTCACGCGGTGGACAAAACGTGTGGGAGAACGTGATTGCAGCGTGTCGCAGTTGCAATCTTCGAAAGCGTGATCGCACGCCTGATGAAGCCGGAATGCGATTGTCCACATTGCCACGGGCTCCGCGAGAATTGTCATGGATAACTTTTGCTGTGCAAAGGGTTCCCGAAGAGTGGAAACCTTTTCTTGCCCAGGCAAGTTAAGTAGTGACAGAACTTCACATGTCGTCAACACACATGCACTGGAATAGCCACGTTTGGCATGGGTCTGCAGCCCAATTTCACTCACTAGACCTTGATGCACAACGTGCAGTGTGGTGTTGTGTGGTCTCGGCCCCAGCGCTCATATTGGGTTCTACTCAAAATGAGAGCGATATCAACCCCGAACAGGCGATGGCGCATGGAGTTGACATTGTGCGTCGGCGAAGTGGTGGAGGAGTGGTGTATGTACATCCAGACGCATCCATCTGGTGCGACATCACAATTCCTCGCGACGATCTGCTGTGGACCGATGACGTCTCGACGTCAATGTTGTGGCTTGGCGAGGTCTTTGTAGAAGCATTGTCTCCTTGGCTGGCGACGTCGGTGTATCGCAATGAATTTTTGGTGGGCGACGATGGTCGCACGGTGTGTTTTGCGAGCACCTCACCTGGTGAGGTCTTTGCAGGTTCATCAAAAGTTGTAGGTATTAGTCAGCGTCGCACTCGTCAGGGTGCTCGATTTCAATGTGTTGTGTATCGACAATGGAATCCCGAACAGTGGGTGGATTGCCTCGCATCACCAGATCTTGCTCAACGGGTAGGCAGATTGCCTGTTGCCCCAGTTGATGTCACGCCAGAACAACTGATGACCTCATTGGTGACTGTGCTTTCTCGCACGCACGCCTAAACCCTGACGCTGTCGCCAGTCGCTGTATTTCCAGGCCATTACCTGGGGTGTGCCGTGTCCTTTTTTGCCCCTGGGAAGCCCTGTGGGGAGAATTGTGGAGAAAAATGGTGATAAGTGGTTGACAGTGGGGGAAAGTGGGGATTAGGGTGACACACCAAGGCAAGGCGGAAATCTTCGCCTGAAAGGCGGAGGCAGTGTTTGTAGGAGTTCATGAGCGCCAGCTCGACCCCAAAGGTCGTCTCGCTCTTCCTGCTGCGTTTCGCCCCCGCCTTGAGCCACGTTGCTATCTCGCATTCGGTCGCGACAAGTGCATCGATGTGATGACTGCGGAAGCTTTTGAGCGCGATGCAAGCGACATGCTGGAAAAAGTTCGTACTGGCGAGATGGATCGCAGTCAACAACGTGCATTGGCGGCCAACACAATTGAGGTCACCATTGACGCACAAGGTCGCGTCAACTTGGATGAAAAACTTCGCGAATACGCAGGGGTTGCTCTTGGATCCAAAGTTGTGGTTGCTGGATCATTTGATCGCGTTGAAATTTGGGAGCCTGAGCGTCACGAGCGCAACATCAGTGCAGGCACCGAAAAAATCGCTGGAGCGGACGCGTGATTGCGCATGCGTTCCGTAGTTCTTCTTTCAGCCATGGGTCGTCGATCTCTGGCAGTTTTCCGGATGGCACGGTGGTTAGCTTTAACTCCGCCTGCTGTCATCGCGCGCGCACCGGGGATACATCCGGGCGGCATTGTTCATCCGGGGAACTGCCAGGGACCGAAGATCGCACAAAGCAGGCAGCTATGACTGTGAGTTTTTCACATGAGCCTGTGATGTTGGAAGAGATCATGGATGTCTTTAGTGCTCTTGATCATGGGCTATTTCTCGACGCCACTTTGGGCGGGGCTGGGCATAGTTGCCCATTGCTCGTAGCCCATCCTCAACTTCGACTTTTGGGTGTCGACCAAGACACACAGGCTCTTACTGCATCTGGGCAGGTGCTTATGGATGCAGGAGTAAGTGGACGTGCAACCCTCCGGCACGCCCGTTTTGATGATGTGTCAAAAATCGTCCAGCAAGAGGGTCTCGGTTCGTTGGCCGGGGCCCTCTTTGATCTCGGAGTCTCCTCGCATCAGTTCGATGTATCTGAGCGTGGATTCTCTTACCGCTTTGATGCACCGCTTGATATGCGGATGGATCAAACACGTGCACTTAGTGCCCACGATGTGGTGAATCAATTCAGTCGTGAAGCATTGATAACTCTTTTGCGCAACAACGCAGATGAGCGATTTGCTGTGCGCATCACGGATGCAATCATTGCGTCGCGTCCCATTTCTTCTACAACACAATTGGCTGAAGTAGTTGTGGCGGCCATTCCCGCTCCTGCGCGTCGGCGAGGTGGACATCCAGCAAAGCGAACCTTTCAGGCGATTCGTATTGAGGTCAACGCCGAGTTGCAGATTCTTGCAAGTGCATTACGCGAGGTTATTGATCTCTTGCAGCCGGGTGCACGTCTGGCTGTGCTGTCCTATCACTCAGGCGAGGACCGCATTGTGAAAGAGGTAATGCGCAGTGCAGAGTCAGGAAATTGCACGTGTCCAGTGGATTTGCCCTGCGCCTGTGGGGCAGTGCGAACTGTTCGTCGAGTACGGGTAACCCGCACAGCAAGCGCGGCCGAGCAGGCACGTAATTCCCGCTCCACATCGGCTCGTCTTCGAGTGGTTGAAAAAATTGGATCGGGAATCTGACATGGCTGTGACTTTCCGCTTTCCATCGTTACTGATTCCCCGAGAACAAGGCGAAATTCGTCAACGTCCCACCCTTACTCTTGTCCCGCGTTCTGAACGCCGCTTCGTTCGGGTGTTTGCATTCTTTGCTGTAGTTGTGGTCGCGATGGGGCTAGTGGTGACTTTGCGCGTGCATATGGCTCAACAGCAATTGCGTATTGATCGATTGAACTACGACATCTCGCGAGCACGAATGCATTTTGATTCACTTCGTGCAGAACGTGCATCGTTGCAATCTCCAGAATTCCTCATCTCACGAGCTAGAGAAATGGGAATGGTTCCAAGCTTGGGTTCTCGCATTGTGGAAGTGCCGGCAAGTGTTGCAGCAGACGTTGCGGCAAATGTGGGAAATATTGATGCAGATGTTGCGGGAGCTAGCGAAACACCACTTGATGAATTTGGCCGTTTGAAGCCAGCAGTGGTGGGTGCCCCGTGAGCGAGAATTCGTCTAGTCGTCGCGGTACTCGTACTCACGGCAACACAAGTCCGTCGCAGTCTCGCCGAAGCTCTTCGAGGTCAAGTTCCTCGCGTGCATCATCAAGTGGCACAAGATCACCTGGCGATCGTCGATCATCCACGCAATCTGAGCGCTCTGCGCGTCCATCTTCATCTCGCGCGTCTTCATCGCGCACCGAAGCATCTCGTACTCAGTCAACACGACGCCCCGCTGGAACTCGTAGACAAAACACACCCACTCCTTTTGAGCATCTCACGGCAACTCTTGTGAAACAAGCTGTCCGTTCCATTGTGATGGCCTTTACCGGCGAAGTAGATCCTCGGCATAAAACCAACAAAATTTCGTCGCAAGAAGCGCACCAGAGAGTAAAAAAACGCCTTCAGTTCACGCTCGCATTTTTTGCTATTGCACTTTCTCTCATCACAGTACGAGTGGGTCTTCTCCAGACCGTGCAACGTGGCAACTATTTGGCCGAAAGTATTGAGCAAAGAACTCGAGTCAACATTGTGCGAGCATCGCGTGGAGTCATCTTTGACCGCAATGGCAATGAACTGGCACTGTCGGTCCCCAGCACAACGGTGTATGCCGACCCACGAGAAATTACTGATCCCACCGCGACTGCACGTCAATTGGCAATTCACATGGCTCTGACGCCAGAAGATGAAGCGGCACTTCTAGAAAAAATGAACAAGGTGGGCTCCAAGTTCGTTTACATCGCTCGTGGACTTACAAAAGATCAAGCAAACATTTTGCTGAATCTCAATCTGCCTGGGATCTATTCCTATGTGGAGCCATCTCGACAAATTGAAGGTGGAGTAGCTGAAGCAGTGATTGGTCGTACTGATCCAGATGGTGTGGGTACATCTGGTCTTGAGTTGCAATTCAATGACATGCTTGCTGGCTTTGATGGCAAGGTCATCAAAGAAGTAGATAATCGCGGTCGCTCTATTGCGGGCCAGATGACAACTGCTGCAACCCCAGTGCCTGGCGATGATCTCATTTTGACCATCGATAAGACCATTCAATATCACACAGATACTGCGTTGCTAGATCGCGTGGGTCGATTAGGTGCCAAAGGCGGAACTGTCATCGTGATGGATTCTGTAACAGGTGATATTTATGCAATGTCTAACGTGCGTCGAAATGAAGAAGGTGCTGCAGTTTTAGCTAGCGGCAACTTCGCTGCTGTTGAGGCGTATGAACCTGGATCGGTTGCCAAAGTGTTTAGCGTGAGTGCTGCAATGAACGAAGGAAAAGTCAATCAGGAAACTGTGTTGAGTGTTCCGGGAATTACTGTCATTGACGGCTTTCCTATTCGTGATGCGTGGCCTCACCCCACAATGGACATGTCAGTGCGCACAATTGTGAGCGAGAGCTCAAACATCGGCACGATGATGACAGCGCAAAAAATCTCCTCAGAAAAATTGCATGAATACCTGAGTGCTTTTGGATTCGGACAAAAAACTGGGATGGACTATCCCGGGGAGAGCCGTGGAATTCTGCGTCCTGCCAGCAAGTGGCGAGGAACTGAAAAGTTCACAGTCTCTTATGGATATGGACTTGCTGCCACCGCACTTCAGATGGTGGCTGGAGTAAATACGGTGGCCAATGGTGGAACTTATGTGGCGCCGCGACTGGTGAGTGCCACGATTGATAAAAGTGGAAACAAAGTTCAAGCCAAACAATCACCTACTCGTCAAGTGATCAGCAAGGAAACCGCTGCATCAATGACATCTATGTTGCGAGAAACTGTGTGTACAGGAACAGCAGAACTTGCTCAGGTGAAGGGAATGCAGGTTGCTGGCAAGACTGGAACGGGTTACAAGGTGCAAGACAACGGCACATATGCAACCGATGCCGGTGGACGTTCATATTTTGCATCGTTTGTGGGTTACTTCCCGGCCGAAGCGCCAAAGGTGACTGTGTTTGTCAGTATCGATGAACCCAATGCATCTTCGCGCGACCGTTTTGGTGGTACGGCAGCTGCACCAGTGTTTGCCCAAATCGTGCCTTCCATCATGCGAGAACTAGGTGTGGAGCCCACAGGTACCGGTACAGGTTGTAAGCGCGCCGTGCAGTCCGCAAGTCGTTGATGGAGTGGAACTGTGTCGCGGTATTCGGTTGCTCCGATAAAAGTTAAAGATGTCGTTGCCGCCGTTGATACCGCGTCGGTAGTTAACCCAGGTGTAGTGATCTCTGGCCTCACTCAAGATTCACGAGATGTCCGACCCGGTGATCTGTATTGCTGTTTTAAAGGCGAGAGTTTTGATGGGCATGTATTTGCTGGCGATGCCATTGCTGCTGGTGCAGTTGCATTGTTGGTGGAAAATGATCTTTCGGGCATACCTTCAGATGTCGCGGTCATCAAAGTGGACAATGTTCGTGAAGTTATTGGCGCAATTGCGAGCAAGGCCTTTGGTGAACCTTCAACCAAGTTGACCATTGCGGGAATCACCGGAACTAATGGCAAAACTTCAACTGCGGCGATGCTGTCAACAATTTTGTCGTATGCCGGATTCACAGTGAACACCATGGGCACTTTGACGGGAGAACGCACAACTCCGGAGGCAATTGATCTTCACGCACATTTTCAGCAATGCGTGCAAGATGGTGTGACCCATGTAGTGATGGAAGTGTCGTCGCACGCGTTAGCGCTCCACCGAGTCACAGGTGTGATGTTTGATATCGCAGTGTTGACCAACGTGGGTCGTGATCATCTTGATTTCCACGGGACAGAAGAGGCCTATTTTGCTGCCAAAGCAAAACTCTTTGATCCTCGACAGTCTCGTCGTGGTGTGGTCAACATTGATGATGCTCGCGGACGCTTGCTGTGTGATGTCCAACCCATTGAAATGGTGACGTTTTCGTTAAGTGACATCACAGACATTGAAGTTGAGATTCATCATGTGAGTTTCTTGTGGCGTAACGAAGTGGTGCAGGTGCCTCTTGGTGGAATTTTTACGGTGATGAACGCCTTGGCAGCCTTGACGGCAGCTTTTGAGATGGGTCTTGATACGCAGATCGCAGCACGAGGCCTCAGTGAACTTGCTCCTATTACGGGACGTTTTGAGTCAGTGCACAATGATCTGGGGATAGGTGTGATTGTGGATTACGCCCATACTCCTGAGGGGCTCAGTGTGTTGTTGGAAACAACACGAGGACTCACTCAAGGAAGTGTCCTTGTGGTTTTTGGATGTGGCGGGAATCGTGATCAAGGTAAGCGCCCACTTATGGGGCGCATCGCTTCAGAGTTGGCAGATGTCGTAGTTGTGACCTCGGATAATCCTCGCAATGAGAATCCAGACGCCATCATCGAAGACATCATGACGGGTATCGCTTCGGGTTCTCACGGCCAAGTGCATTGCGAAGTTGACCGAAGTGCGGCCATAACATCCGCCATTTCAATGGCCAAACATGGTGACATAGTAGTGCTTGCGGGCAAAGGACATGAGTTGACTCAAGAGGTCAATGGTGTCCTGTATCCATTTAGTGATATGGAAAAAGCTCGAGATGCGCTACGTGGAAGGGAAGGGGAAACACAGTGATTGCAGTACTTATTGCAGGCGCAGTCGCGATGGTGTTTTCTTTATTCGGCACGCGTTGGCTCATTCATTTTTTTGACAATCTCGGCAAGGGTCAGCCAATTTTGGGTTCAGAAGATCACGGCCCGGTGCACCACATGAAAAAGCAAGGCACCGCGACGATGGGTGGAATCGCCATTTTGGGTTCGGCGTTTATCGGCTGGTTGGTCGCCCATATTCGTGATGGTTTGCCGTTGTCTGACCAAGCAATGATCATGTGGGCTGGTGTTGCCATCTTGGCATTGATGGGTTTTCTTGATGACTACCTCAAGGTTCGTAAGTCGCATAATCGCGGAATCTTTTGGAAGAAGAAAGGCTGGATCACATTTGGTCTGGTCGTTGCAGTTATGTATTGGCTATCGGCTGCAACCGGTGTGAGTGAGACTGTGTCATTCACTCGTTTTGATCTTCCAGGTTGGGAATTGCCTCAAGTGTTGTGGGTGTTATGGACCGCGTTAATGGTGTGGTCCACAACTAATGCAGTCAACGTCACTGACGGCCTAGATGGCTTGGCGGCAGGTTCTGCACTGTTCGGATTTCTCGCGTTCACGGTGATTGCTTATTGGGCTTTTCGCAATCCGGACATCTACGAATTGGTGAACCCGCTAGACCTTTCCGTGTTTGCGGCCGCGATGGCGGGTGCATGTGGTGGATTCTTGTGGTGGAATGCGGCTCCTGCGCGCATCTTTATGGGCGATGTGGGTGCTTTAGGTATTGGTGCAGCATTGGGAATGTTGGCCGTAGCAACGAATACTCATTTGTTGTTGCCATTGATTGCCGCACTTAATGTGATGGAAGCAGGCTCAGTGGCGCTGCAGATGACGGTGTTCAAAGCATCTGGTCGAACTCGGCGCCTCTTTCGTATGTCACCCATTCATCATCACTTCGAATTAGCTGGATGGCCAGAAACTACCGTCATCATCAGATTCTGGATTATGTCGGGAATTTGTGTGGCAGTGGCTCTTGGTCTTTTCATTGCGGATTTCACGTCGATTGCAGATCGATTTGCGGGGTACTGAGATGACAGATTTAGATTCATCGCGTCAGTCTCCTTCGGTACGCGAACGCAAACTCGAAGTATTGCGTCGCACGGGAGGTATTGACAAAGGTCGCAACCGTCTGCTTCTTGATAAGCCAACACCTGCGTTCTGGTGGATTTTGGTCATCGTGGCATCGTTTGTGTTGCTCGGCTTAGTGATGGTGCTGTCGTCATCCTCGGTCACAAGTTTGCACACTGGATCATCGGCTTGGGGAATGTTTAGTCGTCAAGTTGTGTGGGTAGCACTCGGAGCAATTGCGATGTGGGGTATGTACCGCATGCCTTATGAAAACTGGAAGAACTTTGGCCTGTTGTCGGTGAGCACGCTCACGGTTGCAGGAGCAAATCTTGTGGTGATCTTTGTGGGTCAAGTTACTAACGGAGCAAAAGCATGGCTCGATATCGGGCCTTTTCGTTTACAGCCATCTGAGTTTTTGAAACTTGCCACCATTTTGTTTTGTGCAAACCTGCTAGCGAAACGACATAGGTCTGTTGCAATCACCTCTGTAGTGATGGTGCCGATGATCATCGTGTTGGGATTCACTGCACTTTTGTGTGGTCTACAGCGTGACTTTGGAAGCGCCACGATTTTTGCTGGCTTCATCATTGCAATGATGTTTATGGCATCACTTCCGATGCGGCACGTGTTGTTTACAACTGGGTTGGTCTTTGTCGGGGGCATGGCAGTTCTTCAATTGGCGCAACGAGCCACTGAGCGCATGTTGGCGTTTATGGATCTTGAAGCAACCAAGAGTGATTCGGGATATCAGGTGTATCAAGCGTTGCTTTCCATTGCCAACGGGGGTTGGGGTGGAACAGGAATTGGCGCCGGGACGAGTAAGTGGGGCTATGTGCCATTGGCCTATAGCGACTTCATTTTCTCGGTGATTGCAGAAGAGCTAGGTCTTTTTGGCACGTTGATGGTGCTGGGTGGATTCTTGTTCTTGGTGTTGTTTGGTATTCAAGTTGCTCTATCGGCCAGCGATATGCATGGAGCTTTCATCGCGGGTGGGATATCTGCATGGTTTGGTGTGCAGGCAATTGTGAACATCGGTGGAGTGGTTGGAGTGTTGCCCATGACTGGACTGACGCTTCCATTTCTTTCCTACGGCGGTTCGTCAATGATTGCGTCTATGGCTGCTGTGGGCTTGTTGTTAAACGTTGCTCGATACGCAAAGAAGTAACACCATGGTGCGCGCAGTGGTCACCGGTGGCGGTACAAGTGGTCATGTCATTCCTGCCCAAGCAATCTTGGAGGCCTTGATGGAATCCGGGTATCAAGCCGGTGAGCTGAAGTATGTGGGCTCTCGGCGAGGTGTGGAGAAAAACTTGATGAAAGATGCTCCGTGGGAGTCGCAGTATCTTCCTATCTCAGGTCTACAACGCTCACTTCGAGTGAGTTCGCTCCTCAAAAATGTCGCACTGGTGTGGCGTCTCGCTCACAGTCGATTTCTTGCGCATCGTTTGATGAAGACATGGCAACCAGATGTGGTTGTATCGGTGGGGGGTTATGCAAGTCAGCCCATGGCTAGTGCAGCAAAATCTTTTGATATCCCACTTGTGTGCGTCAGTTATGACCGTATTCCAGGACTCGCAACTCGACGTCAGTCGCGGTATGCAAAAGTGTGCACTGTTGCCTTTACTGACACGGTGTTGCCGCGCGCGATTTACACCGGTGCACCAGTGCGCAAAGAACTTCGACATTTAGATGTTGCGCTGCACCGTGATTCGGCACGACAAAAGTTAGACATTGGAGCAAATGCTCACTGTCTTGCCATTGTGGGTGGATCTCTAGGTTCTGGTGTGCTCAACAGTGCGGTGAGTGAAATCGCACAAGGTGCTGCAGAGATGGGCGATGTCGTGGTGTTTCACGTATGTGGTCCGCGCAATGAGACAGATGTTGCCCCTGTGATTCCACCCAACGTGACCTACATCCGGCGCAGTTACGTCACAGAGATGGCCGATGTATACGCCGCATGTGACGTGCTGCTTTCTCGTGCCGGTGCGAGCACCGTGGCTGAGATTGCCACAGTTGGAGTTGCATCGGTATTGGTGCCGTGGTCTGGGGCAACCGAGAACCATCAGATGCTTAATGCCACATGGCTGTGTGACCAAGGTGCTGCTGTGCTGTTGGTAGAAGAAGAACTGACAACTCCCAGCGGAGTTCACAAAATCCTTGAGCTATTGGGAAATGTCCACAGCCAAAAGGCCATAGCATCTCGCGCCCATGGCCTTGGGGCTATTCATCGCGGTCCTTTGCTTGTAGAGGCAATTCAGAACGCCACTGCTTGACCTTGCCCACATGGAACAATGGAGACTCTCATGTCTGATCCATTGACCCGCCGTCCACGCGAACTTCCCGTAGATCTTTCGGTTTCTCGACGTGTCCATGTTGTCGGTGTGGGGGGTCCCGGTATGGCCCCACTGGCCATTGTTCTTGCGGGCTTAGGACATGAAGTATCGGGTTCTGACATGCGTGAATCGGCCACATTGGACACAGTGCGTCACGCAGGTGTGATGGTCACCGTTGGCCATGATGCAGATCTTGTCAATGATGTAGATCTTGTTGTGTACTCCACTGCAATTCCGCACAACAACGTGGAATTAGTACGTGCTCGTGACAACAACATTGCGGTGCATCATCGTTCTGGCATCTTGGCGGGATTGTGTCAGCAAATCCCCACAATTGGCGTTGCAGGCACCCATGGAAAATCAACAACGTCAGCGTTGGTTACTCACATGTTGACTTCATGTGGACGTGATCCTGTTGCAATCGTGGGGGCCGAAGTGCCTGGGTTACACGCTGGTGCAAGAGTTGGTGCCACCTCATTGGGAGTGCTTGAAGCCGACGAAAGCGATGGAACTTTGGAGACATTGCCACTGGCTCACATCATTGTGACCAATGTGGACATTGATCACCTCGATCATTTTGGCTCTTTTGTTCAACTGCAAGACGTGATGGTTGATGTGATTGCACGAGTAACCGGGGTTGTGGTCATGAACGCCGATGATGCGACAAGCACACACATCGCAAGTCGTGTGAACAACAGTGCAGTGCGAACTTTCGGATATCACGTCGATGCTGATGTGTGTCTTCAAGAAGTCACCTCAACACGACAAGGACTTGAGATAAAGATCTCGGTCAGCGGCGAGGTGCATGAATGTGTCGTTCCTTTGCGAGGGCTCCACAACGCAATGAATGTGGCTGCAGCGATTGCCATGCTTGACGGGTTGGGTGTCCCTGTCGTGGATGCACTTCATTCACTTGGAACCTTTGGCGGCGTCATTCGCCGCTTTACCGAGCGTGGACACTTCAATGGGGCTGTACTTGTTGATGACTACGCGCATCTGCCCGCAGAGATTGAAGCGGCATTACAAGCAATGAGAACTCATCCCGAAGTCACCGGCAGGGTAGTTGCAGTGTTCCAACCCAATCGGTACCACCGCATTGCTGAGATGTACGCAAGTTATGCCGACTGTTTTAAAAGCGCAGACAGAATCGTCATCACCGATATATACGCCTCTGGCACAACACCAATTCCTGGAGTCACAGGAAAACTTGTGTGGCAAGCAATTCGTGATGCACATCCGCAATGTGATGTGGTGTGGGCTGCCACCCGAGCCGATGTGGTGCAAAGTGTTGTGGAATACGTACGCGCAGGAGATGGATGTATCTCTATGGGTTGTGGGGACATTGAAACTTTTCCCGACGATGTCATGGCTGGGGTGGTGTGATGTTGTCTATGGACACACAGCTCGAGTTGTCTCAGGTTCTGTCACGCGCTGGATTTGATGTGCGTGTTGATTTTCCGCTTGGCCCGCAGACAACTTATGCCGTTGGTGGAAAGGCATCGCTGGGGGTAGTTGTTGCCAACATTGACACCTGCGGTGAACTTGCAGACATTCTTTCGAGGTATCCATCTATTCCGCTTGTGATTGTGGGTCGCGGAAGCAACACGCTTGTGAGCGACGATGGATTTAGTGGTGTGGCAGTTGTGGTGTCATCGGCGCCCAGAGATCACGGTGTTCAAGTAGATGGCGACATCGTGACTGCTCAAGGCTCAATGACAATGCCCATCTTGGCGCGACGTGCGGTCGGTGTTGGGCGTGGAGGCTTGGAATGGTGTGTAGGAATTCCTGGCAGCGTAGGTGGCGCTGTGCGAATGAACGCAGGCGGCCATGGTGCCGAAATGTGTGATTCGCTTGTATCTACCCGCGTGTTGTCATTGAGGTCGGGTAAATCAGCAGATCTCGCGACTAGTGATTTAGGTCTTCATTTTCGAGGTTCAGCATTGGCGCAGCATCATCTTGTGATGAAGGCAAGTTTTGTCACTTCTGAAATATCTCCCGAAGAAGGCACACGGGTCATTGACGAAGTGGTGCGATGGAGACGTGAGAACCAACCCGGCGGACGCAATGCAGGGTCGGTGTTTGTGAATCCAGCACCTGGAGATGGAAGTGCAGGCGCACTCATTGACGCACTTGGTCTAAGAGGGATACGTCACGGTGGCGCAATGGTGTCCGAGAAGCACGCCAACTTTATTCAAGCCGATCCCGATGCGACCGCGCTCGACATTGTCAACGTCATGTCACGTGTGCAATCAAGTGTTCAAGAGGCTCATGGAATCACTTTGCGCAGCGAGGTGTGCCTTTTGGGCTTTTCATCTGACATTGTGGATCGTTTCGCCGACCCCACTCATCACAGTGCAGAAAAGATGCAAGCTCGTGAACATCTCGGCAAATTGGTGGGTGATGCCCAATGACAAAAGATGACGACAACAACACGCACGCCGACGATGAGGTATCTGTTACCGAGGTCTCTGCAGAGGTTCTTGAAGAACTGTCGCACTTGTTCGGTGAACCTCAGTCCAATGCCGCAACTGGTGAGAAAAATTCTGTTGAAGAAATTGATGAAACCATTGATGGCTCTTCACTGGGTGCACAGGGGATTACCACGGCAATAGCCAAAGATGTGACCCCAATGGCCGAGGTCATCTCGATTATTGCTGAGCCAGGTCTAGAACCAGACCTCACTCCAGCACCGCCAGATCCATTACTGAACCCTGTGTCTCGTGGTGGCGATGTGATGGAGGCAGCCGATGACAGCGGTGGAACCGTCGTCATTGTGGACGATGAGATGGATCGTGTGGTCATCGTTGACGAAGATCGCCCCGATCCACGTTTTGAAGAGCGTCAACGGCGCCATAAACGGCGCGAACGTTTGCGAAAGGTGAAATGGTTCAAACTGGCTCTTGCGATTTCGATTGCGGTCGCGTTAGTGCTTGGGGTTCTGGCTTCACCGTTGTTTGCAATTCGCAAGGTGGTCTTTGAGGGCAATGTGTACACCTCGCCCAAAACGATTGAAGATGTGACCAAGTTGCTCGATGGGGCATCGGTGTTTACTGCCGACACACGTGCTGCGCGGGAAAAAGTTCTTGAAGATCCGTGGGTATCAGAAGTGCGCATCACTACAGATTTCCCCGGTTCTGCATTGGTGGAAGTAGCCGAACGAGTTCCAGTTGTGTGGTACGTGGGTGAGGACCAGAAAGCGCGCATGATTGATGCACGCGGATTCATCATTGCCGTTCTTGAAGGTTGGCCTACGAAGTATCTCCAAGTAACAGGAACGGGCGCATCTTTGGAGGCGGGGTCATTTGCAGACGACGTCTATCGCGCTGCCGCGCAGCTTGTGTTGGCTCTTCCTGATGAGATCAGAGGACGAGTGAAATCACTGGAATTGGCCGGGGGAGGCGAGTTGTCGATGATTCTCAAAGAAGGCACCATCGTGCGCTTCGGACCACCGACCGATCTTCAAAACAAACTTGTTGCCGTTGTGGTTCTGTTCCGCCGACAGGACCCCGCCACCTTGGTGGTAGTGGATGTTTCTACGGGAAACCCCACTGTTCAGGTCAAATAAGGCAGAAATTCCCTTCAAAAGAGTTGGATTGCCACAAAATTGGCGCTCGCTGTGGAATCATTGAGGCACAGAGTCCTACGTGGACGTTTTTTCGGAGGAAATGGCTCATGGCCGGAGCACCACAGAATTATCTCGCAGTCATCAAAGTAATTGGCGTGGGCGGAGGGGGCGTTAACGCTGTCAACCGAATGATCGACGCAGGTTTGCGCGGTGTGGAGTTTGTTGCTGTCAACACCGATGCACAAGCACTGTTGATGAGCGATGCAGACGTCAAATTGGATATCGGTCGTGAGTTAACTCGAGGCTTGGGTGCTGGGTCTGATCCTGAAATTGGTCGCGAAGCGGCCGAAGCACATCGCGCCGAAATTGAAGAATTAATTTCTGGTTCTGACATGGTGTTCATTACCGCAGGCGAAGGCGGAGGAACAGGTACTGGTGCAGCTCCAGTTATTGCAGAAATCGCAAAGTCGGTGGGTGCACTCACCATTGGTGTTGTCACGCGCCCCTTCCAATTTGAAGGACGCCGACGTGCAGTGCAGGCTGACAATGGGATTCAGCGCTTAAAAGAAAAAGTCGACACTCTCATTGTGATTCCTAATGACCGGCTCTTGATGATTGCTAATGACAAGACATCGCTTGTGAATGCATTCAAGATGGCCGATGAAGTTCTCTTGCAAGGTGTGGCAGGTATTACCAACCTGATTACAACTCCTGGACTTATCAACACAGACTTTGCTGACGTGAAGATGACCCTGACAAATGCTGGTTCAGCACTTATGGGAATTGGTGTTGCAAATGGCGAAAACCGTGCAGAAGTTGCGGCTCGCGATGCAATTTCTAGCCCAATGCTGGAAGCTGCAATTGATGGAGCTCGCGGAATTCTCTTGAACATCACAGGTCCATCAAGCATGGGTCTATTCGAAGTGGGTGCCGTGGGTGACATTGTGCGTGCAGTTGCGCATGAAGATGCAAACATCATCTTTGGTGCAGTCATCGATGATGAGATGGGTGATGAAATCAAGGTCACGGTGATTGCTGCAGGTTTCGAACGTTGGGATGGCGGTGCTACTTCATCGCGTTCTTCGTCTGCACCTCGTATGACGTCATCGCGCCCATCGGAATCGCGAAGTGCATCAAATGTACGGGACATCTTTTCTGACTCAGATCCATTGTCTGACGACGATGACGATTTTGATGTTCCTTCATTTTTGAAATAACTCTTTGAGCAATGATTGACCCGATCGAAGTTTCCGATCGGGTGCAGGCCATCCAACAAGACGCGCGTCGTGTGGCGGGCCATGAAGTGTCTCTTATTGCGGTGACAAAATCCTTCGGGTGCGATGCCATTGCTGCAGCAGCGTTTGCTCATTGTGATGGCATTGGTGAGAACTATGCCCAAGAAGTGCTCGAGAAAGCTGATGCCAAGTGTTTGGCCGCCCCAGTACATTTCATTGGAGCTTTGCAGTCCAACAAAATTCGTCATTTGGCGCCACATGTTTCCATGTGGCAAAGCGTTGATAGGGCCTCGGTGGTGTCCGGAATCGCCCAGCACAGCCCTGGGGCGCATGTGTTGCTCCAGGTCAACACCACCAGTGAGGGGTCAAAGTCTGGAGTGGATGCCAGCGGACTTGACGAGCTTCGCCTCATGGCCCAAGAGGCGGGGCTTGTGGTGAAGGGATTGATGACGCTAGGTCCCACGAACGGCACAAGAGCCCAAAGAATGAGCGCTTTTCGTACATTGCGCGGCTTGATGGATGTCCAGAATCTCGAGATCTGCTCGATGGGGATGTCTGACGATTACCTCGAGGCACTTGAGTGTGGTGCAACGATGTTGCGCATTGGTAGCGGGCTGTTTGGTCGTCGTGCGCCGAAACAAAAATCTCCCTAGTTGGCACTCCCACACTTTCACCAAGTTGTGGATTATCCTTTGGATATGTCGTTTTTCCGCAGAGCAATGGATTATCTAGGTCTTAGCGCCGATGAGGGCTATGACGATTACGACATGTCAATGGAGTACGAGCGCCCCGCACGCCAGCAGCGACCACCTACAGAGCCGATTGCGCGTCGCGGTTATGAACCTGAGTATTCCTCTGAGACTTCGCGTCCAGCACAGCGTCCAATGCCGATAGATGACACTGGTGCCAGTCGTCGTCCAGATGATTCTGGTTTGCAAGTTCGACCAGTGGGTGCGCCGCGACCTGCACCTACGGTGCGCACAGTTCCATCATCTGGTGACACAGTTACCGTGCGTCCACGTGATTTCAATCAAGCACAAGAAGTAGCAGATCATTTCAAAGCAGGAATTCCGGTGATTGTGAATCTTGAAGGTGCAGATCGTGAAATGTCACGTCGCGTGATCGACTTCACGAGTGGTCTGTGTTACGCCTTGGGCGGCACGATGGAAAAAGTAGGAACTGGTGTATACCTACTCAAGCCAGCCGTCAGTTTTGATCAATCACGTTATTAGGAAATTATGACTCTCATTCTTGGATTACTTCAGCTGTATTCGTTCGTGATTATTGCTCGTGCTGTTGCATCGTTTTTCCCTATTAATCCATCGAGCCAATTTGCACCTGTTGTCAATGTGCTGTATCGATTAACTGAGCCGGTTTTCGCTCCCGTACGAAGAGTGCTTCCACCTATGGGTGGTCTTGATCTCGCACCATTGGTGGTGTTGTTGGTCATCAACTTCATCCTCGTTCCCATCCTGGTTTAGGGCACTTGCCATTTGGGTGGCTGATGATGTCGTTGACAGTGGGTGTCGCCGCCCTAGCCTTGGGGCGTGACTTATCCGAGCGTTGACTCTCAACCGAATTTTCCTGCAATCGAAGAAGAAGTATTGCGTCGTTGGGAACACAATGGAACCTTTGCTGCCAGTTTGGCTGCGCGTGAGGCCGGTGTAGACGGCGACAACGAGTTCATTTTCTATGACGGTCCTCCTTTTGCCAACGGATTACCTCACTACGGACATCTCCTCACCGGCTTTGTGAAAGATGCAATTCCTCGCTATCAGACAATGCATGGCAAAAGAGTGGAGCGACGTTTTGGATGGGATTGCCATGGACTTCCCGCCGAAGTTGAAGCAGAAAAAGAACTAGGTATCGCGGGTCATCCTGCGATTACTGCTTTTGGAATTGAAAAATTCAACAATGCGTGCCGTACGAGTGTGCTGCGCTACACCGATGAGTGGAATCGTTATGTGACGCGGCAAGCGCGTTGGGTCGATTTTGACAATGACTACAAAACACTGGACACGCCTTACATGGAAAGCGTGATGTGGGCTTTTCGCACGTTGTGGGACAAGGGATTGATCTACGAAGGTTTCCGTGTGTTGGCCTATTGCTGGCGATGTGAGACACCTCTGAGCAATACCGAAACTCGCATGGATGACGTCTACAAAGATCGCCAAGATCCAGCCCTGACTGTTGCATTCACTCTGGAAACGGGCGACAAGATTCTGGCATGGACTACAACCCCTTGGACCTTGCCATCCAACTTGGCCCTTGCTGTGGGGCCCGATGTTGACTATGTAGTTGTCTCGCATCCGGACGGAAATCGCTACATCATCGCGCAGTCGCGCCTGGGTGCATATGAAAAAGAACTTGAAGGTGCTCAGGTTGTGCGCACACTCAAGGGTGCAGAACTAGCCGGCCTTACATATACGCCACTATTTCCATTCTTTGCAGAAACAGAGAACGCTTTTCGGGTGTTAAGTGCTGAGTTTGTAACGACCGAAGATGGCACAGGTGTGGTGCACATGGCTCCTGGTTTTGGTGAAGATGACCAAAACGAGTGTCTTGCCGCAGGAATTCCCACCATCTGTCCTATGGATGAACATGGTCAGTACACCCAAGAGATCACTCCATGGGTGGGACGCCACGTGTTTGATGCAAACCCCGATGTCATTCGTGCGTTGAAGGACATGGGGGTGGTGCTTCGCCATGACACCTATAACCACTCGTACCCGCATTGCTGGCGTTGTGCAGAACCATTGGTGTATCGAGCCATTTCGTCATGGTTTGTTCAAGTCACGGCAATTAAAGATCGCATGGTGGAACTCAATCAGAACATCACGTGGGTTCCCGAGCATCTCAAAGATGGGACATTTGGCAAGTGGATCGCTAATGCACGCGATTGGTCGATTAGTCGTAACCGTTTTTGGGGTTCACCCATTCCGGTATGGCGTAGCGATAATCCTGAGTATCCACGCATTGACGTGTACGGATCAATTGCAGATCTACAAAAGGATTTTGGGGTAGAGATTGTTGATCTCCACCGTCCGGAGATTGACAATTTGGTGCGTCCTAATCCTGATGACCCAACGGGGCAGTCAATGATGCGTCGTGTCCCAGAGGTATTGGATTGCTGGTTTGAAAGTGGCTCTATGCCCTTTGCTCAGGTGCATTATCCATTTGAGAACCGCGAGTGGTTTGAAAGTCATTACCCAGGTGACTTCATTGTTGAATACATCGGTCAAACGCGCGGTTGGTTCTATACCTTGCACGTGTTGGCCACAGCCCTATTTGATCGTCCATCTTTTTCTACGTGTGTAAGTCATGGAATTGTCTTAGGTGACGACGGTACAAAAATGTCGAAGAGTCTTCGCAACTATCCAGATCCCATGATGGTGTTTGATTCCCATGGTGCTGATGCGATGCGGTGGTATTTGTTGTCATCACCCATTTTGCGTGGCGGCGATTTCTCGGTTACCGAAGTGGGTATGCGAGACACTGTGCGCCAAGTGTTGTTGCCAATGTGGTACTCCTGGTATTTCTTGGCGTTGTATGCCAATGCTGAATCCAAATCTGGAACGCACCGCACCGATTCACCAAATGTGTTGGATCGCTATATTTTGGCCAAGTTGGCAGACACAATCGACGCAGTCACTGTGTCCATGGATGCTTATGACTTGTTTGCTGCATGTCAGCACATCCGCGTATTTTTGGATGTAGTGACCAATTGGTATATCCGCCGTAGTCGTGATCGCTTTTGGGCCGGTGAGCAAGATGCGATTGATACCTTGCACACAGTGTTGGATTACCTCACAAAAATTGCAGCGCCTTTATTACCCCTACTCACAGATGAGATCGCTCAAGGGCTTCATGGCATTGATGCGCCAAGTGTTCATTTAGCTGACTGGCCAACGACGGCATTCTTGCCTCGCGATGGATCCCTTGTGGCATCGATGGACTTGGTGCGCGATGTGTGTTCTAGTGCCTTATCTGTGCGCAAGTCGCATGGACGGCGTGTGAGGTTGCCACTGCAACAGGTGACTATTGCCTCTGCTGATTCTGAAATTCTTCAGGGATTTGAAGACATCATCAAAGACGAAGTCAATGTACGAGAAGTGACACTCACCACCGACGTAGCCTCGGTGGCTTCCCATGAATTACAGGTAGTTCCCGCCGTGGTGGGTCCACGTCTTGGCAAGAACACTCAGGCAGTCATTGTTGCGGTGAAAAAAGGTGACTGGACCCAAGACGGTGATGAGATTGTGGTGGCGGGAGAACGACTGAGCCCCGGTGAATACTCATTAAAGATGGTCACGCGCAGTGACACAGCTAGCGCGGCCCTCAGTGCGGGGCGGGGCATTGTCCTGTTGGACACCACGGTGAATGCTGAACTTGAGGCCGAAGGTTTAGCGCGCGATGTGATTCGCGCGGTACAGCAGGCCCGTCGTGAGGCGCAACTTGATGTATCTGATCGGATTGACCTAGTTATTGGTGCCGAAGTAGAAGTTATTGAGGTACTTGAACCACATCGTGGGTTTATTGCTGAGGAAACTTTGGCGCTCACATTGACCTGGGACGCAACAATTGCACGCGAAACAAGCATTGAAGGGACAATGATTGGGGTAGTTGTTTCTGCCCATCGTTGAGTTCATACCCAAAGGGCCGTAGCCTCTCGGGGCAAGACGGGCGATACCTGTCGAGAGAGAATGTGGTCATTATGGCAACGAAGAAGAAAACCCCAGCCAAGAAAGCCCCAGTGAAGAAGGCTCCGGCTAAGAAAGCGCCAGCGAAGAAGGCTCCGGCAAAGAAAGCGCCGGCCAAAAAAGCCCCGGCCAAAAAAGCCCCGGCCAAAAAAGCCCCGGCCAAGAAGACGCCAGCCAAGAAAGCCCCAGTGAAGAAGGCTCCGGCTAAAAAGGCTCCGGCCAAGAAAGTCGCCGCGAAGAAGGTTGTTGCTAAGAAGGCGCCGGCTAAAAAAGTTGTTGCCAAAAAGGTTGTCGCTAAGAAAGCCCCAGCCAAGAAGATTGTCGCCAAGAAGGCTCCGGTCAAGAAGGTTGTTGCCAAAAAGGTAGCGCCGGCCAAGAAGGTTACTGAAAAGAAGACTGCCGCTCCAAAGGTTGAGGCGGTCAAAAAAGTTGCACCAGAGAAGGCAACGCCAGCGTCAAAATCCAGTGCGCCAGTGGTGCCTACACCACCGCCGATGCCTCCTCGCATTTCGTTAAAGAAACCAGAACCTCCGAAGCGCCATGTCATTGTGAAGGGCCCATCACAAGATGGTGTGTCTTCAACGAAAGATTTTGATCTGAAGTTTCTCTTTGCTCAGCGTGAACTGTTGCAGCAAGAACGAGAGAAATTGTCAGGTCAGGCCACACGTTTAGAAAATGAAGCCAATGCACTTATTGCTGACGCCGAAATGGGCGACGTGCAATTTGATGATGAAGGTGGCGAGGGCGACACGATGGTGGTTGAACGTGACCAAGATTTAGTTCTTTCTGCAGCTGCTCGACAAACAGTGGAGCAGATTGATGCTGCGTTACTGCGAATTAAAAAAGGCGAGTATGGATACTCGAGCGTGTCGGGTTCTCCAATTCCCAAAGAGCGTCTCAAGGCAATTCCCTGGGCAACAGAACTTGTTACAGAACGTGCAGGCGGCTTGGGTCGCCGTTAGGCCCATACTCTTATGAGTCTTTCGCGTCGCGTGGCGCTCATTGTTGCCATTGTTGTTGCAAGTGATCAACTCACCAAGCATTGGGCTGTATCACAACTCAACGAAGGTCGAGTTGTTGATGTGGTGTGGACCCTTCGTTTTGCTCTTGGCTTCAATAGTGGATTTGCATTCTCTATGGGTCAGGGCATGGGTCCAATTATTGGGTTGATCGCAATTGCGGCTTCGGTGTGGCTTGTGCGAGCAGCAATGATTGCATCCACAAAGTTGATGTCATGGGCATATGCGTTGATTGCTGGTGGGGCAATCGGAAACGTTGTGGATCGCATGTTGCGGGAAGACAAGTGGATGAATGGTCGCGTGGTGGACTTTATTGACTTTCAATGGTTCCCTGTCTTCAACATTGCTGATTCATGTATCTCTATAGGTGCAGTTCTTTTGGTGTGTGCTTTGTGGATGCAGTCACATGAGGAAAAGAAGGAGGCAGTGTTGTGAAAGTTGAAGAAGTAGTTCCTTCTGCGTTAGACGGAGAACGCCTCGATCGCATTGTGGCACTCATAGCTGACATTTCGCGCTCGGAAGCAACAAAACTGATTGATGCCGGTGGTGCCCATGTTGATGGGGTAGTGAGTGAATCTGGCAAGGTACGTCTCAAAGAGGGACAAAACGTGCTTGTGGATTTGGAGAAAATTCCGGAAGAGGAATTCCCTGGCCCTGATGCATCGGTGTCTTTAAATGTGGTGTACGTAGATGATGATCTCATTGTCATTAACAAAGACGCCGGACTTGTTGTGCATCCTGCGGCAGGTCACGGAACCGGGACTGTAGTGAATGGAATTTTGGCACTGTTTCCCGAAGTGGCATCAGTGGGCCAACCTCAACGGCCAGGCATAGTGCATCGTCTCGATGCAGGCACGACAGGAATGATGGTTGTTGCTCGTTCACAACGTGCATATGACTCTTTGGTAGAGGCGCTCTCGGAACATGAAGTGGGCCGAGAATATCTTGCGTTGTCGTGGGGTGTGTTCGATTCACCGTCTGCAGTCATTGATGCAGATATTGGACGAGATCCGCGTGATCCATTAAAGATGGCTGTGGTGCGCACAGGTAAGTGGGCGCGTACTCATGTTGAGGTTCGCGAAGTCTTTAATCAACCTGCAGATATCACACTGGTGCAATGCACTCTAGAAACAGGTCGCACTCATCAGATTCGTGTGCATCTAGCCGCAGTAGGGCATGCAGTACTTGGTGATGGCATGTATGGAGGCGCGCGCGCAGCTTTGGTTGCCCCGAGGCCGATGTTGCATGCAGCACGCTTAACTCTTGTGCATCCTGGTACTGGTCAAGAGATGACATGGGAGGCACCGTTGCCCGAAGATATGGCTGCAGTGTTGGCTGCATGCAGTTGGGAAGAACCGGTGTGACGGATTGTCACTAATGGTGGTGATGAGGTTCTGTCTTAGGCCACGAACCTTGTCCAGTAGCCGCTTGGGCAATTGCATCCAAAGTGTATGCATCGAGATGTTCGCGCATGTGTTGTCCAGCAACATCCCAAATGGCAAGTAGCACGCATTGTCCTTCGTGGTCACATGCGCCATCTTGGTGAGGTTGACCAAAGTCGCCCAGTGTGATGGGGCCATCAACTGCAGAGATGATGTCAGAAAGACGAATGTCAATGGCTGGCTTAGCCAAGACGTATCCGCCACCCACGCCACGCTTGGAGCGGACAAGCCCCGCTCCCTTGAGGGCGAGAAGGATTTGCTCGAGATAAGGCTGAGGAAGGCCTGTGCGCTCGGCAATGTCGCGAACAGAGGTTGGTCCACTGGTCTCGGCATGAAGGGCTAGAGACAAAAGGGCCCGACAGGCATAATCACCTCGCGTAGAAACTCGCACAGACCCATCGTAGGTGGTGAACTAGGGGAGTGAGTACTTCCCCGCCCATCTTGCCCGCGTATGCCTCTGGCTGCTTGTCCAACATCATCCCGGCGCTATGTGCTCCCAGAGGGCTTGAACAGGTTCCAGATTGGATGCCTGCGGGCATTGGAGGGGCACCACGGGTTGTGTTGTTACTTCTTGATGGTCTTGGTTGGAATCAATTGGAAAAACACCGTGCACATATGCCAACACTGTCGTCATTCACAGGATCGCATATCACCACAGTTGCTCCTTCCACCACGGCAACTGCGTTGACCTCGTTGGCCACTGGTTTGGCGCCTGGAGAACACGGTCTTATTGGTTATCGCATCGACATGGGTGACACGGTGATGAATGTGTTGCGTTGGGGAGATGAACATGGAGATCTTCGACGTCGATATCCGCCAGAACAAGTGCAACCATGTCCACCATTTTTGGGTTTGAGCGTTCCTGTGATCAGCAAAGCCGAATTAGAAGGAAGTGGGTTCACTCAAGCTCACCTCAGCGGCGTGAAGCCCATGGGATGGAGAGCAGCCAGCAGTATTGCCATCACCATTGGCCAGGCTTTAGAAAAGGGCGAAAAATTTGTGTATGCCTATTACGACGGCATTGACAAGATTGCGCATGAACGAGGGTTTGGTCCGTACTATGAAGCCGAGTTGCGTGCAGCTGATGCGCTGGTGGCTCAGATTGTTTCGATACTGCCACCAGACACAGTGCTTCTTGTGACTGCAGATCATGGTCAAGTACATGTGGGGGACAACACCATCATTCCATCACCCACTTTGATGGAGCATGTAGATCATCAATCTGGTGAAGGACGCTTTCGTTGGTTGCACGCACGACGAGGGCGTGAAGGTGCTCTGTACGACGCGGCACAACAATATGAAGACGTTGCATGGGTTGTGACGCGTAGCCAAGTTCTCGATGAGCAGTGGTTTGGGCCACGAGTGTCAGATTTTGTTGCACGCAGGATGGGAGATGTGGCTTTAGTGCCATTTGCGCCAGTGAGTTTTGAAGAACCCCTCGATGGGGGTGCATTCGATTTGGTGTGTCGTCACGGTTCTCTCACTGACGATGAAATGCTGGTGCCTTTACTGGCTCATATCTCCACAAAGTGACACTTATTTCCTGCTCAGACGGGCCTCATAGTCTTTTGGGAGATTCTTTTGGCACAATAGAGATGTGACCAATAGCAATGAACCCCCCACAGTTGTTTCTGGTGCAGAAATAGTGAGCGGTGTACCGGGTGAGACAACACCGGACAATCTCACAGAGAGTGTGACTGAACCTGCAAAAGTGATGCGAATTGGTTCCATGGTGCGCCAGTTGCTTGAAGAGGTGCGTAGTACTCAACTTGATGAAGCAAGCCGAGAACGCCTTGCAGAGATTTACGAAAGATCGGTCGTGGAGATTTCTACTGCGTTATCTCCGGACTTGGCCGAGGAATTACATATTCTCGCGTTGCCGTTTCGCGATGGAGAAGTGCCCAGCGAGGCAGAACTTCGTGTGGCCAAAGCCCAACTTGTTGGCTGGCTAGAAGGCCTCTTTCATGGAATTCAGGCAACGTTGTTCGCTCAGCAACTCGCGGCTCGTCAGCAAATTGAGCAAATGCGCCAAATTCCTCCTGGTGCGCCCGGCGCACCTGGCATCCCAGGTGGGACTTATTTGTAGGGTCTTGCCGGCCGTGGCAAGAACACTCTTACCCTGACCCAGCTGACTGCTACTTTTGGTCTCTCAGTAGGACGACGAAGGAAGGGAGTGAACGTGGCGTCATCGTTTACACACCTCCACGTTCATACCGAATATTCCATGCTCGATGGCGCTGCCCGCCTCGATGAATTAGTGAGCAAAGCAGTCGAAGATGGCCAGCCTGCACTGGGGATCACCGACCACGGAAACATGTACGGCGTTATTGACTTCTATAAGGAATGTAAGAAGCAAGGCATAAAACCCATTTTGGGAACCGAGGCCTACATGGCCCACGACCACCGAACCGAACGTATTCCACGACGTGGTCGCATGGATGACAACGGTGGTTCTGATGAAGGTGGACGCAAGCAGTATTACCACCTCACGTTGCTGGCAGAAAACAACGAGGGCTACCGCAACCTCATCAAGTTGTCCAGCTTGGCATTCCTTGAGGGGTACCACTACAAACCCCGAGTGGACTGGGAACTTTTACAACGCCATTCCTCGGGTCTCATTGCTACAACGGGTTGTCTGGGTGGTCATGTGTTGCAGTCGTTACTGCGCGGTGATGAAAAAGGAGCCGTAGAAAAGGCAGGGCGGCTTCAAGAAATTTTTGGCAAAGACAATCTCTTTGTTGAACTTCAAGACCATGGCATTGCCGATCAAATTCGCACGAACCCACAACTTGTTGAGATTGCACGCAAAATTGGTGCTCCTCTTCTTGCCACCAACGATTCGCACTACGTCAATCAAAGTGATCATGAAGCCCATGATGCATTGCTATGTGTGCAGACCGGTGCCCTCATGCACGATCATGATCGTTTCCGCTTCGAGGGCACAGAGCACTATCTCAAAACGGCTGCCGAGATGCGGCATGTCTGGCAAGAACTTCCCGAGAGTTGTGACAACACTTTGTTGATTGCAGAGCGTGCCGATGTGGACATCACATTTGGCGAGTATCAACTTCCAGATTTTCCACTGCCCACAGATTTTGCCAACGACGCTGACTATTTGTCTCACCTCACCTGGGAGGGTGCAAAGAAGCGTTGGGGTGACAATCTTCCTCCCGAAGCAGTCGAACGTCTTGCCTATGAACTCAAAGTCATCGGCGATATGGGATTCAATTCATATTTTCTCATTGTGTGGGATCTCATTCGATATGCACGAGAGGCCGGTATTCGCGTAGGTCCTGGTCGTGGATCTGCTGCTGGGTGCGCGGTTGCCTATTGCTTACGCATTACCGATCTCGATCCACTCGAGTACGACTTGTTGTTTGAAAGGTTCTTGAACCCTTCGCGTATCAGCATGCCCGATATCGATATGGACTTTGACTCGCGCTATCGCGATCAGATGATTCGTTACGCAGCAGACAAATATGGTCGTGATCACGTTGCGCAAATCATTACCTTTGCCACCATCAAGGCACGCAATGCTGTGCGAGATGCAGCGCGCGTCTTGGGTCATGAATATGCAGTGGGGGACCGCATTGCCAAGTTGATGCCGCCACTGTTGCAAGGCCGAGATACGCCACTGGCGGCGTGTCTGGAATTTGATGACAACTATGCAGACGGATTCAGGGAAGCTCTTGCACTACGAGAATTGGTTGCAGTTGATGAAGTGGCGGCCAAAGTTGTTGAGGTCGCACGTGGCCTAGAAGGCCTCAAGCGTTCAGATGGCATCCACGCTGCAGCCGTGGTGATCACGGGTAAGCCTTTGACGGAGTATCTGCCTATCCAGCGCAAGGGATCAGGTGACTCAGGTGGCGATGAGGCGCCAATCGTGACGCAATATGAAATGAAGGCAGTGGAGTCGCTGGGCTTATTGAAGATGGATTTCTTGGGATTGCGTAACTTGGACGTGATTTCAGACGCCGTTGAGATGATTCGCGAACAAGCAGATGCTTCTTTCGATATCGACACAATCCCGCTTGACGACAAGTTGACCTTTGATCTGTTAAGTCGCGGAGACACCATTGGTGTTTTCCAATTGGAGTCATTGCCGATGCAGCAGTTGTTGCGTCTCATGCGCCCCACCGCTTTTGAAGATGTATGTGCAGTCATTGCGCTGTACCGCCCGGGGCCAATGAGCACCAAGATGCATACCACGTATGCAAAAATTAAAAACAACTTAGAAGAACCGAATTTTTTCCACGCCGACGCACAAGAGTTGTTAGGTGACACCTATGGGCTCATGGTGTATCAGGAAAGCATGATGCGCGTTGCTCAGAAATTCGCCGGCTACAACTTGGCCCAAGCAGACAACTTGCGCAAAATCTGCGGCAAGAAAGATCCCAAGGCGATGGCGGCCGAGGAAGGATCATTTGTTGATGGTTGTGAAGCCACTGGCTACGGGCGAGATCTTGGGCAACAATTATTCGACACCATCAAGGGCTTTGCGGACTACGCATTTAACAAGAGCCACGCCTACGGTTACGGCCTCATTTCGTATCAAACTGCGTACCTCAAGGCTCATTACCCCGTGGAGTACACCGCGTGTCTTTTGTCTTCTGTAAAAGGAAACTACGAAAAAGCAGCAGTGCATCTTGCTGACGCTCGAGTTATGGGTATCACGGTGTCTACTCCAGATATCAATGCGGGTCGTGCCGACTTTGCAGCCATTTCTCATGCAGATGAGAAACGAATTGTTTTTGCGTTGTCTGGAGTGCGCAACGTGGGAGAGGGTCTTGTTGCACAAATTGTGCAAGAACGTGATGCCAATGGTCCATACGAGTCATTCCATGACTTTGCGAAGCGTGCACCCGAACAAGCTTTGAACAAAAGAGCTGTTGAGTCGCTCATTAAAGCTGGTGCTTTTGATTCACTTGGACATCCACGCCGTGGGCTTTTGATGTCGTTTGAATCGATTATTGACTCAGCAATTGTTGCGAGACGCGAAGAGGAAAAAGGTGTGATGTCACTGTTTGGTGAACTTACAGAAGAAACCTCTAATGGATGGTCAGCCGAGATTGCAATTCCAGATCTTCAATTTGGCAAGACCGACCAGTTGCGTCACGAAAAAGAAATGTTGGGTCTCTACATCTCTGACCACCCACTTCGTGGAATCGAACATGCGTTGCGACGTTTGACATCGAGTTCGATACGCGATCTTGAAACTCGCGAACCAGGTCCAGTCACCATTGGTGGTGTGTTGTCTGGATTGAACCGTCGATTCACCAAACGTGGTGATCAGATGGCTACGTTCACTTTGGAAGACATGGATGCTTCGATTGAGGTCACCGTGTTTGCAAAGACACTCGCCGAATTTGGTCACTTACTTGATAATGACTTGGTGGTCACCGTATTAGGCAGGCTCAATAAACGCGACGATGCGCCGGCAAGTTTTTCTGCTCAACGAATTGTGGTCCCACAGAATTTGCATGCCAAGATTCCCGAGATTCTTATCTCATTACCTGCAGGCTTCACAGCAGAAAAACTTGAGGCGTTAAAGGGCATCATCGCGGAGTTCCCTGGACTGTCGCCATGCAAAGTGCAATTAGCCGGAGGCAAGATGTTCGATCTGGGGCCAAAGGCACTTGTTGAATTTGAAAAAGCTCTTGCACCATTACGCCTCGCTTTTGGCTCAAATGCGGTGGAAATCATCTAGTTTTTGCCCAGTTAGGCAATTTTCGCTAATAACTGGCAGAATAGAAGATGTTGTAGGCGACTATGTCGCCGGTTGTCTAGGAGTCGCCCACACCAATGTCTTTGGAAGTCACCACACAGGACTGCAGTGCTCTCACTGAAATCCAGATCGAAGAGATGCTGGGCATCGAAGGGGCATTTAAACTCGAGCAGTTCCAAAAGGCTGCCCAAGATTGGGTGCTGTGCACATTGGCTCGCCTTGATGGCAAATTGCATGGAGTGACGTTTTCGACGCTGGAACGAATTGGCGGAACCCCTTGTGTCTTGATTGGGCTAATGACCATCAAGCGCACAACGAAGAGAGATTCCATCTTGAAAGGTCTCATGGGGGAGGCCTATCACCGTGCGTTGATGGCATTTCCTGATGAAGACGTCGTAGTGGGAAGCAGATTTGCTTCTCCAGATGGCGTGGAAGCACTGAAGGCTCTCACGGAGATGATTCCACGTTCGGGTCACAGAGCAGTGGGCGAGGAACGTGCATGGGGCAAAAGGCTCGCACGCCGTTTTGGTGTGGACTCCACCTATGACGAACAATCCTTTGTAGTCGCCACTGGCGGGCAGAGCGGATTTTTAGATTTTGAATCTTCGAAGCCTGAAAAGATTTCTCCAGACATCGTGTCATTGTTTAAATCAGTGAATGCCAAAAAGGGCGGAGTACTGATTGTTCACGGATGGACGATGGCCGAGAGCCTCGTCAAACTCGGTAAACATTCCTAGAACTGTGGAGTTTCAAGAAGTCATTCGTGGCCGTCGAATGACTCGCGCATTTACGCGCACAGGTGTACCCAGCGAAATTCTTGAGAACTGCATTGACTTAGCATTGCGTGCGCCAAGTGCAGGGAAAGCACAGGGGTGGCATCTGTTGATGTTTTCTCACGAAGACACAATGCAATATTGGGATATTGCACTTCCCGAATCTGATCGACAAGGTTTTGCATTTCCTGCATTATTGAATGCACCCGTCGTCATGTTGTCATTGGCAGATACCGATGCCTACTTATCGCGCTACTCAGAGCCTGACAAGTCTCACACTGGACTGGGTACTTCGTTGGAGATGTGGCCAGCGCCTTATTGGACAATCGACGCCTCATTTTCCACGATGACTTTGTTACATGCACTTCATGATCAAGGTGTGAGTTCTTTGTTTTTTGCACATGCACGTGAAACTGAATTGCGAGCTGCTTTTGGCATTCCTGATTCAGTGCAAATTCTCGGGGTGATTGCTGCGGGTTATCCCGAAGATGCTCCACAGCGTCCAGGTCGCAGTGCACAACGCCCTCGCCGCACTTCGAATGAAATTATTCACCACCTCAAGTGGTAGTTAATAACTGCCGAAAAACATCTGGGTCAGAGGTGGGGAGTTGACAGGCACGTTGTTGGCACACGTAGGCCAAACCTTCGTGGCGATCAATCCACAGAGAAGAATCCGTAGCCGTTCCCCATGCAAGAACAGATTGTGGTCTCCATGTTTCATGAAAGACCCCAAGAAGTGCTTCGTTGTGTCCAGGTAGAACAACTTCAGAGACACCATGGTGTTCCAACAAGAAAACAGACATTGCGTTACCACAAGCAGAAGGTGCAGATGGAACAACTCGCGCCAAGAGCAGCAGTATTTCATGTGCTCTTGCAGGAAATAGTGGTTCATCGCATAGCGAGCCAAGCCGCAGAAGAGCCATTGCAGCTACAGAGTTTGCAGATGCAGTTGCATTGTCCATGAGATCTTTTTGTCGCACAATGAGTTGTTCTCCCTCACGGGAAACTGTGAAGAGGCCACCGTGTTCGGCATCCCAATATTGATCGAGCAACTGATGTGCGGTGTCTATGGCAACGTTGAGCCAAAGGTGGTTACCAGTGAGTTCATACATGCGGGTCATTGCATCGACGACATGGGCAAGGTCCTGAGCAAGTGCGTGATGTCGTGCTTGTGGGGTGGCATCGGACTGCCAACTTCTCATCCATTTTCCGTCTGATTGACGGAGATTGTTCACAAGAAAGTGCGCGGATTGAATTGCAGCATCTGTCAATTTCTGATCCCTGAATGCTGATGCGGCTTCACACAAACTTGACAACATCATTGCGTTCCATTCGGTGAGAACTTTGTCGTCGAGACCTGGTCGTATTCGTGTGTTGCGTCGCTCTAAGAGCATGTGGCGCGCTTGTTCAATGACGGGTGGGCGCAAAATATTGCCGCGATACATAAGACGATGAGGAATATTTTTTCCTTCAAAATTTCCATCGGATGTGATGTCCCAGTATTGGCACACTTGAGCAGATGAGGCCCCCACTACATCGGCGATTTCTTGAGGTGTCCACGTATAAAAGGCTCCCTCTTCAGAGTGGCCATGTTCATCGAGCGAGTCAGCATCTTCGGCACTAAAGAACCCTCCATCACTATGACGTAGGTCGCGAAGGACGTATTCAATGATTTCCTGGGCTATTTGTCGATCGCGTGGTTCGCCTCGAAGTTGCCAAGCATGTACATAGACGCGCAACAGTAACGCCTGGTCGTACAGCATTTTTTCGAAATGTGGAACAAGCCATTTTTCATCAACGCTGTACCTACAAAAGCCGCCGCCGAGTTGGTCGTACATGCCGCCTGCTGCCATTGCATCCAAACTCGTGCGCGCAATTTGATAAAGACTTTCGTCGCCGGTTTGTTGAAATAGCCGCAAGAGAAAATCAATACTGAATGTGGAGGGAAACTTTGGCGCGCTACCAAATCCTCCCCATGTGGAATCGAAACTATTGCGCAGTCCTTGAACTGCAGTTGCGGTCAGTACCTCTGTGTTGATTGATTCGGCCGGTGCAATAAGTGCAGTGCGACCAACGGTTTCTACGAGCGCATCCACATTTTGCTGTAACTCGTCTCGCCGGTTTTTCCATGCATCGTCGACCGCATGCATTAATTGAGTGAATGTTTCTCGCGGGTAATAGGTTCCGCCATAAAAAGGCTCACCTTGAGGTGTGAGAAAAACCGTCATCGGCCAGCCACCTCGTCCGGTGAGGGCTTGGACTGCATCCATATATACAGCGTCCACATCGGGGCGCTCCTCGCGGTCCACCTTGATGTTGATGAATAGTTCGTTCATCACCTCAGCAGTCGCGTGATCTTCAAAACTTTCGTGCGCCATAACATGACACCAATGACACGCTGAATAGCCCACGGAAAGAAGAATGGGTCGACCAGTGCGACGCGCTTCAGCAAAGGCTTCATCACCCCATGGGAACCAATCAACGGGATTATTGCGATGCTGCCGCAAATAGGGCGATGAAGCATCAGTGAGTCGATTGCTCACCTGGGTTATGCCCCCATGGCGTGGTATCCGCCATCCACGTGAATGACTTCACCTGTTGTAGCGGGGAACCAATCGGAAAAGAGCGCAAGAACTGTCTTGGCCACAGGTGTGGAATCGGTGACATCCCATCCAAGTGGAGCACGGGTATCCCAAATATCTTCAAACTGTTTGAACCCAGGAATCGATTTGGCTGCCATTGTTTTGATGGGCCCTGCAGCAACAAGGTTGCATCGAATTCCACGTGGGCCTAAATCTTTGGCGAGGTAACGATTGGTTGCTTCAAGTGCAGCTTTGGCTACTCCCATCCAGTTGTAAGCAGGCCATGCGACGCGATTGTCGAAATCGAGTCCCACAATGGTGGACCCTGCCGACATCAATGGCAAGAATGCATCGGCCATTGTTTTTAGTGAATATGCAGAGACGTGCATCGCAATGGCAACATCGTCCCATTGGGCTGCGAGAAAATCGTCACCCAAACACACCTCGGGGGCAAAGCCAATTGCATGAAGAACCCCGTCAACAGTTCCCAGAGATTCACGTACTTGTTCACGAACTGACTCCACATGTGCAGGCACTGTGACATCAAATTCGAACACCTCGACGGGGCTATCAAGCCTGCGCGCTGTGCGTTGGGTGAGTGAAAGCGCACGCCCGGCCCCTGTGAGCACTATTTCTGCTCCCTCACGCTGTGCAAGTTGAGCGACACGAAAGGCAAGGGAGGCATCTGTGAGCACTCCTGTCACCACTATTTTCTTTCCATCCAAAAGACCCATGCGTATGACCGTAGTGCGAGAGGGGTCTGTGTGTAAGGCTCTACAGAATGCGTATTGGAATCCTTGGAGGAACCGGGCCTGCTGGCAGTGCCCTTGGTGCTCGTCTTGCATCTGTTGGCTATGAAGTAGTGATTGGCTCTCGCTCGAAATATCGGGCGCTCGAGGCAGTAGATGGCCTTAAGGCGAAATGGCCTGAGTTGAATCTTTCTCTTGAAGCTGGTGACAACGAAGCAGCTTCGGCATGTGATGTTGTGGTGTTGGCAACTCCTTGGGATGGTGCGGCTACAACGGCCCAAGAACACATCGGGCTTCTTAAAGGCAAAGTTGTGATCAGCATGGCCAATGCTTTGGTACGGGTAGGCCATGAATTCCAACCTTTGCTACCTCCACGTGGCAGTGTTGCCGCACACGTGCAAGCAGCAGTCCCTGAATGTCGAGTAGTTGCTGCTTTTCATCATCTTCCCGCCAAAGAATTGGGCCACCTTGGAGACCCAATTGATTCCGATGTATTGATCTGTTCTGATGATGCCGAGGCAACACGTATTGCAATGGATATCACTTCACATATTCCAGGATGCAGACCACTTGATGCGGGTGAGTTATCGAACGCCACAGCTATTGAGGCATTTACTGCAGTGCTGTTGCAACTCAATGTGCGCTACAAGACTCGAGTGGCACCAAAACTCACTGGAATCAAGAAAGACCCACGCGCGGGGGCTTAACGAAAATGACAATGCGTTTGTACGAGACTGCACGTCGAGAGGTGGTTCCATTTACACCTGGCGACGTTGTATTGATGTACACATGTGGAATTACTCCCTATGACGCAACACATCTTGGTCATGCGGCGACATTTTTGGTCTATGACGTTTTGCAGCGTCGTTTAATTGACATGGGCCATTCTGTGCGTTGCGTACGCAACGTCACCGATGTTGATGATCCATTGTTTGCAAAGGCTCGGGAACTGGGTGTGCATTATCTCGACTTGGCTGCTGGCGAAGAAGCGCGGTTTAATCGTGACATGGAGGCATTGAATGCACTTCCTGTATTCAGCACCCCACGAGCATCATCTGCAATTTCTGACATTCGTGGGTTTATAGGCATGGTGATTGATCGAGGATTTGCCTACGTAGTGAATGGCTCGGTGTATTTCGATGTCTCTAAGTCGCCATCTTTCGGGGACATCTCTCATTACAGCCAAGAACAAATGATTGAGTTTGCTCGTCAACGTGGCGGCAATGTCGATGATCCACAAAAGCGCAACCCATTGGACTTCGTGTTATGGCATCCGTCAGCCGATGACGAACCATCATGGGACACCACATGGGGTGCAGGTCGTCCTGGTTGGCACATTGAATGTTCCGCTCTTGCACTACGCGAACTAGGTACAACTATTGATTTACATGGAGGGGGAAGCGATCTCATCTTTCCGCATCATGAATGTGAACGCGCTCAATCTGAAGCTGCAACAGGTGAGCAATTTGTGAAGCACTGGATGCATGTGGCGATGGTGTTCAAAGATGGCGAGAAGATGTCCAAGAGTTTGGGCAACTTGGTATTTGTCGATCAACTGCGTACCCAATGGGATCCACGCTCCATACGGCTCGCAGTCATAGAGCATCATTACCGCAAAGAGTGGGAGTGGGATGAAGAACTCATGCCGAGAAACCACAACAGACTTGTGTCGTGGAAAAAATCGTTGGGTCAACCAATAGGTGGAGTTCTCGATCTTGTTCGTCAGCATCTGGACAACGATCTCGATACCCCTTCTGCGCTAGCTGCCATAGATGCAGCTGCCCTCTCGGGTGAAGATGTGGGTTCAGCTGCAGCCCTACTGGGCATTGAGTTGGCGGACCCCTTGTCGCCAAGTGCTCCTCACTAAGGGGCTGAGTACGGCTCGCACATCTCGCTGTAGAACGACGGTTCTGGGCATTCAAAATTAGGGCTATTGTTCGCCTCACATGGTGCACGAAGAAACTAGTTCCGCTGAGACTCCGCAGCAAGTGGTTGTCCCGGAAGTAGCGCGTATTCAAACCCGTGCGCGTCGCATCATCAAACCCGTGGTGAATCGTCTCTGGAACGTCACAGTTGAGGGACTTGAGAATATTCCACAAGAAGGGCCAGCCATTGTGTGCCCTAATCACATAAGTTTTTTTGACTCCGTGTTCACCATGGTTTATGTGGGACGAACAATTTGTTTTGTCGGAAAAGCCGAATATATGGAATCCAAAAAAACCAAATACTTGTTCCCCGCATTAGGAATGATTCCGATTGATCGATCCGGTGGAAAGAAAAGTGAGGCGGCACTTCTTGCAGCTGAGCAAGTGTTGCGACGTGGTGAGTTGTTTGGGATTTATCCAGAGGGAACACGTAGTCGTGATGGAATCTTGTACAAAGGTCATACGGGAGCGGCACGTCTTGCGATGAAAGTGGGATGTCCGATCATTCCTGTGGGAATCGTGGGCACTCGAGAGATTCAGCCACCTGACAAGGTGCTTCCCAAGCCGGGTTTGACATGTGTGGTGAAGTTCGGACGACCCATTGACTCGCAGAGATATGCAGATCGTGGAGGGGACCACATGGTCTTGCGAGAGATGACTGATGAGTTGATGTACGAAATTCGCGAGCTATCTGGCCAGGAATATCGCAATGTCTATTCAACGAAGCAGTCAGAGTCCATTCCCACAGACCAGGCAACGGTGAAGACTTCCTGATCGCAGGTAATTAGGCCACTTTGGAATGGGCTTGCTCCGTAGAATAGAGGGCGCATGTCCGATATCTCTGTACTTCTTCCCGATGGTTCTTCACGAGTAGTTCCCTTGGGTGCCACGCTGGGCGATGTCGCTCTTTCCATTGGAGCGCGTCTTGCAAAAGCAGCTCTTGCAGGCACCATAGATGGCCAAGAAGTTGACTTGGGCGTACCAGTCACCAATGGAGCAACCGTCTCCATCATCACGGCTACTTCAGATGAGGGTCGACATGTTTTGCGCCACTCGACAGCTCACGTCTTGGCGCAAGCTGTGGTGCAGTTGTTTCCTGGTGCTCAGTTTTCAATTGGGCCAGCCATTGAAGATGGTTTTTACTACGACTTTGAGCTTCCCGATGCAAAGACTTTTTCCGACGATGATTTGGCAGCAATAGAAAAACAAATGCGCCAGATTATTGATGCAGATCAGCCCTTTGTGCGCGGAGAAGTCACTGCCGATGATGCACTTAAGATTTTCTCGGAACAAAAATACAAGTGCGAAATCATCGAGCGAGTCCGTGGTGGCGTTGCCGATGGAAGCGACGCGGGCGAGGTGGGGAACTCTGACACGATCAGTGTGTATCGCAACACTGATGATTTTGTGGATCTGTGTCGCGGCCCTCACGTTCCTTCCACAGCAAAACTTGGTCACTTTGCTCTCATGAAGGTCGCTGGTGCGTATTGGCGTGGCAATGAAAAGGGCCCCATGTTGCAGCGCATCTATGGAACAGCATGGGAAAGTGATGCAGCCCTGAAGGAGCATCTGCACCGTCTGGAAGAAGCCGCCAAACGTGACCATCGCAAGTTGGTCAATGAACTTGATTTGTTGTCTTTCCCGCAAGAACTTGGTGGCGGTCTTGCAGTGTGGCATCCCAAAGGCGCCATCATTCGCAAACTGATGGAGGATTACAGTCGTCAACGTCATCAAGATGGCGATTATCAATTTGTGTATACGCCGCATCTCGCCAATGGCAACTTGTTTGCTAAGTCGGGCCATTTGAGTTATTACGCAGACGGCATGTATCCACCCATGGAGATGGACAACGGCACGTACTACATGAAGCCGATGAACTGTCCGATGCACTCATTGGTGTTTGCAAGTCGTCAGCGTAGTTATCGCGAACTTCCACTCAGGCTCTTTGAATTGGGCAATGTGTATCGCTATGAGCGTGCAGGAACGCTTCATGGACTCATGCGTATTCGCGGCTTTACCCAAGATGACAGTCATATTTATTGCACCGAGGAACAGATGCCGGGAGAGATCGCATCATTGCTTGATTTCATCTTGTCGGTACTGAGACGCTTTGGATTTAGTGATTTTGAATTCAATCTTTCGACAAAAGACCCAGAAAAGTATGTGGGCTCCGATGACATCTGGGAAAAGTCAACAGAAGCATTGCGCAATGCATTGGACACACATGGCTTCGCATATGGAATAAAAGAAGGAGATGCTGCTTTTTACGGACCCAAGATTGACGTTGATGTGCGAGATGCCATTGGTCGTAAGTGGCAACTGAGCACAATTCAACTCGACTTCAACAACCCGGAACGTTTTGAACTGGAGTATGTCGGCTCTGATGGTCAGCGTCACCGTCCCATCATGTTGCACAGAGCTCTATTTGGTTCTGTAGAGCGATTCTTTGGTGTATTGACAGAGCACTACGCAGGTGCATTCCCTGCCTGGCTCGCACCAGAACAAGTACGTGTCTTGCCTGTAGCTGGGGCACATAATGACTACGCAGCAACGGTATTGGGCGAGCTTCGCAGGGCTGGATACCGGGTGGACATTGATTATGCAGATGAGCCTTTAGGTAAACGAATTCGAAATGCTAAAACTACAAAAATTCCGTATGTGCTTGTAGTGGGCGACGACGATGTCAATAACGGCACAGTTGGCGTGAACCCGCGTGGCGGTGAAGTGGAACGTGATGTATCGATCACCAATTTCATAAAAATGTTGGCTGCAGATGTTGCTGATGGTGCAGACGTAGGACATCAATGACCCTCGATCGCATCTGGAATGGATGGCGTGCAGACTATGTAGGCGCAGCCAGTGACGCCGCAGCTACTCCAAATGCTCCGACCACAACTTCTGTGTTCACCCAAATTCTGGAGAGTGGTCTTAGTGACGAAGATGCATTTATCGTGCATCGATCCACATTGAGTTTTGCCATCCTGAATGCTTTCCCCTATGCCTCAGGTCATGTGTTGGTACTTCCGTATCGTGAGGTGGCTCAACTCGAGGATCTCACAGCAGAGGAGTCGCTTGATCTGTGGTCCACTGTGACGAAGGCGACACAAGCGTTGCGTGAATCTCACCGACCTCACGCATTGAACGTAGGAATCAATCTGGGGGCCGCCGCAGGTGGAAGTATTGCCCAACATCTCCACGTTCACGTTGTTCCTCGCTGGAATGGTGATGCCAACTTTATGACTTCGGTTGCTTCTGCCCGTACGATTCCAGAACCACTTCCGCTTACCGCATCAAAAATTCGGCAGGCCTGGCCAAAGGGAAATGTATGAGTGACGAAATTCGTGATGAACTCCCCGCAGATTTGAATGCAGTTGATCATGTTGGCGCATACGATTTTCCTGACAACAGTCGACGCCGGATACCCGGTGCGATGTATGCGTTTCTGGCGGTCATATGTGTCGTGATCTGGTTTGTTGCAGATTCACGTGATTCTGAAATTGTGAATAAAGGTTTACTGTTTGCAGCAGTGTTGCTGGCTGTGGCATCGATAATCACCACGACAAGTGGTTGGAAAATGACTATCAATGAATCCGAAGCTCTAGTGCGCGCAACTAGAGAAGCAGGATTTCCAGTAGGACATGCGTCAGCTCAGCAGGTGTGGCGAGGAATTCGCAGTCGTCCCACCTGGAGAATTTTTTGTTACAGCATTGAAGAACCCCCCGCACGAAGGGCTCTAGTGCTTGTGGATGCAGTGGATGGCTCCATTGTTGAACGACTAGTTGAAGACAATCCGGATGCGACTATTCCAAGTACGCAATCGGATATGGGATAACTTTGCCTAATGTTCGATGGACGATTTAGGACCCCAATCGAGCGTGCTATTCGCCCTGTAGGGCTTCTTCTTCGTCGCACGGGAATGTCGCCTGATCATTTGACGATTTTGGGGATTTTGTTTGCTATTGCTGCTGCCTTTGCCATTGCTCAAGGGGCACTGCGTGGCGGTTTGATTTTGGTGATTGCGGCGGCATTACCCGATCTTTTGGACGGAGCGCTTGCCAAGGCATCTAACACTGCAAGCCAAAGAGGGGCTTTTTTTGACTCAGTAGTTGATCGAGTCACTGACGCGGTGCTCTTTGGTGGCGTTGCTTGGTATTTCGCATCCAACGAGGGCACACATATTGCGTTATTGCCTATGGCCATCATGGGTGTGTCGTCGCTTATTTCATATGAACGCGCAAAAGCTGAATCTCTTGGTTTGTATGCAAAAGGCGGTTTGATGGAACGCGCTGAGCGCATCATTGTTTTGTGCTTTGGTTTGCTGTTCGATTCATTGCTCATACCTGTGTTGTGGATCATGTTGGTGCTCACCGTTGCCACCGCGATTCAACGTTTCGTGCAGGTGTGGAAACAAGCAGAAGTATCGTCCACCACAATGGCCAAGCGCGAAGTGCGTCAAGTGCGTCGCATGACTCGCCATAGTGCTCGAGCATCACGCCGTCAGCTTTCGGTTGTGTCGCGGCAGCGACGTCGCAACAGACATGGCTGAAACTCCGCGCACCTTCACAGACTCGTTCACCGTTGGTGGATACAAACTCGGTTCGCTGATTGCACGTGCAACTCCAGGTTTTGTTGCACAAGGGACTGTGTCCTTGCTCGCGCCAGGGGTTGCGCTTTCTCTTCGCGGTAAGCGAGCTGTCATCGAAAGAAATCTGCAACGAGTGGATCCCTCGTTGAAAGGGTTGGCATTACGTCGAGCATCTCAACGCGCGTTTGATTCGTATATGCGTTATTACACAGAGAGTTTTCGATTGCCATCTCTTTCTGCCGATCACGTCAACAGATGTTTCACTGTTGATGGTTATCAGCATTTAGAAGCGGCTTTAGAAAAAGGCAATGGTGTTATTTTTGCAATCCCACATCTAGGTGGTTGGGAGTGGGCAGGAAGGTGGATGGCCGAGAGAGGTCTTCCAATGACAGTCATTGTGGAGCCACTCCAGCCGCCTGAATTATTTGAATGGTTTGTCAAACTCCGCAGTGATCTAGGGATGAACGTGGTGCCATTAGGCCCTGATGCTGCTCCCACCATTTTGGCCACACTGAAGAAGAACGGATTGGTCTGCCTGCTCTCTGATCGAGATATTCAGCGCACCGGGGTAGAAGTTGAGTTTTTCGGCGAAAGGACTACCTTGCCCGCAGGCCCCGCAATGCTCGGTATTCGCGGCAACACGCCGGTGTTGCCGGTGGCTATTTATTTCACAGATTCCATCGATGGCCACCATGCAGTAGTTCGGCCACCAGTGCATCTTGAAAAGGTGGGGTCACTTCGTGAATCGGTTGCGGTGGGAACACAAGCAGTTGCACGAGAGTTAGAAATACTCATTCGTCGCGCACCTGAGCAGTGGCATATGTTTCAGCCCAATTGGCCCTCTGATCCAGGCTATTAGTTGCTCACAATGAGCACGCAGCAAATTCGACGGTCTAGGCCTATGAATAGAGATCGAAAAGTTCGTTAATGGCTTTGGCTTGACCGCCAGAGGTTGACGACATCACCGCAATAGGTTGAACACCAGTTGCAGCCCATGTCGCTAATTGTTCGCGTACATGTTCTTTGGGGCCGCTAATGGTGCAATCATCGAGCCACTTATCGGACATGAGGCTGGTGACTTCATCTTTTTGTCCTGCATTGAGGGCATTTTCAATGGCGTCCATCTCCTCGGCGTAGCCAGCTGTTCGCCAGTAGTTGCGATAGTTGGGAAGCGAGACGTACCCCGTCAATGTCTTTCGGTTGACTGCACGAGCAGCTTCAATGTCGTTGTCAATCACTGTGGGAATCATGTTGGACAAAAAGAAACCGTCACGACGTGCATCTGGAATTTCGGATAACTGGGTTGCCATGTGGCTCAATGATGCATTTGCCCAGATTGCACCTTCGCAAATCTCGGTTGCCATTTTCAACATTTTGTTGCGCAATGTTGCAAGGTAAATATCTGGCAATGGTCCAGAGAAACGTTCTTGAGTACGCATGGCAGATACGTATTCAGAGATATCAGACAGGGGCTTGCCTGTGGAGACCCCTAATCGCTTGGTAACAGGACCGTGACTTACACCGATTCCAAAACGAAAGCGGCCATCAGATACCTCGTTGATGTGAGCGACGGTGTTGGCTGCTTCCACAGGGTGGCTGTAATAGATCGGTTGAATTGATGTCCAGTACGGAATTGTGTGGGTGGCGTGTGCCAGCGAGACGCACAATCCCATTGTTCCTCCAAGACTTGGACACGCCAATCCTGAAAAGCCACGGGCTTCGGCTTCTACAGCAAGCTCGACAATGGCTCGACGCTTGGTGGGTGTGGCCACAATGGAAAGGGCGGGACGAAAGGAGTCTTGTACTGAGGTCATTCCAGTACCGTAGTCTCCATGCTGCGTATTGGAATGGTGAGTCCCTACAGCCTCACAATTCCAGGTGGAGTGCAACAACAAGTTCTGGGCCTGGCTCGTGCTCTGCGGGAAAAAGGACACGAGGTTCGGGTGCTTGGCCCATGTGATGGTCCTCCGCCAGACCCCTTCGTGACGCCGCTGGGTAATAGTTTGCCTACCGCTGTCAATGGTTCGGTAGCCCCTTTGGCTCCAGATGCATCTGCTGCCTTGCGCACTATTCGGGCGTTGAATGATGAAGCGTTTGATGTGCTTCATGTTCATGAGCCTCTTGTCCCAGGGCCGACGTTGACGACTTTGCTTGTCAAGATGGCCCCTGTTGTGGCCACGTTTCATTCAGCAGGGGAGTCGGCACCGTATCGAGTGTTTTCTCGCCAGTTGAAATGGATTGCATCGCGTATCGATATTCGCGTGGGCGTGTCACATGACGCAGTGGAACTGGCACAGCGATACATCGGCGGAGAATACGAAGTTCTTTTCAACGGGATTGATCTTGCTATGTATGACTCAATTCCTATTCACCCTCGAGAAAATGTCATTTTCTTTTTGGGACGACATGAACCGCGCAAAGGTCTCGGTGTCTTACTTGATGCGATGGCTTTACTACCAAGTGATGTCACATTGTGGATTGCCTCGGATGGACCTGAGACCGATGCGTTGCGCGCACGCACTGAAGGTGATGCACGAATCCAATGGTTGGGACGTATCTCTGATGAGGAAAAAGTAGATCGACTCTCGCGAGCATCTGCTTTTTGTGCACCGTCACTTCGTGGAGAATCATTTGGAATAGTGCTGATAGAGGCGATGGCTTCTGGGGCGCCTGTGGTGTCCACTGACATTGATGGATATCGAAATGTGGCAACCGATGGAGTGAATGCATTACTTGTTGAGCCTGGAAACCCGCAAGCACTTGCTGGTGCTTTGGCGCGAGTTCTTGCCGATAAGACACTTGCGCAGCAGTTTCGTGAAAATGGGCTGGTGCGGGCTCGTGAATTTTCTATGGATGCCCTCGCAGATCACTACATAGAGATGTATCGCCGTGCCTTACATATGGAGGCAACCAACATCACCACTATTCAGGTACCCCGTATGCTGAAACGATTCGAGGGCCGCTTTTTGCGGCGCTCGCGCCTGGGCTAGTTCAACTCTGCCTGGTGCTGAAAGGACTTATGAATCAACGTCAATGGACCCCAGCGTCTGAAGTAACGGCAACGGCACTTCAACGCATCACTTACATCAACATCTCTCTCGTACTCGTGCCTACAGTTCTTGCCTTGGTGGTGGGTCTTGTGGTGGGGCAATCGCTTGTGTTGGCCGTAGTGGTGTTGTTGGCGTCGACTGTGTGGGTCAATGTTGTCAACAGAACAATTGAATCCTCGCTTGTCAATCGACTCGACATGGTGCCGGTGTCCGAGGCGGATCATGCTCGTCTTATCAACGTGGTTGATGGTCTTTGTGTTGTCTCAGGTGATCGTCGCCCCCCGCTGTATGTGGTCTCTGATGCGTATCCGATTGCTCTAGCAATTGCTGCCCCGAAACATCACGGGATTGTTGTTGTGTCTGAAGGATTTCTTGCAGAGATGGATCGTGTAGAAACCGAAGCCGTAATGGCTCATGTGCTGTGGCGTCTGCGTAGCGGAAACATTGCATTGACCTGTTACCTGATGGCGTTGCGTCTCGCATTGGCCAAGATCGGGCTTCGACGAATTGCAGATGTGATCATCGGCAAGTTGTACGAAGACAAAATTTTGATGTGGGCTGATATTTCTGCATGCCAAGCCACTCGTTACCCTCCTGCGCTTATGTCTGCTTTGCAGAAGTGCAATCGGACACACCATCTTGATATTGACCCTGTTTTGACCCCGTTGCTCTTCGTGGACCCAAAAACATCGCAACATGACACCAACGGTGGCGCTCCAGTTCCTATTGTGGGGTTCTTGGCAATTGGCGTGGAAGAACGCATTGCTGTCTTAAAGGAGATTTAAATGACTCGTGGGCGCACTTTCGTAGGTATCGCGACAGCAGCAGTGCTGCTGGTAACTCTTGGGGCATGTGGAGGTAGTGATTCGTCATCACCAACCGATGCGTCAAGCACCACAGTGGCAGGAGACGTCACTCCGGGTGTTCTGTATCCGTTAACTGGGCTTGCGGTGACCGATCCCATTGCTGCTGGACGTCCTGCGTTGGCAGTCAAGATCGACAATCACCCCATCGCTCGTCCACAAACCGGCCTCAATAAGACCGACATTGTTTTTGAAGAGAATGTTGAAGGAATCACACGCTTTATTGCTGTGTTCCACAGCGAGGGAAGTGACCCTGTAGGCCCAATTCGAAGTGGTCGCATCCAAGACATTGATTTGTTGTCGTCTTTCAATAAGCCGCTATTTGCGTGGAGTGGTGGAAATGCCAACGTGACACGTGCGGTGAACTCGAGCTCAATGGTCAATGTGGGGCATTCGGCGTCTAAGGGGAAAGGTGGCTACTTCAGATCGCAAGAGCGAAAGGTTCCACACAACCTGTATGCACAAACAAAAGATCTGTGGACCTTGGCCCCTGTGGGCTCAGGTCCACCACCTGTGCAATTCACGTTCCGCGGCGACAGCGATGCGAACCCTGCAACATCTACACCACTTGATGGAGCAAAGGTCTCAATGACTGGTCTAAAGGTGTTCTGGAAGTGGGATGGCGCGGCGAAGAATTTCGTGAGATTCACCGAAAACTCACGTCGCCAATTGGAGCCTCATGTATCAGACGATGTGCAGGTAAACGCAAAGAATGTCATTGTCTTGTATGCGTCCTATGAGCGCAATGCTGCAGATAACAACAGCATCCAGGCGGTGACTGTGGGTAAGGGCACTGGTTTTGTTCTGACCGAGGGTGGTCTTATTGAAATGAAGTGGGTACGTGCTAACGCTGAGACGCCTTTCACTTTCACCGATACCGCCGGCGCGGTGATCAGAATGACTCCAGGCCGTACGTGGATTGAAGTGTCACGTCGTAACGCGCTTGCCGCAGTGGGCATCGGGGTTGATCCTGCATCAGTGGCATGGATGGTTCCCTGAGTCATAAGTGACATCTCCTGAGTGGGTTTGACTCACTCCCTGGACCGTTTGCCTCGCTAGCCTCTAATCCATGGCTTCAGGTAATGATTCGTCGGTAGGGACTCTCAAAGTAAAAAGAGGGTTGGCAGAAATGCTTAAAGGCGGCGTCATTATGGACGTCGTCAACGCAGAACAAGCCAAGATTGCCGAAGACGCTGGCGCTTGTGCGGTGATGGCGCTCGAGCGAGTACCAGCCGATATTCGTCGTGATGGTGGTGTTGCTCGCATGAGTGATCCGGAAATGATTGAAGGCATTAAAGCAGTCGTGCGTATTCCAGTGATGGCAAAGGCACGAATTGGCCACTTCGTGGAGGCACAAATTCTTGAAGCTCTCGGGGTGGACTTTGTGGATGAATCAGAAGTCCTTACGCCAGCAGATGAAACACATCACATCGACAAATTTGCTTTTACTGTTCCTTTTGTATGTGGTGCGACCAACTTGGGAGAAGCACTGCGTCGAATTTCAGAGGGCGCCTGCATGATTCGTTCCAAAGGAGAAGCAGGAACCGGCAACATTGTTGAAGCAGTACGACACCTGCGTTCCATTCTTGGAGACATTCGCAAAATCACTCAAGCCGATAACGCAGAGCTTTTCCAGTGGGCAAAGACTTTGCAGGCACCGTTGCCGCTAGTGCAGGAAATTGCAGAGACAGGGAAATTGCCTGTGCCTATTTTTTGTGCCGGAGGCATTGCTACCCCCGCTGATGCGGCGCTTGCAATGCAACTGGGTGCCGAAGCTGTCTTTGTGGGTTCGGGAATTTTCAAGAGCGATGATCCAGCTCCTCGTGCTCGAGCAATCGTGGAAGCCACGACGCATTTTCGTGATGCGAATGTTCTTGCAAAGGTCAGTCGTGGACTTGGCGCACCTATGACGGGAATCGCCATGGATGAAATAAACGGCACCCAGCGTTTCGCTGAGCGTGGCTGGTAGTTAGCCCCATGAATGGGAGGCCTCCGGGTGAACGGTGTCGTAGGAGTTCTTGCTCTCCAAGGAGCCTTTAGCGCGCATTGTGAAAAGCTGACAGCACTTGGTGTTGAATGCTCTGAGGTACGTACCGTAAAAGATCTTGCCAAAGTAAGCGCACTGGTGATGCCAGGCGGAGAATCAAGCACGATGTCGCATCTATTGGTGTCCTCTGGGCTCTTTGATGTTCTTGCTGAGAGAATCTCTGATGGAATGGCTGTGTTTGGCACGTGTGCAGGAATGATTCTTCTTGCTAGCGACATCGTGGATGGTCGAGACGATCAGCGAAGTTTTTCTGCTATTGATATCTCTGTGCGTCGAAATGCCTATGGACGACAAGTGGATTCTTTTGAGGCGGATCTTTCCACTCCGTTTGGAGATGTACATGGAGTGTTTATTCGCGCACCACGAATTGAACGAACAGGTGAGTCAGTAGAAGTGTTGGGTAGTTATCACGGTGATCCAGTTCTAGTGCGACAGGCGAATGTGCTGGCAGCGTCGTTTCACCCAGAACTCAATGACGACCTTCGGTTGCACAAATTTTTTGTAGAAGACATGATTATGAAAGTGCAGGGGTAAAGATGTCTGGCCATTCCAAATGGGCAACTATCAAACACAAAAAAGGCGCAGCCGACAAGGCTCGCGGAAAACTGTTTGCAAAACTGGCACGCCAAATTGAAGTTGCCGCACGTGCAGGCGGTGGAGATGTTGATACAAACGCCACATTGCGCACCATGGTGCAAAAAGCAAAAGCTGGTCAAATGACCAAAGATGCAATTGATCGTGCCATCAAGCGCGGCATTGGCGATCATGATGGTGCGAACTATGAATCCATCACCTACGAAGGTTATGCACCAGGGGGCGTTGCCATGTTGGTTGATGTTCTCACAGACAATCGGAATCGCACAGCTGCTGATGTTCGGAATGCTTTTTCAAAATTTGGCGGCTCGATGGCTGAGCCAGGAGCCGTTGGCTGGCAGTTCTCCCGGCGCGGCGTGATTGTTGTTCCTGGAAAACATGCCGAGGACGATGTGATGTCGGCCGCCCTTGAGGCTGGAGCTGAAGATATTGAACGCGACGGAGATTCCTGGCGGGTTCTTACTGAGCCTGCTGTGGTCTATGACGTGCAGGACGCCCTTGTCAAAAGCGGTATCACGGTGGAAAATGCGGAATCAACAATGATTTCTTCCACCACCATTGAAGTCACAGATGCTGATGAGGCTCGACAAATCCTTAGAATCATGGACATGCTCGAAGATAACGATGACGTACAAGACGTCTATGCGAATTTCGACATTGATGAATCAATCATGCAGGAGGTGGGCTGATGTCATTATCAGTAGGTGATGTGGCTCCCGAGTTCACACTTCAAGGTACGGGTGCGAAATCCTATTCGTTATCTTCATTTAGAGGTCAACCAGTAGTCCTGGTGTTTTATCCCGGTGATGACACTCCTGTGTGTACAAAACAGTTGAATTCGTACAACAATGAGCTCTCTGCATTTGAATCTGTAGGTGCCCAAGTGTTGGCAATATCGGCTCAAGATCTTGATAGCCATGAACAGTTTGCGTCCAAACACGGTTTTCAATTTCCGCTGTTAGCCGACACGGACAAGGCAGTGGCATCGCTCTATGGCACGGTCGGACCCTTGGGGTTTCCGCGCCGAAGCGTGTTTGTCATTGATGGCCAAGGGGTGGTGCGCTATGCCCACCGCGCCATTGCTGGGCTGACCTTTAGGCCAGTGGAAGAATTGGTAGCTGCCGTGGAGGCCGCTCGCTGACATTGCCCCGCGGGGCCCATCAAGTTCTGTACAATCAAACATATGTTCGGTCATGTGGTTCTTGGAATTGACCCTGGTTTAACCAGATGTGGGTATGCAGTGCTCTCCATGACCTCTGCCCAAGAGATCTCAGCGCGGGCTATTGGTGTTTTGCGAACTTCACCCAGTCACGATCTAGCGGATCGTCTCGGCGAGATTCACCAAGAGGTGGAAGGTCTCATCAATGAGTTCAAGCCAGACGCTGTGGCCGTCGAGCAGGTCTTTTTTCAAAACAACGTGCGTACAGCAATGGGCGTAGGTCAAGCCAGCGGAATCGTGCTCGCATTGGCTTCGCGTGCAGGGTGTGTAGTTGCCCAGTACACGCCCTCACAGGTAAAGAATTCCGTTGCTGGCTGGGGTGGCGCATCAAAGGACCAAGTGGGGCGCATGGTGCAACAACGACTTGGTCTGGCAACTATTCCTGAACCAGCCGACGCAGCAGATGCCGCCGCTATCGCACTATGTCACTGCTCGATTGCGCCCTTCATGGTTTCTCAACAACAGGCAATCGCGAGGAGTCAACGATGATTGGCAGTTTGCGAGGAGTTGTTGTTGAACGATTCACTCCAGGAACGATTCTTCTCGAAGTTGCTGGAGTGGGGTATTTGTGCACCGTGACATCGTCAACATTTGCTGAACTTGAACCCACAGTGGAGACATTTCTTCATGTGCATCATCACATTCGCGAAGATGCACAAACTTTGTTTGGCTTCACTGCGCGAATAGAGCGCGATACTTTCCACATTCTTATTGCAACCCATGGCATCGGACCCTCGATGGCAATGTCCATTCTTTCTACTTACGCTCCACAAGCTTTGGTGGGGATTGTGGCTTCAGGCGACATCGCTGCATTGACTGTTGTGCCAGGGGTGGGCAAGAAAACAGCCGAGCGCTTGATGGTGGAACTGAAATCTCGACTTGATCTTGATGATTCCGGATTAGGACACACCGGAGATGGTGTGCAATCAGCTGCTGCTGATGTGCGCGAAGCATTGACTGCTTTGGGTTATGCGGCAGAAGAAATTCGTGATGCGATGCGCCAGATGACATCAGCATCTGATTCAGAAACTATGTTGCGCGATGCGCTGGCTTTATTGGGGGCACGTCGTGCGGGATGAATTTCTAGAGCCAAGTGTGGCATCTGATCGTGAAGTGGTCGATGAGGTAAGCCTTCGTCCACGACAACTAGATGAATTCGTGGGACAACGAGAACTTAAAGAACATCTCGACATTGTTTTGGGTGCTGCTAAACAACGCGGCCAAGCAGCAGATCATATTTTGTTAGCTGGTCCTCCGGGATTAGGCAAAACAACAATGGCGAGCATTGTGGCGGCCGAGATGAATGTCGCATTGCATGTCACAAGTGGTCCAGCTTTAGAACGCGCGGGCGACTTGGCTGCAATATTGACAAAACTTGGAGAGGGCGATGTTCTCTTTATTGATGAGATTCATCGACTCTCACGTGCGGTGGAAGAGATTTTGTATCCAGCAATGGAAGATTTTCAAATCGACATCGTGGTAGGGAAAGGGCCCGCAGCATCCTCTATTCGATTGACTTTGCCTCGCTTTACTTTGATGGGCGCGACTACACGCACCGGCATGATTACTGGACCATTGCGCGATCGTTTTGGTTTGGTTGCTCGGCTTGATTACTACGACACCGATGAACTGAATCAGATTGTTCTTCGTGCCGCACGCATTTTGGATGTTCCCATTGACGAAGAGTCTTCTTTGCAGATTGCACGACGTAGTCGGGGTACGCCGCGAATTGCAAACCGACTCTTGCGTCGAGTTCGCGATTTTGCTGAAGTACGAAGTGACGGGTACATCACCTCTGATACAGCTCGAGAGGCACTACGAGTTTTTGGAGTGGACGAATTAGGTCTCGACAAGGTTGACCGCGCGATTTTGCGCAGTTTGTGTGAACAATTCGATGGAGGACCGGTGGGTTTGACCACTTTGGCTATTGCGGTGGGTGAGCAACCCGAGACCGTTGAAGATGTCTATGAGCCTTTCTTGATTCAGTTGGGTCTCATTGCCCGTACTCCACGTGGACGTGTGGCGATGGATGCAGCACGCGCTCACTTGCAGAACCCGTAACCTACAACGGTGCAGTTATCCGATATTGACTATGACCTCCCCGAAGAACTCATAGCCCAAAAGCCCATCGAGCCTCGAGATTCAGCTCGTTTGTTGGTTGATATAGAGGCTAAGGGCATCGCTCATCGTGTCGTGTCCGAACTTGACTTTTTGGTTGGTCCAGGAGATCTCATTGTTGTCAATGACACCAAGGTTCTGCCTGCGCGTCTTGCATTACAGAGAAAAACTGGAGGAGCAGCAGAAGTCTTGCTCCTTGAACAGCGATCGAATGATGCACGGTTATGGGAGGCCTTGGTTCGGCCAGGCAAAAAGATTAAAGAAGGAGAGCTTCTCGAATACTTTGGCAAGCGAGTTGTGCGCATGGGGCCACGTACCGAAGCTGGAGACACATTCGTTGTGGAAATTCTTGATGAAGCACCATTGGACTTGATCTCGCGTATCGGATCCATGCCGCTTCCTCCATATATTCGGGGATCTTTGAAAGACCAGGATCGTTATCAGACGGTGTATGCCAATAAACCCGCAAGTGCTGCAGCCCCCACGGCGGGGTTGCATTTCACTGACGAATTGTTGGAGAGGATACGTCGAACTGGGGCCACGATTATGTCGGTGGAATTGATTGTGGGCTTAGACACCTTTAAGCCAATCTCGACTGACAATCCTTTAGATCACGTCATCCATTCGGAGTTTTACAACGTGAGTCAAGAGGTATTAGATGCGTGCAAAAAGGCAACGCGCGTGATTGCCATTGGAACTACTGCCACGCGGGCACTTGAGTCTGCGTATACAACTGGAAAATTGACTGGACGCACATCCTTGTTTATTACCCCTGGTTATTCATGGAAGGTAGTGGATGTGATGTTGACGAACTTCCACATGCCTAAGACATCATTGTTGTTGATGATTGAGTCTTTTGTGGGTAGTCGTTGGCGCGAGTTGTATGCAACGGCGATTTCGGAAAAGTATCGATTTCTCTCTTTCGGAGATGCAATGTTTGTTTCGCGTAGATCGGACACTAAATAAATGTTTCCGGTAATTCATACATCCACTTCGGTGGAAGGCGATGCTCGTACCGGAGTTGCTGCCACCCATCGAGGGACGTATCAGACTCCTTGTTTCATGCCAGTGGGAACTCGCGGCGCGATCAAATATCTCAGTGCACGTGACTACGAAGAACTCGGCGCAGAAATTGTTTTAGGTAATACGTATCACTTGATGTTGCGTCCTGGTGCAGACCTCATTGACTCATTTGGTGGATTAGGAAAGTTTGCTGGTTGGGGTGGGCTGACATTGACCGACTCAGGCGGATTTCAGGTGTTTTCTTTAGATCCGAAGGTCAATGATGATGGTGTTGTTTTTAAGTCCACTTATGACGGCTCGTATCACCAGTTCACTCCTGAGATTGCGGTAGATACTCAAGAAAAACTCGGCGCTGATATTCAGATGGTCTTGGATGTGTGTGTCTCGTTGCCGGCTGAAGCTCATGTTGTGCGTCAAGCACTTGAGAGAACAAGTGACTGGGCACAGCGTGCAAAGAATGTGCATCGCCGCACCGATCAATCACTGTTTGGAATTGTTCAAGGTGGAGTCGACCCGACAATGCGTGCAGAAAGCGCGCGTCGCACTGTGGAAATTGGTTTCGATGGGTATGGCATTGGCGGGCTCTCTGTGGGCGAGACTCGTGCAGAGATGGTTGATGCGATTGGTGCATGTATTGGGGAGATCCCCAAAGATCGCCCTCGCTATCTCATGGGTGTGGGTGACCCCGCTTCATTGGTTGAGGCAGTTGCACTCGGAGTAGATCAGTTCGATTGTGTTTTACAGACACGACTTGGTCGTCATGGAACTGCACTGACGTCAGAAGGAAAACTTCACATCAAAAATGCTCGTTTTGCAGATAGTGATGAGCCATTGGATACACATTGTTCATGTTGGGTCTGTGCAACACATTCACGCGGTTATATTCGGCACTTGGTGCAAGTGGGTGAGCCCACTGCATCACGGTTGGTATCGATTCACAATGTTGCGTGGACAATTGCACTCATGACTCAGATGCGGGAGGCCATTGCACAGGGCACATTTGGGGCGTTACGCCAAAAGGTGCTTGAGGTCTGGGGCTAGGAAATAGGCCACTGGGGCCCTCTCATGGCTAGGATTGCCCACTGTGATTGCAATTCTTTTGGCTTCAGAATCAAGTTCAAGCGACAGTGGCAGCCCACTGTTTACTCTTGTTTTTTTCGGCGCGATTTTCGGCGCCATGTACTTTCTCTTGCTTCGTCCTCAGCGCCGCCGCTTGAAGGAAAGCCAGGCGCTTCAGTCGTCTATTTCGGTCAACGATGAAGTTGTGTTGAACTCGGGCATCTACGGATACATCACTGCAATCGAAGATGATGTGTTGTGGGTAGATATTGCCGACGGTCACGGTTCAGAAAGAATTGAGATTCGTGTGGCACGAGGATCTGTTGCGCGTAAAACAGCACCTCCAGCTGAGAACGACCAGAAGAAGAAGTAAGTCTTTATGTCCACACGTCGGCTGTGGGCCGTGCTTGTCTTATTCACAGTGGTTGTAAGTGGTTCTTTTGTTGCCAACATTGTGGCCAACAACACTCCTTCGCTTGGTTTAGATCTTCAAGGCGGCGCTTCAGTCACCTTGACACCAACTGGTGAATTTGAAGATGGTGCACTAGATGCTGCCGTGGAAGTTATTCGTCGTCGAGTGGACTCCATAGGCGTCGCCGAGCCTGAGATTATTCGTCAAGGCAACACAGTTGTAGTGAACTTGCCAGGTGTAAAAAATCAAGATGAAGCACTCGCGCTCATTGGTCGAACTGGTGCGGTAGAAATGCGGCCCGTCTTGAACATTGTGGAACAAGAAGCTCCCGATACTGGGCCCACCACCACAACAGGGGAGCAAACATCCACGACGTTGGCCAAACCCACTGGTGGTGTAGGAGAGTCACGTCGTGTTCCATTGACCGCTGACACTGATGAACCAATCGTTGACGAACCCGTTGTTGATGATGGTGTTTCCGTGCCGCTCGCAGCGCAGTCGGGTACCCCTGATGAAGGTGGCAACGATGGTTCAGGTCTTGCGCCCGGACAAACGGTGTTGCCGGGAGCCAAAGATGGCTTGTTGTATTTGCTGGGACCAGCAGAGGCAACTGGCGAAGTGTTTTCCAGTGATGCATCTGTGCAGGTTGATCAAGGCGCTTGGGTAGTGACTGCAAATTTGCGTGGCGGTGCTTCTGGAGAAGATTTGTGGAACTCGTTAGCTGCACGATGTTTTGCAGGCGGTGCTGATTGTCCTTCAAAACAGATTGCCATCATTTTGGATGGCGCAGTCATTTCCGCACCAGTAGTGCAGGTTCCTAGTTTTTCAGGAAGTGTGCAAATCAGCGGCGACTTCACAGAAGCCGAAGCAAATGACTTAGCCAAGATTCTCCAGTTTGGTGCTGTACCCGTGAACTTTGATGCGCCAACAGTGCAGTCAGTATCTGCGACTTTGGGTAAGGACTCACTCGATGCTGCGATTCTTGCTGGTTTGGTTGGCATAGCACTGGTGGTGTTGTTTTTGTTTGCGTACTATCGACTTCTTGCAGTAGTTGCAATCGGTGGGCTTGCAATCTCGGGCATGTTGTTGTGGAGTGTTATTGCCTGGCTGTCTCGATCTAATGGCTTGGCTTTTACCTTGTCGGGCGCTGCCGGAGTCATTGTGTCAATTGGTACCGGTGCAGACTCCTACATCATGTTGTTTGAGCGGCTCAAAGAAGACATCCGTTCGGGACGAACTCTGAGAAATTCAGCAACACGTAGTTTTGAAAACTCCTGGCGCACGATCATTGTTGCTAACACTTCCACACTGATTGGTGCAGTTATCTTGTGGTGGCTCTCTATTGGGTCGGTGCGAGGCTTTGCGTTCTTCCTAGGTTTGTCCTCGTTAACAAGCATGATTGCTGTGTATTTCTTCACACGTCCAGCGGTGTTGTTGATTTCCGATTGGAATCGTTTAAACACTCGTGGGGTGCTTGGCGTCAAAACATCGCAAGTTCAAGGAAGTGATAAGCCATGATCGCAAAGCTGTTTCGAGGTGAGAACACGTACAACTTTTACGGCCGCCGCCGAATTGGATTTATTGGTTCTCTACTTCTCGCATTGGTATCGGTGGGGTCACTTGTTTTTGGTGGGTTGAATTTAGGTATCGACTTTCGTGGTGGCGTGGCATTTGAAGTTCCTGCCAAAGGCGAGATGAATGTTGCAACGGCACGTGATGTGTTGAGCGCAGAGAATGTTCCTGCATCGGGTGTAAAAATTCAGACATTGACATCTGCAACTGAAGAACGCGTGCGTATTCAGCTTGGAGATCAAACTCCCGAGGTTGTGGAGTCATTGAAGTCAGCTTTTGCTGTGAAGGCTGGGGTTGATTCTTCAGACATAAGTGTGGACACCGTGAGCTCTTCATGGGGGCGCGGAGTGACCACAAAAGCGGTGCAGGCATTGTTGGTGTTTTTTGTCATTGTCTCGTTGTTCATTGCATGGCGCTTTGAGTGGCAGATGGCTGTGGGGGCATTTGCCTCGGTGATACACGACATCGTGTTGTCGGTGGGTGTCTATTCGCTTCTACAAATTGAGGTAACACCAGCCACAGTGACCGCATTTCTCACCATCATGGGTTATTCGCTCTATGACACCATCGTGATTTTCGACAAGATGTCGGAGAATGAAAAGAAATTCTCCGTCACAAAAGCTTCATATGGTGATGTGATTAACGTGTCGATGAATGCAGTGTTGATGCGCTCGATTAATACCAGCGTGTCTTCGATTCTTCCCGTCGTGAGTCTGTTGCTGCTTGGTGCAGGGATTTTGGGCGCTCGAGCACTCTCGGAATTTGCAGTCGCTTTGTTTATCGGAATGCTCTTTGGTGCGTACTCATCGATTTATATTGCGGCCCCTGTGGTAGGGCTTTTGAAGGAACGTTCATCACGCTTCCTTTCTACAAAAGGCCAGATTTCAGTCGGAGCCGAGATGGCTCATCTGATCGCATCTGGTGCCCCAGTTGGTCGACGTGCCCACAATCGTGCCCAGACGTCTCAGGGCAATGCTGCACATGTGGTGGAGCCCGTGGGATCTGTGGATGCCATCTTGAGCCACCCTCCGCGTCCACGAAAGAAGTCCCGTCGCTAGTCTTGGGATATGGCAACCGCTGATCGAGTTCTTCCCTGGAGACGACATCACAGTGCGCCCATTGAAGAACTTGCGCCACTACTGACCGCGTATCGGCGTCGACATCCCAAGGGTTCGGTGGCGATGGTCAATCGCGCATATGAAGCGGCCCGAATCGCTCATATCAGCCAGCAACGTTCATCTGGTGAGGCATATATCAATCACCCCATTGCTGTTGCCCGCATTGTTGCAGATATCGGTCTTGACGAAGTTTCTTTGGCAGCAGCATTACTTCATGATGCGGTAGAAGATACCGAAATCACCCTGGAGGATGTGCAGCGTGATTTTGGAGATGAAGTTGCTGCTCTTGTAGATGGCGTGACCAAATTAGAGCGATTGCAATTTGATTCACGAGAAGCGCAGCAAGCAGCCACAATGCGCAAGATGTTGGTGGCAATGGCGCGTGACATGCGAGTGCTTGTCATCAAGTTGGCAGATCGTTTACATAACATGCGTACTTTGGGTGGAGTTCCTGTTGACAAACAACAGCGAGTAGCCCAAGAGACTCTTGATATTTACGCACCTCTTGCAAATCGACTTGGAATGCAAGAAGTAAAACAACAGTTAGAAGATCTGTCGTTTGCTGCTCTGTATCCCAAACGCTTCGCGGAGCTTGACCACATGGTGACCTCAAGAACACCGGAACGCGATGTGTATCTCGCAAAAGCCATTACTGAGGTTCGTTCACGTTTGCGTGAAGTCAATATTGAGGCCGAAGTCACCGGACGAGGAAAACATCTCTGGAGCATTTACGAAAAAATGATTCAGAAGGATAAGGACTTCGACGAGATTTTTGACTTGGTAGCGATGCGTATCATTGTGGACAATGTGCGGGATTGTTATGGCGCACTTGGATCGATCCATGGTAAGTGGCGTCCTGTGGTGGGACGGTTCAAGGACTACATCGCGATGCCGAAGTACAACTTGTATCAATCACTTCACACCACGGTGATTGGCCCGGGCGGCAAACCTCTTGAAGTGCAAATTCGTACAAAAGAAATGCACGAGAGTGCCGAATGGGGAGTGGCAGCACATTTTTCGTATAAGCAAGGAACTGATTCTGGCGACTCAGACTGGCTGAATCGCATCATTGATTGGCAGTCTGATATTTCTGACCCCAATCAGTTCATGGCTGATCTAAAGAGTGATCTTGAACAAGAAGAAGTATTCGTGTTTACGCCAAAGGGCCGTGTAGTGACTCTTCCTGTGAACTCCACTCCTGTGGATTTTGCGTATGCGGTGCATACAGAAGTTGGACATTCCTGCGTGGGTGCCAGAGTCAATGGCCGTCTGGTGTCTTTAGATGCCCGATTGTCGTCTGGTGATACCTGTGAGATATTCACTTCCAAAGTAGAAGGCGCTGCACCTTCACGAGACTGGTTGGGTTTTGTTCAGTCAACACGAGCTCGCACAAAAATTAAGGGTTGGTTTACTCGAGAACGTCGTGAAGACATGGTGGAATCAGGCCGCGAAGAACTCACTGCAGAGATCCGCCGTGAAGGTTTGCCTGTTCAAAAAATCTGGACTTCAGATGCTTTTGTTCAAGAACTAGAAGCACTCAATATGGTGGATTTAGAGACCTTGTTTGCAGCTATCGGGGAACATCATGTGTCTGCTCGGGGTTTTGCTCAAAGAATTGGTCGCGCGATCAGGCGAGAGGGTAGCGATGAGCAGTTGGCTCTACCGATGCGAGTGGATCGCAATGAAGGTGAGGGTCGAAGCCCCGTTGGTATTCATGTTGATGGATTAGAAGATGTTCTGGTTCGACTCTCTCGATGTTGCACCCCAGTGCCTGGTGATGACATTTTGGGCTTTGTGACCAAGGGCCGTGGAGTAAGCGTGCACCGTGCAGACTGTGCAAATGCGGTGACTCTGACCTCTGATGAACCCACGAAGATGATTGATGTCGAATGGTCTCGGGCGATGCCAGGGGCAAGATTTACTGCGGGCGTTGAAGTGGTTGCCCTTGATAGAAGTCGACTATTACGAGATGTGGCCAATGCGCTCTCTGAGCAGCACGTGAATATTGTGGCGTGTTCAACCAACACCGGGACAGACCGTGTGGCCAAGATGCGCTTTGAATTTGAGCTTGCCGACCCGAACCATCTTGATGCCGTCATGCGCGTGATTAAGTCCATTGACGGGGTTTACGACGCATATCGCATCGTCCCTGGGGGGTCGCCCGACTAGCCTGTGGCGTCGTGCCATCGTTTCAAACAAGTCCGGGAACCAGAGACATTCTCCCTCCACAAGCAGGGCGTTGGCGTGCCTTGAATGGAGTATTTGCTCGCGTCGTCGAGTCGGCGGGATTCGAGTGCATTATTCCCCCCATGTTTGAAGACTTGGGAGTGTTTCTTCGTTTGGGTGATGCCACTGATGTGGTCACCAAAGAGATGTATGACTTTGAGGACAAAGGTGGCCGACGGGTTGCGCTTCGCCCAGAACACACCGCAGGAATATGTCGTTCCTTCGCCCAGCACCGACCTACAACGCCATGGAAGGTGTGGTACTCGGGTTCTAACTTCCGCTACGAAAAAGCACAAGCAGGTAGATACCGTCAATTTGATCAAGTAGGTATCGAGGTCTTGGGTTCCACTGATGCATTGCTAGATGTTGAAGTGATTTCACTTGGTTGGGGTTTCTTTCAAGAACTGGGAATGTCGAGTGTGAAATTGATGGTGAACTCACTCGGTGATCTTGCTGACCGAGAGCGATACATCAATGCACTTCGCGAGTATTTCCTGTCGAAGAGTGAAGCGCTATCTGCTGAATCCAAAGCCACGCTTGAACGCAATCCTTTACGTGTTCTTGATTCCAAACGCGCCCAAGACCAAGACGTGATATCGGGAGCACCAACTATTAATGACTTTCTTTGCGATGAAGCACGTGATCATTTCGCTGCTGTATGCAAAGGACTCGATCTACTCTCCATTCCTTACGTCGTCAATACTGGGCTTGTGAGGGGTCTTGATTATTACCAACGCACGGTGTTTGAGTTTGTGTCGACTGCGCTCGATAGCGCCCAAACTGCTGTTGGTGGCGGGGGACGATACGACGGTCTTGTGGAAGACCTAGGCGGTCCATCTACACCCGGCGTCGGTTTTGCGATGGGAGTAGATCGCACCTTGCTTGCCTGTGATGCCGAGGGCGTGTTCTTGGCTCCAGACCAGACTCTTGATGCATTCATCATTGATGTCACTGATGGGTTTGCTGCGATGCGTATTGCAGACAATCTGCGTACAGCCGGGTTTCGAGTCGATCGAGCTTTTGACGGCCGAAGTATGAAAGCTCAAATGAAAGTGGCTGACCGAAGTGGTGCCCACATCGCAATCATCATTGGTTCAGATGAAGCGGCTGCACTGAGTTGCACTCTTCGTGATCTAAAAACTTCAGAGCAACGTCTCGTACTAGAGGCCGACCTTGTTGAGAATCTTTCTGCCCTTGTGGGCAGCCGTACCCCCCGAAGGACAACATTATGAATTCGACTGCAATGCGTACACATTTGTGTGGAGATCTTCGCGACGCTGAAATCGGCAGCACGGTGTCATTGTGTGGATGGGTCGCGCGACGCCGTGAACATGGCGAAAAATTAGCTTTCGTCGACCTTCGTGATTACTCAGGCATAGTGCAATGCGTGGTGGACAATGATGTCGATGTGCGCAGTGAATATGTCATCCGCGTCACAGGTGTGGTGCGTGCTCGCCCCGATGGCACCGTGAATGTCAATCTTCCTACAGGCAAAGTAGAAATTGGGGATTGCCAAGTTGAGGTTTTAAACATCGCCGAGCCACCTCCGTTTCCGGTTGACCAGCGAGCCGATGAGGTAGATGAAGGTATTCGTCTGCGCTATCGATACCTAGATATTCGTCGCGAGCGAATGCAGAAAAATCTTCGAGTTCGAGCATTGGTGAATAGTGCAATTCGTCGCGAGATGGAAACGAACGGATTTCTTGAAGTTGAGACACCACTTCTTATGCCTTCAACTCCTGAGGGTGCGCGAGAGTTCCTAGTTCCTTCGCGAAAAGAGCCGGGTTCTTTTTTTGCTCTTCCACAGTCGCCACAACTATGGAAACAACTGCTGATGGTGTCGGGTATAGATCGCTATTACCAAATTGCAAAATGCCTCAGGGATGAGGACTTGCGTGCAGATCGTCAATATGAGTTCATGCAACTTGACGCTGAGATGTCTTTTGTTTCTCAAGATGATGTTCTGGAAAACATTGGACGAGCTGTTGTCGCTGCAGCCAAAGCCGTGACTGGCCAAGAGCCACCAACAATTCAACGCATCACCTGGCTTGAGGCAATGAATCGTTTTGGTGTGGACAAACCCGACATGAGATTCGGTATGGAGTTGGTGGAACTCACCAATGTGTTCTCTGGAACTGAGTTCAAGGCTTTTGCGGGGGCACATTCCATCAAGGGCATTTGCGTAGATGCAGCCACGTATCCAGAAGCGGCATCCTTTGGACGTAACAAGCTTGATGCATTGACAGAGCGGGCAAAAAAAATTGGAGCCAAAGGTCTTGTCTGGATCAAGGTTGGCGCCGATGGCGGCGTTGAGTCTCCGATTGCGAAGTTTCTTTCTGAAAGTGAAGTACAGAACTTGGTGTCGTCGATGAATGCCAAGTCTGGTGACTTGATCCTCATTGTGGCCGACGACTGGGAAACAACATGTGAAGTGTTGGGAACTTTGCGCAATGACATTGCGCGTCCGCCAGTACATGAAGGGCCATATGCCTATGTGTGGGTTACAGAGTTCCCCTTGTTTGTCGGAGTTGATCCTGTCTCGGGCACGCCACGTCCGGGCCATCATCCTTTCTGTCACCCTCACCCCGATGACATCGCATTGTTCGATACAGATCCATTGAAAGTTCGGGCATTGGCCTATGACTTAGTGCTTAATGGTTGGGAATTAGGTTCTGGATCTATTCGTATTCACGAACCAGAACTGCAACGTCGTGTTTTCAATCTTTTGGGTATTTCTGATGAAGAAGCAGACAAACGTTTTGGATTCTTCCTACAGCCATTCCGTTATGGTGCGCCGCCTCATGGTGGGTTTGCGTTTGGTATTGATCGCTTGACTGCAATTCTGGCGGGAGAAGAAAACATTCGTGAAGTGATTGCGTTTCCAAAGACGCAAAGTGGTGCAGATCCTATGACCAGTGCGCCTACGCCAGTGGAAGCAGCACATCTGGCCGAATTGGGATTGCGGCTTCTTCCACCACCGGCTACTTCGTAGCATCAGATCATGAGTGACAATGACCTGTTCGCATCGGTGCGCCAAGAGCGTATGGATGCAAAGGCTCCATTGGCGGCGCGTATGCGTCCTCGCACTCTTGATGAAGTGGTGGGACAGGATCATTTGTTGGCCCCGCAGGCTCCGCTACGTCGACTTATTGAAGCCGATCGATTGAGTTCATTGATTCTTTGGGGTCCCCCTGGAACAGGCAAGACAACAATTGCAGAACTTATTGCGTCAGCTACGAGTCGCAGCTTTGAACGGCTTTCAGCTGTGACTGCCGGTGTGAAAGACGTACGTGATGTGATTGACCGCGCCCGTAATCGTTTGTTGTTGGACGACACAGGGACACTGTTATTCATTGATGAGATTCATCGCTTTACAACGAATCAACAAGATGCCCTCTTGCATGCAGTGGAGTCAGGAGTTCTCGCGTTGGTGGGGGCTACAACGGAGAACCCAGCGTTTTCTGTGAACCCTGCATTGAGGAGTCGTTCATCGGTCTTTCCCTTAGAAGCAGTTAATGAAGAGTCCATCCTTGAAGTGCTCAAACGAGCATTGGAGCGCGAAAAGGCGCAAGCTCACGAAGATGCGATCGCACTTATTGCAAAAAGAAGCACAGGAGATGTGCGCCAAGCACTCACTTCACTAGAAGTTGCCATTGCACTCGCAGGTGAAAAGGAGATTACGCGTGAACACGCAACAGCAGCATTGAGCACAGCTGTCCAGCGTTTGGGAGTGGACGATCATTACAACATCGCATCGGCATTCATTAAGTCAATGCGAGCAGGCGAGACCGATATTGCTTTGCATTGGCTCGCACGGATGATCGAAGCCGGTGAAGATCCAAAATTTATTGCTCGTCGACTCATGATTTTTGCAAGTGAGGACATTGGAGTTGCTGACCATTCTTCTTTGCTGATTGCTGTAGCAGTAGCCCAAACTGTGGAACGTGTAGGAATGCCCGAGTCGACCCACCATCTTGCTCATGCAGTGATACATCTCTCTACTGCACCAAAAAGTCGGGACGTCACAGATGCGATAGGGCGGGCATTGCATGATGTGCGTGAGGGCATCACAGGTGCGGCCCCGGCAACCACTCTTGACCCGCCGCAGTTTGCCCCTGTAGGAACCTTGGTGAATAACTACTACCGTAGGACCGGTGAAGCGGGTTAAATCAATGTCGGCTGTGCATTGTGATGTGAAGGTTTTGTGATGTTTCGTCGAATGTTTTGGTTTGGCCTTGGAGTGATTGCTGGGATCTATGGCACTGCGTGGATGAAGAAAAAAGCAACAGAACTGGGTGAGCGGCTCACACTGGCTTCTGTCATTCAGGCGGTGACAGATGTGTCCAAATATCTCATCGATAAATTGCTGGACCTTTTGAAAAAAGATGCACCCACTCCCGTGGATCGAACCGACCAGGCTCTCTAGAGCTAACTCACCCCTGAGGCAAGGGCCCATTTGGGTAACATGGGTTCACCATGGCCACTCACTCATCTTCCGGGACTCCACGTAGCGCCGACCAATTACGTGCATCTTTTTCCGATTTTTTTCGTGATCGTGACCACACCGTGGTGTCATCGGCAAGTCTTATTCCTCATGACCCCACACTTTTATTCACGGTTGCAGGCATGGTGCCCTTTAAGCCGTATTTCATGGGAGACGAAGTTGCTCCCTATTCGCGAGCAGTAACAGTTCAAAAATGTGTCCGTGCGGGCGGAAAGCACAACGACCTTGATGATGTGGGTCGCACTAAACGGCACTTGGTGTTTTTTGAAATGCTTGGCAACTTCAGCTTTGGTGACTATTTCAAGAGCGACGCAATTCCTTGGTCTTGGGACTTGGTGACGAATGTCTTTGGCTTCGATGGCGATCGGTTGTGGATTACCGTGCACGAGTCAGATGATGAAGCAGAAGCAATCTGGCATGAGCAGGTGGGCGTGCCCATGGAGCGCATCCAACGTTTGGGAGACAAGGACAACTTTTGGCAAGCCGGAGATACTGGGCCTTGTGGCCCATGTTCTGAGATTCACTTTGATCGTGGTCCCTCTTTTGGTCCTGATGGTGGTCCACTCAACGATCCACATGGCGATCGGTTTATGGAGTTTTGGAACTTGGTATTCATGCAGTACAACCAAGCTCCAGATGGCAGTCGGGAACCGCTACCGAAACCCAGTATTGATACTGGCGCTGGCCTTGAGCGCATCTTGGCACTGGTGCAAGGCGTGGATTCAGTGTGGGAAACCGATGTGTTGTACCCATTGATTGAACAAGCGCAATCGTCAACAGGGGCGAAGTATCGCTCGGGAGATTACAGCGATCGTTCAAGTTTTAGTCTTCGTGTACTGGCAGAACATGCGCGTTCAGCCACCATGTTGATTAACGACGGCGTATTTCCAAGCAATGAGAATCGTGGTTATGTTCTTCGACGAATCATTCGTCGTGCAGTTCGCCATGCATTTTTGTTGGGAACAGAATCTTTGGTGATGCCCTCGATGTCTGAAACCGCCATTGAAGTAATGGGTACTGCCTATCCGGACCTCAAGAAAAACAAAGACTTCATCGTGGGTGTGCTTGAAAAAGAAGAAGAGCGATTCCGTCACACTTTGAAATCTGGTCTCTCTATTCTTGAAAATGATTTGTCATCAGGCGCAAAGTCTGTGTCTGGTCACTCTGCGTTCCTTTTGCACGATACGTACGGCTTTCCTCTGGAACTGACACAGGAAATCGCAGCTGAGCGCGACGTTGAAGTGGATGTTGCTGGTTTCGAAAAGGAAATGAATGAACAGCGTGTTCGTGCAAAGAGCGCACGTAAAACTGGCCGCGCTGACGAAGACCGAGTGATGTTGTATCGCGAAATTATGGAAGAAAATGGCACCACTGAATTTGTGGGCTATGTGCACAATTCTGCCGAAGCAACAGTGAGGGCCATTGTGGAAGGCGATGACGGCACCGTTGAAGTCTTTTTGGATCACACACCGTTCTATGCAGAAAGTGGTGGCCAGGTGGGTGATGTGGGAATTATCTCCAGCGCCAATGGTTCACTGCGCGTATTAGATACAACGTTTGCATTGCCCGAACTGCGCCGTCACGTATGTCGTGTGGAAAATGGTGCCGTAGAGGTGGGTGATGTCGTTACCGCAGAAATCGATGTTGTTGCGCGCCAGGCCACTCGCCGTAATCACACAGGAACCCATGTCTTGCATTGGGCACTGCGCAAGGTACTGGGTGAACATGTAAAGCAAGCCGGATCTCTTGTCTCTCCAGACAGATTGCGATTCGACTTCAGTCACTACGATGCGGTGACCGCTGAAGAAATTGCACTCATTGAATCGCTGGCAAATGCAGAAGTATTAGCTAACGCGGCCGTAGATGCTTTCGAAACATCCAAAGAGGAAGCATTGGCGGCTGGCGCAATTGCATTTTTCGGCGATAAGTACGGCGACACCGTGCGCGTTCTTCGCGCTGGTGCATCCACTGAACTTTGTGGAGGCACCCATGTGTCGGCAACTGGCGATATTGGGACCATCAAGATCGTCTCTGAATCTTCTATTGGCTCAAACTTGCGACGCATAGAGGCCGTAACAGGGGAAAACACTGTGCGTTATATGCAGCGCACAGATCAGGTGCTCGCCACAGTTGCTCAAGCAGTTGGTACTCGTGTCGACGAAGCATTTGATGGAGTGCAGAGAAAGCTGGATGAACTTCGTGTAGCGCAAGATGAAATCAAGACGCTGCGTGCAGCACTTGCGCTGACTCGAGCTGGTGAATTAGTAGAACTTGCAGACAACGGCGTTGTGGTTGCACGAGTAGACGGTGTCTCTGCTCAAGATCTGCGTGATCTTGCTGTGGCGATTCGTCAGCAGCAAGGAATTCGGGCAGTGGTTCTGGCTGGCGTGAATGACACTGGTGGTGTCTCGATCGTGGGGGCCACAATGCCAGGGCTCTCGGTGCAGGCCGGAGAACTCATTAAAGATGCCGCACGTGCCGTGGGTGGCGGCGGTGGTGGGAAAGGTGACATTGCGACCGCTGGTGGCAAGAATCCAGAAGGCATAGATCAATGTTTGGAAATCGCCCGGGAAAAATCTCGCGCCCTCTTGGGTAATTCGTAAAAGCAGTGCGCGTACTCGGAATCGACCTTGGATCGAAACGAGTGGGTATCGCGGTCTCTGATCGCAGTGGAACAATAGCGACGCCTTTGTGTGTTCTTGAACGTGGTGCGAGTCAACGCGTCGACCACGGCGAGATTGCTCGCCTTGTGCAGGAAGAAGAAGCTGTTGCTGTTGTGGTGGGTCTTCCATTGAATATGGATGGCACGGCAGGCAAAGCGGCTGATGCTGCCCTGCGGGAAGTGGAGCGGATGACTACGGTTGTGGGTGTGCCAGTTTTTGTACACGATGAGCGACTCACCACTGTGGAAGCCGATCGGGTGTTGATGGAACAAAAAATGCGTGCGCAAGCAAGGCGTCGTGTCGTGGACAAAGTGGCAGCCGCTGTTATTTTGCAATCTTGGCTAGATGCTCAAGGCGCACATTTTGACAACGAGACAAAGCCGTGAAGGACGATCCGCTTATTTCTCAGGATTGGCATGAGGATCCATGGGATGTTGTTGATGCAGTGCCTGAGTCGGCCATTGAGGTGCTGCCCCAAGAACTGGATCATCTTCGTAGTCCAATTCGAATGGTGGCCATCGTTGCCATAGCTTCTGTGTTGTTGTTGGGTATGGCTAGTTGGTGGGTCATCAATCAACTCAATCCGTCAGGAGGGCCAGGAACAGCGGTGAATTTCACCGTCAATGACGGAGACACTGTTGCTTCGGTGGCAGATCGATTAGCTAGAGAAGGCTTCATCAAAAATGCTTCAATCTTTCGGTGGTATGCATCCACGCGTGGAGGAATTGATTTGTTGCCCGGTTACTACTCGCTTCGGCCTCGGGATAATGCAGGCCAAATAATTAAGTCTTTGTCGACGCCACCTGCTCAAACCTTTGTCTCTGTCACTTTTCCTGAGGGCATGACTTTGGCCCAGATGGGAGAAAGGCTTGCATCAAAGTTGACATTTATGACGGTTGATGATTTTGTGTCTGCCGCAACTGATGGCTCGGTGGTTTCAGAATTTTCGCCATCAGGAAACACGTCGTTAGAAGGATTGTTATTCCCTGACACCTATCAAATATCTGGCGATGGCACTGAGGCTGGTGTGGTGAAGACTTTGGTGGAGATGATGCACCGTGTTGCTCGCCAAACAGATCTTGTCGCGGGTGCGAAGGCGCGTGGGTTGAACCCTTATGAATTACTAGTGGTTGCATCGATGGTGGAACGAGAAGCAAAAGTTGCACAAGACCGGCCCAAAATCGCTCAAGTGATCTATAACCGTCTTGCATTGGGAATGAATTTAGAAATTGATGCGGCAGTGAAATATGGACAAGACCCATCGATGTCATGGACTGAGATGAAGGCGGCCGATACCGCTTACAACGTCTATCTCAAGAAGGGGTTACCGCCCACGCCCATCGCCAATCCCGGAAAAGCATCAATTGAAGCTTCGCTTGCACCATCGGGTACACCTCCACGTGATGATGAAGCATGTGTTGGTCTGAAATCAAATGAGAAGTGCATGTACTTGTATTACGTTCTCGCAGACAAGACAGGTCGTCATGTGTTTGCAACAACCTATGAACAGCACCTCATTAATGTCGAGAAATCTCGAGTTGCTGGAGTTCTTCCGTGAACGCAACAACACTTCTTGCTGCAGTGATTGGGTATCCCGTATCGCATTCACTGTCTCCAGCGATGTACCGTGCGGCACTTCATGCACACGGGGTTGATGGCGACTATCAAGCTGTGGAGTGCAATGGTGATGACTTAGGAACCCTCGTTGCTGATTTGCAGACACGAGGTGTGCGGGGTCTATCTGTCACGATGCCGCTCAAGGAAAAAATCATTGCGGTTCTAGATTCGGTGGATGAAGTAGCTGAACTTTTACATGCGGTGAACTGCGTAGTTCTGAGTGAATCTACGACAACTGGCCACAACACCGATGGTGACGGTTGTTGCGATGCGCTCACAGAACAAGGTGGGGTTCGTCTTGATAGAGCAACAGTTGTGTTGCTGGGTGCTGGGGGAACTGGCAGATCGGTGGCGTTGGCGCTTGGGCGTCGTGGTGCCCAAGTGATTGTGGTGAATCGAAGTGTGGCTCATGCCGAAGAACTTGTACATCGTCTCAAAGCTTTGGTGACCCAAGAGGGTGGGTCACTACGAGTGGGCACAGTAGATGACATTGCAGCTGCGGATGTTGTGGTGAATACAACATCAGTGGGGATGAACTCCACCGAGACACTGGTTCCTTTGTCATTGTTACATTCGCGACACGTGGTTTTGGATGCCGTGTATCAACCCTTAGAAACAACCTTGCTGGCAGACGCCCGGTCGGTGGGGGCCACTGTGGTGGATGGATTGTGGATGTTGGTTCAGCAGGCACGCCGCCAATGTGTGCTGCAATTTGGCTGGAATCCCAGTGCCGACATCATGCGAGAAGCCGCAGAGCGGGAACTCCGGTCACGGCGGCAGTAGTGTCAATATGGTGTTGAGATACCTGACAGCTGGCGAGTCCCACGGCAAAGCATTGACCGTAATCGTGGAGGGTTTGCCCGCAGGGATGCCCTTGTTGGCTGAACACATTGAAAATGATCTTGCCCGTCGTCGTCTTGGCTATGGCCGAGGACCGCGCCAGCGTTTCGAAAAAGACGTCATCACCTTGGTGGGTGGAGTTCGTCACGGACGCACGTTGGGTTCACCTATCGCTATCGAGATTCAGAATTCCGAGTGGTTTCGTAGTGATAAATGGCATCAGGAGATGTCTCCTGAGCCAGGTGCAACTCAGACTCCATTGACCCAGCCGCGTCCTGGTCATGCCGATCTTGTGGGAATGCAAAAGTACGGTTTTTCTGATGCGCGTGATGTGTTGGAAAGAGCAAGCGCACGAGAAACAGCAGCTCGAGTAGCGGCCGGGGCAATTGCAAAACAACTTCTCTCTCATCTTGGTGTGGACATCATCAGCCACGTGATTCAACTTGGCTCGGTCCGTGCAAACAACACTGTTCTTCCCACTGCAAAAGATCTCGATGTCATTGATACATCTGAGGTGCGCTGTTTTGATCCTGCAGCAGAAGCATCGATGATTGCTGCCATCAAGGAAGCAGCTAAGGATGGAGATTCTTTGGGTGGCATTGTTGAGGCGATCGCACATGGTGTGCCTATTGGATTGGGCAGTCACGTGCATTGGGATCGAAAGATTGATGCATTGCTTGCACAAGCCGTGATGAGTATTCAAGCTGTCAAAGGTGTGGAGATCGGAGACGGTTTCGAAGTTGCCGGTATGAGGGGGAGTCAAGCGCACGATCCAATTTCATGGGATGCGGTGAACCACCGCTATGTCAGAGATGGTCACCGCTCAGGTGGTACCGAAGGTGGAATCACCACTGGTGAGCCGTTGATTGTTCGCGCAGCAATGAAGCCACTGGCCACCTTGAATAAGCCGACCTTGAAAACAGTTGATGTGGTGACGAAAGAAGAGACGGTCAGTTTTAAGGAACGCACCGACGTCACGGCCGTCCCAGCGCTTGGTGTGGTTGTAGAAACAATGATGGCGCTCGTACTAGCCAGTGAAGCACAAAGAAAATTTGGTGGAGATTCGTTGTCGGAATTTGTCCGCAATGCTCAATCATTTCGTTCCACGTTGGAATCGTGAACACAACGTCACCTGTCATTGTGCTGGTGGGTTTAATGGGGACCGGCAAATCAACTGTTGCATGGGATCTGGCCCAGCATTACCGGGTTCCATGTCTAGATACGGACAAACTCGTCGAACAACGTGTTGGTCGTAGCGTGCGTGAGATCTTTGAAGAACCAGGTGAGGCGTATTTTCGGGAGATTGAATCTGACGTTCTTCGTGAATGTCTGCATTCTCCTAATGGGGCAGTGATTGCTGCAGCAGGTGGCGTGGTGCTTGCAGATACGAATCGTGATTTGATGAAGAGCGCTAGTACCCAAGAGTCTGTGACGGTTGTGTGGCTTCATGCCTCACCTGAGGTTCTTGCTGTGAGAACCATGAAAGGGTCGCATAGACCAGCGCTAGATACAGATCGGCTTCAAGTACTTCAGCAGATGTTCACACAACGCGAGTCTTTCTATAGAGAGGTATCGGATGTGATTATTGATGTCTCTGAGCGGAGCATTGAATCTGTCGCAGGTTTGATTATTGATGCAATAGATGAGGCAATGATTTGGGATGATGGTAGTCATGGGTGATATCGAGACCGTCAGAATCGACCTTGGCGAACGTGCCTACTCGGTGTTGGTGGGACATGGCGCAGTGCATCAAGTGAGCACACTCATCCCTGCTGGTGTGCAACGTATTGCAATAGTGACCCAAGAGGGAATTCCCCACAAGTTTCGACCAGAAATCCCAGGAGTGAGTACCTCTCTGCACGTCATTGGAGAAGGCGAATCATTTAAGACCTTGGCCACCATTGAACGACTATGTTCTGAATTCGCACTATCTGGTCTCACGCGAAAAGATTTAGTGATTGCCGTTGGTGGTGGAATGGTGACCGATGTGGCGGGATTTGCTGCAGCCTCGTACCACCGTGGAATTGCTGTGTTACATGTTGCAACGTCACTTCTTGCAATGATTGATGCAGCTGTTGGAGGTAAGACCGGCGTCAATCTCGTTGAGGGAAAGAATTTGGTCGGCGCATTTTGGCAACCGTGCGGCGTGGTATGTGATCTAGATGCCCTTGAGTCTCTTCCGGCGCGCGAGATGGACTGTGGTCTTGGAGAAATGGCGAAGTATCACTTCATTGTTCGTGAAGATCTCAATGCATTGGCGTTTCCTTCACGGGTGGCGCGGTGTGTGGGTATCAAGGGTGAAATTGTCGCCACCGACGAGCGTGAGGGTGGAATTCGTGCATTCCTTAACTATGGGCACACACTTGCTCACGCGTTAGAGATTGAAACAGATTTTTCTATTGCTCATGGCGAAGCGGTTGCCTTGGGCGTCCTGTTTGCAGCCCATCTTGGCCACATCATGGGCCGAATAGATGAAGGTCGCGTCGAAGAGCACTATCACGTGATTCGCCAGGTGTACGGCCTGAAAGTTGTCCTACCTACTGGTCTTGGTATTGATGCCTTGATCACAGCGATGACACGTGACAAAAAGGCATTGGAATCACTGACGTTTGTTTTGGATGCATCGCATGGTCTCGAGGTTGTCTCAGAAGTCTCGGTCGAGGCAATAAAACGCGCCTATGGGGAATTTGCGTCACGAAATAGTTGAGTCACCGACTACGGTGAGAAGTATGGCGAAGTCCTCGGTTCTCATCTTGAATGGTCCAAATCTCAATTTGCTCGGTTCGCGTGAGCCAGGAATCTATGGCTCGGCAACCTTGCAGGATCATATTGATGCAGCCACGAGTGCAGCGGCGACCCATGGGTTCACCGTACAAAGCATGCAGTCAAACTCTGAATCAGAATTGGTGAATGCAATACATGCCGCCAAAGGGGTTCACCAGGCCATTGTGATCAATGCAGGAGCTTTTACTCACTATTCATGGGCTCTGCATGATGCTCTTCGATCATTTGATGGGAAAAAGATTGAAGTTCATCTGTCGAATCCGGTTGCGAGGGAAGAATTTCGTCATGTCAGCGTTCTTGCAGGCGTTGTAGATGGATCTATTTCAGGTTTTGGTGGACTGAGTTACGTTCTTGCCATACACGCTCTCGCTGCAATGTAAATATTGTGAACGTTGCGGGCCGACTAGAAACCTTTTGCCTCACCGAAGGACCAACACATGTTCTGGTTCTGCGGCAAGAAGACATTCGGTGGCTTACGGGATTTACGGGTGGTACATCCCAGCTCGTGGCGAATCGTGATACCCATGCAGCTGTATTAATAGTTGATGGTCGCTATTTTGCGCGCGCACAAGACGAAATCCGTCAATCAGGAGCGTCGGTTGAAGTGGTGTGCACAGATTCAACACAAAGTGTTGTGGAGATTTTAGGTTCACTAGGAATTAAAACTCTTGGTATTCATCCTCGACACATCACAGCAGAATATGCACGAGCGTTACATGAGATTGTGCAACTTGTTGATGAGGGCGATGCCCTCGATGAACTTCGGCGTGTGAAGAACGAACATGAAATAGAACTCATGCAAAGATCGGCCGCCATTGCCGACTCGGCATTGCAGTGCGTTGTCGCCGATGGCTTATACGGCAAAACCGAAAAACAAGTACGTAATCGACTTGAATACTTGATGCGAGAATCCGGCGCAGATCGGCCAGGCTTTGACACCATCGTGGCTACTGGACCACATGGTGCAAGCGCACACCACCAGCCCACTGATGCCCTCATTGAGAACGGTCATGGAGTTGTCATAGATATGGGTGCAGAATTGGATGGATATCGCAGTGACATGACCAGAACAGTGCTCGTGGGCAATGTGTCAAAGCAGTATCGACAGATGTGGGACCTTGTACATGAGGCACAATCATCTGCTGTACAGACAGTGAAAAACGGGGTTCTCGGCAGTGCGGTGGATGCAGCTGCTAGGGCTGTATTTGCGCGCGAAGGCGTAGAACACGAATTCATTCATGGAACAGGTCATGGAATAGGGCTCTATATCCACGAAATGCCCATTCTTTCTCCTCGTTGTACCGCAGTACTTCGAACAGATGAAGTGGTGACAGTGGAGCCTGGGCTCTATCGTGGAGGAGTAGGCGGTGTCCGGATCGAAGATCAGGTCGTCGTCGCCGACACAAATTGTCGCATCCTCACGCTAAGCCCCAAGGAATTGTCATGCCCGCAATCACCACGAATGATTTAAAGAACGGAATCACGCTCGAGCTTGATAACGGATTATTTACCGTTGTTGAGTTCCAACACGTGAAGCCCGGCAAGGGGGGTGCTTTTGTTCGCACAAAGTTGCGCAACCTTCGTAACGGCAATGTCTTTGAAAAAACATTTAACGCAGGGATTCGAGTAGAGCAGGCAATCCTCGACAAACGAGATATGCAGTTTCTTTACAAAGATGGTGATGAGTTTGTCTTTATGGACACCGAATCCTATGACCAGTCGAATATTGCTCCTTCGGCCCTCGGTGAAGCAGCAGATTATTTAGTGGAACAGGCCATGGCGATCATTGCGTATCACAACAATGAAATTGTCACTGTGGAAATTCCTGCATCCGTGGAATTGGTAGTTGCCGAAACTGAACCTGGTGTGCAGGGGGACCGTGTGTCTGGTGCAAAGAAACCTGCAACCTTGGAGACCGGGAAAGTCATTCAAGTTCCTTTGTTTGTCAATGTCGGGGACAAACTCAAAGTTGATACTCGCACCGGCGATTACATCACTCGCGTCTAATGACTATTGATGTGGACGGCTTTCGTCCAAGCGATGACCGCACCGATGCCCGCGAACAAGCAATCATGCTGCTGTATGAGGCAGAACAGCGATCCCTTGTGTCGACCGATTTACTTAAAGAAAGAGGTGTGGTTTCTGAAGAACTCACTCAACTTCTTCTTGATGGTGTTGAGTTAAGCCGCATTGCTATTGATGAAAAAATTGTGGAGAATGCCAAGGGTTGGGTACTGGAGCGAATGCCAGCACTAGATCGAGCAATACTGAGACTTGCAATTTTTGAATTGATGGGTCGACCAGATGTGCCGGTGGCTGTAGTGATTGATGAAGCGGTGGAACTCGCAAAGCGATTTTCTACTGATGACTCTGGGCGTTTTGTTAATGGAGTCTTGGCTGCAGTTGCAAAGCAGGTGCGCTCGTAAGAGCTGTGATGGCCTATGACTGTGCCACCTCGAATTCCGGTATTTCTCGCACAGTGTAAAAAACGTCTTTGCGCTGTCTCTTCTTGGAGTTGGGCAGTACTGGCTATGGCCTTGGCTCATGCATTGTGGATGTCGTGGTTGCAGGTGGATATGCATTTGGGCTTGGGCACCTTTGCATATGACGTGGGGCTCTATGACCAAGGCGTGTGGCTACTGTCTCGTGGTGAGGCTCCGTTCGTTACTTTGATGGGAAGAAATCTGTTGGGTGATCATGCATCGCTCATTCTTTTCTTTGTTGTCCCGTTTTATTGGATTGTCCCAGGCACAGCCACTTTGTTGGTGATACAGGCCTTTGTGGTAGCGGCCGGTGCAATCCCTACATTCCTGTTCGCACGCCGGGTTCTGCACTCGGGTGCCATGGGTATGGCAGCTGCCTTTTTGTGGTTAGCAAATCCTGCAGTGAATGGATCGGGGATGGAGAACTTTCATCCGGACACATTCCTTGGTTTGTTCATCCCTCTGGCTCTTTATGCAGCTCATGCGAGCAAGTGGCGCTTGTATGCAGTCGCTGTAGTTCTCGCAGTGATGGTGAAAGAAGACGTGTTACTTGTGATGGTTCCGCTGGGCATTTATGTGGCGTGGAAATACGATCGCAAAAAAGGATTGTCGGCCGCCGCGCTTTCCATCGTGGTGACCATTCTTGGGATGTTCGTGATGATGCGGTCTCTCATCGGAGTGCCCACACGTAACGAATGGAGAATCCCATTTGGAGGTGTGAGTGGCTTCATTAAAGAAACATTTACGAATCCGGTTGCAGTGGTAAAGCACATTTTTTCTGGCGACCGACCGTTGTACCTCTATCAAATGTCAGCCCCGCTGGCCGGTCTTTTTTTCCTGGCTCCCGGCATGACTCTTGTAGCAATACCTGTGATTTTGTCCAATGTGGTGAGCACCTTTTGGTATCAACAGAGCATTCAGTATCACTATTCAATAGTTGTGGTTGGTCCGCTGGTATTTGCAACAGTGTTGGCTGCGTCTCGCTTGGGCCGACAGATGGGTAAAACAGCCATGGTGGTGGCATGTGTATTCACATTGGCCACCTCGTATCTGTGGGGTCAACATTCTTTGGCTCAGACTCCTCGCGGCACCTTGGGCGCCCAGGCACCTTTGGCCGTCTCAGCACGAGAGATCGTGTCAACGATTCCAAAAGATGCAGTGATTTCTGTGTACGACCCACTTGTGACATTCCTGGCACATCGCAAGGAGGTTTATTTCTTCCCTAATCCTTTCCGAGCGGTGTATTACGGCGTGGATACTTCATTGGAGGGGACAAGATTGCCAGCGGCAGATCGCGTCGAGTACGTGGTCCTCCCACGCAGTGTGAACGAGCAACTTCAATGGGATTGGTCTTTGGTCAGCGCAGATTTCGAGGAAGTTGATTCCAATACTTATTGGCAAGTGTTCCGCCGAAAGTCCAACTAGACACCTCAGATTCTTTCGGTTATAGTTCGGATGACCGTAAAACGAGTCCTGTGAGGCTCGAACGGAAGGACAACATGGATACAACAGGTTTCATTGACTCGCGCCCCGTTCAAGGGGCGTTTTTCTTGCCCAAAAACACCTTGATTATTGTCCGGTGACCATAGTGTCCGCCCGCAATGTCTCTGTGATGAGCGCCGACGATGTGTCGCGCGCGATCACGCGTATTGCCCATGAAATCGTTGAACGCAATCCTGACTGCACCGATGTGGTCATTGTGGGTATGCAGACCGGCGGCACATGGATTGCCGAGCGCTTGACCGCACTGGTGAATCGAATTACGCAATCAGATGTGGTGCTCTGCGGAGCAGTAGATATTGCGATGTATCGCGATGACTTCAGTCTTCGCCCAGTTGTGCTTTCTGCACCTACCGATATCCCATGCGACCTCACCGGTAAAACAGTGGTCCTCGTAGACGATGTGTTGTTTACGGGTCGAACTGTTCGAGCAGCTCTTGAGGCCCTTAACGACCACGGGCGACCACGAGCTGTACAACTGGCAATCATGATTGATCGTGGCCACAGAGAACTCCCGATCCGTCCCGATTACGTGGGGAAAAACATCCCGACACAATTTTCCGATGAAGTATCTGTGGGGCCCGACGGGGTAGTGATGGCGGGGGGTAGATAAATGAAACATCTCTTATCCACTCGCGACATGTCAGTTGACGAGATAGTGGGAATTCTTGAAGTTGCTGATCACATGGCTCAAGTAAATGCGCGGCAACTTCCTAAGGTTCCAGCTCTGCGAGGGCGCACGATTGCAAGTGTCTTCTTTGAAGATTCCACACGTACTCGACTGAGTTTTGAAACTGCAGCAAAACGACTTTCTGCTGATGTGATGACATTTATGGCCTCTAGTTCAAGTCTCAATAAGGGTGAATCTCTTCGAGACACCATTGAGACGTTGTCTGCGATGGGAATTGACGCATTGGTGATTCGCCACAAATCAAGTGGTGTGCCACAACAGATTTCCCAATGGACCGAGGCGTCCATCATTAATGCCGGTGATGGTTGGCATCAACATCCCACCCAAGCACTTCTCGACGCGTACACAGTGACTCGAGAGTTCGCTTCTCCGTCATCTCTTACAGGGCGCAGTATCGCAATTGTGGGAGACATTAAACACTCCCGGGTTGCGCGTAGCAATATCGACGTCTTCGTTCGACTTGGAGCAACCGTCATCGTTGTGGCACCTCCTCATCTCCTCCCTGCAGATATTGAAACCTGGGGTGTAGAGGTCCGCAGTTCCATTGATGAAGTTGTCGGAAACGTTGATGTCCTCTACATGTTGCGCATGCAATTAGAGCGTATGGAGTCTGGAAGCGCAGGAAGTTTGCGCGAATACAGCCAGCGATATGCACTGACGCAGTCACGTGTTCAAAAAATGGGTTCGTCATCGATCTTGATGCATCCAGGGCCAATGAACCGAGGGGTAGAGATGATGATTGATCCCTCAGATTTTTCTGGGTCACGAATTTTGCAACAAGTAACCCATGGAGTATCGGTGCGGATGGCTGTGCTGTTCACTCTTTTGGGCAATGGTTCAATGTCGGTACTTGGCCAGGGGGTCGAGCAATGAGTGAATCAATAGTTCTCAAAGGTGGCACGGTTGTCAATCCGGACGCGATGTTTATTGCAGACGTAGTGATTAACGATGGCCGCATTGTTCAAGTGGGCGACAATCTCACAGCTGAGAGAGTTCTTGATGCGCAGGGAAAGTATGTGTCTTCGGGATTTGTGGATTTACACACGCACCTGCGTGAACCAGGAAAAGAAGAAGCCGAGACCATTGAGACGGGAAGTCGTGCTGCAGCTCTTGGTGGTTACACCGCTGTGGTGGCCATGCCCAATACTGATCCCACGCAAGACAACGTAGAGACCGTTCGATTTGTTGCGGCACAAGGTCAACGTGCGGGACTTTGTGAAGTCAAGCCTTCAGGATCCATCACAATTGGTCGACTGGGTAAGCGGCTAGTGCCATTTGAGCTTCTTGCTCGCGAAGGTGTCACTTTGTTTACCGATGATGGCACTGGCGTACAAGATGCCATGCTCATGCGTCGCGCTCTCGTCATGGCACATCAAGTTGGAGTCACGTTGGCTCAACATTGCGAAGTGGCATCTATGACGTCACGTGCGGTGATGCATGAAGGAAGTTGCTGTTCTCATATGGGCGTACCGGGTTGGCCCGCCGAAGCAGAAGAGGCCATGGTGCGCCGCGATCTGGATTTGGTGCGCGAGACGGGCGCCTCTATGCATTTTCTGCATCTATCCACTGCAGGAAGCGTGGAATTGATTCGTTCGGCGAAAAAAGAAGGCTTGCCGATCACTGCTGAAGTAACGCCGCACCATATTTCCTTACGTGATGAGATGTTGCTTGGTTTTAATCCACTCTTTAAAGTCAATCCACCATTACGTACGTCTGAAGATATCGAAGCACTTCATGAGGGTCTGCGTGATGGCACGGTGGATGCAATCGCCACAGATCATGCGCCACATGCTGCACACACTAAAGAGATGCCTTTAGATGAAGCGCCGCCTGGGATGTTGGGTCTTGAGACCGCACTTGGAGTTCTCTGTACGGCATTACCTCTCGACGTGCAACGAATTGTGGAATTGATGTCATGGAATCCTGCACGCATTGGACATCTCAGTGATCGCCACGGAAGAAACATCGCGGCAGGGGAGCCGGCCAATGTCGCTATCTGGGACACCACCACCACATGGAAAGTCTCACAACATCAGTTGGCGAGTTTGAGCCGCAACACACCATTTGATGGGATGACATTGCGCGGGAAAGTTCATCACACAATCTTTGACGGTGAAATCGTCGTGTACGAAGGGAAAGCACAAAAGTGACAAGTGAAATTTCAGAGATTGCTCTTGTATTGGAAGATGGTTCCGTCTTTGAGGGCGAAGCAATAGGTCATGTTCCTTCACAGGGGATAGCTGTGGGTGAAGTGGTGTTCAACACCACATTGACGGGTTATCAAGAAGTGATGACAGATCCTTCCTATGCCGGACAGATCATTACGTTTACCACTTCACATATTGGTAACTACGGGGCCACCTCTCTTGACTCGGAGTCGCGTCGAACATTTGCACGCGGAGTGATTGTTCGTGACATGGCGCGGCGACATAGCAACTGGCGAAGTGAGACAAGCCTTGATGAGATGCTCAAGAGATTTGAACTTCCCGGAATTGCTGGAATTGATACACGTCGCTTGACTCGCCTACTGAGAGATTCGGGTTCGTTGCGCGGCGCATTTGGTACCGCTGATGAAAAGAGCCTTCGTGTAGCAGCCCAATCCGATGCTGGTACGGCAGGAATTGATCTTGTCTCGCAGGTGACAACTGCAGAAAAGTATTCATATGGAAGTGGCAAATTTTCTGTAGTGGCCTACGACTTCGGTATTAAAACCACAATCCTTCAGTGCCTCTCTGAGATTGCCACTGTGACTGTTGTTCCTGTGGGTACTACAGCTGAAGAAGTATTGGCGATGTCGCCCAACGGTGTCTTTTTATCAAACGGACCAGGCGATCCCGAGATGGTCAGCGATGCATCAATCAATATTCGGAAAATTGTGGAAGGCGGAATTCCTACATTTGGAATCTGTCTTGGACATCAGCTTCTTTCGCGGGCATTTGGTGGCCATACATTCAAACTTCCTTTTGGTCACCATGGCGGTAACCATCCTGTGCGAAACCTTCGCACTGGAGCTGTGGAAATTACGAGTCAAAATCACAACTTCTGCGTTGATCCAGATTCTCTTGCTGCGGTTGCCGACATCACTCATCTCAACTTGAATGACAACACAAATGAAGGAATGCGATTGAAGAACTACAAAGCATTCAGTGTGCAGTATCACCCCGAGGCAGGTCCTGGTCCCCATGACAGCCGTTATCTCTTTGAAGAATTCGCCAATCTAATGGAGGGTCGCTAATGCCGCGCCGTACCGATATTCATAACATCTTGATCATTGGCTCAGGACCAATTGTGATTGGTCAAGCATGTGAGTTTGATTACTCAGGAACACAAGCGTGTCGAGTGCTGAAGTCAGAGGGTTATCGAGTTGTTCTTGCCAACTCAAACCCTGCAACGATCATGACCGATCCCGATTTTGCTGACCGCACTTATATCGAACCACTCACTCCAGAGATCTTGGCCAAGATCATCGAACGTGAAAAGCCTGATGCTGTTCTTCCCACGTTGGGTGGACAGACAGGTCTAAACCTGGCCATGGCACTGTATGAACAAGGCCTAGTCGGTGTTCCAGGAACTCCTGAACTGATCGGTGCAAACGCTGAGGCAATCTCGACTGCCGAAGATCGTGACAAGTTCAAAAAGGCAATGATTGAAATTGGATTAAAGGTTCCAAGAAGTGGCATTGCTCACAACATGGAAGAGGCAAGCACAGTACTTACAGAGATTGGACTTCCAGTCATCATTCGTCCTGCCTACATCTTGGGTGGGCGCGGTACTGGTATTGCTAACACGATTGAAGAATTTGAAAAACTTGCCGCTCTTGGTCTCGATGCAAGTCCGATTCGTGAAATTTTGATTGAGACGTCCATTGTGGGATGGAAAGAATACGAACTTGAAGTAATGCGTGATAAGGCAGATAACTGCGTCATTATCTGCAGCATTGAGAACTTCGATCCCATGGGTGTCCATACAGGTGACTCCATTACGGTGGCTCCAGCACAAACACTGTCCGATGTTGAGTATCAGTTGATGCGCGATGCTGCGCTTGCTTGTATTCGTCGCGTGGGCGTTGAGACCGGTGGATCAAATGTTCAGTTCGCACTGAATCCTGCCAATGGTGAGATGGTGGTCATTGAGATGAATCCGCGCGTGTCGCGTTCATCTGCACTTGCTTCGAAGGCAACAGGATTTCCCATTGCAAAGATTGCAGCCAAGCTTGCTGTGGGCTACACCTTGGATGAAATCCCTAACGACATCACCAAGATGACACCAGCAAGTTTTGAGCCCACAATTGACTATGTGGTGACAAAGATTCCACGGTGGGCATTTGAAAAACTTCCTGGAACCTCAGGGGTTCTCGGTACTCAAATGCAAAGCGTGGGGGAGGCAATGGCCATTGGTCGCACTTTCCCTGAAAGTCTTCAAAAGGCACTTCGTTCATTGGAGCAGGGTCGTCTTGGTTTGAACTGCGACGCAGGTGAATTGCTCTATGGAAAATACGATGACGCTGCATTGCTGGCTAAGGCCGCCGTTGCAACACCTGATCGTATTTTTGAAGTAGGCGAAGCACTGCATCGTGGTTTAGGGATTGATGCCGTGCATGAAGCCACAAAAATTGACCCTTGGTTCCTTGATCAGATGCAAATCATTATTGATGAGCGTCATGCGCTTGCAGGCAGAACCGCAGCATCACTCACTCGATCAGAAATGCGTCGCGTCAAACGCTTGGGATTCTCCGATGGTCAGTTGGCGTATCTGACGAGCACAGATGAGTCTGTTGTGCGCGACCATCGGGAAAGTCTTGGTGTCATTCCCACATATAAGACAGTGGATACATGCAGTGCTGAGTTTGCTGCAGAGACGCCCTATCACTATTCGACATATGAAGACGAAAATGAAGTGCGTCCCTCTACACGACCACGTGTCATCATCTTGGGGTCTGGGCCTAACAGAATTGGGCAAGGTATCGAGTTTGACTATTGCTGTGTGCATGCAAGTTTTGCATTACGTGATGCAGGATTTGAAACAGTGATGGTGAACTGCAACCCAGAGACTGTCTCAACAGACTACGACACATCGGACCGTTTGTACTTTGAGCCACTTACTCAAGAAGATGTCTTAAATGTCATTGCTGCTGAAACACAAGCTGCTGGCGGGGTAGCTCCCAAAGTCATTGTGAGTTTGGGCGGGCAAACGCCATTGAAGTTGTCGGGTCTTATCGACCCCGCAATTATCGCTGGCACTTCACCTCATTCCATCGATCTCGCAGAAGACCGTGAAAAGTGGAATCAACTGTGTACCTCTTTATCAATTCCTCAGCCTCCTGGAGGAACTGCTGTCACGGTGGCTGAAGCAAGTGGAATTGCTTCTCGCGTGGGTTTCCCCGTACTGGTACGTCCAAGTTATGTACTTGGTGGTCGTGCCATGCAAATAGTTCATGATCAAGATGCGCTTGCGCGAGCTATGCAACAAATGGCGAGCGACGGAACTTTAGGTAAAGAAGGTGGCTTGTCGGCGGAACGTCCTGTGTTAGTGGATCGCTTTCTTGAAGACGCCACTGAAGTGGATGTCGATGCAATTCGCGATGCAACTGGTGAGGTCTTGATTGGTGGAGTAATGGAGCATGTGGAAGAAGCCGGAGTGCACTCTGGCGACTCTGCATGTGCAATTCCGCCACAGACATTGCCAGAGTGGGTCGTTGAAGTTATCAAGGCGTACACCACCTCTATTGCTAATGCTCTCGATGTACGTGGTCTTATCAATGTGCAATATGCAGTTTTGGGAACCACGGTGTATGTCATCGAGGCCAATCCGCGCGCATCTCGCACAGTGCCTTTTGTGGCTAAGGCAACAGGAGTTCCACTTGCCAAGGTCGCTAGTCGAGTCATGTTGGGTGCCACGCTTGCAGAACTGCGCACCGAAGGTTTATTAACCCCGCCAGTTACTGGTGGTCATGTCTCAGTGAAAGAGGCAGTACTGCCGTTTAACCGATTCCCAGAAGTAGACACTGCTCTCGGGCCAGAGATGCGTTCCACTGGTGAAGTCATGGGTATTGATCGCACATTCGGTCGAGCGTTTGTAAAAGCCCAAACAGCAGCAGGAACAGTTCTGCCTGAACACGGAATGGTGTTCTTGTCACTCAATGATGGAGACAAGCCCGCCGGACTCGTGGTAGCCAAGAGACTTCGAGAGTTGGGTCTTGGTATCGCTGCTACCACGGGTACTGCTGAATATCTTGCAAAGTTTGGTCAACCGGTAGATCGCGTAGTGGGCAAGTTGTCAGAGATTGAAGGAACTGCACTGGAGAATGCAGTGGACTTAGTGGCACAAAACGAAATCACCTTTGTGGTGAATACGCCGCATGGTCGTGGTTCCAGAGAAGATGGTGAAGCAATTAGAAAAGCTGCCAACACCAATCGTGTTCCATCGGTGACCACTGTGGAAGCTGCATTGGCGGCAGTGAATGGATTGTGGGAGCAACACAACAGCGAGATTGAAGTGCGTTCGCTACAGGAGTATCACGGCAGATGATGCGGGGGCGACGTGGGGTTCACTTGCTCAACTCTTTGGGCGCAGTAAACGTAGGTGGTGTTGAACTCATCAATCCCTTCATGACTGCATCGGGTACGGCGGGACATGATGTGGAATTGGCGCCCTACATGCCATTACATAAAATTGGTGCAACTACCGTAAAGAGTTTGTTTCACTCCCAGTGGGAAGGGAACCCTGCACCACGTGTACACATGGCAAGTTCAGGAATGATGAATGCCGTGGGGCTTCAGGGTCCAGGTGTGACAGCGTGGATCGAAGAATCGCTGCCCAAACTACGTGACACGCAAGTATGTGTGATTGCCAGTATCTGGGGAAGAACGCTTTCGGAGTATGTCTCAGCGGCCACACAGTTGCGCGCCGCGGGAAACCACATTGCCGCTATTGAAGTGAATCTTTCGTGTCCAAATCTTGAAGGACGGACTGGAATCATCGCCCACGATGAAATTCTTTCGGCACAGATCATTGAGGCCGTGTGCGCTGAATCGACAGTTCCAGTGTGGGCAAAGTTAAGTGCAAATACAGATCGCATTGTGGAGATCGCCCAAGCCGTCGTTACTGCAGGTGCACGCTCGCTCACTGTGATCAACACGATGGTGGGTCTTCAGATTGATGTACACACTGGTCGTCCTACCTTGGGAAATGGCGGCGGCGGGTTGTCGGGGCCTGCAATTCATCCCATTGCAGTGCGGTCAGTGTTTGATATTCGGCGAGCGCTACCTCACATTGACATTGTTGGAGTGGGTGGAATTAGATCGGGTGCCGATGCAATTGAGATGATGTTGGCTGGTGCTAACGCGGTCCAGGTAGGTACGGCATCTTTCGCTGACCCTGGGGCAACATGGCATATTGCGCGTGAGGCAGGCGTCATTGCGCATCGAAGAGGCGCAACACAGTGGTCCGATCTTGTGTCGGTGGCGCACGGCTTATGAGATTGGTCTCTACGAGTTGCCTGTTTGGCGAGACGGGACAGAAGTAGAATCGTTTTATGGAAGACAGAGTTCGCGACCTTGAACTGATGTCACAGGTGCGCGCCGTGCGTCACGATGCCATCGAAGATGCTCGTGCTGGACGTCTTGGTGCTGTGTTCGCTCGTTGTGGAGGCGATGAACGGTTTATCTATGTGGTCAAGCTTCTTGATGTGCATCCACAACTTGGCAAGGTCGCGGGTAGAAAACTTCTCTCGTCGCTGGGAGTGTCTTCGTTTCAATGTCTTGGAGATTTGTCTTCGGAGTTGATGGAGCAAATTTTGATTGCCGTAGGTGAGTCCCAATGAATGAGGCACTCATCATTGTGGTGTCGGGTCCTGGTGGTGCAGGAAAAGGAACCATCGTGGAGTCTCTTATTGAACGTGACCCTCAGTTGTGGCTGAGTCGTTCTTGGACTACGCGCACACAGCGTGAAGGCGAGAGCAACGACGCGTATGTCTTTGTGACACGCACACAGTTCGAAGATCGAATTGCCGATGGCGGGTTTTTGGAGTGGACAGAATTTTTGGGAAATCTTTACGGGTCACCGGTTCCCAACGTGGGGGATGGACGTGACATTGTGCTCGAAATTGAGTTACATGGCGCACAGCAAGTGAAAGCCACCCGGCCCGATGCGATCTTGGTATTCGTGCGTCCTCCATCTCGAGAAGAACAACAGCGGCGCCTTCAAGGCCGAGGAGACCCCGAACACCATGTGGTGGAGCGGCTGAAAAAGGCCGAGGACGAGGAACGTGAAGGGGCGCAAATTGCCGATGTTGTGGTGATAAACGACAACTTGGAGCGTGCCGTGGGGGAGATTGAAGGCATTATTCGTGCCGCACGAGGCCTGTCCCGATAGCCTTGAGGCGACTTCGGAGGTCTTCTATGTCACGTCAAAACGACTCCATGATTTACCCACACATTGAGACATTGCTCGACCGTGTTGACTCAAAATTCAGCCTCGTGACCCTTGGTTCGTACCGTGCACGCCAAATCAATTCTTACTTCAACCAGTTGGGTGAAGGCCTGGGCCACATGGTTCCACCACAGGTGTCCTCGGTAGCACGCAAGCCTTTGTCTATCGCTTTTGAAGAAATTGCAGCGGACAAAATCATCAAGGTAGAGCGTCTTCCTTATGACGAAATGGAAGCAGATGCTGCCGAGTTGTTCGGTGAACTTGACGCTGACGTTGCAGATGTTGATACCGAAGAGGCTGACGCCGAATAAGAACCACATGCTGGTTCCTTGAATTCGCTGATCACATCGTTATGGAATCGGTTCGAGGCAGAAACATTGTTCTTGGAATTTCCGGGGGCATTGCTGCGTACAAATCCATAGAAGTTCTACGCCGTCTTGTAGATGCTGGTGCTCATGTCGCACCCATCATGACTGCCGATGCACACCGCTTTGTCGGTCCTGTCACGGTGTCAGCTTTAGCCTCAGAGCCGTTACATACGAGTTTGTGGGATGACTCATCACCCATTCCGCATACACGACTTGGTCAAAATGCCGATGTGATCGTGGTGGCACCAGCAACAGCACGCGTCATTGCTGCCTATGCCATGGGTCTATCTGATGATTTGTTGGTGGCCACGTTGATTGCTACACGTGCACCAGTGGTGTTGTGTCCGGCAATGCATACCGAGATGTGGGAACACCCAAGTGTTGTGGACAACATCGCATTATTGAAATCTCGCGGCGTGATTATCGTTGAACCCCAATCGGGCCGACTTGCAGGTGGAGATATTGGCACAGGTCGCCTTGCTGATCCAGAAACCATTCTTGGAGCCATTGATGCTGTGTTGTCTGCACATAACGATTTTGCCGGACAACATGTGGTGATCACTGCAGGCGGTACTCGCGAGCCCATCGATGCCGTGCGTGTGATTGCCAACCGCTCCAGCGGTAAGCAAGGCTATGCAATCGCTGAAGTTGCACATATGCGCGGCGCACATGTCACTTTGATTTCCACCGTAGATCTACCTGTTCCACCCGGTGTATCTGTGGTGAGAGTAGAAACAGCCCAACAGATGCAAGATGTTGTGACGAAAGAGGCGGCATCTGCCGATGTGGTGATTATGGCTGCTGCAGTGGCCGATTTTCGACCGGTGTTATCTGTTGAAGGAAAAATCAAAAAAAACGAAGGTGTGCCCACTATTACTTTGGAGCCCACCCCCGACATTTTGGCTCAATTAGGGTCCGCGAAATCAGTTGACCAAATCCTCGTGGGTTTTGCCGCAGAGACCGACAACCTTGTGGATAATGCTCGTGGCAAATTAGAACGCAAGAATCTTGACCTCATCGTGGCTAATGATGTCTCGGCACCAGGGGTGGGGTTTGCCCATGACACCAATGCGGTCACCATCTTGACGGCCACTGGCGAGATGAAATCGGTGCCATTGGCCAACAAACGCACCATCGCCACTGCTGTATTGGATAGCGTGGTCAAAGTGCAGTCAGCCCGTCGACTGCCGTCCTAAAGGAGTTGTCGTGAGGAATTTCACGTTTACATCAGAGAGCGTGACCGAAGGTCATCCCGACAAGATGGCAGATCAAGTATCTGACTCAGTACTTGACGCATTGTTGGAAAAGGATCCCCACAGTCGTGTGGCATGTGAGACTTTGTTAACCACGGGTCTGTGTGTTGTTTCTGGTGAGATTACCACTGATGCGTATGTAGACATTCCTGCAATTGCGCGTGAAGCAATCAACCGTATTGGTTACAACGATGCCGCTTTTGGCTTCGATGGCAATACCTGTGGCGTACTTGTTGCACTCGATGCACAAAGCCCTGATATCGCCCAAGGTGTCGACATTAGCGAGGAACAGCGCACTGGATCAGATGGCAAGGACGCACTCAACAGCCAAGGTGCAGGCGACCAGGGAATGATGTTCGGGTATGCATGTAATGAAACCCCTGACCTGATGCCGTTGCCTATTTGGTTGGCTCATCGTTTGGCAGAGCGTCTCACAGAAGTACGTAAGAGCGGTTTGGTGCCGTATTTGCGTCCAGACGGCAAAACTCAAGTCACTTTTGAATATGAAGATGGCAAGCCAGTGCGTTTGTCCGCAGTGCTTATTTCGACACAGCATCGTGACGGAGTCAGTCGCGAGACAGAGATTCGTCCCGATCTCATCGAGCAAGTGATCTTGCCAACGATTCCTGCTCAATTTGCTGGAGATAATCCCGCGATTTATGTGAACCCCACTGGCAAGTTTGTTCTTGGTGGACCACATGCAGATACCGGATTGACGGGACGCAAAATCATTGTGGACACCTACGGCGGTATGGGTCGTCATGGTGGTGGAGCATTTTCTGGGAAAGATCCATCAAAAGTTGACCGCTCAGCTGCATACGCTGCCCGTTGGGTTGCAAAGCACGTGGTTGCAAGTGGTGCTGCAGAAAAGTGTGAAGTACAAGTGGCCTATGCAATCGGTATGGCGCAACCCATCAGCATCTTGGTAGAAACTTTTGGCACCAATACGGTAAGCGAAGAGTCCATTGAGTCAGCTGTACGCAATGTATTTGACCTTCGCCCTGCAGCAATTGTGCGCGACCTTGATCTGAAGCGTCCTATCTATTCCAAGACTGCGGCCTACGGTCACTTCGGTCGTCAAGATCCCGACTTCACATGGGAAACCTTGTCGCGTCTCTCAGATTTCAAGTCCGCAGTCAAGCTCTGATTCTTTGTCTCTGCTGATCGCATCGGTTGTTCCCGATGTATCGGGAATAGACAAGGTCTTTGATTACATCGTTCCCGACTCGTTCGTGGAACGGGTATGGATTGGTGCTCGTGTACGCATAGACCTCAATGGTCGTCGAGTCGGCGGCTGGGTTGTAGAACTGACCGCTGTTGAAGATGCCGAGAGCATGTCGAGTCGTTATGGTCGAGTGCTTTCGCTTGTGTCGGTCTCAGGACATGGCGTAGAACCTGATGTGGTTGCGTTAACGAAATGGGTGGCCCAGTATTTTTGGGGCTCGTGGAGGGCTGTGTTGTCATCGGCTTCTGCGCCTCATGTACGTGCGCGCCCTATACATCCACATAAAGGCACGGACGTCTCACCCGCTGATGAAGAAATATCTCGTGCAGTTGAGCATATTGCTCACAGTGGTGCGGGGCTTTTGGTAGTTCCGCCACTTGCATCGGCGTTATCTGTGGTGGCCCAATTGGCTCACAGTGGACCTGTTCTTGTGGTGTGTCCCACTATCAAAATGGCAAGTCTGGGTGCAGCTTCACTGCGTCGTAGAGGTTTAACGACCGCAGTGGTTCCCGAACAATGGGACGCTGCTCGTGCCGGTGTTGATGTTGTTATTGGAGCTCGCTCGGCGGTGTTTGCACCATGTGCCTCTTTGTCTGCTGTTGTGGTTATTGATGAACACGATGAGTTGCTGCATGACGAACGTGCACCTACTTGGAATGCACTAGATGTGGCTGTGGAACGTGCCCGCCAACAAGTTGTTCCGTGTATTGCAACATCACCTATTCCTAGCTCTGAATCCATGCATCGATGGGCTGATGCGACAGTGGAAGTTCGAGGCGAGAAGCAATGGCCAGCCATTGAAATTGTTGATCTGGATGCAGTTCCCGTAGCCGGATCATTGTTATCCACTGAGTTGCTGTCGGCTGTGACTCAATCGGGAGGATCAGTTGCGTGCGTGTTGAACACTAAAGGGAAAGCACGACTGATTGTGTGTCGTTCATGTCGAAGCGTTCAAGAGTGCGCCACTTGTGGTTCTTTGTTAACTCAAGATAGTGACCAACAATTGACTTGTAGCCGATGTCATCACGAATATGGATCGGTATGTGTGTCGTGTGGCCGAACGTCTTTTGTAGTCCCACGAGGCGGTATTTCACATCTTGCTTCTCAGTTGCGTGCATCTACTTCACGTGACGTGATTGAAGTCAGCGCCGATGATGAGAATTCATGGACACAAGGAAGCATTTTTGTGGGAACTGAGGCGGTGTTGCATCGAGTTTCCGGGATAGAGGTGGTTGTGTGTGCAGATATTGATCGCGATTTAGGGGCTCCAAGAATGACGGCTTCGCGTGAAGTGTTGGCGCTGGTGGCACGTGCAGCTCGTCTCGTGGGTGAGCGCGGGAAAGTGATTGTGCAGACGCGACGACCATCTCATCCGTTATTGGTTGCACTCAGTCAAGAAGATGTGTCTAGTGCATTGTTGAGCTGGTGTGAACAAGACATGGAGCAGCGAAAGATGTTTGGTCTTCCGCCTTTTGGGGTATTGGCTCATGTATCGGTCAAGTCTCCTCGCATGGTGAACGAGATTCCACCAATAGACGGTGTGGACATTGCCCGTTTTGAAGATTTTGCAATAATTAAAGCCTCAACACGCGATGAGTTGGGCAATGCAATTAATCAGCTTCGAGAAACCTTTGGCGCCTTGGTTCGCGTGCATGCAGACCCGGTGCGGTATTAATCGTTCTGGTCTGATGAATGAGAAGTCTCAATAACTCGGAATCCTTTGCTGCTTGCCTTCTTTGTGGCAGCAACACCTTGGGTATTGAGCCACGTGATGAGCGAGTCCGCGCCGAGATTCTTGCTGACAACAAGATGTGCATGTGCATTCTTGTCAAGTTGATGAAGCCATGTGCGAAGAAGTTCATGCAGTTCTGTTTTTCCAATCCGAATCGGGGGATTCGACCACAAAAGTGCGTAGCGATGTTGGGGATCTCTTTGTACGGGATCTATTGCCACCACGTTGGTGATGTTGTTTCTGGCTGCATTGTCGAGGCATAACTGACGCGCGCGCGCGTTGATATCAACGGCGTGCACTGTGCAATGGGGATACAAGGTAGCCATGGTGAGTGCGATGGCACCACTTCCACATCCAAGGTCGCACAATAGAGAACCCTCAGGTATCTGGGGGAGTTCTTGTTTGAGTGCCCATTCCAAAAGAACAGCCGTGCCTTTGTCAAGACCTTTGGAACTAAAGACTCCAGACTCTGATGCCAGTGTGAGTTGATGGTCACGGACACGAACGGTGAAATCAGAGCGCTGTGACTCCGATTGTGGAAGGGGGTCGAAATAGTGGGTCATGGGTTGGCCATCTGGGGTGTCCGTTGATGAGTTCATCACACAGGTAGCCTTTCAGATTATGGGTTACGACATTCGCACCTATGGCGATCCGGTGTTGACAACGGTTGCAGAACAAGTGGAAAACATCGACGGGAAAGTGGTTCGCCTCACCCAGTCGATGTTGCAGGCTATGTATAAAGCACCTGGTTTGGGTCTTGCCGCTCCGCAAATCGGTGTACAGAAACAGATTTTTGTCTACGACATTGATGGAACGCCCACCACGTTGATTAATCCCAAGATTATCGAGGAGCGGGGCGAGTGGGTCTTTGATGAGGGCTGTCTGTCTATTCCAGGTTTATTTGTGGAAATGATTCGTCCCAAAGAAGTTCTTCTTGAAGCGGTGGATCTCAATGGAAACACTATTCACATTGAAGCTGATGAATTGTTGGCTCGATTGTTCCAGCACGAACTTGACCACCTCAATGGTGTGTTGATGTTTGAACGTATGACTCCTGAGCAACGCGACGAAGCATTGCGTGAGTACAAGCGCATCGTCGATGCCGGTGGGCCGGTCGGGGACCCCAGTCATATCGGACTGAAATAGTTACATGTCCAAAGAGGTGCGACCTCTGGTCTTTTTCGGTACTCCCGAGCCAGCAGCATTCGTTCTCAAAAAACTTCTTGAGGCCAATTACTCCATTGCTCATGTGGTGACCCGAAAGGATGCTCGACGCGGACGAGGGGGGCAGACATCGGGTTCGCCGGTCAAAGTTGTTGCCCAGTCACATGGGATTGAAGTGTCCCATGATCTTGAATGGATAAGACGCAATGCACATCTCAATTTTTTAGGGATTGTTGTTGCATATGGGCGCATCATTCCGGTTGAAGTTCTTGATGTCACCCCGATGATCAACGTGCATTTTTCGCTATTACCCCGTTGGCGTGGCGCAGCCCCGGTAGAGCGCGCAATTTTGGCCGGCGATGATGTCACCGGCGTGTGCATCATGGATCTTGAGGAAACCTTGGATACCGGGCCAGTGCACGCGTGTCGTGAAGTTCCCCTGACGAATGCACACACATCAGCAACATTGCTTCAAGAATTGACAGAGGTGGGCTCTGACCTACTTATTGAATTGCTGACTCGGGGCCTATCGACTGCAACACCCCAGATGGGGGATGCAACATATGCAGCCAAGATTTCTCCTTCTGAACTGCGCATTGACTGGAATGAGTCAGCAGAAGTGATTCATCGCAAGATTCGAGCTCTTCGAAGCTTCACGTCTATTGATGGTCAACGATTACGAATCCTTGAAGCTGATCTCTCGTTGGAAAGTAACGCCGCGAAACCGGGCCGCTGTAGCGATGAGGGGGTAGTTGCCGCTGGCGAAGGGTGTCTTGTCCTGCGCCGTGTTCAACCCGAGGGCAAGAATCCCATGGACGCGGTTGCATGGCTGCGTGGAAGGTCTGCTGGCGGACTGCAGTTTGACGTGAATGCCGAATAGATCGGCGTTAATTGCATCGTGCCTAGGCAACCGCTGTGGATAGCCTCGGTGTGTGCTCAAATTAGTTCTCCCCAAAGGTTCGCTGGAAAAGGCAACATTCGATCTATTCGATGCTGCTGATTTGACGGTGATGCGATCGTCATCGGTGGATTACAAAGCCACCATCGACGATCCCCGTATTGATGAAGTACGAATTTTGCGTCCCCAAGAAATTGGCGGCTACGTGCAAGAGGGCCTCTTCGACATGGGCATCACTGGCCGTGATTGGATTGAAGAGACATCAAGCGATGTGGTGAGTCTGGGAGAGTTGAAGTATTCCAAAGTCACCTCGCAGCCCGTGCGTGTGGTTGTAGCTGTGGCAGATTCATCTACAGCACAAAGTGTGGCAGACCTGGGTGATGGCGTGCGAGTGACATCGGAGTATCCCGAAATGACACGACGTTATTTCGCTGAGCGAGGAATTAAAGCAGATGTGAGATTGAGCTACGGCGCAAGCGAGGCGAAGATTCCCGACATTGCCGATTGCGTGGTGGATATCACCGAGACCGGACGTGCACTGCGTGCTGCTGGTCTGCGCATTATCGACACGATGTTGACGAGTTATACAGAATTGGTAGCAAACAAAGATTCTTGGGCCGATCCCGCAAAGCGTCACGCGATGGAACAAATCATGACGCTTCTCACGGGAACACTGGAAGCCCGAAGCAAAGTGCTCCTGAAGTTGAATGTGGCCGCAGAAGCAATGGATGCAGTGTTGGCTCTACTGCCGGCAGCTAAATCACCGACGATTTCACAACTTGCCTCTGGTGGGTTTGCAGTGGAGACAGTGGTACTCAAACGCGGTATCAATACTTTGATTCCGGATCTCATTGATGCTGGTGCATCTGATCTTCTCGAAATTCCTATTGCAAAGATCATTCACTAAACACAATGAGCCACTCGGAACAACCACATACCGGTGTAGTTGTGGCATTTGATGCCCATGCCGGACTTGGTGAGATTAAGGATCAACAGGGAAGGGTGTGGCCTTTCCATTGCGTATCCCTCAGTGATGGATCACGTTCGATTGACGTTGGTGTCGACGTGAAGTTCATTGTTCGTTTTCACGTACAGCGTGACGAAGCTTTCGATATTGAGGTCGTTACTGCTCCGTAACGTGTGGGTCATTAAGAGTTGTCTGAACTCTTTTGCACGTAGACAAGCCGAATGTTGCCCAGTGCGGCCAACAACGTGTCCTGGTGTTCGCCGATTCTTTCCCCAAGACCCTCTACGAGCAAACCGAGTGCATCAATAGCTAATTGGGCATCTTGGAGCCGTGGGGGCTCACTTGACAGATGAATGGCGGCGAGTTCAAACAGACCCATGGCGTGATTGCTCACCACAACGGAGGCAGGAATGCCTTCAAGTCGGCGGCGAGCTTCGGCCACTGCCTCGAGGGCTTCGGCTGTCTGGTCGTTGAGGGGGCTACCTGGCTGGGGGGTGGTGTTGTCTTGGCTCATTGGGCGGTACCCTAGTAGCCGTCAATTAAACGAAGTGGGGTTTTGGCCCCCACCTAGCCACCCCAAGGCTTTTGGGAGTGCGCCAGGTCGAGACTGTGAGCGGCTTGTGCTGCTCTCTTCTGCTTCGCGCATTGGCGGATATGTTCCGCACCCGCGGTTCAGCACGAAGGAGGGCGTGGCCCATTGCACAAGAGAGACAGTCATAGTTACACCGCAAAATGAACCCCGCTACAACGAGCGCATTCGTGCGCGTGAGGTTCGCCTTATTGGACCAGATGGAAGCCAGGTGGGTATTCGACCCACAGCAGACGCCTTGGTTTTGGCTCGTGAATTAGATCTCGACTTAGTTGAGGTTGCTCCACTTGCTAATCCACCGGTGTGCCGCATTATGGATTACGGAAAGTTCCGATACGAAGAGGCGCAAAAGGCAAAAGAATCGCGGAAGAAAACAACTCATGTCACGGTCAAGGAAGTGAAATTCCGTCCAAAGATCGGCAAGGGTGATTTCGACACCAAGGTTCGCCACATGCGTGACTTCCTAGAGGATGGCCACAAGGTGAAAGTGACGTTGCAGTTCCGTGGTCGCGAGGTGGCCCACCCAGAACTGGGTGCGCGCATCCTTGATGCAGCACTGGAGCAGTTGGGTGCACTTGCGAAAGTAGAAACTCAGGCACGCCTTGAGGGTCGAAATATGACAATGGTGTTGTCTCCCGACAAAAAGCCCGCAAAGAAGAACGAAAAAGAGCAGTCAGGGTCGACAGAACCAGTGGCGCCCACTGCTCCGGTAATTGAGTCGCAAGATTCACAGTAAGTAACAACAGAGAGGCACAACATGCCAAAGATGAAGACAAGCAAAACCGCAGCAAAGCGTTTCAAGAAAACGGGCTCGGGTAAGTTGCGCCGTCAACAAGCAAACCGTCAGCACTTGTTCGAAAAGAAGTCAAGTGTGCGTACGCGTCGCTTGGCCGGCGATGTTGATGTGCATCCTGGTGATGCACGCAAGATCAAGCGTCTGCTTGCAGAGCGCTGAGTAAGTCGAGAGAGTTAGGAGAAGACAATGGCACGTGTAAAAAGAGCAGTACATGCTCGCAAAAAGCACCGTTCAGTATTAAAGAAGGCCAAGGGCTACTACGGCAACAAGAGCCGTTCATTTCGCGCAGCTAATGAACAAGTCATGCACTCTGGTCAGTACGCATTTCGTGACCGTCGTGCAAAGAAGGGCGAGTTTCGTCGTTTGTGGATCCAGCGCATCAATGCTGCATGCCGCTTGAATGACATCTCGTACAGCCGCTTTATCGCTGGTTTGAATGCTGCTGGCATTGAAGTGGACCGCAAGATCCTTGCCGATCTTGCAGTGCATGACGCAGAAGCATTTAGCGCTTTGGTTGTCACAGCAAAGGCCGCACTGGTCTGAGTCGTTTACGACTGTCATCTGCGAACCCTCGGGTTCAGACTCTGCGGCGCCTCACTGGGCGCCGCAGTTTTCGTTATGAACAAGGTCTGTTCATAGTTGAAGGACCTGTGCTTGTACGTGAGGCTGTAGAGGCGGGATTACACGTAGTAGAGCAGTACGTACGCGATGACTACAGCGATTATCTTGCCCCAATAGATACGTATGAATTAGATGAAAAGACATTTCGCTCTGTGTCGGATACTGAATCACCTCGTGGAATCATCGCAGTGTGTGAAATGAGTGATCCTGGCCCAATGACATTTAGCGAGCGTGATTGGCTCCTTGTGTTGTGTGAAGTGAGTGATCCAGGAAACATGGGCACGCTCATCAGAAGTGCAGAAGCCGCTGGTGCCCGTGGGGTAGTCACAGTGGGATCAACGGTTGATCAATGGTCTCCGAAAGTGGTGCGAGCTTCTGCGGGGGCTGTATTTCATGTGCCCATCTGGAGCGTTCAGTCTCTTGAGTCATTAACCGAGCAAGGCATGCGGTTATTGGGGACTACTTCGCATGATTCGTTGTCGGTCTCACATCCTGAGTCGATGTATGACTGTGATTATTCAGGTCTGCTGGGTGTGGTGTTGGGCAATGAAGCCCATGGTCTAGATCCTGAAGCACCAGTTGATTCGTGGGTCACTATTGAACACGCCGGACGATCAGAGAGCTTGAATGTTGCAATGGCGGGCACTGTTTTTGCCATGCATGTGGCACATCAGCGAAGCGGGCCTCAGTAATGCTCCCTTGCCGTATGGGTTCTGGCGAGTAGCGTTTCACTGGTTATGGCGTCTTCTTCACAATCCGAAAGAGCCTCTTTGGCTGATGCACTGTCGTCGGGCATCTCAGCGATATCTCAGGCTGTGTCCACCAATGAGTTGCGCGCAGTAATGACCACATTGACGGGTAAAAAGGGCGCCGTTGCCGCTGTGAAATCACAGTTGGGGCGACTTACCGATGTTGAGGAGCGAAAGGCCCTTGGTGTCTTGGTGAACGAGGCTATTGAGTCTCTTGAATCTGCCGCTGAGGCAAAGTCCCAGGAGTTAAAGCGCGCTGAATTCTCTGCACAAATTTCCTCGGAGAAAGTTGACATGACTGAACTTGCCTTGAGTGCTCAAGCAAGTCAACGACGAGGTCGTATGCACTTGGTAACTCAAGCAACGCAACGGCTAGAAGATGTTTTTGTGGGGTTGGGATTTCAAATTGCTGAAGGCCCAGAAGTAGAAACTGACTTCTACAACTTTGAAGCACTCAACATGCCGCCTAGCCATCCCGCACGTTCAATGTGGGACACATTGTTTATTGAGTCTGATGTTGAAGGAAGTGTTGTGCTGCGCACACACACTTCACCTGTGCAGATACGTGTCATGCAGGAGTGGCCGCCGCCAATCTATGCAGTGATGCCTGGTCGTGTATTTCGCAAAGAAACACCAGACGCCACCCATATGCCGGTGTTTCATCAGATTGAAGGCCTTGTGATTGATCGAGGAATCACCTTTGCTGATCTTGCGGGAACAATTGAGTCCTTTACAAAAGCATTCTTCGGTGACGGTTTCACATCGCGCCTTCGCCCGTCGTATTTCCCATTCACTGAACCAAGTGCTGAATTTGATATTCGCCGACCCGACGGTTCGTGGATTGAGCTCGGTGGTTGTGGAATGGTGCACCCCCATGTGTTGCGTGCCGGTGGGCTGGACCCCAACGAATGGAGTGGTTTCGCATTCGGATTCGGTATCGACCGCATGGCTAAAGAACGCCATGGGGTGAACGATCTGCGCGACATGTACTCAGATGACATCCGATTCACGGAGCAGTTCTCATGAAAGTTCTGCTATCGATTCTCACGGAAATGGCCGACATCCCTCGTGATGTCGATCAAGTTGCCACAGCACTTAATTCTCTTGGATTACCTGTAGAGCAGATGCAGGTAGTGGGCCAACCTGTTGCAGGAGTAATTACAGCCAAGATTGTGCGCACAGAGAAACACCCTGATGCCGCCAAGGTGACGCGATGTTTTGTTGATGCAGGAGATGGCGAAGTGCGCCATGTGTGGTGTGGTGCCACAAATATGAAAGATGGCGACATTGTTGCATTGGCAACACTGGGAACCACGATGCCCAGTGGAATGGAGATTGCGCGTCGGGGAATCTTGGGTATTGATTCCGAAGGCATGTTGTGTTCAGAAAGTGAACTTGGACTCGCAGAAGAATCAGATGGCATTGTCATTTTGCCGGCAACAACTCCACTTGGAGTTGGAGTCTTTGAAGCATTGGGAATCGAACATGATGTGGTTCTCGAATTAGACCTGACTCGTAATCGCGCAGATTGCTGGGGGCATCTGGGGGTTGCTCGCGATCTTGCTGCATATTTCAATGTGCCACTTCATGGTCCACGTCGCGAGCCAGGAGCCTTGGGTGCAGCAAAGGAAATTCCTGTTGCAATCAAAGATGAAGAGCATTGTGGCTCTTTCACGATTTCTTATGTCAGCGGTGTCCAGGTCGGAAGTTCGCCGCAGTGGGTATCGTCGCGACTTGCCCATTTGGGGATGCGTTCGATTAACAATGTCGTAGATGCATCGAATTTGGTGATGTGGGAAACGAATCAGCCGAATCACGCATACGACGCCGATGTCGTCTCTTCGTTTGTGGTCCGATTGGCACGCGACGGAGAAGTGATGACCACCCTTGATGGGGCTGAGCGTTCACTTAATGTTGCTGATCTGCTGATTTGTGATGGCAAAGACGACTCTGCTGTGGGGCTGGCAGGAGTCATGGGGGATTTACATTCTGAGATCACTGACGCAACAGTGAATCTCGCGATTGAAAGTGCGTGGTTCAATCCGGATTCGGTGCGCTTCGCCGCTCAGCGTCATGGGTTGCGCTCAGAGGCATCCGTGAGATTTGAACGCGGCACTGATCCTGAAGGATGGGTGATGGCAGCAGAACGCTTCGTCACTATTTTGCGAGAGACGTGTCCAGACATTGTGTTGCATGCATCTGCAGCAGTTGTGCGCAATGGCCATTGCCCACAAGTGCGTGAAGTGAAAGTTTCTGCACAACAAGTTGAGAAGTTGTTGGGCGTGCATGTTCCTGTCGAGAAGATGCTTTCCATTTTGGACTCCATTGGTTTTAAGCCCGCCCGAGATGGCGATGTTATTACGGCGTCCGTACCCACATGGCGGCCCGATTGTTCTGAAACTGTTGACCTCATCGAAGAAATTGCTCGTCACTTCGGTTACGACAATATTGGAAAGACTGTTCCTCACTCAACTGTGCACGGACGTCTGTCAACAATGCAGCAACGTCGGCGAATAGTGCGGCAAGTGCTTGTAGGTCTTGGTCTCGATGAAGCTATGCCATCTCCGTTTCTTGCGCCCGGCGATCTTGTGGCGGTGGGGCTTCATGAAGATGACGTCTTGCGAATTGCGAATCCGTTAGTCGCAGACGAGTCCATCTTGCGTACGTCGTTGCGCCCTGGACTTCTTCGCTCATTGAAATACAACCAGTCGCATCGTGCGTCACGAATTGGTTTGTGGGAAATTGGCCATATCTATCCATCATCGGGACAACAGTTGCCCGATGAACGTGAATGGCTCACAGTGATGGTTGCAGGTGGAGATGCCACCAATGCACTTGGGCAATGGAATGCATTGTGCGATGCATTGTCGGTGGGCGCTCAACTCGATCAGGCACGAGTGCCCGCTGGGTTACACCCCACGCGCTCGGCAACTCTTGCCCGCGGCAAAACCGTCGTGGGTGTAGTCGGTGAGATTGATCCATTTGTGTTGGATTCTCTTGGCATTGAGGGGCGTGTGAGCATTTTGGAAGTTGATCTCACAACTGTGTTGAATGAGAATCCCAAGGCGGTACAAGCTCGGGATGTGAATCGTTTCCCATCCAGTGACATCGATTTAGCTTTTGTGTTACCAGATGATGTTGCTGCCACATTGCTGCAAAGGGCTATTCGTCAAGCAGCAGGAAAGAAATTAGTAGAGCTTGAGTTATTCGATGTTTATCGGGGTGCCGGTGTTCCCCAGAATCATCGCAGTCTTGCATTCAGATTACGTTTGCAAGAACCTGGTGGCACGATGAACGAGTCGGGTATTGCCGAAATACAAAAGGCATGTATCGCTGCAGCAGAAAAAATCGGTGCTCAACTGCGAAGTTAGCAATCTGAAAACAACTAGTTATCAGAGGGGTCAACGGGATAGTTCCCCATGCGCCGCAATACAGAATCTTGTCGTTGCAAAACTTTGTTCCACAAGTTCTCGGGCTCTAGATCGACAACATCACCCATCTGGGATTCCACAACCCACCACGCACCTTGGGAAATTTCATCTTCAAGTTGGGATGGCCCCCAGCCTGAGTACCCGCGGAACACACGATGTGGGTAACTGTGTGTCGCAACATCATCGATCATGTCTATAAATCCAACACCAGTCGGTGAGGCCAGATCTTTGGAGAGGCAGATAAATGACTCTGCACCCACTGGTCCGCCATAGAAATCCACTCTTGGGCCTGTGGCTGTTTCGATCCATTCTGCAAGTGGCAGTTGAGTAGGGGTATTCACAGGTGAGCCGGGCCGATTCAAAACAACCCCCATGGTTCCCTCGGCATCTTCATGGGCAAGCACGAGAACCACGGATCGCACGAAGTAGGGGTCGTCCAAGAGGGGGCGCGCAAGAAGGAGGCAGCCAGCCCGTAAAGGAATCATTGCATTATCATTCACTAGACCGTATAGTAATACATCTATGGTAAAAGTCGGCATTGTGGGGGCATCTGGGTACACGGGCGCTGAATTATTGCGTTTGTGTGCTCAGCATCGAGAAGTGGAAGTGGTGGCAGCGACGGGGGATTCCCAAGCAGGGACTTTGGCCTCGGTGTTGTATCCATCTTTGGCGGGTGCGTATCCCAATTTGGTGTTCGATGAGTTCTCTGCCGAGAAGTTCACTGGTCTCGATGTGGTGTTCTTGGGTGTACCTCACGAGGCTGCTTTGGAAATTGCACCTCAACTAGTGGGCAAGGTCAAGTGCGTCATCGATCTTTCTGCGGCATATCGACTTAAGGATGCCTCGCTGTATCCCACCTGGTACGGATTTGAACATACTCAACCGGAGTTGTTGGAAAAAGCCGTGTATGGCTTGCCTGAGTTGTATCGCAATGAATTGGTGGGCGCGCCTTTGATTGCGACTCCGGGCTGCTACGTGACTGCAGCTTCTTTGGCTCTGACTCCCTTGGTGAGATCGGGAATTGTCCAGCCAGAAGGAATCATCGTGGATGCTGCATCAGGTGTGAGTGGTGCAGGACGCGCCCTCAAACACACTTCGATGTTTTCTACGGTGGATGGGGATTTCACTGCTTATGGATTGCTTGATCACAGGCACACACCCGAGATTGAACAGGTGACTGGGGCTCAGGTGTTGTTTACGCCGCATTTGGCACCGATGAATAGGGGGATTTTGGCCACCTGTTATGCACGCCCTGCAGCAAGTGCGCCCACGACCGCTTCATTGTTGGCTGCACTTGCAACTTTTTATCGCAATGAACCCTTCATGGTGATTCGTCCGCAGGTGCCTTCAACAAAGGCAACGCTAGGAACAAATTGTGTCCATCTGACTGCTCGTTATGACGAGCGCACGGGATATGTGATGGTGTTGGCGGCTCTGGACAATATTGCCAAGGGCGCATCTGGTGGTGCAGTACAAGCAATGAATGTTGCACTTGGCATGGACGAGACCCTCGGACTTAATTCAGTGGGGGTGTATCCATGAGCGAGGTGAATACCGCACAAGTTCTCGTAGAGGCATTGCCCTATATTCGCCGTTTTGCTGGACGCACTGTGGTTGTCAAATATGGCGGTAACGCTCTGGCAGGAACATCGGACCACGATGCTCTTGCATTGTTTGCAGAAGACATTGTGTTGATGCACGCCGTGGGTATTCGCCCGGTAGTTGTTCATGGTGGCGGACCTCAAATCAACGAGATGCTTTCAAAATTGAACATTGAATCAACTTTTTCTCAAGGTCTTCGCGTGACTGATGCAGCCACGATGCAAGTTGTTCAAATGGTGCTCAATGGTCAAGTCAACCCTCAAATTGTGGGCGCTATCAATACCCACGGCAATGTTGCAGTGGGTGTTTCTGGTGTTGATGGTCGCACGCTTCAAGTGACGCAGCGAAATAAAGAGCTTGGCTTTGTGGGTGACATTGACAAAGTACGACCACATGTGATTCAAGGGTTGCTCGATGATGGCTTTGTACCTGTGTTGTCAACAATTGGTGTAGATACACAGGGACAGTCATTTAACATCAACGCAGATACAGCCGCTGGTGCGGTTGCCGAAGCCCTAGGTGCGGAAAAGATTATCTATCTCACAGATATTGCTGGGCTACGACGCAATATTGATGATGCATCATCACTTATTCAGCGCACCACGGTGTCTGAACTTCACGATCTCATCTCTGGCGGAGTGATCTCTGGTGGAATGATTCCCAAGGTAGATAGTTGCATTCAAGCGGTACGTGGTGGTGTCAAGAGCGCCCACATTCTGGATGGTCGTATTGCTCACGTGCTGTTGTTGGAACTATTCACCGACCATGGGGCCGGAACAATGATTACAGGAGATGTGTCATGACGCATGCTTTTATTTCTCAACAAGAAGTTGCCGAGATGAACGGGGGACACAATTACTGTCCCTTTATTCCCGTATTTGGTGCACCCTCGGTTATTTTTGAACGTGGTCAAGGAACTCAGTTGTGGGATGTTTCTGGGAAACGCTATTTAGATTTCCTGAGCGGAATAGCTGTTGTCTCTCTCGGACATGCAAATCCAGTCATTGCAGATGCCATCTCACAACAAGCTTCCACCTTGTTGCACGTATCTAATTTTTTTGCCAATGCAACAGCCACTAAAGCAGCAGTAGAGCTTTCAGCTCTGATGGAAGATGCCGGAGCAGGCCCGGGTCAGGTGTTTTTCTGTAACTCAGGCGCTGAAGCTAATGAGGCAGCATTGAAGCTGGCAAGAAAATTTGGTGGTCGTGGACGTCATGTGATGATCTCGGCGTTAGGAAGCTTTCATGGTCGCACTTTTGGTGCGCTTGCGCTTACTGGCCAGCCATCAAAGCACGAGGCTTTTCAGCCCATGTTGGACGGTTTTCGGTATTGCGAGTATGGAGATATTGCATCTCTGGAAAAAATGCTTGATGCACAAGTGGCTGCCGTTTTCCTTGAACCCATTCAAGGCGAAGGCGGAGTGATTCCTGGTGATGTGGAGTATTTGCAATCGGTACAAAAGTTGTGTCGCGAACGGGGCATTTTGTTGGTGATTGATGAAGTTCAAACGGGCTTTTGTCGAACTGGTAAGTGGTTTGGTTTTGAACATTCAGGTATCACTCCTGATGCAGTGACTTTTGCAAAAGGCATGGGCAACGGAATGCCAGTAGGTGCATTGTGGGCCAGAAAAGATGTTGCCGCTGTGATGCAACCAGGTGATCACGGTTCGACCTATAGCGGCACTGCACTGGCAACGTCAGCTGTGCGTGCCGTGATTTCAGAGATGAAACGACTTGATGCAGCCCAACTTGCTGTGACGGCTGGTGCGCAACTCACAAAAGGACTAGAGAAATTTTCACAGATTGATCATGTGCGTGGCGCTGGCCTGTTGTTGGGTGCCCAGTTGGTTCCCGGTGTGGAAACTAAAGATGTGGTTCCTGCATTGCTAGAAAAAGGACTCATTGTCAATGGAGTCAATGCGACAACATTGCGCTTTGCGCCTCCTCTTACAGTGTCTCATGACGAGATTAATGAAGCGCTCTCAATCTTGGGCGAGGTGCTGTCATGAATCATCGACACTTGGTTGATATTGCATCTTTGGGTGCTGACACTGTGCGGCTCATTGTGGAACTGTCGCGTTCTCAAGATGTGCAACACAGCAAGCCATTGGCGAATGCAGGTGTCGGGCTGATTTTTGAGAAGCCTTCCAATAGGACTCGTCACTCTATGGAGATGGCTGTGGTTCAACTTGGTGGTCACCCCATTTATACACGTGGTGAAGAAATTGGTTTTGATGTTCGTGAATCAGTTGAAGATGTCACGCGGATTATGGCCGGGTATCACAAAATTTTGGCCGCACGCGTGTTTTCTCACACAGTGATTGAGCGTATGGTCGCATGTGATGTGATGCCTGTGATCAATATGTTGAGCGATGTCGCTCACCCGCTTCAAGCACTCGCGGACATCATCACCATGGAAGATGAATGTGGAGATATTGCATCTTTGTCTGTGGCATGGGTGGGGGACTACAACAATGTTGCCCGCTCTCTATGTGAGGCGGTGTTACTTCTTGGAGGAACTATCTCTTTGGGTTGTCCTGTTGGGTTTCACGCAGACGATGCAGAGATCAGCCGGTTGTCAGCGCTTGGTGGATCAATTCACCAGACCACAGATCCTCGTGTGGCGGTCAAGGATGCTGACGTTGTTCATACTGATACTTGGATTTCCATGGGTCAAGAGGCCGAGAGTGTTGAGAGACGCAAGATTTTTTCTTCGTATTGCGTGACGCAAGAGCTAATGAACGTGGCAGCGCCGAATGCAAAATTTATGCATTGCATGCCTGCGCATCGTGGTGAAGAAGTGACAGCAGAAGTTTTTGATGGTCCTTCAAGTGTTGTCATTGCTCAAGGTCATCACAGATTAACTGCCGCGCGTGGTGCGTTGGCCTGGATAAGTGGGGTAGCAAAATGAGTTCCAAGCAACAGCGTCAACAATTGATTTCACGCTTGATTGATCAGCGACCCATCTCCAGCCAACCTCAGTTGTTGGAGATCTTGAAAGAACATGGCATTGAAGCAACTCAGGCAACATTGTCGCGCGATTTAGAAGAGCTTGGAGCTGTAAAGATTCGAGTTGCAGGTGGAGATACCGCCTACGCAATTGCTGAATATGCACCAGCTCGAATTGCGCCCAGTGAACAGTTGCGTCGTGTCATGGCCGAGTGGGTTGCAGAAGTGACATCAAGTGGGAATCTTGTGGTGGTGCGTACACCTCCAGGTTGTGCCCATGTTGTTGCTTCCGCACTTGACAGAAGTGGATTTGATGGTCTTTTAGGAACCGTGGCTGGTGATGACACGATTATGTGTGTGGCCACTGAAGAGATTGGCGGCGCTGGTTTAGCTAATCAATTCAGAATGCTCTCAGGGGTCTCAGATGTCACCGGTGGAATCCCCCGCAAAAAAGGAGTGAGTCATGTCTGACAAAAACGTATCCAAAGGTGCCGCGTTATGGCACGGAAGATTCGAAACCACCCCTGCGGAATCTTTGCTGGCATACACAGAGAGCCTTTCCTTCGATAAACGTCTTTGGGCTGATGACATTGCAGGGTCACAGGCTCATGTATCCATGTTGGTAACTGTGGGCATCCTCTCTCAAGTAGACGGTGTTGCAGTTCTGAATGCACTTGACCAAGTTGCACAAGAATTTGCCTCTGGATCGTTTGTTTTTGAACCCACTGATGAAGATATTCATACCGCTATTGAGAGGCGTGTCACTCAATTGGCAGGGGAGCCAGGTGCACGTATTCACACCGGGCGCAGTCGTAACGATCAAGTGGCAACTGCCTTGAGGTTGTGGTGTAAACGAGAGATTCGCCGTGTACGCAACGCTGTTCTTGATCTTGTTGAAGTACTTGACGCACGTGCCGATGAAGCAGATGCTCAGGTGCCTCCCATCAGGTTGCCCGGATACACACACTTGCAACACGCACAGCCTGTTTTATTGTCGCATCATCTGCGCGCACATGGTTGGGCGTTGTTGCGTGATGTTGATCGTCTCGGTGATGCTCTAGATCGTCTAGATGTATCGCCACTTGGCGCTGGGGCATTGGCAGGTTCTTCACTTCCGCTCGATCCTCAGTTTTCTGCAACACAGATGGGTTTCTCCTCTGTGTTTGCAAACTCTCTTGATGCTGTGTCGGATCGTGATTTTGTTGCAGAGATTTTGTTCGATATCGCGCTCATTGGAGTTCATCTCTCCCGCATAGGTGAGGAATGGGTGCTGTGGACGAGTGCGGAATTTGGTTTTGCTTCACTCGATGATGCGTATGCCACCGGCTCTTCGATGTTGCCACAGAAAAAGAATGCAGATATTGCAGAACTTGCTCGTGGTAAAACTGGGCGATTTATTGGCAACCTCACGTCTGTGTTGTCTATGTTGAAAGGCCTCCCTTTGGCCTACAACCGTGATCTTCAAGAAGATAAAGAACCATTGTTTGATTCGGTGGACCAGGTTTTGCGGGCGCTCCTTGCTGTGCAAGGAATGATCTCGACCGCCACATTTCATTCCTCGGTGATGAGTTCTAGAGCTGATGCTGAAGCATTAGTCGCAACTGACGTTGCTGAATGGCTCGTTCACAACGGAATGCCATTTCGACAAGCTCATGGCGTCGTGGGAGCCATTGTGCGAGATTCCATCGCAACGGGGCGTTCGATGGTTGATTTAGTGAGAGAACATCCTCAACTTGGGCAACAGGCCGCACAATTGTTTGATGAAGGTGTTGCAGTGCAGCGCAGGTCAACATCAGGTGGAGCTGGGCCATTGGTCTCTGGAGAACAACGCGAGCGTTTACATGGACGAATCCAGCAGTTGAAGGGACGCCTATAGATGGCCTACACCGAGACAATCCGTGTGCGCTACAACGAATGCGACATGCAGAATGTGGTATTCAACGCTAACTATTGGATGTATGCCGATGATGCTGTTGCACAATTTGTACGCCATGCCATTGCTATTGAAACTGGCAGTAAGCCTGACTTAGTGAACTTTTCTGATGTGGGTTTTGATTTTATGTTGAAGACTGCACAAGGCACTTGGCACAAAGGTGCAACTTACGGAGACATCATCAGTGCAACTTGTGCAGTGTCGCGCTGGGGAAGAACATCTTTTGATGTCACGGTGCATATGTCGGTAGCGGACGATGCGGTTTTTGATTGTGTCATCACATATGTCAGCACTACGCCTGGTGCCCCTAAACCTGTGGAAGTTCCCGAGATGATTCGTCGTGCCTTAGAGAGATCTCTCTAAAGAAGCCACTTCAGTCCATAGCCGTGATAGCCAACCTCGGCTACACGAAAATGCTGGGGTTCATCTTGTCCATTCCAGATGTCTACTTGTACGTCAGCATGTGGACCATCTGGTTCCATGCGCGCCCACACAAGGGGAGTCATCGGTGTTGCATGTTGTCCGGCCTCGGAAATTGCTCGAGTGAGATTTTTTTGCACTTGAGTTCCCAGGTATTGCCACACGATGGAATGAAAAATCATGGTGGCGTGCTCTCGTGGACGTTCTAATTGATCGCGTACCCAAGTGTCGGCTGATTGATGATCAACGATTGGCCGATGTTGTTGAGCAATATCGATGGCAGCTTGGGTGCGAGCGAAACGATCCTTTTGGTCGGGCCATACAAATGAGAGCAATCGAAGTGCATCATCGTGATCAGAAACATCGAGAAGAGAGACATCTGTTCCTCGACGACGATGAATGCGCGCAGCAGTAGGGGGAACAGCTGGTGTGTGTGTAAACCAGTCACCCATCATGCGAATAGGAGATGAGGGGTCTCCCATGCGCAGTTGATGTGAACATGCGTAATAACGATCGCAATTGAGGTTTAATCCCGCACTAGCGCCGACCTCAAGTAAATCGATGTCGTGGATTCCAAGTGAGGTCAACCAGTGCAGCAAGGTGAGGTGCACCACGCTGCGGCCCACTTCATTAGTCTGCACTTGCTGTGTGAGTGCAATATCAATCTCATCAAGATGATCGCGCATATAGGCAATGACGTCTGCTGTGAAATCGTCGCCAGGTTTTCCACCCACGCTGGGATAATGGCGAGCAAGTCGTTCATCTCGGCCGTGCAGAACTATTCGATGCAGTGCCCCTGCTAGGCGTAGGGGGAGTGCATCATGAATGGGCCGTTGGCTTCGTCCAGCCAAAAGGGCATAGGTGCGACCATTATCTGCATAATCCAGTGCAAGGTCACGGAAAAGTTGCGCGTACATGCGTGAGCCCACCGCTTCACAGGACCGTGCTTGAACTTGCAACGACACGAGGACTTGGTCTTGTTCTTCAAATAATGAGAGGTCTGAAGAAAATGGCGGAGAGGGCACCTCTCAAGAATAGGACGCAGTAGTTGTGCTCCGGCATGGCAACATAGGGAGGTGACATCTCCGGGACTCTTAGCCGATCTGACCGCACGTGGGCTTATTCACGACTCCACTGATGCGGCAGCCTTAGAAGCTCGTCTGAACAGTTCGCCCATAGGGATTTATGTGGGGTTTGACCCCACGGCAGATTCACTCCATGTGGGGCATCTCTTGGGCCAAATCACTTTGCGCCGCTTCCAGATTGCAGGACACCGTCCGTTTCCACTTGCCGGTGGCGCAACTGGCATGGTGGGCGATCCCTCTGGCAAGAGTGAAGAGCGTAATTTGCTCGACGCTGACACGTTGGCGCGCAATGTCGAGAGCATTAAAAATCAATTGCAGAATCTTTTGGATTTCTCTCCCGGTGCATCGTCTGCCACTTTGGTGAACAATGCAGATTGGACGTCGCACATCACCGCATTGGACTTTTTGCGTGACGTGGGCAAACACATCACTGTGAACCAAATGATGGCAAAAGAGTCTGTAAAGAACCGCTTGAATTCTGAAAATGGTTTGTCATACACGGAGTTCAGTTACATGTTGTTGCAAGCACATGATTTCAAATACTTATGTGCCGAACACAATGTGGAATTGCAAATGGGCGGGTCTGACCAGTGGGGAAATATCACTGCAGGCATTGACTTAATTCGTAAAACATTAGGTCGCGGTGCGTTTGGCGCGACATGGCCTTTAGTGACACGTAGTGATGGTCAAAAGTTTGGCAAGACAGCAAGTGGTGCAGTGTGGCTTGATCCATTGCGCACATCGCCATATCAATTTCGTCAGTTCTGGATTCAGATGGCCGATGATGATGTTGAGAAATATCTTGCACAGTTTTCGTTGTTGCCGATTGATGAAGTGCATGCAATTCTTTCTGAACATCGGACATCACCAGGTCAACGACTTGCACAACGCACGTTGGCAAATGAAATGACAGCACTTGTGCATGGTCAAGATGCAGCACGCGACGCCCAAGGTGCAGCCGATGTGTTGTTTGGAGCTGATCCCACAACTGCATCACTTGCTGCATTGAGCGCTGTTGCTCACGAGGTGCCAACCTCAAAAATTTCACGCAGCGATCTCGATGATGTCTTTGGGCTTTTGGCGCGTTGCGGGGTAGTGGCCTCCACATCAGAGGCTCGACGCGCCGTGCAACAACGTGGGATTCGGGTCAATGGTGTGCCCTTAGAAGATGGGCAAACCCTTGCCCACAACGGGTTTCTTCATGAGAAGTGGATTCTTCTCCGCAAGGGAAAGACCACCTACCACCTGCTTGAACTGGACCACTAGTCGCCAGTTATCCACAGATACAGGTGCTGGAAAAACTTCTCAAACCCGTGTTGTGAAAGGGGTTGAGGCTCCGTTAGCATGGCAACTCGCCCCTATAAAGCGTTTCGTTTTATTGGGGGGTCGGTATCACTGCTCCACAGCACATACCGAGAGCATTTGCTCCTTGAAAACAGAAGAGAAGACTGAACGCCAGTGCGGGCAGCGAGGCGGCTTAGGCCGTCGACGTTGTCTGTCAATTCAGGGATGGACTCCAATCCATCCCAAAACAAAAACAAAAATAAAG